>CAZEWK010000064.1:0-14043 GCA_964515905.1 uncultured Rhodospirillaceae bacterium | reverse complement strand
CCGGCTGACAGGTTGAGAGCTCCTACGGACTGCGCCATACACAAACTAGGGCCGCCACGCACTCTCGCATAGGCATCTGCCATATAGACAGCGGCCTTTTCACTATGGGCCTGGACGCCTTTCCCACCAAGCGCTTCAAACTCCATAATTACCCTGGGCCCAATGTATGGCATCCAAAAGATATGTTGGATGCCATACCCAAGTGCACTCTCTGCCAAAAACCTTCCGCCCGTCATCTTCGCCATAACTGTCTTGTCTCCCTTTATGTAAATTACAAGAAATTCATTCTATAAGCCTAAGGTAGCTGCACCCTAAATACACTAACAATAGCTACCAAAGCTCCCCCTATCATATCAAATTATCCAAAACCGATAGAGGCGTTGCTGCTTGCAATCCCGCATCAATGGGCAATATGACCCCCGAAATCCACTTAGATTCGTCACTCGCTAAAAAAACTGCTGCCCAAGCAACATCCCACGCATCACCCTCTGTACCTAGAGGTCCCGCTCTTCTCCTCAGTTCACGCCATTCGTCGGGAACCTGCTCCACAAACGGGCCATACAAATGGCCCGGAGCAATGCAATTAACCCGTATCTTGTCTCTACCATGATGAACGGCCATAGCTCGCGTAAGTTGAATGACCCCTCCCTTTGCAACTGAATATGGGATGTTTCGAGAAGCCCCGGCCCGATACCCATCTATGGAAGAAACATGGATGATAGAACCTCCCCCCGAACTTGCCATAGCGGGAACCGCATATTTACTCATGAACGCCGCGCTTTTTAGATTCCGATCTAGCGATTCTTCCCACAGATTCTCAGTGATCTCTGTTACATCGCCAGAACCCGGACCACCAACGTTGTTCAAAACAATATGCAAGGCGCCGTATTCTTTAACACAGGACTCGACGACAGCTTTGCAAGCCTCATCCTTCGTGACATCTGCCTGTTTAACAAAAGCTTCGCCTTTCTCCGAATGTATTAATGCCTTTGTTTCTGCAGCACTTTCCGGGTTCCAATCTACTAGACATACTTTGGCCCCCTCACGGGCAAATAAAATGGCACTAGCTCGCCCGGTCCCAATCAATGAAGCACGTTGACCGGCACCAGAAACAATGGCGACTTTTCCATCAAGCCTTTTTCTTTTCATAACTTATTCCGCCTTTCTCAGCCCGCAAAAGCGTACCTGGTTATGGAGGATTAACACAATCAATATGAACGCAATGGTCCCCTATTGTTTTTTTGGCGGTTGCTATACAATAGAGTTCTATAAATTATCTCATTGCCCATAATATGTTACAGCCTAAAGGAAGCTTTTGATGTCAGATGGCTATGCGGGAGACGTGACGCCAGAAGAAGCCTGGAAAATCCTGGAAAACGAAAAGGATAGTTTCCTGGTAGATTGTCGTACCGCCGCTGAATGGAGTTTCGTTGGTGTACCTGACTTATCGCCTATCGGGAAGAATGCAGTCTTCTCAGAATGGGTTCGTTTCCCTGGTGGCGTGGATAATCCAAATTTTATTGATGAGATAAAAAATCAAATAAAAAACCAGGACTCTAAAATTCTTTTTCTTTGTCGATCGGGCCAGCGATCCATTGCTGCCGCCATTGCGATAACAAATGAGGGATATCCCAATTCATACAATATTTTAGAAGGATTTGAAGGAGACAAGGACCAGAATAGCCACCGTGGGAAATCGGGTGGTTGGAAACTTTCAAATCTCCCCTGGCAACAGACATAATTTGTTTCCAAATAGCGAGCAACTCTAGGCTAAGGCCTGGGAAATATCATCTTTAATATCTTCGGGGTCCTCTAGACCTATTGAAAAACGAACAAGATTTTCTTTAATTCCGAGCTCTAATCGCTCTTCATTGCTCAGACGTTGGTGGGTGGTAGAGGCAGGATGGGTCACCATGCTTTTGGCATCCCCAAGGTTATTCGAAATATCGATCAGCTTAAGTGAATTTAAAAATTTAAACGCTTCCTCTTTCCCTCCATTTAGCTCGGCTACAACCATCGTACCTGGACCACTCATTTGTCGTTTTACTAGATCGTATTGATTATGGTTTTCTAAACCTGGAAAAATGACACGTTCCACACTTTTATGGTCTAAAAGAAATTTTGCTACTGTATGTGCATTGGCTGCCTGTTGGCGCACTCGTAGATCCATGGTCTCCAATGATTTTGTAAGGACCCACGCGTTAAATGGACTAAGCGTAGGACCAGTGTGGCGAATAAACGTGCGTAAGTAGTCCTCATAATATTCCTGATCGTTGGTAAGAATCGCACCTCCTACCGTCCGACCTTGACCGTCTATATGTTTTGTCGTCGAATAAACTACTATGTCGGCTCCAAGCTCCATAGGCTGTTGAAAAACCGGAGTCGCAAAAACATTATCTACAATCAAACGTCCACCGGACTGCTTCGTTAGCTTAGCAATTTTTTCAATATCAAACATTTGCATCATAGGATTAGAAGGAGTTTCTATAAATACAGCTGACGTCGGTTGAGACAATGCGTCTTCCCATGCTTCTATGTCAGAACTCGAAATAGTAACTACCTCTACACCATACTTTGGCATTAAGACCGAACAAACGTAATCGCAGGACCCAAACAATGCTTTGGATGCAACAAGTCGATCACCTGCTTTTAACATGCAGGCCAGTGAAGCAAACATGGCCCCCATACCACTCGACGTAGCTTGGCATATATCCGCATTCTCGATCATCTTCATTCGATTCTCGAATACCGAAACCGTAGGGTTCCCGTACCGGGAATAAAGATAGTGATCTTCTTCACCTTTAAATGCTCTCTGCGCCTGTTCCGCGCTGCCATAAGCGTAACTTGAAGTAAGAAACATGCTTTCAGACAACTCATCAAACTGGGATCTTTCTATTCCACCGCGAACCAAATTGGTCTGTCGACGTCCGACAACTTCCTGAGGACTCCTTTTTCCCATTTTTTTCTCCCATACCGAATCAAAAAACCCCGGCCAATTTTGGTCGGGGTCTCTACACTCCGACCGTTTAGCTTTGGTTTGTTTATCGTGGTCGCAAGCTGGTCGAACAAATCACCACGTGTGATGTACAATAAAACTTCTGCTTTAAGGGTCAATAGTAGATATCATTCTGTTTATTTTTGTATGTATCACTTTTCCTCTTTCTAACGCTGTACTTTCCGATAGAGTCAATGTTTGTTCCTATAAGAACCCCCGGCTTTTAACTATGCACCTGACCATTGCAACCCCAAGTCCCTTCGCCAGAAAAATTCGCATTGTCATTCGGGAGAAAAACATAACTTGCTGTGAGTCAGTAGAAAACCCCTGGGATATTGACACAACCATCGGCAAGTTGAATCCATTAGGCCAAGTTCCTGTTTTGACAACTGATGAGGGGGACGTTCTTTTTGATAGTCGGGTCATATTTGACTACCTAGAGCAGAAGGTTCCTAACAAGCCTCTCTTACCGTCTGCAGCAGATGACCAGATATATACTCGGAAAATAGAGGCAATAGCAGACGGCATGTCGAATGCTGTGATTCTCATTGTTTTGGAATCGCATCGTTTGGAAAGATTGCAAAGCATTGACTGGATCAAGCGACAAGAGAAAAAGTTAGAAAAAAGCTTATGTTTTCTCGATACCCAACTGAGGGATGAAGGATGGTTTGTTGGCAGAAAGATGACTCTTGCAGACGTCTCTGTCGGTTGTGCATTATCTTATTTGGACCTTCGGTTACCCCATTTTTCTTGGGAAAAATCCTATCCAAGCCTGCACACTTTTTCGACCCTGATTGAGCGACGACCGTCTTTTAAAGATACACTACTGGTGATACAGGAAATAACGCCGGTTCAATAGGAGCGGACATACGCTACCACAATTTGGCCCCGATCTCAGTCCGAGTTACGAATTTCATCGTTACTTGGCTCAGGATAAATAGTCTTATAAAGATCATTTCTCTTAAAACTAACAATCTTTTGCGATTACATAGAGTTCAAATCCTTATGCCCCAATTTGTGTGGCCGTTAGCAGCGGTAATGCTAGTGCAAGCAATGTTGATGATCGCGACGGTTACTGTTCCCGTGCTGGCTCCAGAACTTGCCGCTGATATCGGACTGGACGCCAAATGGATTGGGATATATTCCTCCTTGGTTTTTACTGGCGCATTAGTTTCTATTATCTTAGGTGGCTATCTATCGCGTCGATTCGGAGCAATTACAATGAGCCAAGTCGCTCTCATTACTTCGGGATCCGCTTTAATAGCAACTGCGTCTGGTCAACTTGGTGTTATTACAATTGCCGCTATCACCGCTGGATTTGGGTATGGTTTAGCAACGCCCGCTGCAAGCCAAATATTAGCAAATGTGACCCCCCATCGCCGTCGTGGAATAGTTTTTTCTTTAAAACAAAGCACAGTTTCTTTTGGAGCTTTAATAGCTGGCCTATTAGTCCCCATTCTCGTTGTTGGTTTTGGATGGCGCACCGCTGTGCTGTCTTTAGGCGTATTGGTGTTTGCATCAGGATTCTTGATCCATCCTTTACGATCCAAACAGGATGACCGACAACCACCTGGTTCTTCTTTAATGTTGCCTTGGCATTCGATTGGTTATGTGTTGGCTCATCCAAACTTAAGAATCCTAGCACTGATAACGTTTACATTTGCCGCTGCCCAAAACTCTATGAATGCAATATTCGTCACCTATCTCGTCACTAAATTTCAGATTTCTTTAGTCCTCGCGGGAAGTGCATTTTCAACCATGCAAATAACTGGAATGGTAACCCGTGTTTTTCTGGGGTGGGCTACCGATCGTTTTCTATCAGCAACTAAACTACTTGGCGTGATAGGACTTTCGATTGCAATTATGTTCTACATCCTTGCCCTAGTCGAAGGCACCTGGTCAATGAAGATAGTATTTGGAATTGCAGCAGCCACTGGGATATTTGTTGGCGGTTGGTCCGGTGTTTCCCTTGCGGAAATTTCTAAGGTCGTAGATCAAAAAAATGTGGCAGTTGCCACCAGCGGCACTATATTCTTTAGCTTCCTAGGAGCAACAGTTGGACCTAGCTTATTTAGTTTAATCATTGCCCAAACAGATAGTTTTGATTCTGCTTTTTTGGCGATAGGAAGTGCAGCCGCTGCTGTAGGCTTTCTAGTACTCGTAACTCATAAAACTCGGAAAATAGGAAGCACCACGAAGTGATTTACTTCGGTAACAGAATAGCCCACTCAGAGGGTAAATTCTGAGTTGTTTTATCTGCGCATGACAAGTGAATACCTGCTTGCGCTAAGAATTCAATCGTCTTGATACAAAAAACCCCCTGATTACACTATTCTTCAGTGACGAACTTGGCGTGGCGTCCTGGAAATGAAGATGGGTGAACGTCGACTTTATTGTTGCTAAGAAATAAAGCCTGTTGGCAGTGGAACTGGCATTGCAACTATAAAGATGGTATTTAGCGTAGTTACGGTGACTAGAAAACAGAGATAGCTACATGAATGATTACTTCAGTAGGGGCGAGATACAGGCCTATACGCTACCCAATCGCGGACCGCTTAAATTCACCGACGAAGGGGAGCTACATCCTGATATTTTGGATGCGTATTGGCGTTATGGCTTCTATGTTCTTGAAGATGTTATCAGCTCCGCGGAAGTCGGACATTTAGTAGCAGATTTTGAAAGTATGATGGCACGTGCTCCCACCCATCAAGGTTCGAAGTTTGACGCGCAGGGCAGACCCTCTATTGATCTGGAGTTTGAGAGTACCAAGTTCCGATTTGCTAAACCTTTGAGTGACCCAATGGGTGCTACAGACAGCACCAGTGGTCGCTACCCTGTCAAAATGACTGAATTTGAAGCACCTTCTGATGGGCCAGAGGAAGTACTCCTGACCATTGGCGGAAGTATGCAGATTATGGAGTCCAATCTTAGACTATATGGACACCCGAAATTATTGCGGGTTGCCGAGTCGATCAACGGCCCCGATTTTGTACCTTTTAAAGAAGCTGTCTGGGTTAAACCTGCTCACTATGGCGCCGCGGTATCATGGCATCAGGACGGTACGACGCACTGGGAAAGTCCTAACCTCGATGCCGGGACACACGGGTTTAACTTTATGGCACAGTTGTATCCCACCAATTCGATGAATGCGCTTTGGATCATTCCGGAGAGCCATGACAAAGGTAAAGCCGATATAAAAAAGTTGATTATGGAAAACGGTGGCTCAGATCAGCTGCCCGGAGCTGTACCTTTGTTGTGTAGTGCCGGTGATATTGCCGTCTGTAGCCGACAAATGCTTCACTGCTCCTTCCCCAATATATCAGATCAGACACGCGTGACTTTCGTCTTTGGTTTTCACCGACGTGCCTCGGTCCAAGGAGTGCAAGGGTGGGATGTCCAAAGTGAAAAATCCTTTTTCTATGATGACGCGCGCATTCATGGCCGCTCGAAAATTATCCAGCTAGCCATTGACGCTAGAAAACAGAGTTATCCCGACGAGACACCGTATGTATATCACCCAATGATGCAGGCAGCCGATTCACTGCGTTGGTCGCAACAAACGCGTGACACCGTTCTTAAAAATTACAATCAAATGGATTTGGGGATTTAATAACTAGTAGAGTTGGTTTGTCTGCTCTCATGAGAGCCACCGATGTGCTCTAAAGGGATCCCCTTTAGAACCATCGATTAAAATTTTTCGACCCAGGGCCTCAACTCAATCTCCCAGCTCCAGATACTCCGATCCTGCTGTAAAAAATTCCAGTAAGTCTGAGCTATAGCGGCCGGGTCAAGCATGCTGTCAGGGTTGCCTGGCTCATCGATCCGCTCCGCTCGTTGTTGACTACGAATTCCTCCATCGATCACAAAATGACCAATATGCACCCCCTTTGGATGTAGCTCTCGAGCCATGCTTTGCGCGAGACCTCGAAGAGCGAATTTACCCATCGCGAAAGGTGCCGACTGGGCATAACCTTTGACCGACGCTGAAGCGCCAGTGAACAAAATGGCGCCATGCCCATTGGAAACCATTCTCTTTGCCGCCTCCTGCGCAACCAAAAACGCGCCGTAGGCCGTGATCATCAAACCGTCTTTTACACCCTTTGCGTCTAGCCCCACAAAGGGCCCTCGCTCACGAGCACTGGGATTGTAGACCACCACATCCGGCGACGACTCTTCAAGAGTGGCGAACAGCGATAACACATCCTCTCCATTGGCAACATCACACGAGATTGCTGTAGCCCCGATTTCAGCACAGAGTGGTTCTAAATCCTTCACAGTGCGGGCAGCCAAAGTCACACGGAGGCCTTGATCTCTAAATATCCGTGCCAGGGACGCAGAGAGTCCGGACCCCGCCCCAACGATTAGGGCATGCTGATATTTCGGTACCATGTTTCACTACCTTTCTTTTGGGGACTCGAGGTTATACTTTTGTGCGTAGAGAGAAGCAGACACAAAGAACTCAACAAGAACCAGAGCTAATACCTCGTCTTTGGAACACTACAGAAAATTGACCAAGTTCTAACTACGAATAACTAAAGCCCATTGTACGACAGTGGTAGTATAAACCTCCATCTTGTACTATCAGCCAGTTGGCTTGACCTGTGCCATCGTTGTGATGTGAATGAACGCTTTCGGGAGGAGTAACAACGGTCGCCCATGGCTCCCAATCCTTTCGAACCCCATCAATCATTGAAAAGCAATCAGGGCCGTTAACCACTAAGGACACGGCCACAGAATTGTGGCGATGTGGGGGTTGAACACCACCGGCACGCAACTGATTCATCGCAAGCGTCAATGATGGCGAAATATTTCGGCTCTCTTCTAAGTTCTTAGTCGATAAAACAACTGCCAGACCCGCTGTAAGACGATCGTTCAGTTTTTCATCTGCAAGTACAAGTTCTCGCTTTATTTCATCCGCAGGAAAGTGTGTAGCCTGGACTAGTGCAGAGTCCAGATTTGGAGGTGCCAACCGCTCAAAAGCAAGTTGTGGCTCATTTGTAACCAACCAAAGAATACTGTCCTGAGCACCACTAGAATGCGTAATAGGAACGCCTCCCGGCAAAGAGAAAACATCGCCTTCGCCCCATTCGATCCTCTCTTTTCCTTGCTCGCTAGCCCCTCCCCCTTTAATGACATAAACAAATATGGTGGAAGCGCATGGGTTATAGTCTAGCGTATCCCCTGCGCAAATTTTTGCATATGCCGCGAGTACTAAAGGGGTGGTAGCCGGAAATGTGAAATTCATAGCAGAGCTTTGATCCAACTGAATCAATTGTGTGTCCGTCTCCGGGTTTAACACTTGATCACGTTCTTTCACAAAACTATGGCCGGGCACGGGGGGCAGCACCATATTAAAAGCGTTTTCCGAGTCAAAATAGCGGGCTCGTCGAGTATAAATAGTCTCGTCACTCTGTACTTGTTGGCCTGAAATGGTTTCTTGGATCTCTGCTGTTTGTGCCACGTTACCCATCCCCTAGATCTGATTCGTACAAACTAATTCTGAGTATATGTCTTCTCACAATTAGCGAGACTAAGATAAGATAGTAATATGAAACACCGCAAGAAATACATACAAATGTTTTTGCAAGGTCCTAAAGACCCGCACCATACCGCCATAGTTACTGTTCCTCTTTTGTATATTTGAATAAATAGGAAAGCTAGAAGAACATGAAGACCGAGCAAAAGAAGGATTCAAGGCGTGCACTTATCGCTGCCATGGTGGGTAATACCCTCGAATGGTATGACTTTGCAGTGTACGGATTTATGGCTAGCCTTCTAGCCAGTCATTTTTTCCCTGCCGACGACGAAGTAACCTCTCTTTTAGCCGCATTTGCGGCATTTGGAGTTGGTTTCGCAGCTCGTCCTTTGGGCGCCATTATAATGGGGAGAATTGCGGACAAAAGGGGTCGCAAGTTTGCCCTGATGGCGACAATTTATCTCATGGCCTTTGGGACTCTCATCATTGGGCTAACACCGACGTACAGTAGCATCGGAATTTATGCACCTCTCCTACTCGTCATGGCTCGCCTGGTACAAGGTTTCTCCGCGGGTGGAGAATGGGGTGGTTCGACAGCTTTTATCGTAGAGTGGGCAGATAAGAATCGACGCGGCCTTACTGGAAGTTTGCAGCAAATAAGTGTTGCAGCAGGACTTCTTCTTGGTTCCGGATTTGTCGCCCTGTTAAGTACGACCTTGAGAGAGTCTGACCTTATAGAATGGGGATGGAGGATCCCATTTTTACTCGGTGCGATCATTGGACTCGTTGGCATTTATATCCGCCGCAACGTTCGCGAGACACCGGCTTTTGAAAATCCAAGAGCTACTAACGATCCAAAATCAAAGCCTGTTAAGAATGTATTATCATCCGCATTTCGAGCATTTGGTTTTACAATTCATTGGACGGTCTCATACTACATTTTCTTAGCTTATATGCCCACATTCGCTATGAGACACTTAGGAGTAGAGCGCTCTATCGCACTTTGGTCAAACGCCACTGGGCTACTAGTATTAATGTTTGCAGCACCTGTCGCAGGCTACTATTCCGATAAAATTGGACGAAAGCCACTCCTTATTGCGTCCTGCGTAACTATTGGCATAGCAGTATACCCCGTCTTTAGAATGCTATTAGTGGCCCCCTCAATAATTGGAATTTTTCTTGCCCAAGCCCTCTTTGGTCTCCTGATAGCCCTATACTCGGGTCCTGGCCCCGCCGCAATTGCTGAAATATTTAGTACAAGTAACCGTGCTACCGGAATGTCTATAGGATACAGCCTGGCCGTCGCAATATTTGGGGGGTTTGCTCCGTTTATAGCTACATGGCTAATTGCTGCTACCGGGTCCCCCGTTTCCCCTGCATATTATGTGTTGTTTGCCTCACTTCTGTCTGTTTATTTTATTTTTCGACTACCGGAAACAGCTCACAGTCCGCTTAAATAAGAATAGGTATAAAAAATTCGATTTGGGGATTGCATGTAGAAGTTGGTAGGGTGCCGAGTGATCTTACCAAGTATCGATATAGGAGTATTTTTTTCCTTCCCTTGGTGGGGTGGGTGGTAATCGACGAAGACTATTTGCTATCCAAGTGCGGGTCTCAGCAGGGTCAATTACGTCATCAATCCCTCCTCCCGTAGCGGCATTGATTGCACGAGCATCCTCATAAGCTTCCGCCACCCTCTGGTCAAATTCAGCCTTGCGGTCGTCAGCGTTTTCAAGGGCTGCTATTTCTTTCCGATGACCAAGCTTTACTGCTCCTTCTATATTCATGCCCGCAAATTCTGCTGTCGGCCACGCGACAGTGAAAAAGCCAACTAACGTGCTGGCACCACACATTGCTTGTACTCCCAACCCGTATGCTTTGCGCACAATTACGCCGAAAAGTGGTGTGGTGAGGTTGGCGCCCGTATTAAACATGCGAGTACAATGGCGAACCAGTGCAGTTTTCTCCACGTCTGGACCCACCATCATGCCGGGACAATCCATCAGACTTAACACCGGAATATCGAAAGCATCGCAAAGCTGCAGAAACCGTGCACCTTTATCTGCTCCATCGGAATCTATAGCTCCTGCCAGATGATGAGGGTTGTTGGCTACGACTCCCATGGGCTTCCCTTCTATCCGGATGAAGGCAGTAATAATCCCGACACCGAATTTTTCTCTTATTTCCAACACAGAGTCCTTATCCGCTAATGTCCAAATAATTTCCCTCATATCGTATATACGGACTCTATTTTCGGGGACGACGTGTCGGAGCGAGCGCTGGTCGGGTGCTTCCCATTCTGCGAGATTTCCTTGGAAGTAGGAAAGGTATTTTTTTGCAACTTCTACTGTCTCTTCTTCGGTTTCCACCAGTATATCGACTACCCCGTTGGGTACTTGAAATGACATGGGTCCGACTTCCTCGGGCGTATAGACGCCTAACCCACCACCCTCGATCATCGCAGGACCACCCATGGCAATGGTAGAACCCTCGCTGGCAATAATTACATCGCAGCAAGCTAGCAGAGCAGTGTTGCCTGCAAAGCAACGGCCGTGGTTAACGCCTACCATAGGAACCAGGCCGCTCAGTTGGGAAAATTGCGTGAAGGTATGTGTGTCTGCTGCCACGCGGGGTCCCGTATCGTCATCTCCTGGTCTGCCCCCGCCTCCTTCCGAAAACAAAATCACGGGAAGTTTAAAGCGTCCTGCCATTTCATAAATCCGGTCTTGTTTGTAATGGCCACGGTGCCCCTGGGTTCCAGCAAGAACTGTATAATCGTAAGAAACAACCATAACCCGTGACATCTCGTCTTTAAATAATTCACCATTTACCGAAGCGGTACCGGCAATGACTCCATCAGTTGGGGTGTTTTTACGCAGTTTATCAATGTCATGCCTCGTATGCTGTTGCGCTACGATAAGCGGCCAGTATTCCTGAAATGATTCAGCATCAACCAGTTGCTTAATATTTTCGCGAGGCATCCGGAATCCTCGAGCTCTTCTTTTGGCAACTGCTTCCGGACGATTTTCATCTAGCGTTAAGGCATGGCGAGCTAGTGTTTCTTGAAGATCTGGTCTTATGTAATCGGGATCCGCGTTTTCACCACCTGTTGCTGCTGCATCAGCGTCAACGTCGTCTCTTTCTTCTAAGAATACGATCGGATGGCTCTCCCGAACAACGTCACCTATAGCCATTGTTACTTCGCGAACGATGCCAGCTTCAGAGGCAACGATTACATGTTCCATTTTCATCGCTTCTATAACGGCGACCGGTTGGTTTTTGGCAACCACAGAGTCGACTTCCACATCAATAGAAACAATCGTCCCTTGGATGGGAGCAATGAGCGCAGTTGATCCATCGGGGCCTTGATTGACGGGTTCTAAATTTAAACTGGTTGAGGAATCCTGAGTTGCTTTGACTTCAGCATCGTATTGGAAGAGTGCCATTGGATCATGGCTATCAACTCGGGCTCCGGCATAGCCTGTGTCTGAAGAAACTTTTTCAGGAATTGCACTGGCGTTAAACGACCTTTCTTGGTTGTCTGTATTAGCTAACTCTGAAAGATTTTCATCGAGCCAGCGAGTATGAATACGGTTTTCTATAAAATCCGAGTGGTTCAGTATCGCTTGCAGTAAACTGATATTTACGTCCAATCCCTCCAACCTGAATTCGGATAACGCGCGAAGGCTTTTTCTAATAGCATTCTGGAAAAGACCGGAGGGTGAGTGAGTAATTACTTTGGCCAGGAGGGAGTCAAATGAAGTATTAATTTTATAGCCGGAGTACCCAAACCCGTCGGTTCGTACCCCGGGTCCATTAGGTGCTTCGTATGCCGATATGACCCCGAAAGAGGGCTTAATGGTTCCATCGGAATTTAGCGTTTCCATATTGATGCGGCATTGGATAGCATAACCGGAAGGAGAGCCGGACGATTCGGAAACCCCGAGTTTATCCAAAGAAGCCCCATCTGCAATTTGTATTTGGGTTTTAACCAGATCAATACCGGTTACTTCTTCGGTAACTGTATGTTCAACCTGAAGGCGTGCATTGGCCTCAAGAAAAACAAAGTTGGTGTTGGGGTTTTCCGAAGATGAATTGACCAGAAACTCAAAGGTACCCAGGCTCGAATATTCCACACTTTTCGCTAAACGGAGCGCAGCGGAAATAAGGTCCTGTCTGATGTTGTCTGCCAGGCCAGGAGCCGGGGCTATTTCTATAATCTTTTGATATCTCCGTTGGACACTGCACTCACGTTCACCAAGGTGTCGTATGGTTCCATGCTTATCTCCTACAATCTGAACCTCAATGTGTCGGGCGTTGGATAAATATTCTTCCACATACACTTCGTCGCTATCAAATGCTGTTGCTGCTTCTGACTGACAACGACGGTAGATGGCTTCGAGGTTATCACCACTTCGCACTACGGCTGTTCCACGACCACCGCCACCATGTGTCGCTTTTATCATCATAGCTTTTGTTGAGCCAAGTTCAGTCAGAAACTCTTCTGCCTCTTTAAGGCTTACAGATTTTTCTAATCCTTGCAGGGTAGGAACTTCCGCGTTAGTTGCTGCCGTTTTCGCACGTCCTTTATTGCCAAATAACTCCAGGTGGTCGGGGCTTGGTCCGACAAAGGTCAAAGCTCTTGCCACGCAGGCCTCGGCAAGTTCTTTTTTTTCGGATAAGAATCCATACCCGGGATGGATAGCATCACACCCGGTTTCTATCGCAGCGTTGATGATTTCGTCGATGTCTAGGTACCCCCCGGGCCCAAGCCCTGGAACCATGCGCGCGCTGTCGGTCATTTTTGTATGAAGACTGTCTACATCGTCCTCTGAATATATTCCGACGGATCGAATTCCCAGGTCACTGGCTGCGCGCGCAATACGGATCGCTATTTCACCTCGGTTAGCGATTAGAAGATTTGAAATGGTCATTTTTCCCTCGATGACTGCCAAAGCGGGTACTGGGTTAACAATTATTTATTAATTGTGTCTAGTCCAGATGGAATTCCTAGAAGCAATATTTGGTTTTCCCCGTTAGTTAATATACTAAGAGAGTTAGGTTTGGGAGGTAAATCTAGTAAATGTATCAGAGTGTTTTTGTTAATGGCGTGCTGAAAAATTAATTCGATGTTGGCATTACAAGGTCTGAAAGTGATCGAGTTAGGAGACGGTGTCGCTATCGGGTATTGCGGGGCCTTACTCAGGGCTTGTGGCGCCGAAGTAGTTAAAATTGAGACACCGGAGACGGGGGATATGGTGAGTACATTACATCATATTTGTCCTAATGAACCATTTCCTGAATCCAGCGGGCTGTATGCCTTTTTAAGTGCTGGCAAGTTAAGTTGTACCATTGATGTCCGAAAAGAGCGGGGAGCTAAGTTAGTTCGGGATTTGGCAAGCGCTGCGGATGTCATGTTGGAAGCGTTGGATCCAGCAGAGGCGGACAGGGTAGGTCTGGACCATTCATCCCTCAAGCAACTTAACCCCGGGTTAGTTGTTACTTCATTAAGTTGGTTTGGCCGGACAGGGCATCGCCGAGATTGGCGAGGGAGTGATGCGGTTGCGCAAGC
>CAZEWK010000063.1:0-3272 GCA_964515905.1 uncultured Rhodospirillaceae bacterium | reverse complement strand
CAACTGTGGGAGATACTGCCCAAAATATATCTCCAACTGCTCCACCCCGACGATTAGCGCCAGTGTAGCAACACCCGTCCGCTCAAGCCCAAAATGTGACGGGCCTAGTTCAGCAATCATGTCAAAGATTCGGGTGCGCAGTGTAACCTGCACTTTCGCCGCTGTATTGTGGGCTTCCATGGTGCGCAAATATTCCAATCCCCCTCGGAAAACCATCACAAAAGCGACACCCAAAGCGGGGAGCACAAGTTCATGAAAAGGAACCCCACGGAAAATTAACGATATCAGCCAACCGAGTAATGCCAACCGAGCTATCCCGAAAAACACACCCAGAACGCCTATAGCAACAGCGCCAAAAATGCGATGCCGAACACCTTTAGTGTATCTCCACAACCGTAAGTTGAAGTACATACAATCCCTATTAATGCTTTAGGTTATAACGACTACTTTTTGACTGAAACCTAATATAATTCGAACAGACTAGAGATTAGCGATACAAAATATTTTTACGTTAAAAACCTGTTAGTATGCGAAAGGCAATGACAGCGTACTTACGGATACACCTTAATATTCAGGATTTGATCGGCAAAATACCTAAAATCCTGTCCCTGTCAGTCCCATCCTGGAGGTCGACCAACGCCGCCAAGATCCCGTTCAAATGCCATGCCAATTTGAAGCGTCATGTTTTCCTGATTCCCGCGCCCAACAATTTGAAGTCCGCCCGGTAGGTTATCATCGGTCAATCCCATCGGAATTGATAGAGCACAGAAGCCCAAGTGATTTACCATGCGGGTAAACTGCGATGGAGTGGTCGCTTGATCAATCTCGTCAACCACTGGAGCAGCGATTGGCAGGGTCGGTGTCAAAAATGCTGCCATACCATCCATGGCATCTTGAAACTCCTTTCGGTCAACCAAACGCCGCCGAAGGGCTCGCACATAATTCGTCGAAGGCTCGGTCTTCCCTTGCATAATCCGATCCTTGACATCTTCGTCCATAGTATTGGCTGGGTTCTCATACATCTCCCCGTGGTAATAATAACCTTCAACCGCCATAATAGCCGCAACATCAAAACGCATGTCATCGAGGGACCGAGGTAAGGTTAGTGGCTTAATAACAGCGCCTAACTTATTTAATCTCGCAACAGCACTGTCATAAAGATCTAGGATGGAGCCATCAACGATTTCCCGATCTTGCCCAGAAAGAACCCCAAGAATCAATCCATCCACGCCGTGATTCATTTCATGATAAAGACCCATTCCGGAACGCAAATTTGCGTCGATTGTATAAGGTTCATGACCCGCCATAGTTTGGTACATAATTGCAGCATCCGAAACATCTCTGCACATGGGGCCTGGTGTATCAAGAGTATGTGAAAGCGGCTGAATTCCTTCCAACGGCAACTTGCCTTCTGTAACTTTAAGGCCAACAAGACCACAAAATGAAGAAGGAATACGTACCGATCCGCCCGTATCAGTGCCGACACCGCAAACCGCTAGACGCGCAGCAACAGCAACACCGCTGCCTGACGAAGAACCACCAGGAGCACGATGAGTTTTTATGTCCCATGGATTCCAAGGAGTTCCACGTTGTGTATTGGTTCCCCAGGGGCCATACGCCACTTCAACAGTTTTGGTCTTCCCAAGTAGCAAACCACCTCCGGCTAGAAGCCGAAGCGCAATAGGCGCAGTTTCAGTTGATATTCGTCCAGCATAAGGATTGGCGCCACCCGTCGTAATAGTCCCGCGAACATGGACAAGATCTTTAAGCACGAAAGGAATACCGTGAAACGGCCCAAGTCGGTGCCCGCTCTGAATAGAGCGGTCGGCTGCCTCGGCCGCTTCCATCACCTGATCCGCCATCACTAATTCAAAGGCACCCAGTTTCGACTCGTGTTTCTCAATCCGCTCCAAAGAGCACGCTACTACTTCAGTGGGGCGAGTGGCACCATCAAGGTAAGCTTGACTCAAATCGTTGATGCCGAGATTTTCCAATTTGTCCATAGAAATACCAATTCCTAAGAGTATAGATTTGTACCTTCTTTGATGGCTAAGAAATTTGTTACCTTTATCGAATTTTGTTGAACCAAACGGAGCCAGGTATTGTTGTATTTCAAAGTATATTTCCCAATTCTCGTTGAGTTAACAAATCATTCCGTGTTACTCAAAAATTTTCTTCCCTGTTTCCCAAGCCTTTATCTTATCCCAATCATAAGTAACCCCGAGTCCCGGACCAACAGGTACAGGAACACATCCATCAGACCCTACATCTTCAATCCTGTCGCCATAATCATCAGCATATATCGGCGGTTGTAGCCCATTCCAAGCGCGATCTGGATTAACCAGACCAAGCTCGTAAAAATGGGTGTTAGGGATAACTGACATACAGTGACGGTGCATCGGCCCCGCTGTGTGCAGTTGCACTTCCATCCCAATGGCATCACAAAAATGAGCCAATTTAATTGTACCTGTAATGCCTCCATCGAGTTCTGGGTCAATATGCATGATGTCAGTTCCACCTGACAACACAAAGTCCGCCTTCTGTTCAAAGCCCCGTATATGTTCAGCAACTAACATAGGGGTCTGGATAAACCCCCTCAGGCGTTGTTGGGCGTTTGCGCTTGAAGACGCGTCTCGATAAGGGTCCTCGTACCAGAAGAACTCTAAATCATCGCAAGCGCGTCCCACTTCAACTGCCGCCATGAAAGAAGGCAATGACGACGCTGGATCTGTCATCAACTTCATGCTATCGCCAACACGATCACGCACGGCTGTCATAATACCGATTTCATTCTTCGGATTACCATCAAAAAAACTATGAATCTTGAACGCAGGAATTCCAATCTCTTTACAACGCTGGGCAAAATCTGCGTACTTCTCAATACTATCCAAACCACCAGGAGTTTTCTGTCCGGGGGTTGTACTTGCGTATACGGGTAAGCGTTGACGGTACCCTCCCAACAATTGAGAAATGGAAGCATCATATTTCTTACCTGCAAGGTCCCACAAAGCAACGTCTAATGCAGCTATCCCGGTCTTATCGAAATGACGAAAACTTATCTTAAGTCGCTCAAAAATTAGCTCACGCTGCTCCGCCCTCAGACCAATCAGTTCTGGCGCCATAGCACTGATTTGGGCTAATGCATGGGAAGTCGCACCATAATGGGGCGCATAACTTCCCCTCAGCCCGTCTTCAGTCTCTATGGTGACAACGAACTTTGATACCTCCATATCAACCCCTGATGTGTACGTAGCAATATTCGGCCCGAAATC
>CAZEWK010000062.1:0-7296 GCA_964515905.1 uncultured Rhodospirillaceae bacterium | reverse complement strand
GCAGAACTTTGCGTCCATATGCGGCATTTTCATAGAGAATACGATCTTCTCCTGACGCCCGCCACGGCAGTGCCAGCATTTGATGTTGGAGCAATTTCTGGCCAGGTTTCAAACTTGAGAGATTCGGATTGGGCCCCGTTTTCCTATCCGTTTAATCTCACGCAACAACCTGCTTGCTCTATCCCTTGCGGTTTCAGCAAAACAGGATTACCGATGGGCTTGCAGATCGTGTCCGACAGTTTTCGGGAGGATCTCGTTTTGAGGGCTGCCCGCGCATTTGAGATTACGGCCGAGGTGAGTACCTTGCCTCCAGGTTATTAATAGAATGTTTTTCTTTAATGCGGGAGGTGTTAATTTTTGATAATTAACTATGTGTTCCATTGGGTCAGGTCGTAATGAACAGAAAGCCAAATTTAGAATTTATACTCGGTGTCACGGGACATAGGGATGTTTTGGTTGATAGTGAAGAACAAATAATAGATTACGTCGACAGTGTTTTGGAGGCGTTGCAATCTGCTCTAGGAACGTTCCCTCTAACGGTCGCCTGTGGTTTAGCGGATGGTTCGGACCGACTTGTGGCGCGCCGAGCTTTGGCTAAAGAAATTCCGATTCGCGCAATCCTTCCAATGCCAAAGGAACACTATATTGATGATTTTTCCGGGAAATCTCTCGAAGAGTTTGAGGATATACTATCCAACAAGAATGTGTCCGTTACAGAGTTACCTCTGCCAGATAATGTAACGGGATCCGAGTTTAGAGAGGGAGGTGCCATTCGGGACGAATCCTATGCTGATTTGAGAGACTGGCTCGTCCAACATGCGAATCTGATTTTAGGATTATGGGATGGCGGAATGGATCGACCCAAAGGGGGAACGACCGATGTACTACTTTCATATCTGTTTGAGCGTGAAGCCCAACAGGGCAAAGAGGAAATCTCACTAAATTTTGATAGCGATGGCCTGATCCCATATTCGGCTAATGTAGTGGCTTGGGTTGAGGTCCAACGTTCCGGGTCGACCGGGAGTAGATTGTCACTGAGCTATCTTGCACCGTCACTTGATGATCGAGCGCTAATCCGAATTAGCGAGATGCCGGAGTCCCTTTTACAACGTTTAACCGGTTTAAAAGGCCATTCGGAGGCACTCCAGCGTCAATATAAAAAAGAATCCGCTACTAGCTATAGTCTTTTTACAGGGATCGGTGACGATATACCGTCGGGTTTGAGTTCATCACTAGAGCGAACTGATGCCCAATTCAAGATAGCGGATTTATTAGCAATCAAAGACCAAGAAAGCTCTGGTTGGTTGTTTAAAAGCTTTGCCTTACTCGCGGCAACAATGGGATTTCTATTTTTACTTTATGCAAAGCTTATACCAGTGGTTGGTGTGGTTATTGCATATTTAGGTCTTTTTGCTGTTGCGTTTATGCTTTTCGGACAGGCGGGAAAAAAAATCTCTTTTACTCGATATTTAGTTCATAGGGTAATAGCAGAATCATTGCGTATTCGTTTTTATATGCTGTTAGCGGGAGTAGAAGATGAAATTAAATTTCAACGCGTACTTTCCCTCAGTGGTATCGAAAGTATAGCTGGGTTTGCGTGGTTAAATGATGTTCTAAAAATATCAAGCAATACAGATGTAGATCCTCCTCCTGCAAGTCGGGCAAGGTTACTGATTGTGAAGCAGTGTTGGATAGATGACCAACTGTCTTATTTCAAAAGTCTTGTTGCTAGATTGTCAAAGAGAACTAGAAGATTGGGTCAAGTTAAAACCGGTTTGATGTGCATGAATCTTTTCTGCCTTATGATGTTGATAGTTTTTGGTAATTGGTTGGCTTCAGTAATGTTTTCAGAAAATCTGACACTAAAATCATTTTTAATCTTCATTCTAGGGCTTATACCGCTCTGGGTTGGAATTTGGGAATTATATCAAAATAAGATGGCCACAAGAGAGCTGCTGTGGCAGTACAAAAACCAAGCTGAGCACTTTCAACGGGCCTCAAAGCAAATGGAAGGTGAGCTTTCTATTGAAGCAATGCAAAAAATAATTACGGATCTTGGTGAAAGATCACTGTTTGAAACTTATCAATGGACTATTCATCGCTATCATCGGGAGTCAGAGCCACCACCTACATTGTTCGGAAATACCGGGATGGCAATGTTCCAGGGCCGTGTTGGAGCGGGTCGCGCCAAGCGAACAAGAACGGATCAGGCCAATACCTAGCTGTTCTAGTTTATATTTTTTTTAATCTTACCTCGCTGTTTGGTCCCGGCTGCGATAAAATGGGCTATAATTTTTAACTCTGACAATATCTAACGACAAAGGCGATTACTGGGTGCCTTTCAAATTTGGCCCAGGCAGTATGTTTGGATAGGTGGGGTCATGGAGTTAAGGCACAGATACCATAGAAGAGACTAAATAATTCAGATACTTAGTATTTTGGAACATAATTAGTCGCTTGTGGTCTTGAGTGGTTATATACTGTAACTGCTGGAGTTGACTTGGTTCTGCGAAAGAGAAAACAACCTTAGGCCAACAAGGTCATAATGAATTGCGATGAAGACAATCTTTTCTTTCGATGGTGGCGGGGTTCGGGGTGCAATAACCGTTGCATTTTTGGAACGGATTGAAGAAGTATTATTAGAGGCTCATGGAACGGCGTTTGTTGAAAATGTGGACTTAGCTGGTGGAACGTCGACAGGGGCCATCATTGGTGCTGCGCTGTCGCTTGGTTATTCAGCACAAGACATCCGTCGATTTTATTTTGAACTTGCACCCAAAGTATTCCAGCGGTCCCGATCCCGAATACCTGGGATTCAATCGAGATTTAAAGCCAAACTGTTAAAGAATGAGATTGTTGAGCTTTGTGGTGAGCGAACTCTTAGCAGTCCAGATTTAAAGACGGGTTTTGCCCTGGCCTTAAAGCGTATGGATACTGGGAGTCCTTGGATCCTGTCTAATAACCCGAATAATCCGTTCTGGGATGATCCAACGGACGGCAGTTATTTGGGGAACAAACATTATCGGTTAGCAGATATTCTGCGCGCCTCAACAGCAGCACCTCATTATTTTGAACCAGAGCGGATTAAAATTATGGAAGGTCAACCTCCCGGCCTTTTTGTCGATGGAGGTGTTAGCCCAAATAACAACCCTGCGTTGGCGTTCCTGCAAATGGTGACTATCCCCTCCGTTGGTTATGGATGGGAAACGGGAGTAGATAATCTTAGAATTGTTTCCATTGGGACGGGTTCATTCAGGGACCAAATGGACCCAGAGAGTGCTAGTCGGTTGCCAGCGGCTGGTCTCGCGGTTAAGGCCCTTACGGGTATGATAAATAATAGTTCCACTCAGGTATTAACTTTAATGCAAATGCTCGGAGAAACTTCAACGAGGTGGACGATTAATTCGGAAATTGGTGACCTCGCAGGTGTACTTCTACCCAAGGAGCCCCTTTTCCAATTTCTCCGGTACGACGTGCGCTTAGAGAAAGATTGGTTGAAGGAAGAGTTGGACATGGATGTTTCTGATTCGGATCTCACACACCTTCGATTGATGGATCAGCCTAAAGCCATTCCAGAACTTTATGAGATAGCTACTTTGGCAGCAAAGAAGCAAGTAAAGAAGGAACATTTTTTACCGTGAGTGATCACAAAGCGCTTTAATTTAGTGTTAGTTGGCTAGGCTTAGTGTTTGCGCGACCTGTTTCATGCCTAGAACTAATATAGGTGTACCCCTTTTGGAACCGTAGGTTGGAAAAGGCTTGTAGTTTAAAATATCTCAGAACGAAATTTGTGTAGGTGTAGTAAATAATTTGTTTTTTGTGGAGTGATGAATATGTTTAAGGTGCAATGGATGATCGCATTGTTTTTAGGGGCTACAACTTTTTTGTTCTGTTTTATCGGTCACCTTTATGCATCCGACTCAAATTCAAAAATTTTTTTCGAGCAAAACTGGGACGATGAAATGCGGGCGGATTATTATTACACCCCGCAGGGATCTCTCCTCATGCCACAGGTATGGTTTGGTGCCTTAGAACAAGAAAATAGTGAGGGCCTATTCGCGGAACGGGATCACCTTTCCAAATTTAAAATTTTGTATTCTGAGGTTCAACCACGAAGCCAACATCTTCCAAAAGGTCTAACGTTAACATTTGAATTACCGGTGGGATTCGCCATTGATCCTACGGAAAGACCACATGTTGGAAATATGATTGGATTAACCTGTTCTGCCTGCCACACAAGTGAAATACAGGTAAACGGTAATATTTTGGTCGTAGATGGTGGGCCAAGCATGTTTGATTTCAGTAGTTTTATGACTGCACTATCAAATTCGATCGCTGCCCAATACCCGGACTTAAGTGAGCAACAATCAAATGCAATGAATCCTAAATTCAGCCGATTTGCTGAACGGGTGCTTGGGTTTGGTGCTAGTCAGAGTGAAATTGCCGCATTATCGGAGCAGTATACTGAATTTGCTGACCAGTTTATTAGAGAAACTTCTATGCGCATTCCCACTCATCCGTCGGGTCCAGGGAGAGTGGATGCATTAACTCAAATCGTAAATTCGTTAGCTGTCTTTGATTTAGGCTTGGAAGAAAACTATATGTTTCCAGACGCCCCCACCAGCTTTCCCCCGGTTTGGACGGCACCTATTTTAGATTGGGTACAATGGGTTCCTATTGCGGCAGATCCTATTGGTAGAAATGTTGGAGAGGTACTTGGAGTCTTTGGCTCACTTGATCTCGGGAATGACGAGGAGACACGATTCACATCTTCGGCATTGCTTCAAAATTTATTTGATATGGAACACTGGATTAAATCTTTGGAACCGCCGGTATGGCAAGAAGAAATAATGGGTCCGATTGATAAAAAAGCGGCCATAGCCGGCGCTAGATTATTTAGATCAGATTGCCTTGGCTGCCATAACATGCAGACTCCGGACCCTGAAGGTAATTTGGTTTATCGAATGACTGATCCTGCGGAGAATGATTTTGGGAAACAATGGGTTGCAATAACGCAAATTCCTCAATCCAAAGTAGGGACCGATCCTGCTTATGTAGAAGCTCTAGCGCGAGAAATTAATACTGGCCATTTGGCAGATGTTTTATTTGGCGGGAAAGAGAAAGTATCTACCTATGATTTCTTTTTTGAAACGGTGGCCGCATCAGTCCGTAAAAGTCTAAAGACAATATTCACTGCAAATCTTTGGGAGAAGGCGAAGTATTTTGTTTCTGGTAAAGAAACAATCATGCAATTTATTGATTACCGTTTGAGGCCTGGGGACTATGTTTGTCCGGGAGACCCTCCCATGACAGATCCGCCAGAGGGACCTAAACAATATAAGCCATGCTATTTTGATACACTAAAAGCAGGGCCTTTAGAATCGATTTGGGCGACTGGCCCATTTTTACATAATGGGTCTGTGCCGAACCTGGATGAATTGCTGCGGCCGGTGGAGGAACGATCTACCACGTTTTGGGTCGGTAGCCGTGAATTAGACGTTGTGAAAATGGGTTTTGTTTCAAGAGAAGAGACTGGTTCCATTTTATTTGACACTCAGCTTCTGGGAAATGGAAATGAGGGTCACGATTTTCGCAAAATGCAAGGGCTGCCACCATATACCGCGGAGGAACGTCGACAATTTATAGAATATCTAAAGGATCCAAACCAGTTCGCAGTGTATCTACTTTCTTGGATCTAACTCACACACATATTCAATATAGAGGTGTTGTGGCAAAGTTGCTTTTATAGAGGGCGAAGAGATGAACGTAAATTCTGACTTCTGGTCGACTAATTATATAGGGAGACAATTTCCGGTGGTCTTTGTAATTACCCTTTTTGTGGTGTTCTATTTGTTTGTATCGAACGGTGTAGCTCAGGATGAATCTTTGGAAGAATTAAGGAATATTTATCCAAAAGTGGACTCGTTTCTGGGGGAGGAATTACAAGAAGGGGAAATTGATAGTGCCTTGGCAATCGCACAAATAATTTCTGGTACGTTGCTAAAGAACTATCCACCAGGACAGGTTAAGCGTGATGCACATACAAAAGCACACGGTTGCGTACAAGCTAAATTTTCGGTTGAGGAATTCTTAGAGGAGGGACTTGCCAAAGGAGTATTTATTCCAGGGAAAACGTATGATGCCTGGATTCGTTATTCCAATGGAAAGGCCGATCCATTCCGAGCTGATATAGAAAAAGACAGCAGAGGGATGGCGATAAAACTTTTAGGCGTTGATGGGGACACTCTTTTGGAAAGGGATGCTTCGGCACGTACACAAGATTTTGTAATGCTCAATAGCCCTATATTTTTTCTAGATGATCCACAGGATTATCTATCTTTGATGCAACTGTTTACAAGTGAGAACAAAATAAAGAAAAAATTGGCTCCGCTACTGATGCCATTCTCCGTTGGACTTAAAAGTACAAAGCTTGCTGCACAACTATCCAAAGCCCAAGTCAGCAATCCTCTTACAGTCCGTTATTGGTCTTCCGTTCCTTATCAGCTAGGCTCTGGAGATGAGCGTATTGCGGTCAAATTTTCTGCTCGCCCTTGTAACAAGCCGGACGAGGAATTACCCGAAGAACCGCACAATGACTTTTTGCGCCATGAAATGAAAGAAACATTATCTGCAGGTTCGGCGTGTATGGAATTTTTGGTTCAACCAAGGACCTCTAAAACCATGAGTGTCGAGGATTCGCGGACCGAATGGCTAGAAGAAAGAGCACCTTTTTATAAAGTGGCTACGATAACTATTCCCGAACAAATTTTCGATACACCTGAACAAAATAAATTCTGCGAAAATTTGTCTTTTACCCCTTGGCATGCTTTGGCGGAGCACAGGCCTTTGGGTTCCGTTAACCGACTACGAAAGGTAATTTATGCCCATATTAGTCGGACTCGTAGAGAAGCAAATGGTGTGGCCAATGTTGAACCGTAACGGCATAACATTTTTATGTTGGGAATTTAAAGGCTTTTAAAATAAATTAGAAACAGTTAACCGTTTTATTTCAGAAAGATATGTAAAATAGAGTAATCATTCTAAAGTCGAATATTTTCGGATAAATAAAGCGAAGAAAAAAGCAACGTTGGAATTCTACCGTTGGCCCTGGGGGGGGAACGTGGCTCGTCGTTTAAAAATTTTTATCTCTTCGCCGGGAGACGTCATTCCGGAACGCCAAATTGCCCGTAAAGTTATTGGCGAACTGAACGAGGAAATGATGGGCAAGGTATTTCTAGTTCCTGTTTTATGGGAGCAGGAGCCGTTGCTCGCGTCCGGTACATTCCAAACGCAAAT
>CAZEWK010000061.1:0-36095 GCA_964515905.1 uncultured Rhodospirillaceae bacterium | reverse complement strand
CCTTCAGAAGGAAAGGGCCGTGGAAGTGACGGACTATCTCTCTTTTATACCGACTTAGATAAAAACAAGGTAGACGTTCGTGAGATAGAGAAAATGGGAAGATAGGCCGTTGACTCGAATGAGTTGTTTATCGACGGCCTAGAAGTGCCTATAGCAGACCGGATTGGGGAAGAAGGGATGGGGTTTCAATATCTGCTCCATGGCTTAAATCCGGAACGGATCCTGATTGCTGCAGAAGCCGTTGGAATTGGAAACGCCGCACTCGAACGGGCTAGTCAGTACGCGAAAGACCGAGTGATTTTCAATCGGCCCATTGGAATGAACCAAGCTATACAGCACCCCTTAGCGGAATCCTGGTGTGAATTAGAAGCGGCGAATATGATGTGCTTTAAGGCTGCTACCCTATACGACTCGGGTAAACCCTGCGGGATAGAAGCGAACGCTGCCAAATTTCTGGCTGCAAGGGCTGGATTTAAAGCTTGTGAACGCTCGATACTGACGCATGGGGGATACGGTTATGCCAAGGAGTTCCATGTCGAACGCTTTATGCGGGAACAATGGATAAACAGAATTGCGCCAGTAACGGAGCAATTAATGCTTTGTTACATTGCGGAACGCGCACTCGGACTCCCAAAGTCATACTAAGAACGCCTTTAGGCAAATAAACTTCAGTCTTTACCATCATCCGGGAGGCTATACCGGAAATCACAGTGTCTCGCTCCGCCCATAATAGTTTGAGTGCGTTCTAGAGTGAGGCGCGGATTAAAACCGGCACAAAAATGTCCATCTCTCCCACAGGATAAAATAGAGCCTAGTTCTGGAATACCCATATTCCGATACATTTCTGCATACCGACACCGGGTGACATTAAAGTCAAAATTGCTGTCGGTTTGCTCCAAGATATCAACCTTAAGTGCGTCTTCAGCGGTCCACAGCTCAAACAATTTTACAAAACCCGCCATATCATTTCTACCATTCTGGGATTCAGCAGACGTCTCTCCGTGAGCTATAGCATTACGCTTAATAGCCCGACTTAGGAGATCTCTCGCTACCTCTTCTCCCAACTCCAGCTTCATTTCTTCGTAAATCGGCTTAATGACACGGGCTTCGATTTCGCGCCTTTGCAAAATAGGAATCTCATCAGACATATGTTCACCCCCTAAAATTAATGGCAGCGGCTGAATTAACTTTCAACTGAATATTTGGAACTACCAACCACCTTTTGTTCAGTAAATTGTCTAATTTGGTCGTAGTCGTAACCTGCTTCAAGGAGGATATCCTCCGCATGCTCTCCAAGTCTTGGAGGTAACGACCGCACCCTGCCCGGAGTGCGGCTCATTTTAACAGGGACCCCAAGACCCTGATAGTTTCCACGTTTAACTACCATTTCGCGCGCCTGAACCTGCGGATGGGCCAAGACTTGTGGAATATCTACGACCGCACCTGCAGGAACACCTTCTGCCAAAAGTTTTTCAGCTAGCACCACGGCATCATGATGAGCTAGCAAAGCAGATAGTTCATCCGTCAAACTGTGTTCGTTGGCCTTACGTGAAGCATTGTTGATAAACCGAGAATCTATGGCCAACTCAGGCTTTCCCAACAAAGTAACTAATTGGGTAAACTGTTTATCACTTCCACCAGCAATAAAGATATAACCGTTCGCGGTTCTAAACATTTCGTACGGAGCTATATTAGGATGTGCATTCCCCATTCGGGTTGGGGGAACACCAGTCATTAAGAAATTGGCGGCATGTGGGTGCAGTAAACTAATAGAGCTATCCAGAAGAGATACTTCAACTTTTTGGCCCAGGCCGGACGAAGCACGTTCGTAAAGAGCCATAAGAATCGCGTTAGTCACATATAAGGCCGTTGCAAGGTCAGATATTGGCGTGCCTACTCGTACAGGGGGGCCATCGCTTGTCCCGTTGATACTAGCGAGACCGCTCATCACTTGGGCGATTGCATCAAATCCGGGTCGACCGGATAAAGGACCATTGGACCCATAACCCGTGATTTGGCCGTATATCAAAGTGGGGAACTTTTTACGTATTATGGTTTCGTAATCCAATCCCCATTTCTGCATCTGACCCGATTTGAAATTCTCAATAAGGACATCCGCTTTCATCAGCAAATTACATAAAATTTCTCTGCCCACCTGGGTTGCTAAATTGATGGCTATTGAACGCTTGTTTCGATTTACACCTAGAAAATATGCGCTCATACCGTCTTCCGAGAAAGGCGGTCCCCAACGCCGGGTCTCATCGCCCTCCAACGCTTCAATTTTGACTATTTCTGCACCATGATCACCCAACATTTGGGTGCAAAACGGACCAGCCAGAATGCGAGTTAAATCTACGATTCGAATGCCCGACAAAGCACCTTTCCCGTCTTTCATTGATACTCCTAACTAACAACAAAAATAAATGATAATGCGATTTGTCCCTAGATCCTTTCACAGCAACCTTATCCGGTTTTAATACGCAAACCTTTAGGCACTATAAATCTTTCCGCCAGCTCAAAGACCCCTTGGACCAGGAGTGCCAAGGCCGCTGCTGGTATTGCACCTGACAAAATTAAACCAATATTATCCAATCGAATTCCGGTCAGGATTGGCTGTCCATAGCCTCCCGCCCCAATCAATGCACCCAGGGTTGCGGTACCCACATTAATTACCGCCGCTGTTTTTATCCCAGCCAAAATTGTACCACTAGCCATTGGAATTTCGATTAAACGGAGTCGCGCAGAACTAGACAACCCAATGGCTCTCCCTGCCTCAACGATATCTGTAGGAATACCTGTCAGTCCTGCGTGGGTGTTTCGTACAATTGGGAGAAGACTGTATAGGAACAAAGCCAACATAGCGGGAGGGCCTCCAATTCCTACCAATGGAATCATAAACACAAACAACGCTAGCGACGGAATCGTCTGTATAATCCCAACAACAGATAAAATAACCTGTCCAATGTTTCGTCGACGTGCCGAAATAATTCCAAGAGGAAGTGCAACAAATAAAGCGGCCGACAGCGAAATAGCAACCAGCTTCAGATGCTCATATGTATTTTTAAAGAAATTTTCCCACCAGCTCCTTTGTTGCTGATTCGAAGAAATTCCAAAATTTTTAAAGAGAAACTCTGCTGCCGATTCTGACTCACTTGCCCCCTCTAGTTTTACCCGGGAGTTCATCCGCACCATTTCTTGCTCGGGAATGTTTCCTTCTAACTTTTTAATGGCCATCACAACACCGGGCGCGGTTACAGACCAATCTGCTCTGTACACTAATACTGCGTTGTATACAGGAAAATAATCCCGGTCGTCCTCTAGAATCCGCAACCCATAAAATGTTATTGCCGCATCTGTGGTATACACATCCATAGCGTCAATATCGCCTGCTTTTAAACCTCTGTACGCTAGATCGTGATCCAAACCAACGACATCTGTTTGGGGCAATTGATAATGTTCACGCAAACTCGGCCAACCGTCGCTCCTTTCCATAAACTCGTTTCCGAATCCAAACGAAAGCTCCGAGAAACCACGAAGGTCTGAGATTTTTACAACACCCAAAGAGCTTGCTCTATCCTCAAGCATTCCGATGGCATAGGTGTTATTGAAACCAATGCTTCGGGTCATTTCCAAACCCATGCCACGCAATTCTTCCCTAATCTGCATCTCACTGCTTAAGGATTTGTGGGAGAAAATTTCTTTGCTTAACGTGCCCGTATATTCCGGATATACATCAATTTCACCAGCTAATAGAGCATCCCAAAGCACTCTCGTCCCCCCAAGTTGCCGATGATGTTCCACACTAACCCCCTGATCCCTAGCCAGGTGAGCAATCATTTCTCCAAGAATCACAGATTCGGTAAACGCTTTGGAACCGACTCTCACCTCTTGCGCAGTCACGGCAGTTGCAACGACGAATGTCACCAACACGCTCGCCATTTTAAGATAAATTGACGTCATGTCTTCCGTTCCAAAACATCTAGGAGAGTGCGTTGCGCTGACACAAATTTATCGACAAATGGCTCGGTTGGATTGCCCACTAAGTCTTCTATTGTGCCCCGCTGTATTATGCTCCCCTCTCTCAATAATATTATGTCATCGCCAAAATATCCTGCCTCGCCAATGTCATGCGTGACCATCAGAACCGTCTTACTGAGTTGACGGAATATTTCTCGCAACTCCGTCTGCAATTGATGCCTAACTATTGGATCGAGTGATCCGAAAGGCTCATCCAACATCAAGACCTCCGGATCCAACATTAACGACCGGATGATCGCGACACGCTGCCTTTGTCCTCCTGAAAGTTGCACTGGATAATTATCCAATACATTGCGAGGCAGCCTTGTC
Organism: uncultured Rhodospirillaceae bacterium; assembly: GCA_964515905.1. Lineage (GTDB taxonomy): Bacteria > Pseudomonadota > Alphaproteobacteria > UBA7887 > UBA7887. The sequence goes on along the minus strand of CAZEWK010000061.1, from coordinate 31,748 downwards.
AATTCTACCAACTCCTCTAATCTCTCTGAGATAAGAGATTCCCGCCGTCGTAAAAACCGCGACATCAACGTAATGTTGTCTCTAGCCGTGAGATGGGGGAATAAACCACCTCCCTGTGTCACGTACCCGAAGTTGCGGCATAATTCCTCTGTTGAATCTTTACTGACTAACTGTCCCTTATAGAACACCGAACCACGATCTGGGGGAACCAAACCCATTGTTACTCGTAATAACGTTGACTTTCCGCAGCCCGATGGCCCGATGAAAACAGTTGTGCCCCCAGTTGATACAACTAAATTTATGTCGTTTAGCGCCTTTAGTGTCCCGTAGGTCTTGGATACGTGATTTAATGTGATCATATTGGTCAGCATAGCCGTCCCTCATCCAATAGAAAAGTGCGTGCATCACCACTTAGGAGGACAACATGGGTATTTCTGTAGAGCAGATTGACCACTTTGTGATTACCGTATCAAACACCGATAGAACAATAACTTTCTACGAGCGTGTACTAGGGATGTCCGCGATCTCATTTGGGGACAATAGGAAAGCGCTTCGGTTCGGAACACAAAAAATCAATATTCATCAAGTCGGGCAAGAAGTGCAACCGAACGCCTTAAATGCCGCTACTGGAACGGCAGATTTATGTTTTATCTCCAAACTCTCGATAAAAGAGATACAAAACCATCTGCAATCCGAACAAATTGACATCGAATACGGACCCATTGAGCAAAGCGGCGCCGTTGGGATCATGGATTCGGTTTATTTTCGAGATCCCGATGGGAACCTCATCGAAGTAGGCGTTTATCGTTAATGCTCGTTGATAAAACTGAAGCGATGAAGATACCAAGAAAGCGCCCGGCTGTAGATACAGCCGGGCAGCATAACGATACTAAACCTCTACTACGATATATGGAACAAGTTTTGCGCCGCAACCATAGCGTATAACATCGGCAACGATAACATGGTGTTGGTTCGTGAGAACAACATAGCTGTCCTCGCGGCTTTTGCTTTTGCATCTGCCTCTACCTCTACCATGCCAAGTGCTTTTTTCTGGTTAGGCCATATTACGAACCAAACATTAAAAGCCATTATCAAGCCGAGCCACATACCAAAGCCAATCATGGTATGTCCGGCAACTTTACTACCAAGCCCTAATGACAATCCCTCAATCAGGTAGCCATTCATCCCAGCAAGCAGAATACCAAACACAACCGTCGAAAGTGCTGCCCATCGGAACCAGAATAATGCAGCAGGCGCGATTACTTTACCAATAGCCGGTTTTTGGTCATCCGGTATTTTCGGCATGCTCGGGATCTGAACGAAATTAAAGTACCATAACAATCCTATCCACATCACACCGCTCAATACGTGCAACCAGCGGATAAAAAACACTAACCAAGAACCATCTTCCATCTTTGTCTCCTGCCTTCTCGGTCTAATTAAGAACCAATTGCCTGAACCAACAGGACCATAACTACAGTGATAACAAGACCCATCACGAGTGTTGTATGCAACGACTCAAGGGGATTTTTCATACGTCTTGCTCCTTTACTCATTTGACAACGATAGCCACTAGCCTGAACCAGTCCAAGCTTTGACCAGAACCATGTCCATAATGATTAGTACACCTTTATATACGATCAAACACATCGATCAATCGTTGGATTAGCCTCATTCTACCTACATTTCCCCATTCTTACACAATGAAAATACAAGCAATTTATGGAAATTCGTCTAACGCCCAGTAAACGATGGAGGGCGTTTTTCGACAAAGTGTGCTACGCCCTCTTTGAAGTCATCACTATCTAGACTATCATACATTTCGTCAAAGGCTCGGTTTACCGAATCTGCCAACGATATTCCTTGGGTCCGATAGACCTGTTCTTTCATGACACGCAGTGATCGAGGCGACACCATAGCAGCCAACTCCTCTGCGTAAGCGAGGGCCGAATCCATCAGTTCCGAATGGGGGAAAACTTTGCCAACTAGACCCAACCGTTGGGCTTCCTCCGCTCCGAGTTTACGAGCCGACAAAAGTAAATCCAACGCATTGGGTAGACCAACAACCCGCGGTAAGATCCAGTCTATACCGTGCTCTGCAATCAACCCACGACGTGAAAATGCAGTTGTGAACACTGCTTTATCCGAAGCAAACCTGACATCAGAAAACAACGCCATTACTAGACCTAATCCTGCACATGGACCATTTAATGCAGCGATTATTGGCTTAGGTACAGAGGTAAAGTAAGTGTATCGCATACTATAATCACTCGGGAGATCCAGTTGGACATTCATCGGATTATGTTGCAATTGGCCACGTTCCGTCTCACGCTGGCTGTCACTATCTTCTTCACTCGATGTGCCCAAATTCGACATGTCGGCACCGGCACAAAACCCTCGCCCGGCCCCTGTGAGCACTATTACCCGCACCGCATCGTCAAGTCCGGCTTCATCCATCGCCATCCGCACGTTTTCTTCCATTTTCGGAGACCAGGCATTCAAGCGATCAGGCCGATTTAAGGTAATGGTAGCAACATTTCCGTTAACTTCATACAATATGTCCTCAAAGATCATCCCAAAGTCCTTTCCTTCATCTCAACCCTCATGCCATGGCCTGCCTAATTTTGATTAGGTTACCTCGTCATTAGCTAAAACTCCAATCATTGCCTTAGCCTTAACACTACGTTCAATTGTGAACAATTAGGAACAGTTCTAGAAAGCCTATAACAACTTCATGTGGTAGAGTCGAAACATATAGGATCATGAATCAAATCCAACATAGGGGTGCAACTATGGAGCCTGTACGGTGGGGAATACTAAGCACAGCAAAAATCGGTCGGGAACGGGTCATTCCCGCAATGCAAAAAGGTCCCTTGTGCAATATCCACGGGATTGCGTCACGGGACTCTGCCAAAGCACATGAGGTTGCTAATACGTTAGGTATTGGCAAAACCTATGGATCTTACGAAGAACTTCTAGCAGATCCCGTAATAGAAGCGGTCTACAACCCACTTCCCAATCACCTTCATGTTCCTTGGAGCATCCGGGCCGCCGAAGCAGGAAAGCATGTATTGTGTGAAAAACCAATCGCTATGAACGCGGCCGAAACACGTGAACTCATCGAAGCCCGGGATCGATGCGGCGTATTAATCGAAGAAGCCTTTATGCCCCGGCATCATCCTCAATGGCAGCGGGTGCGTCAACTTTTGCAAGAAGGAAAAATAGGAGAAATCCGAGCTGTTCAAGCCGCTTTTAGTTATCACAACGTCAATCCATCAGACGTACGCAATCAGGCCGACATTGGCGGAGGTGGGCTCTATGATATTGGCAGTTACTGTCTCACCCTTACACGTTACGCGTTCGAAGCAACGCCGCTCCGTGTCATTGCACTTATTGACTGGGATCCTCAATTCCGTACCGACAGGCTGACTGGAGCGATATTAGACTTTGGAGACGGACGGCAAGCAAACTTTATCTGTGGAACACAAATGACCCGGTACCAAGGTCTTACCATCCTTGGAACCAAGAGTTGGATTCGGATTGACTGTCCATTCGCAATGCCCGAGGACTGGCAAGCAAAAATTGAGATTGGCGCAAATACTATCCCAGCGAAAAGACGTCCAGTAACATCGGCTGTTGACACGACAGAGTTATTTGGCCCAATCGAACAATATATGTTGCAAGGAGAAGAATTCTCCAAACGGGTTCGTACGGGTAGCGATAGCATGTTCCCTCTGGAAGACGCCTTAGAAAACATGAAAGTAATTGACGCATTATTTCGTTCCGCTAAATCTCAGTCTTGGGAAATAGTAAATCAGACAGGTTAGCTATCAAAATGACTGCATCCAATGATCCAATCAGAGAGACTGAAAACCGAAAATGGATTGAGCAACTGCCGAAAGCAGAATTACATCTTCACCTTGAAGGTGCTATTCCATTGGAGGCTCTGTGGTCGCTTATCCAGAAACATGGTGGCGATCCCTCAATCAGCACAAAACAGGATCTTCGCCAACGACTGACGTATTCCGACTTCCCCGAGTTCATTGAGACTTGGATCTGGAAGAATTCCTTCCTTCAAACCTATGCTGATTTTACTTTCATTGCTGAAGAGGTGGCTCGAGATCTCTATCGTCAAAATATTGTCTACGCCGAGCTGTTTTTTTCGCCATCCCGGTTCTCACATCACGGCATGACAACCCCTGGTTTGTCAGAGGCAATTCGTCGAGGGCTAGAAAAAGTCCCTCAATGCGAAACCTGGCTTATTGCAGATGTGGTCCGTGACCATGGCCCGGAAAGTGCTGCCAAAACACTGGTCGAAGCTTCGGATGCACGTGACAACGGCATTGTCGGCATCGGGATGGGCGGTTCAGAACATCGGTTTCCGCCTGAGCCCTTTGCTCAGGTGTATGAGAAGGCGCGCCAACTTGGATTTAAAACAAGCGTTCATGCGGGAGAGGCTTCTGGGGCAAAAAGTGTAACGGGTGCAATAGATACCCTTTTGGTCGACCGAATCGGACACGCAACTCACGCCGAGGAGGATCCCGAGCTACTTGAAGTTCTTGCACAACGACAGATCCCCCTAGAGTTATGTCCAATGTCCAACGTAGCGACGGCCGTCATACCATCCCTTGCCGAACATCCCGTCCGCCGATACTGGGATATAGGGCTATTGATAACTATAAATACCGATGACCCTGGAATGTTTCACAACCGCCTAGCGGACGAATACCTGCACTTAAGCAAAACATTTGGCTTCACTCCAGAGGAAATTCGAACACTAGTGTTAAATGCAGTTCGAAGTGCTTGGCGGCCCGATTCTATAACTGAGCCTTTGTTAGATACCTTCCTAAACCATCCCAATTGGACGCTTCCAAAACTTCCCTAGAATTGCCTTAGTATGCTTTTACAGTTAGCCCACCTTGTAATTGCATCACTTCAAGCAGAACCGTTTTTCCTTAAAAACTTTCGCATACCCTCCACGTGAGTGCCGCTTGCAAATGCGAGACGAATCGCCTGCCGTTCTGATTCTAGTCCGGCAGTAAGACTTGTCTCATATGACGAATTGACTGCTCGTTTTACCAAAGTAGCTGCGAGTGGATTCTTCTGCGCTATTTTTTCCGCCAAGAGAATTGCTTCTTCCAATGCCTTACCCGGTGCAGCCAAAACAGCCACCAATCCGGCTGCAAAAGCAGAAGATGCATTTATTGGCTCTCCAGTCAGCATTATCCGCATAGCTAATCCTTTGCCAGCAATCCGGGTCAATCTTTGCGTAGCGCCATCCCCAGGCAGAATTCCCAGATTAATTTCCGGTTGGCCAAATTTCGCATCCTCTGCTGCAACGACAAAATCTGTGACCATAGCCAACTCGTGACCACCGCCAAACGCAAAACCCTCGACAGCCGCAATTATCGGCATGGGGCATTTTTCGATAGTAGACCAATGTTTCTGGCGTTCATCATTGTCTATTGCCTCTATACCTAATTGTTCCATTTCGGAAACGTCGGCGCCTGCCGAAAATATACCGTTAGCACCAACTAATACACAGCACCTGATCTTCTCCGAACCACATGCAACGTTTATAGCCTCCGCTAGTTGGGCTATTAGTGCGTTACTCAACGCATTTCTCTTATCAGGACGGTTTAGAGTAAGTACTATTACACCAGGCCTTGGGTATTCTGTAGTGATCAACGCCAATTTATTAATTTCCTTTACTCTTTAGAGATATATGTTGAACTGATTTCTTGCGCCAGGGTATCCAAACCCATGCGCAAGAGCCGGGTGGATGCTTCTTTAGTCATGAACCCCGCGTGTGCCGTAAGTGTAACGTTGTCTAGTCCCAAAAAAGGATGCTCTGAACCAATCGGCTCTTGACCAAATACGTCCAAGGCAGCATGGGCAATTCTTTTTTTCTTAAGCAAAGTGATGAGAGCATCTTCATCAAGTATCTCACCACGAGCCGTGTTAATCAGGATTGCATCTTGTGACAGCAGACACAATTTATCTACGTCAACAAAACGCTCCGTCTCTTGGTTTAGTGCTAAATGCAAAGAGACCACATCCGACTTAGCAAACAACTCCTCAAGACCCACCTCCTTGGCAGGAAGTTTGTCTGAAAATCCACTTCGGTTCCAAGCCAGAACGTTCATCCCCAGCGCTGCCCCAAGGCGAATCATCTCGGCACCTATTCCCCCAACTCCTACTATTCCCAACGTTTTTTTGTGGAATTCAATGGAATCCAAGGTTTCCCATTTCCCAATACGGAGGGCACGATCCATAGCAACCACTTTTCGCCCTGCACAAAACATCAGGGCAACAGCATGTTCCGCAACGCTTCGGTCACCGTATCCACTTATGGTGCGCACCCGAATACCACACTGTTTCGCTGCCGTTAGATCTATATAACTGGACGCACCTGTGCCCAGGAAAACAATTGCTTTTAGGTTTTTCCCCAACTGTAATAACTTCAAATCTAATTTGGTATGATCGTTTATCAAATATTCGCAATCGGACACCATTTCCTCGACAAGATCACGGGATGGACTTCCACAATGTAACTCCAGACCCGGCACAATGGACTGTAATTCCGGTGTAATTAATTCGGCGAGAAAAATAGGGCAATCAATGAACTTAACAGACATAGGTTTCTTTCATAGCAAGTTATCGACCTTTCTTGGCGTTCAGTTTATAATAATTTTTCTACAAGGTCATATGTCACTTGTCCCTTTCGTTCTTACGCTTGGTCAATCACGGTGCCGCCCGATAAGTAGGAAGCTCCTTGACCGGCAAGATCGAGGGCCTTAGATCCGTTCAGAGGAAGGTATATTTGTGCAAAAACTTATTAAAACCGATAAGGAGTGGCGAACACAACTAACTCCAGATCAATACGAGGTCACACGCAACCATGCCACTGAGCCCGCGTTTAGCGGCTGTTATTGGAATACCAAGACAGAAGGAATCTATGAATGCATTTGTTGCGGGATAGATCTCTTTGAATCAGAAAAAAAATATGATTCAGGGACTGGCTGGCCCAGCTTTTGGGAAGCGATAGTGAGCGATCGGGTAACAACCCGCCAGGACAATAGCTACGGCATGTTACGTACGGAAGTACTTTGCACCAATTGTGACTCCCATTTAGGGCATATCTTCAACGACGGGCCACCGCCAAGTGGACAACGCTATTGTCTAAATTCTGCCTCTCTGCGCCTAAGGCCCACGACCTAGAGTTTGTAAAACACGTAGAAGGCGTTTAATTCCGTTAACCCGAATTTAGGCGCCATTAGGGACTTCATGCGCCCGCCCATGGCGTCTTATCAGTTCTGCTAAATCCGGATCTTTCGACGCTATGCGAGCGTGATGTTTTTTTAGGGCCGAACTAAGTTTCCCGTTTCGGCTCAGTAGTTCGTCTGCAAGATTAACCATCAAACTATTAGGCCAATTCCGCGAACGAATATTATTAAGCTGCTCAAAAATTTCGTTTTCCCGACCCGGGTTTTCACGTGCCATTATAATGACTGCAGCTGCTGTTGAACGCGACACTCCAGCATGACAATGGATCAACAGTTTCACACCAGTATCATTTAGCAGGCCTTTGCTCCATTCAATTAATCGCTCAATGTCGGTATAAGCGGGATGCACACGACCATTTTGAGGAAACGTTGCATCATCGAATCGCAAGATCAGTCGATTTCTCTTTGAGATTGCTAATAACTCTTGCGGATATGGATATTCTGGATCAAGGATGGATATCACGTGCGTGACACCACTTTTCAAAGCCTCAGCAATTTCGTCAAGGCCACAGATGGATAAAGAAGATTTTAACATGTTTAGCAATATGAATAAGGTTAAATATCTATTTTATACATACATTTTGTTAAACTAACCAATTTTAAGATACTTATGGCTTAATCCATTGACGAGTGAATTTTTATTATTGCTGTTTTCTATATAGGGAGATCAACATGCCAACAGAAACTTATACAAAAGGACTGGAGATTAGGCGAAACGTTCTTGGAGCGGATTATGTTGATAAAGCGATTGCTTCTGCAGACTCTTTTAATCAGCCGATGCAAGAGCTTGTTACTGAATATTGCTGGGGGTCTATATGGGGGCGGGAAGAATTACCGCGAAAAACTCGTAGCCTCCTGAACCTGGCAATGTTATCTGCATTAAACCGCCCACATGAGTTAAAACTACACGTGCGGGGAGCTTTAACCAATGGGGTTACAAAGGAAGAAATTCGCGAAGTGTTTCTACAAGTCGCTATCTATTGTGGTGTCCCATCAGCCATCGATGCATTTCGTACCGCTAAAGAAGTGTTTTCAGAGACCGATACCAAATAAAATGCTACCTTGAGAGGGTCACTACAATGGATGATGTGGAAACATTTGAAGTTTATGCAATTCGTTATGCCCATCATGGAGGACGAACCGCTAATGAAATGTTCGTGGGAGGGGACCTACACGAAGGTCCCATGGCACTCGATTATTATATCTGGGCCGCCATTGGATCATCGCACACTTATGTTATCGACACGGGGTTCAATGCAAAAGTCGCAGAGAATCGAGGGCGAACTCTCTTAAGAACTGTTTCAGAAGGTCTTGCGTTAATCAATATCGATTCGTCTTCAGTTCAAAATGTGATTTTAACGCACCTCCATTATGATCACGTTGGCAACTTCGACCTGTTCCCAAACGCCACTCTTCATCTGCAAGATAAGGAAATGGCATATGCGACTGGGCGATATATGCGTGAACCACCCTTTTGCGGCGCGTATGAAGTCAACGACGTTATAGGAATTGTCCGGGAAGTATACGCCGGAAGAGTAGAATTTCATAATGGTGACTCTACTCTAACGCCTGGGCTCAGCATCCATTTCATTGGTGGCCATACTATGGGCCTACAGTGTGTAAGGATACGAACCAAAAGAGGCTGGATCGTTCTAGCTTCCGACGCTAGCCACCTGTACGACAACATGGAAAGTGTTAAGCCGTTCCCTATTGTTTTCAACGTTGGGGAAATGGTAGACGGCTATCGGAAGTTACAAAAACTGGCGGCAACTGATGATCATATTATTCCAGGTCATGATCCATTAGTTTTGGAACGGTACCCGGCACCGAGCCCCGATCTTGAAGGCATGGTCGTACGGCTTGACGTACCCCCAAAGTAGACAATAACAGGACCTTAATATCAATCTTTACTATAAAAGCGGCACCCGTTTTGAAAACTGCCGCGTGTTGCCCACACCCCATCACATTTAAACAAATTTGTGGTAACGTAATTTGATGGCATACTACGTGCCTCATATATAATTTATGCTAGCCAATCTGGAGACAAGTGAGATGGCGATCTTAGATAACAAGCCAATTACGACCCCAGTTATTCGCGAGGCTGTTTTTGCTGTCCTATTGTTTCTATGGGTGTCCGCCCCCGTTACTGCAGAGACAACGCTTAAAATGGTTGCTCATGCGGATTTAAAAAATATCGATCCAATTTGGACAACGGCTTACATCACACGTAACCACGGCTATATGGTCTATGACACGCTATTTGCACTTGATGAAAACCTTGAGCCCACACCTCAAATGGTTGACAGCTACTCAATCAGTAATGATGGCCTTACATATACCTTCACGTTGCGGGAAAAACTCTACTGGCATAATGGTACTCCAGTAACCTCACGTGATTGCATCGCCTCATTAAAGAGATGGGGAGCGCGAGATGGCATGGGTCAGAAATTGATGGACATGACTGCGTCTTTGGAGCCACTAGATCAAACTACTTTCTCCTTAACGCTTAGAGAACCGTATGGGTTGGTTTTAGAATCACTCGGGAAAATTAGTTCTAACGTCCCTTTTATGATGCCAGAACACATTGCACTCACTGATCCGTTTAAACAGATTCCGGAAACAATAGGGTCTGGGCCCTTTAAATTCTTGAAAAGTGAGTGGATCCCTGGTGTTAAGGTTGTTTATGTGAAGAACGAGAACTATGTACCACGGAAAGAATCACCCAGCTACGCCGCGGGCGGAAAAATAGCAAAAGTTGATAGAGTAGAATGGCTATATATACCAGATGCCGCAACAGCTATGAATGCCCTTATAGCAGGAGAGATAGATCTTTTTGAAGCTCCCCCTATCGATCTCCTACCTATTATGGAGGCTACTCCGAACGTCACGGTTCAGGATCTCAATCCCCTCGGTGTACAAGGTCGGGTTCGACTCAATCACCTCTACCCACCCTTCAACCATCCAGATGCCCGGCGGGCTATGCTTTGGCTTATCGATCAGACACATTACCTACAAGCCATCATAGGTAATCCTGAATACTACCGAACTTGTCCCGCTTTTTTTGGTTGTGGAACCCCCCTAGAGTCTGACGTAGGGGCTACACCGTTAATGCAACAAGATATAGAGAAGGCGCGCAATTTGTTTGAAACGGCGGGCTACGATGGTTCGCCTGTTGTACTTCTTCAGTCCACTGATATTCCAATCTTGAATGGAGCAGCTCTAGTCACCGCTCAACTGTTGCGGGAGGCCGGTATTCAAGTGGAACTTCAGGCCATGGATTGGAGCACTCTGACCTCGCGACGTGCAGTAACAGACCCACCTGATCAGGGCGGGTGGAATATTTTCCTCACTTGGTGGGGCAGTGCAGACGTTCTAAATCCGATTATGAATATTGGTGTATCTGGAGGGTGCCGAGACAAAGCTTGGTTCGGTTGGCCCTGTGATGAGCAAATTGAGCAACTCCGAGATGATTTTGCCCGTGCTACCGAGCCCAGTATGCAACGAGATTTGGCAGAACAAGTGCAAAAACGAGCCTATGAATTAGTCACATACGCGAGCTTTGGTGAGTTTAAAACCCCGGTCGCTTTTCGTGACGAAATCAAAGGTTTATTGGTTTCTCCGGTATATCCATTTTTGTGGAATGTCGAAAAACAATCACAACAATAAGAAAATGGCGTAAACAGTGCTGACGTTCATATTTCGGCGGTTTCTGGCTACAGTGCCAGTGATGGGTGTAGTCGCACTTTTCGTATTTCTCCTTTTGCACTTGAGCCCTGGGGATCCAGCAACCGTAATCGCCGGGGATTACGCCACTCCCGAAGACATTGCGCGAATTCGGGCACAATTGGGATTAGACCAACCTCTTTACATACAATTTACAACCTGGGTCGGCCAATTACTTCATGGTGACCTCGGGGTATCGATATTTTCAAATCTACCTGTCAGCCAATTAATTGGACAGCGCATTGCGCCTACATTGTCTTTGGCATTTTTTACGCTCTCTATCGCTATTTTTGTTGCTGTACCCCTGGGCATGTTGGCCGCCTGGAAGTCGGGCAGTTGGATTGACAGAGGTGTCATGGCATTTTCCGTGCTAGGGTTCTCAACTCCGGTATTTGTTCTTGGTTACGCTCTTATTTATTTTTTCTCCCTCAAATTAAATTTTTTTCCTGTGCAGGGATACGTGAGCATTAGTGAAGGACTATGGCCATTCGTCCATCGACTAGTTCTACCTAGCATAACTTTAAGTGTGATTTTTATCGCATTGTTCGCCCGTATTACCCGAGCAAGTGTTATGGAAATTTTAGAAGAAGACTATATCCGAACAGCCCGCGCCAAAGGTTTGTCCAATCGAACCATACTTTTACGACATGCCCTTCGAAATGCTGCAGTACCTATCATAACTGTCATAGGAATTGGCTTTGCCCTACTAATTGGCGGGGTAGTTGTAACCGAAAGCGTGTTTAATATTCCAGGATTGGGACGTCTGACGGTGGATGCTGTCCTCCGCCGAGACTATCCCGTAATTCAAGGTATTATTTTGGTATTTTCCGCGACATACGTTTTAGTCAATTTAATTATTGATATTTTGTACGTAGCACTCGATCCGAGGATCCGCTTTTGACCAAGTACTATAAACAGTTCCAACCAATTCCATGACAGCCAAAATCCTACGACGTTTGCTGTATTTGCTACAGCATAATACAAACGTTTCAATTGGTGCTGCACTGATACTCATTATCGGATTTACCGCAATACTAGCACCTGTCTTATTCACAGTTGACCCGACTGCCCTTGATCCAGCGGCGAGATTAAAAGGGCCTTCACATGGCTTTTGGTATGGTACTGATATGTACGGCCGAGACATATACAGTAGAACTGTTTACGGGTGCCAAATCTCTTTAGTAGTGGGATTATCTGTAGCCACATTAAGTGTCACTATTGGCCTATCGATAGGCCTGGCTGCTGGTTACATCCGCTGGCTAGATGCAATTATTATGCGAGTCATGGACGGTATTATGGCAATCCCCGGTATTTTGCTGGCTATTGCACTCCTAGCATTGGCAGGCGCCAGCATCGGCACAGTAATCCTAGCGATTACTGTGCCTGAAATTCCTCGAGTGGTGCGCTTAGTACGCGGCGTCGTACTCGGAATTCGCGAGGAGCCCTACGTCGAAGCTGCCATCTCTTTGGGAACCCGAACACCCAAACTATTAATCAAGCATGTTTTACCAAATATTATCGCACCACTCATCGTTCAAGGAACGTATGTATGTGCCTCTGCAATCATTCTAGAAGCTATTTTAAGTTTCCTAGGTGCTGGTATTCCTCCAGAGACCCCAAGCTGGGGCAACATTATGGCTGAAGGCCGAACTTATTTCCAAATTGCGCCATGGATAATCTTTTTCCCGGGCATATACCTTGCAATAACGGTCTTGGCGGTGAACATCCTCGGAGATGGCTTAAGGGATACTTTAGACCCTCGTCTAGCTAAACGGTTTTAGTGGGAAAAATGAAAAACCATAAGCCCTTGCGACCGACACATCCTGTACTGGCCATCAAACAGCTAAGTATAAAGTTGCCACTAAACGCAGATCGCGAGCTCGCCATCGAAGATATAAACTTACAAGTTGCACCAAGAGAAGTTCTATGCGTGGTAGGAGAATCGGGATCAGGCAAATCAGTAACTGCACATAGCGTAATGGGACTATTGCCACCGACTCAGCTAAAACCCGTAAGCGGCTCCATTCACTTACAAGGTGAATCAATACTGGACGCTTCTACAAAGCGCCTTCAGCAATTACGGGGAAGTAAGATGGCCATGATCTTTCAAGAGCCAATGACAGCGCTAAATCCTACAATGACCCTGGGCCGACAGATCGAAGAAGTATTGTCCCGGCATACGACGTTAACTATGCGAGACCGAAAGGAACGCGTTATCGAGTTAATGGATACAGTAAATTTACCGGATCCACCTATTCTTTTTAATTTTTATCCTCATCAGATTTCGGGAGGCCAACGACAACGAATCATGATTGCAATGGCTCTTGCTCTGGAGCCTACCCTGCTAATTGCGGACGAACCGACTACTGCATTAGATGTTACCACCCAAGCACAGATACTCAAATTAATATCAGATATCCAAAAGGAACATGACACTGGAGTGCTTTTCATCACGCACGATTTCGGGGTCGTTGCAGAAATTGCAGACCGCGTGGCAGTTATGAAAAACGGGCGGATTGTCGAAACTGGCAACATGCAAGATGTCTTAGGTGAGCCAAAGGACAAATACACGCAGATGTTGATACAATCGGTTCCAAATTTCACCCCAAAGAGAAGGGCTCCCCACACTCGAAAGCCTGTAATCCTTAGAATAGACAAACTTTCAAAAATATACCGCTCAAAAACATTTTTAGGCCGACGCAGAACTGTTGCAGCGTCGAAACAAGTCACTCTGCAAATTCGACAAGGCGAAACAATGGGTGTTGTTGGCGAATCAGGATCTGGAAAATCTACGCTTGCCCGATGCGTGACACGTCTGATCGAGCCTTCCGATGGTCATATTTTTATCAACGACCAAGAAATTACCAGACACTCCGTACGTAGGTTCCGTAAATGGCGCAAGGAGATTCAAATAATTTTCCAGGACCCCTATCGTTCATTAAATCCGCGAAGAACTATTCAAGAAGCGATAATAGAAGGCCCTATAAATTTTGGTACTTCATATTTAGAAGCATGCGAACGTTCCAATCAGCTTTTAGACCTCGTCGGGATCGACCCCGCAGCAGGCTCTCGGTATCCACACCAGTTTTCAGGTGGACAACGGCAAAGAGCCTGTATCGCTCGAGCACTAGCCATGGAACCCAAGATTCTGATTGCCGACGAACCAGTCTCTGCCCTCGATGTTTCCGTGCAATCTCAGGTTTTAAATCTACTAACCAATATTCAATCCCAGTTTGACCTGGCCATCCTTTTCATTACCCACGACCTTCGAGTTGCCGCCCAAATTTGTGATCAAGTCGCGGTTATGCATCGTGGTCAAATTGTTGAACAGGGAGCAATACTGCAGATATTTGAGAATCCGACCCATGAATATACGAAACGTCTTTTCGCGGCAGCTCCGGGTCGCAAATGGAATTTCTCGGATCGAGGTAGGCACCCTTGACAAAATTGCTGCAATGCAGCAAAATTATATTTTCTCATAGAACCAAAGTATATTTGATGACACCAATGCCCCAACTTAAACCGGGTAGCGGATGCAAATGGCCGATGTGGCCGCACGCATCGAGACCTACCCACCACTACTGCGGTAAGGATCGCCTTCCAGAAAGTTCTTATTGCCAACAACACTACTCCAAATCGATTCGTAGTGGTAACGAGGAACCTCGCAAAAACTTTGTGCCGCGGCGGGTTGCCGCATAAAACACTAACGAGTCTCAGTGTTGAAGCGTAACCAAAACTTGCAACTCAATAATACCGTCCTAATCAATAGACACTTGTAGTTAAACTATCAGTTGCCGTTCATTCCTGGCATGTTATAGCTGTAAGCGGATACGTTTAACTTTGAGGCTTCATTATGCACTTCGGAATATTCTGTCTTATGAACCAACGTTCGGCAGATAAGCGACCACGGCAAATTTTGGCTGAAGCCGTTGAGCAAGTAAAGCTTGCTGAAGCAGTAGGCTTTGAGATTGCCTGGTTCGCGGAGCATCATTTTTCAAATTACAGCATTGCACCGTCTCCTCTAATGATGGTCGCTCACGTTGCTCCATCTACCCACAAAATAAAACTTGGAACGGGTGTGGTAGTTTTACCCCTTTACCATCCGGCACGTCTGCTCGCTGAGATTGGTTTGGCCGACTGCATGAGCGATGGAAGATTGATACTCGGAGTAGGTAGTGGATACCAGCCGTTTGAATTTGATCGATTTGGCTTGCAGTTAAGTGAAGCGACCGATCGAACGATAGAAATGCTGGAGATCCTGGAGAAAGGGCTTACTCAAGATGTAGTTTCATATAACGGCGAATATATTCACCAACCCAAAACACAAATTAATATCCGTCCTCTCCAAAATAGGAAACCAGATATCTGGATTGCCGGAGGGAACCCACGCTTGCTGCAAATAGCGGCGGCAAAAGACTATACCCCAATCGTTACAGGCCGCCTCTTTGACTCTGATTTCCTTGTACAACAACGAGAGTACTGCGCTGAACAATGGAACCAAGCCGGGAAGAATACCAGCGCCATGAGATTTAGCACCCTTGGGGCTGCACATGTTTGTGATACAGTTGCGGATGCAAACGTATTCGCTGACAACCTCCGGTTTCAATCCCGGTTAGCTTATCAGCTTCGAAATAGGGAGGAAGTTCTCGAAGACGGATTACTTCGTGAAGACCCTGTGCCAGACGAGCTGTCATTAGAGCAAATTGTCGATAATTTAATTGTGGGTGATGCTGACGTCTGTGCAGGTCGCTGCATAGAAATAATCCAACGTGTAAACCCCACACATATGGCGTTGTACTTCGGAATCGGTAATGTTCCACACGATAAAACTATGCAATCCATTGAACGTTTTGGCACGGAGGTAATCCCAAGGATTGAGAAAGAAACGGGCCCCCTTCAATCCATTGGCAGCAAACACTGACGAAGTTACGTTCTTCCACTTTCTATACTGAAACGATATTGCATCAGCGCCCGTTCAAAACTAACCCACCTTTGCAGTTATTTTTATAAAGTTCCCTAATTGTCCAAATTCATTATTCCTCGTCCCGACGCTGACTTACGGGTATTATACAGTGAGTCGGTAATATTAAAGGCTGATGAGGTAGAATTATGGCGGGCACAAAAAACGTTGCTTCTCGTGGGTTAAATCGGGCTAGTAAGGGACAGAAAAAACCTCGTAAAAACATGCAACTTCCCCCGGATACCGTCGAAAACCTGTACACAACAATGTGTAAAATCCGAGCGTTTGAAGAACGCACCACAGAACTTTTTAACGATGGCACCGTCAAAGGCACTGCGCACAGTTATATGGGGGAAGAGGCAATAGCAACAGCAGTATGCGCTAACTTGGAAGTTAAAGACTCTATCTCTAGCTATCACCGGGGTCACGGACACTGTATAGCGAAAGGGGCTCATATCGACCGGATGATGGCGGAACTTATGGGCCGAGACACAGGATACTGTCGTGGGCTAGGGGGCTCCATGCACATTGCCGATATGGATTTAAATATTTTGGGAGCCAATGGAATCGTTGGGGCTGGAATGCCCTTGGCGGCAGGAGCCGCCTTGGCCAATAAATTACGCGATAAAAAAGAAGTTTCCGTTACATTTTTCGGCGACGGGGCAAACAACCAAGGCGTGTTTCACGAAACTATGAACTTGGCTGCTGTTTGGAAATTACCTTTGATTTTTGTATGCGAGAACAATCAATACGCGCTTAGCACTTCCTATAAGGCGACCACAGCTGTCCCACAAGTCGCAATGCGCGGTGCTGCCTACGATATTCCAAGTGTTACAATAGACGGTAATGATGTAACTGAAGTGTTTTTCGTCATTCAAGAAGCGGTCGAACGAGCGAGGGAAGGGGATGGGCCGACACTTATTGAGGCCATGACATATCGGTGGGGACAGCATTCTATGCGGGCAAATTTACGTGATCCTAGACCGAAGGAAGAATATGACGAATGGCTATCACGTGACCCCTTGGCACGCTTTGAAACCAACATAATTTCTGAGAAAATTCTTAGTAAAAAACGCCTATCTGAGATCAAAAGAGGTGTCGACACAGAAATAGAAACTGCGGTTGAATTTGGTAAAACAAGCCCCCAACCCTCCATCAAAACAATGGAAACGGCCGTATACGCGCCGCATGCCGAATATGAAGATCCTGGAACAAAGGATATAGAAAGGAAGCTTTCCTATACAGAGGCACTGAACGAAGCAATGCACCAAGAAATGGCTACAGATGATCGAGTGCTCTTGATGGGTGAGGATGTCGGGGCAACAGGAGGCATATTTCAGGTATCAAAAGGGCTATTTGAAGCATTTGGGGAAGATCGTGTCCGAGATACACCAATATCCGAAGCTACTTTTGTAGGATGTGGTGTCGGTGCGGCTATAGCAGGAATGAGGCCTGTCGTTGAAATTCAGATATTTGATTTTGTAGCCTTAACAATGGACATGCTCGTAAATCAAGCAGCCAAGTTCCGCTACATGTTGGGTGGAGGTCCATCAGTACCGCTAGTTGTACGCGGACCACAAGGCGGGGGAATTCGCTTGGCGGCTCAGCATAGTCAAAGTCTGGAAGCCTGGTTCACTCATGTACCAGGCTTAGTAGTATTGGCACCATCCAATCCGTATGATGCCAAGGGTTTGCTGACGGCTGCGATTCGAGATGACAACCCTGTAATCTTTTTAGAACAAAAACTTCTTTATCTTTCTCCACCAGATTTGGTTCCGGAAGCACCCTATGCCATTTCTATTGGTAAAGCAGACATCAAACGAGCGGGAAATGACGTTACTGTTGTAGCCACGTCCGCCATGGTCGCTAGAGCAATCGGGGCGGCACAACAACTGGATCATGAGGGTATTAGTGTGGAGGTGATTGATCCTCGAACGCTAAAACCCCTCGATGAGAGCACAATTCTCAATTCCGTGCGCAAAACTAATCGACTACTCATTGTACACGAGGCCTGGACCAAAGGCGGGTTTGGCGCGGAAGTTTCAGCAACAGTTGTTGAGCAAGCATTTGACTACCTGGATGCTCCAATTATGCGCCTTGGTGCCCCTGATGCGCCCATGCCTTACAACGATGAACTGGAACGATATGCAATTCCATCCCAAGAACGGATTGCCGAAGCAATTAGATCATTGGTTCAATGAATCCAGAAAAAGTTTACTAAAAATACCGACCTGAGGGTGGAAGCACATGGAACGACACATAGTCTGCTTAAGTTTTGATTTCGATGCGTTTTCTGGTTGGATTGCACGCGGATTAACTACTCCTACACCAATGTCTCGCGGAGAATTTGGTGCAACGGGCGTTAAGAGGATACTGGCTCTTCTTTCAAAACATAACATAATTTCAACCTGGTTTATCCCTGGCATAACTATCAAAACATACCCGGATCTGTGCAGACAGATCGCTGAGTCTGGACACGAGATTGGCAATCATGGCTGGACCCACACACCACCGACACAATTAAATCCTGACGTAGAGTCAAAGGATTTGCTCAGAGCGAACGAAACTATTCAAAGCCTTTGTGACGGCCCTGTTAGAGGTTATCGGTCGCCCTCGTGGGACCTGAGTCCACATACAATTGAATTTTTGCTGAATTCTGACTTCATTTATGATAGCAGCATGATGGGAAACGATTATCTCCCCTACCGCGCTCGATTAGATGATAAAATTTCTTCCGATGGAATAGTAGAGTTTGGCCCACATACTACACTCATTGAAATGCCGGTCAGTTGGTCCCTTGATGATTATCCATATTTTGAATTTGTTCGTACAGAGAATACTGTCTTACCTGGTTTGGCCAACGCCACGAACGTCTTGGAGAATTGGATTAACGACTTTGTTTACATGCAGAAAACAGAATCATGGGGCATTCTCACGTATACTTTTCATCCATTTGTAATTGGCCGTGGCCACAGAATGATAATTCTTGAACAACTCATTCACAGCTTAAAGGAACATGGTGCGATTTTCACGACGATGGCTGAAGCGGCTCAAGAATTTATACAAACCAGGGATCCCCCCTAATACTTAAGACCAACGAGCAAGATGGGCCTAAAATTCTTTTACACCGATCAATATACAAATTTAAAATGATTTTTATGAATTTACTTCACAACTTGTACGGGAACACCCAATGATTCACGAACTTAGGACTTATACTTTAAAGCCGGGCACGGTGCCCAGCGCTCTAGAAGCCAGCGGGACTGTTGCACGCCGAATCCGCGAGGGTGACAAGTATGGAAAACTGGAAGGACACTGGTCCAGTGAAATAGGAACGCTGAATCAATATGTGCACATGTGGCAGTTTGAAAATGTGAGCGAGATGCAAAGATTGCGTGGGGAACTTGCTGCTCTGCCGGAATGGCGTAAAGAATATGTACCTCTGATTCGTCCTCATATTTTGAGACAAGACATCCGAATACTCCAACCCGTTTTTGAAATGAAGGAGCCGGACGGCGAAAATAATTTTCACGAACTCCGCACTTATTGTTTGAAGCCAGGAAAAGCTGCCGAATGGTCTGCCCGAATGGCTGAAGCTATGCCCATTCGGGAAAAATATTCACGTAACTTAGGGCTATGGACAACTATTTTCCCGAACCCTAACGAAGTCACACATCTATGGGCATACAATAGTTGGCAGGAGCGAAGTGAGGCGCGCAGTGGATCCCAGGCAGACCCCGAATGGAAGGAATTCCTGGCTTATGGCAAACCGCTAATGGAGGAAATGCATTCCATGATTCTTGTCCCGTCGACCTACTCTCCACGCCAATAGGGAAGCCTCTGAATTATGGAAATTAATAATTTTACTCCCATTACTGCTCTGATTGGAGGCAGCTTAATTGGTCTTTCTGCCATCATTTTGTTAGCAAGCAACGGGAAACTGGCGGGCATCAGCGGCGTTATAGGTGGAGTCCTTACTCCTTCTGCTCGCTCTGATATGGACTGGCGTATTCTATTTCTAACGGGGTTGCTCTTAGGCGCCTTTCTGTATCGATGGCTTTTCGATCCTCTTACCCCAATTTCCCTTCATGCTTCAACTGTTGCGGTAGTTGTGGGCGGCATACTCACTGGCTTCGGAACTTCAATAGGCAATGGATGCACAAGCGGTCATGGAGTTTGTGGTTTAGCCCAACGGTCCCTGCGTTCGCTTGTCGCAACAATGAGTTTTATGGTTACTGGCACCGCAACCGTTTATCTACTCCGACACACTTTATAGAAAGAATTTGTAATGCGAACGGCATTATTCTTGGTCTCTGGGATCCTTTTTGGATTAGGACTTTGTATTTCCCAAATGGTAAATCCTGCGAAGGTGTTGGGATTTCTCGACATAGCTGGTACATGGGACCCAAGCCTGGCTTTTGTGATGTTAGCAGCTGTAGGTGTTTGCTTGGCTGGCTTTCCACTCACAAAGTCCATGTTGTCTAAACCTGTTTTAGAGGGAGTTTTCCCGAAGCGTTCCGAACTTCCAATAGATAAGAAACTTATTTTGGGCGCAGCAATTTTTGGGATCGGCTGGGGGACAGTAGGGCTTTGCCCCGGGCCAGCTCTCGCCTCTTTGGCATATGGTACACCCAAAAGCTACTTATTTGTAGTCTGCATGCTCATAGGCATGCTTACAGCAAAATATTTGCTCCATACTAGACTGTCGAATCAGTAGGAAGCTCTACCCGAACTAATGTGACCCGCTGATCACACAGACACTTTGCGGCAATCGAGAAGATCCCTATGCAAGAAGCTTCCAGCCCTATCAAACATTAAACGTTAATAATACCAGCTGATCATGGTTGGCCAAAGGTCGCTATCCTATCAATACGGCATTTAAAGAGAACTCGCTTTTCCTCGATTGAAGGATCTCGAAGACCGTAAGGTGGTTCATTCCCTGTATATTTCGTCCAAATTTTATCTAACTGTTTAGTAACATTTGGATCATCATCTTCGTGAACCTCCTCTGCCACCGTACATTTGATGCTCATCCAATGGTACGGGTTCTCTGGGTTAACCAACAAAATGGTCAGCTTTGGATTGTCTCGGATCCATTTGCACTTACGTCTCTGTGACGCTGTATTGACCAGAATATAATCCCCTTCATAGTCACACCACATTGGGGTTAATCCAGGCCTACCATCGGGCCCAATAACAGCAAGCGTCATTACAATTGGTCTATCAAGTAATTGCTTATAAATAGGGTCGAGGTCTCCAATCCCTTTGGCCTGTTTGTGCTCACCAATATCAAACTGTCCCGCTTGCAACCCACCTGAAACATCGCGAAATTTTGCGATTGTAAATTCCTCGGTCATATTCCCCCCTAATTTATTTTTTTACTGTTTCTTATGCAGAAAGACATAGTCTAGTCTACGACAAATTAAGACATGTTAACCTATCACTGTTAGACTACAGAACAATTCAAAGTTCTAAAATTTCCTTAAATTCGTTAAAAACCTCAATATACAAATTCTTTTTAAACGTTACTATCAAATCCAACATCTCCGCGGGGGAAACCCACTTCCAATCATTGAACTCTGGATGGCTCGATCTATCCAGAACTATGTCCTCATCGCAACCGAGGAACTTCATTGCATACCATTTCTGGCGTTGCCCCATATAGCGACCTTGCCATACCTTTTTAGATACATATGCCGGAAACTCATAAGTCAACCAGTCGGAAGTTGCCCCTAATATCTTGGCATTGTTCGTCCCTATTTCTTCATTAAGCTCCCTTAGTGCTGCATCCTGCGGCAATTCACTTCCGTCAATACCGCCTTGCGGCATTTGCCAGGCCTCAACCTCCATTCCTAATCGTCGACCCGCGAAGATCAGATTATCGGAGTTAAGCAGCACGACACCTACGCCTCGCCGAAATTTTTTCTCTTTTGCCATAAAATTGCGGTCTTTCTCACCATAACGACACTACTAACGTCAGATTAGATTTATAAAGGCCACTTAATTCGGACACTCGAGGAGACACATGAAATTCACACGCCCCAGAGGAGATAAAATTTCAGAAACTTCTATTAAACGAAGCCAAATAAACTATGAAACCTTATTTTCAAACAAAGCAACGCCACGGATTAAATCTAGTGCACGCTGCAGTTGATAATCTTTAAGCACCTCTTCTTCCGACTTTTGATCACTATTAAATTCATCATCAGAAGCATCAAGATTCCTAAGATCGGAGTCTAAACGACCTCGCAAGTCATCCTCTCTCCTCCGCCCTGAGTCGGATGTCACCTGGATGGTTCCAGCCTCAACAAAAATATCTGGTTCAATACCGGTAGCCTGTATCGACCGTCCAGAGGGAGTATAATAGCGAGCTGTAGTAAGTCGCATTGCGCCTTCCCCAGGAAGTGGGATCACTGTTTGTACTGAACCTTTACCAAAAGAACGGGTGCCAAGAATGATTGCCCTGCGATGGTCCTGAAGCGCACCAGCAACTATTTCAGATGCCGACGCCGAACCTGCGTTAATGAGAACGACAACAGGCAATCCTTCTGCTATGTCGCCAGATCTCGCATTAAAACGTTGGCCACCCCGACTCCCCCGACCTCTTGTAGATACTATCTCACCTTTTTCTAAAAACGCGTCTGATACAGCGACAGCCTGATCTAACAATCCTCCTGGATTATTTCGTAAATCAAGAACTACTCCTTTCAAATTGTCACCAATTTCTTCTCTGAGTGTGTCCATGGCTGCCTCTATACCGGAATCGGTCTGCTCGGTAAAAGAAGTAACCCGTATAAATGCCACATCTCCTTCGGCTCGAGATTTTACAGATTGAATGCGGATAATAGCCCTCACAATAGTAACATCAAATGGTTGGTCTACGCCTTCCCGCTGTACTGTAATTACAATCTCAGAATCGACTGGACCACGCATTAGGTCCACGGCCTCTCCGAGAGTCAATCCGAATACCTGTTCACCATTTATACCGATAATAAAGTCGCCAGGTTCTAATCCTGCACGGAATGCCGGGGTATCATCAATTGGGGAGACGACCTTTACAAGGCCGTTTTCCATAGTTACTTCGATACCAAGTCCTCCGAATTCGCCACGGGTATGTACTTGCATTTCACCGTATGCTTTAGGACTTAAAAATGTGGAGTGTGGGTCAAGTGAGCTCAGCATCCCTTGGATCGCTGCCTCAATCAAGGCAGAATCATCGACCTCCTCCACATATTCCGCCCGAACACGCTCAAACACATCGCCAAACATATTTAGCTGGCGATAGGTTTCCGAATTCACCGCTCTCACTTCATCAAGTGTAGTTGTGAAAGCCACAATTCCAATCGCTGCTACCAAAATATACCGAATCATCCGCTAACCTTCCGATCTTTAAACTCTAACCATTCCTGAGGGTTGATGGGGCTACCCTCCTGACGCACTTCAATATATAGCATAGTATTGCTTTGATCCTCTAAACCACCCATCACCCCAACCGGTTCTCCCGCATTAACCAAAGTACCAATTGTACTATAGATGTGTGAAAAACCAGCAAACAAGCTATGATATCCCCCAGCGTGTTTGATTATCAATAGTCGACCATATGTACGAAAATCACCAGAAAACACCACCTTGCCAGCCCGAGGCGCAGGGATAAATGTGCCCGGGTCTACCCGAATAAGAACCCCCTGACTAGGAATTCCATTTTCTAGTCTCTCCCCAAAACGGCGAATTAGGGGCCCAGAGAGATAGTAAGCATGGGACGCCTTAGGAGGCACCGGTATTGCGGCCAACGAATCGTTAAGATTTGTTAAATTTGTATCAACTGCCTCGAAATCATCTGCATCAGGTTTAGCCCTATCGCGAGAAGTGGATGCCGACTCAAGAACATCAATGATACCCTGTAAGTCATCAGATCTAGAGGCTAGCTCTGCAAGTTCTCGGGCCGCTTGTATCTGATCTGCACGAACAACTGCCTGCAGACTCGAATGTCGATGCAACAAATGCTCCAAATGCAGTCTCTCTAGTTCTACATTCTTTTTTTGTTCACTCAATAGGGCTTGTTGCTGTCCACGCTTTACACGTAAAGCATCTGTCTCAAGTAAAACGCTGGATACTCTCTCCGCGTTTCTATGCATCGTCTTAAGCAAAATGGTAAAACTTACAACTTGAAGATGTGATCGTTTGCTTTCATCAGGAAGGATAGCAAGAATAGGGGGAGGACCACTTCGCAAGCCAACAAGAGTAGCAATCGAGTTGCTAAGGTGCCTGCTATATTGATCAAGAATCGTTTGGTTTTTTTGAAACTCGACTTCAAGGCCAGAGACTCCCTGATGCAAGGTTACAATTTCTCTCTCGCGATTGTTTATATCGAGCGTAAGCTTAATTATTTTGTCCCTTGTATCCGCGACACTTTTAGAAAGCTCAATGGCTTGTAATTCCAAAGAGGTTTTTCTCTCTTTTTGTGTCTCTAGCGCATCCTGAAGAATTTCTAGCTCTTCACTAGGGCTTTGCGGCACTGGGTCCACGGCTGCAGTGTTAGGCAACGCTGCAAGAGTGATTACCATAGTAATTATTGGTATTAGTCTTAGCACTTTAAAATTAGTTCATTCCAATCAATATACACGTGTCAGAGTTTGATACGATCTCTATACAAGACCCTCCCACTCATTGAAGTGGGAATGGGAAGGCTCATTAACTCCAAAATGGTCGGCGCTATGTCGCATAATGTACCATCTAAAAGTTCCACATTTTCCACTCCTCGTAAGATTAATGGTACTGGATTTACCGTATGAGCCGTGTGCGCGCCCTCACTTTCGCCATCCAACATTTGCTCAATATTGCCATGATCTGCTGTTATCAACATTATTCCTTCTTTTTTATCCATCACCTCGGCAATAGCCCCAAGGCACGAATCAATCGTTTCAACTGCTTTGTAGGCTGCCTGAATGTTACCGGTATGCCCCACCATATCCGCATTTGCGAAGTTCACTACAATAAATCCGAATTCTTCTGAACGAATGGCATCTATTAATCGTACTGCCACTTCACGCGCTGACATTTCTGGGTCTAAATCATAAGTCGCGACTTTTGGAGAGGGAACTAAAATCCGCTTTTCTCCAGGATACGTTACTTCTCGCCCCCCATTCAGAAAAAACGTTACATGAGCATATTTTTCTGTTTCGGCAATTCGCAGTTGCGTAATACCTTTTCTTGATATGACTTCTCCCAATGTGTCTGTATGAATTACTGATGGAAACATTGTCTCAACAAAACTATCTAGATGATTTGAATAGCTAGTAAGCCCCGTCCGAGACACAAACCGGACACAAGCACCCCGTTCGAAATGATCGAATTCAGGATCAACAAGAGCCGATAGCATTTGCCGAACTCGATCCGCTCTGAAATTTGCCATCAAGAGACCGTCACCGTCCTTCATCCCAGTATAACCCTCGACTGCAACAGGAACCAAAAATTCATCACTGATACCTGCCGAATAACTCTCTTCTATCGCCCTGATCGCAGAAGCCGGTCCTTCATAGTTGCCAAACACCATTGCGTTATATGCGTGTTGGACGCGATCCCACCTTTGATCCCTATCCATTCCATAATATCGACCACCCACTGTGACAATTCGTACGTCCGACAATTTATCAAGACCCGCCTCAAACTTACGAAAGAATTCAATGGCACTGCGCGGTGGCGTGTCTCGGCCATCAAGAAACGCGTGCAATCGAACTTTTATCGAGGCGGCAGAAAGCGTCTGCGCAAGAGCTAAAATATGGTCCTGATGCGAATGAACGCCACCTGGCGATATTAAGCCGATCAAATGACAAACTCCACCACTTTCAGTGAGCTGCATTGTCAATTTTTTAAATGCTGGATTTGTGTGTAATTGTCCCCTAGCAACCACTTGATTAATTCGGGGTAGATCCTGCATCACCACTCTTCCGGTGCCAATGTTCATATGTCCCACCTCAGAGTTCCCCATTTGACCTGCAGGCAAACCAACGTGAGTTTCTGAAGCTTGTAAAAAACTATAAGGATTTTCTTCTAAAAAACGATCCCAATGAGGTGTTTCTGCCAAAGCGACTGCATTCCCCTTAGACAGTGGGCTATAGCCCCATCCATCGAGGATACACAACAAAATTGGACAATAGTTATCTCCTACCATCGCAAAATTCTATTCATGTTTGTTGATATTGTTGATACAATCCGCAACGGAATTACCTGGATAGCTGTTCGGGCAGAGGAACTGCCCACATCTTTTCCAAATTATAAAACTCCCGGACTTCTGGCCGAAATAAATGCACAATCACATCCCCCAAATCTAGTAACAGCCAATCTGCCTGCTCTCGGCCTTCAATACCCACTTTTTCGACACCGAGTTTTGCCAGCTGCTCTAAAACATGGTCAGCAATAGCGAGGACGTGCCTGTTTGAACGACCACTAGCTATGATCATCCGGTCAGCAATCGTTGTTTTTCCCTTAAGATCTATAATAGCAACATCTTCGGCTTTACTGTCCTCCAGTATCGTCTCTATCATCTCACACAATTTGGTACTGTGTAATGTTTCGGGCAACTTAGGAATGGGCGCCCCCTTTTTTCTCCGCAAACCAAAAAGATAGTGACCGTACAACGAATGCTAACAATTCCACAACCCTTGGTGTCTCAAACAGGTTGATGAATCTGGGTGAAGCTCGGACGGAATAAACACCCAAGCTGGTGCATCGTTACGGACTAAACCTCGAGCAGCTCGAGCTGATACGCGGTCGCGACAAAACTCCCTAGCAGCTCTGGAGACTAAGGCAGTCCGCGCATATGTGGCTCTGTCAAAAACCGCGATCGGGAGTGTTCGGAATACTGCCTGCCAATGTCGCCACTCCGCGAACTGGCATAGATTATCTGCCCCCATTAGCCAAACAAATTTAATATGTGGGAACGCTCTTCTAAGTGAACTAACAGTGTCTACAGTGTATACCTTACCTATCTCTGTTTCCAAGTTAGTGACATCGATACGGCCCATTCCTGCCACAGAATCGGCCCGACGCAGCCGAACATTTAAAGGCGCCATACTCGTTGATTCTTTGAGTGGGTTTTGAGGAGAGACCAGCCACCAGACTCTGTCGAGGTCTAATTTGGATATGGCTAATTGACTGATATGCAGGTGGCCTGCATGGGCTGGATTAAAAGATCCACCCAACAGCCCCACATGGCATGAACGGCGCGGCAACCTATTCAGTAAATTTAAAAGCTCTGTCAGGGCCGAATCTGCCCCTGCCCGCGGACCAGATATTTATAACTAGTCAATTGCTCAACACCAACTGGTCCGCGCGCATGTAATTTACCTGTTGAAATGCCTATTTCTGCCCCCATACCAAATTCGCCTCCATCGGCAAACTGTGTGGATGCGTTATGAAGGACGATCCCGCTATCGACACGATCAAAAAACTCCTTAACAGCAGATTCGTCCTCCGAAACAATACTTTCTGTGTGGTTAGAGCCATACTGGTCAATATGGGAGATAGCCTGCTCCAAACTATCTACTACGCGAACAGATATAATTGGGGCAAGGTATTCTGTGCCCCAGTCTTTCTCTATCGCCTGACCGACCCTAGTGTCCAAAGTTTGAGCCGTTTCGTCGCCACGCACCTCGCATCCGCCTGAAATCAGAGCATCGATTATTTTGGGCAAAACCCGAGGTGCAGAGCCCACATGAACCAAAAGAGTCTCCGCAGCACCACATATCGCTGGGCGTCGTAGTTTTGCATTAACAGTGATATTTACAGCCTTGTCGTCGTCGACCAAACTGTCTACATAAACGTGACAAATACCGTCAAGGTGCTTAAAGACTGGGATGCGACTTTCATTCGCAACTCGTTCGGTCAATGAACGGCCACCACGAGGCACGATAACATCGATATATTGATTCATGTGCAGCATTGCACCAACGGCCGCACGGTCTTTTGTTGGAACAAGTTGAATACTGCTATCAGGAAGTCCTGCCTCCACGACACCCTGGACTAAACACTCGGAAAGCGCTCGTGACGAATTATAGCTTTCCGACCCACCACGAAGAATGGCAGCGTTACCTGACTTTATACAAAGTCCTCCCGCATCAATTGTCACGTTCGGGCGGGATTCATAAATAATGCCAATCACACCCAACGGCACTCGTACCCGCTTGATATTTAGTCCGTTAGGTCTGGTCCAATCTTCCATCACTTCTCCGATTGGATCAGGGAGCGCCGCAACGTTTTCAAGCCCGTCTGCTATAGCAGTTACGCGAGAAGTGTCCAAAAGAAGGCGGTCAACGAATGCTGGTTCTGCGCCCTTAGCTTCAGCTTCTGCTATATCTTTTCGGTTTTCAGCAAGAATCCGCTCTGATTCATCCCTAATAAGCCTGGCTGCGCTATGTAATGCCTTCACTTTCACCTTGTCACAGGCGCAAGCCAGTTCCACGGACGCATTTCGCGCTTTCCCCCCCATCTCTTGCATCATTATATTGATATCTGGCGTGGTATGACTGCCCGTCTGCTTTGCTAACTCCATTTTCAACCTCTTGAATCTATAGTGGATAAAGACAAGTCATCCCTATGGATCATCTCCTCTCGCCCAGAATACCCAAGTATTCTTGCTATTTCACTGCTTTTGTGACCAATAATGCGGCGCGCATCAACGGACGAATACGCACAAATACCCAAACCAATTTGGGTGCCGTCCTCATCCAAAACGATAACTGCATCTCCACGAGAAAATTCTCCATCAACTGCCACCACTCCCGGTGGCAAGAGGCTTTTCCCTTCAGAGAGTGCAGACTTCGCACCTTTGTCAACCTTTAAGCTACCAGCAGGCCTTAGATTGTTTGCAATCCATCGTTTTCTCGCAGTCATAGGCGATTGCGGTGCCACGAACCAGGTGCATCGTGCTCCGCGATCTAAGGCAGAGATAGGATTGTGCTTTTTCCCTTCAGTAACTAGGACATCACACCCAGCATTTACCGCAATTTTAGCAGCTTGTAGTTTCGTGATCATCCCGCCAGCGCCAAAACTAGACTGGCTAACACCAGCCATTTGTTCTATCTCCGCAGTTATCTCAACAACTCTCTCAATATGCGTCGCAGATGGTTCAACCTTAGGGTCGGCCGTGTAAAACCCGTCAGTATCACTAAGTAGCACTAAAAGATCGGCACCAGCCATCTCAGCGACCCGAGCTGCCAAACGATCATTGTCACCAAACCGAATTTCCTCCGTTGCAACCGTATCATTCTCGTTAACCAAGGGCACCGCATCGCAGCGAAACAACGTCTCCATAGTATTTCGTGCATTCAAGTATCGACGTCGTTCCTCTGTGTCTCCAAGTGTCAACAGCAGTTGAGCAACAGTTAGTCCGTGTATTCTCAATATCTCTTGGTAGACATGAGCCAACTGAATTTGACCGACAGCCGCGGCAGCTTGTTTCTCTTCTAACTTCAAAATCTGACGCCGAAGACCTAACCTACCCCGCCCCACAGCGATGGCACCAGAAGAAACTAGGACCACCTCGCTACCCGATCTGCGCAACGACACAATATCTTCAGCTAGGGTGCCTAACCATTTCTCACGTATCATTCCTTGGCTACCCTCTGTCAACAGGGTCGATCCGATCTTTATGACTATTCTTTGGGCATTTTGAATTATTAATCTGTCGGTCATGGGTACCACGAACCTTTTTCCGCGGCCGGGGAATGCCTTCTATTAGACTCTACTGCTTGTAATACTTCGTTCAGCAGACTCTTGAGACCAAAGCCAGTAACCGCTGAGACTAAATGAATAGGGGCGGGAATATATGCACTCAATAACTCTCGCTTATTTTCCATTAAATCGTCCGTAATAGCATCGCATTTGTTTAAAACCACAATTTCTCTTTTTTTGCCGATCGACGGGTCGTAGGAAATCAACTCATGCCTTATTACATCGTAAGCCTGGGCCAAGTCCTCTTGGGTCGAATCAATCAGGTGTATAAGAACTCCACACCGCTCTATATGTCCTAGAAACTGATCCCCCAAGCCCCGACCTTTATGTGCACCTTCCAAAAGACCCGGTAGATCGGCAAGAACCAATTCCGAGCCCTCAATAGGCACTACACCTAATGCAGGATGAAGTGTTGTAAATGGATAAGCACCAATCTTAGGTTTGGCCTTTGAGGAAGCACTAAGCAGTGTGGATTTGCCAGCGTTGGGTAATCCCACCAAACCTGCATCTGCTATCAACTTTAATTTCAACCAAAACCAGCTGGATTCCCCGGTTTCGCCTGGCTCTGATTCTCGCGGAGTCCGGTTAGTCGAAGATTTGAAAGCCGTGTTACCCCTGCCACCACGACCTCCGCGAGCGAGAACAATTGACTTACCGACGGTCTCCAAATCAGCTATCAGGATCCCATTATTCTCCATAAAAATTTGCGTGCCTACAGGTACTTTTAGTATTAAATCGGCGCCTCGACCACCTGTCCGATCTCGACCACTACCATCGCTTCCTCGTTTTGCCTTGCAATGCTGGCGATACCGATAGTCTATAAGGGTGTTCAGACCTTCTATTGCTTCAACGCAAACGTCACCACCTTTACCGCCATTGCCACCCGATGGACCCCCAAACTCAATATATTTTTCTCGTCGAAACGCAACACAGCCGTTTCCACCGTCCCCGGCTTTAACGAATATCTTAGCTTCATCCAAAAATTTCATTATTAGCCCGCCTGGCCCAACACCATCAACAAGCGGAACAGAAGTAACGATCAGTCAGTCAAGTGCAACGTCGCACCACAAAAACTACTCCGCCGGTTGAACCGACACAAAAGTCCGGCCACTTTTTTTTACTCTAAACTCAACATGCCCAGGTATTAAGGCAAACAATGTATGATCTTTACCCATTCCAACATTGTTGCCCGGATGAAATTTTGTGCCACGCTGACGGATAATTATATTGCCAGGAATGACAAGTTCTCCACCATATTTTTTGACCCCAAGCCTACGGCCCTCTGAATCTCGACCGTTTCTTGAGCTACCACCGGCTTTTTTATGTGCCATAGCTTATTCCTTGGACTCCAAATTCCTTTGTACACTAGTGTCAGACAGTTGTTCTTGCTTTTTGGTTGCAGATGCTTTCTTTGGCCTTGGTTTATTTGCAGAGACAGGTTTTCCCGCAGAAATCTCGGTGACCCGAACCACGGTTTGCGGTTGCCGATGACCATTTTTTCGCCGTGAATTTTGCCGTCTACGTTTTTTAAAAATAACGACTTTGTCGGCGTGCGTTTGTTCTAAAACGGTTGCCTTAACCTCTGCGCCAGAAATATTAGGCGTACCAACAGTCGTTTTTTTTGCATCTTCCAGCATCAGGACTTGACCAAATGACACCAGTTCGCCAGCAGATTCAGGCAATTTCTCGACCCGAAGTACATCCCCTTCGGCAACCCTATACTGTTTCCCACCAGTTTTTATGACCGCGTACATGAAGCTCCTCACGCTAAGATAAGCCTATATCAAACAAAATGTCTAGGAAGGCCTGCAATATAGCCCTGAACGACAAAGTGTCAACGGGCTAGGAGAAAATCTGAAGATGCTGTTTCGGCATTAACTTGCCGGCCCGCGGGGGTTCAATTATGGTCCGCCAAATAGACAAACGGAGTCTGGAGGGGTGCCGGAGTGGTCGAACGGGGCGGTCTCGAAAACCGTTGTGCCCTTTGGGTACCGTGGGTTCGAATGCCACCCCCTACGCCAGCAGTCGAATTTAAACGTTTTTTGGAA
>CAZEWK010000060.1:0-2506 GCA_964515905.1 uncultured Rhodospirillaceae bacterium | reverse complement strand
GAATACCGTGCTCAGCCAAAAGTTGTGCCGACAGAAACTCGAAATTTTTTAGATCCGGTTTGTAGGTTCCGATCTTCTCGGCCGTATAGATCGCATCGAATTCAACAGACAATCTCTCATGTGACGCAGCGAAGCCAGCCTCATCGACATTCGATAAGATGGCCAGCTTATATCGCATTTTCAGGTCAGCCAGTGCTTCGATGGTGTCTGGAAATACCGGCCATTCAACAACCGATGCCCCAAATTTCCTATCGAGTTCTTCGTTCGTTACAAGAACATGCTTCAATGCGAACTGATTATGAATGCGTTTCAGTACTTCCGGGTATGGCATTTCAGGGTGATTAGACTGAATTTCATTTTCGAATGCTGCAAAGTCCGCCAGCACCTGCTTTTGATCTATCTGTAGGTGTGCATTTTTCACCAACAACGGCTGGATGGCTAACCATATCCCACACTCCCAGTCGATCAGGGTTCCGTAGCAATCGAAACTCAACGCATCATAATTAAAATAATTCAAAGCCATTGACTTTGTTTCCTCCGCGGACTCACATTAGTTAACAACAATAGTCTATTATTGATCAAGCCTAGCAGCAGATTAGCATTACAAATTCATAAACATTATACGATCTGGATATTCCAATTATGTTGACAGGTTCACTGGTAATTTCCGCCGACTCACATATCCAGGAGCCGCCGGAGTTGTATGAACAGTGGCTGGCTAAGAAATATCGGCATCGCACACCCCACACGACGACAGATTCAGAGGGTGCAGTTTATCGAGTTATAGATGGCAAACGCCCTCGCCGAATCGATATTGCAGAAAGCCGTGTCACCGATGACGACCAAAACAGGGAGTTTCGACATGATCCCAGCGGCGGCCGCGATATCGGCAAACGTCTTTCAGACCAGGAGCGTGACGGCATCTGCGCGGAGGTGATTTACCCCAACCAATCTCTCTTCCTCTACAACTCACCTGATGCAGGCTACCAACTAGCATTGGCCAAAGCTTACAACACCTGGTTATGGGAACTTGTTGCGTCAAACAAAAACCGCTTTGCACCCGTTGCCATTATCCCTGTGGCCGATCTGGACGGCGCAGTTACCGAAGCTCAACGTATAGCCAAGCTGGGCTACAAAGCCCTAAAAATACCAATCACAATGACCGACCGACCTTACAATGACCCCGCTTATACCCCATTCTGGACAACCTGCGAAGATGCCGGTCTTATTGTGAGCTTTCACGCATTCAGCAACAGTGACGATCGGTATCCAGAAGACTGGGGGGAACAAAACGGTACGGGCGGTGCGCTCAATCTGATGGCCATGTCAATGATTGATGGGATGAATCCCGTTTCCTTGCTGATTAGTAGCGGCACGCTGATGCGTCATCCCGATCTTAAGTTTGTGATTGTCGAGTGCGGCGCCGGCTGGTTGGCCTGGTTGCTATATATGCTTGACGAGCAATACGAAAAAAAGCACATGTGGATCCAACCCCGTCTCGACCTTCGACCAAGCGAATATTTTCAGCGACAGGGCTACGTAACTTTCAGCGATGATCCTGTTGCCTTGCGCTGTCTTTCCTTTACCGGTGCACATAGCCTGCTGTGGGGCAGCGATTACCCGCACGACGAAGGAACTTTTCCAAACTCTCAAGCCGTCATCGAACGCACATTCAGCAGCATCTCCCCACAAGAGAAACATCAGATCGTTTACGAAAATGCCGCAAGCCTCTACGGGTTCAATACCTAATATCCTGACATCATAGACAGCTCAACAGACCGCTTTGAGGCGTTAACTACCCCAAAAACTATTATGAGCTCGCCAGGGTGTTGGCGGCCGCTTCGACAGCGCCGGTTCCATGAGGAAAATCAATCGCTTTGAACGCAGCATCAATCGTTGCCAAAGCACCGAGCAACATCGGGGGGTTTAAGTGGCCCATGTGTCCGATCCGGAACACGGATCGACCATCCATATATTCTGGCAAGTCGAAACCAAGCCCTAACCCAAGGACCAGACCCGCTTCGGTTTCACACCACTGACGCATGCGGGTCATATCATGACCATCAGCTCGAATGGTCGTCACTGCGTTCGATCGATGCATTTCTTCGCTGATATTACACTGCAACGGGCCTGGGACACCCCAGGCGGACACCGCAGCCCACACTGCCCGCGCCAACGTGGCATGACGCAACCAGACCGTTTCGTGCCCTTCCTCATTGATCATATCCAGTGCAGCCCGTTGTGCGAACAAAAGATGGGTCGGCGCCGTGCCACAAAATCTTTGATAAAACACCTCTGGTTTGATACGTGGCTGCCAGTCCCAGTAAGGAGAGTGCTTAGTTACTTTCTGCGAAGCTACTTCGGCGCGATGATTAAAAATCAGGTAGCCCAGACCCGGCGGAGTCATTAGACCTTTCTGACAGGCCGTCACGGTCAAATCGACTCCCCAGTTATCCATCTCATATCGATCACAACCGAATGATGCAATCGCGTCTACTACAAATAG
>CAZEWK010000059.1:0-7074 GCA_964515905.1 uncultured Rhodospirillaceae bacterium | reverse complement strand
GTAAATCCATGAAGCAGTATTAAAAGTGCCGGTAACGAGATAGATCATAATGTTGGTTAGCAACTGGTCCTTGGTGTAAACACTTTCGGGATCATCGCCTTTGGTATCTGACCACGTATTAAATTTCTCAATTATCCACGCGGCGACGCCAACTGGACTGTCCATCATGGCGTAGCTAAGAGTTTGAGGCTTCGTCGATTGCTGGTAATTATATGCCGCTTCTGCTTCCAAAATGTCCTCAATTTCAGACGACCATTTATTTTCTTCTTCTGTCTGTGGACCATCTGGATGTCGCATCGTTAACATATTTATATGAATGCCCTGGCAGGGAGGTGCATGTTCATATCCCAACCAACTTGATATGGCGCTACCCCAGTCCCCTCCTTGTGCAATAAAATTCTTATATCCTAGGGTGTTGCTCATCAGGGAAGCGAATAATTGAGCAATCTTGCGCGGGCCTATTGGCTTTGTTGGTGATCCTGAAAAACCAAACCCGGGAAGAGATGGTGCAATTACATCAAACGAATCTTTGGGGTCGCCACCGTGGCGTTCCGGATGTGCTAAAAGATCAATAATTTCGACGAATTCATAAACTGAACCGGGCCAACCATGAGACATAATGATTGGCACCGAGGACGGGTTGCTCCCTTTTTCATGAATATAATGAAGGTTGATGCCACCTACGGGAGCTTGGAATTGTTGCAAGCGGTTCAGAGTGGCCTCGTGAGTTCGCCAATCATAGTTATGGACCCAGTAGGAGCACAATTCCTTAAGGTAATCTAAATTGGTACCATATTCCCATCCGCCATCTTCTGGCATTTCGTGCCACTCATATGTGGCGACTTTTTTACGTATTTTTAGTAAAGTCTTGTCCGGGACCTGTATGGAAAAGGGTGTCGGTATGGCCATAACGTTCTCTGCAACCCGTGAATGGTCTTTAATTAAAAAAGTGAACCTTATAAAATATATTGATAGGTACACACAAGTACAGGAATGATGATTCCCTATAAATGGAGAGATGTCCCTGCCAGTATTTCTATGCGATGTAATCTAAGCATACACTGATATGAGAAATACCCTGGGGGACCGATTTTCTTGCTGGAGGTTAGAATGAAGTTTGGTTTATCAATCCCTAGTTTTGGTTCCCTTGCTACACCTGAAAATATAAAAGAAATATCTCAGACGGCTGAAAAGTTAGGATATTCATACATTGGGATTCCTGACCATATTGTTGTTCCTCGTACCATTGGTCCAAATTACCCTTACAGCGAAACTGGGAAGTTTTATTGGACGTCCAATGGCGTCACCGATTGCATG
This sequence comes from uncultured Rhodospirillaceae bacterium, assembly GCA_964515905.1. Lineage (GTDB taxonomy): Bacteria > Pseudomonadota > Alphaproteobacteria > UBA7887 > UBA7887. Next base: position 5,757 of record CAZEWK010000059.1, on the reverse strand, counting down.
GAGCAGTTTACATTATTGGCTTGGATTGCTGCCGTCACTAACACCATACGAGTAATGACTTCTGTGACAGTAGTCCCTCATCGACATCCACTTTTTATGGCAAAGGCTTTGGCTACAACTGATATACTTTCTGGTGGGCGAGTGACAGTTGGATGCGGTGCTGGCTGGATGCCTGAGGAATTCGCGGCTTTAAATCTGCCTCCTTTCGAGGAGCGCGGTCACATCACCAATGAATATATAGAAGCAATGAAAGCGGCATGGACAAAACGTAATCCGTCATATGATGGGAAATATGTAAACTTCCTAGAAATTGATACTGATCCCCGGCCTATCCAAAAACCTCATCCTCCGATTTGGATAGGTGGTGAAAGTCTCCCCGCTATTCGAAGGGCCGTAGCTCTGGGAGATGTCTGGTATCCATTTGGAAGTAATCCGAAATTTAGAATGGACAAGCTGGAAACATACTCGGACCGAGTTTCTATTTTGCGCGATTTAGCGCTAAAGTCGGGGCGTGATCCGTCAACAATTGGGCTTGCGTACAACTGCGCATTTCATAGCGCAGAGAAGCAAACGAATAGTGATGGTGGCCGGCAAATATTTACGGGTGAACCCGAGCAAAGAGCGGAAGACATAAAATCGTTTGAAGAAATTGGGGTCGGAACAATGTTCGTTAACGTTTCTGGGAAAGATAAAAAAACTATGTTATTTCGGATGCAAGAGTTCGCTGATAAGGTCATGCCATTAACAGCTTGATCAGTCATTGCTGAAGAAGAAAAAATGACTATGTCCAATTTCGTGGTGTTCCGAGGGCTGTTTTTGGGATTTTTTCTAACGGAGAGTCAGGCGTCTGAAACCCATTTCAATATATGATTCCCGACGGCTACCAAGTCACCCTTCTGATTGGTTACCTCAATGTTTGATAGTGAACGACGGCGTTGCGTATCTATTTGAGAAATAGTGTAGGTAATAGTGATGGTATCATTAATATATACGGGCTTAAGAAAGCGAATTCCATCATATCCCAATGATACGGGTGTTTCGTCAATTCCTTTTTGAACACAACGCGCAATCATCATAGTAGAGGTAGTCGACATAAACCCTACTAACAATGCTCCGTGAGCAATACGGTGTTTGAAGGTAGATTTTTCCATGTACTGTTCGTTTACGTGGTTCCCAGAGAAATCACCCGTAATACCAGCAAACATATAAATGTCACTTTCTCCAACTGTTTTTGAGAAAACAACTTGTTCTCCAACGTCCACATGAAAATCCGGCATTTTTTTCTCCAGCTTATAAAAATTTATCCGTAGTGTGTCTTAATGTTGCTAGGTTTCGTGCTCTGTGTCTATGGTGTATTGAACTGTTCGAAATAGGTGTTTGTGGTTACTAGAACGAACATAAAATAAAATCATCTCTAGTTGTAGATCCTTTTGGTAACAACTTATCTTAAATGCGAAGATATTATGAAAAATAACCAATCATGAATAATCAAATCGATAAACCAAATCTATTTGAACCGCTTCTCTTACGTTCTCTTCGGGCTAAAAATCGAATTGTTCTTTCGCCAATGTGCCAATATTCTGCTACAAATGGTATACCAGATGACTGGCATCTGGCAGCGTTAGGTCAGCGGGCCGTCGGCGGAGGCGGCATAATATTTACCGAAGCAACCGCTGTTGAGCCGCGTGGGTTAATTTCTAAACACTGCCTTGGAATTTATAATGATAAACAGCAGGCAGGTTTTGAACCTATTGTTAATTTCATAAATAAGCAGGATGGCTTGCCGGCCATTCAGCTTGCTCATGCAGGAAGAAAGGCCTCTACGACGCCACCGTGGGAGGGAACGCATCCACTAAAAAACGACTTTGGCGGCTGGAAAACCAGGGGCCCAAGCCAAATTTCGTTTGGTGAACTGCCCCTGCCCGAGATGCTCAGCATTGGTGAAATAGAGGAACTAGCAATCAATTTTGGGGCTTCTGCAAGGAGAGCAAGGGAAGTGGGGTTTCAGATTTTAGAAATACATGCAGCGCACGGATATCTCCTGCATGAATTTTTTTCTCCATTGAGCAATCATCGAAAAGACAATTATGGAGGGAGTTTCGAAAATAGGACCCGGATTTTACACGATGTTGTAAGTGCCGTTCGTTCCGAATGGCCATCTAGTCTTCCATTATTTGTTCGACTATCTTGTACCGATTGGGTTGAGGGTGGATGGAATTTGGACCAAACAATTTCGCTTGTGAACGATTTAGTTAAAGCGAAAGAGGTTGATGTCATTGATTGTTCGTCTGGGGGAATCGATCCGAGTCAGAAAATAGCACTAGGTGCGGGTTACCAAGTGCCGTTCGCCAATGCTGTTCGCCAAGAAACTGGAATACTGACGGCAGCGGTTGGGTTGATTACCGAATCCCATCAAGCAAACGAGATAGTGGAATCGAGGCAAGCGGATCTTGTAATGTTTGGGCGGGCCTACTTAGCTGATCCTTACCTGCCATTGCGTTTTGCAGCGGAATTGGGCTTCGATATTAAGTGGCCGAATCAAATTGCTAGAGGGCGATCAGCCAAAGTAAAAAAATAAACTATGTCCCTAAGTACACTTCGTATTGTGCGAATTACTGGTCTTATCTCCACACTTGTTTTTGTGTCTTGTAAGAGGGGAAAACAGTTCACATTTATTTGCTATACACTCACGTTCTAAGTATTTAGTGTATATGTTTTTTCTCCGTTGGGATCGCGATCGATGCATTGGGTTGTGATAAAATTAAATCTAAATTCCAATCTGCTTGTGTAGCTACAGTTCGTATTTGATGGAGAAACCCGTGTAGCAATTCTATCGAAAGAGATAGAACTATTTCATTAGCGTTTTTATTCCGAAGAGTAAGGTTAGCTATTCCCGTATCATCAATACGGCTATTAATCCCTACAACTAAAAGCGGTGTTTCCTGAATCACCTTGGAGGTTTTGTTTTGTGCGTTAGGAGTTTCATCTAATACTTTCTTTAAAGCTTCTTCATGCTCGAATAGTCGCGTAGCGGCCATACTGCGATCGTCACTGACTTTACTGCTTCTATCCTTACGTGGTAATAGGTCGACAGTTTTTATAAGAACGTCCCAGAGTATGTTGACAAACTTCCGAGTAAGCCAGAACTGTACTTCGGTTGCGTTAGTCATAATTACACGGAGCAAGGCGCGATCTTCTTCAGGTACGTATACTAAAGTCATTTGATGCAAGGCGTTAGACATAGAATTTTATTGAGCTGACACGTTGTAAATATTTTGTTCTATACAAAGCCGAATCCAAAAAAATGTGGTTTATTCCCATCGATTTCCAAACAACATTGTAACGTTAATTCTACGATTTAAATACCCTGATTTGAAATGGAATGAATCTGTTTCATGAAATAGATCGGAGTTGAATATAACCGCCCTATTCTCTGCGTATGGAACTATCATTTTATCTTCTTCGTACTGTCCAAGAAAATCGCGTATTTTCTTTTGATCTTGATTATATTGCGTAAACGCCCAATCTAGAGGCGCTTCTTTTTTGTAAATAATGAGACCTCCCCGGTCGGGATCCAAGTTGGCAGAATTAGGGGTAATCCAAAAATTCACATTCACAGCAGCAAAATCGGCATGAGTATTTATTCCACCTAACTGACTATCATACTTATATGCCCAGGCTTGTTGTAGAAGATGATGTTTGAAAATATCAGGAAATAGTTTTCTTAGTTCTTCAGAAATTTGAAAGAGTAAGGGGCACGCCATACCGTCTTTTAATGAAGTGCCGAGGTAGCCGTTTTTATAACGGTAATCATACCAAATCGTGCTTTGTGTCAGGAATGCACGAAGTGCTTCAAGGGATCGGGGGCTGAGAAAATTGTCAATATATGTCATCCCCGGTGAATTAGTGAAATAGTGTTCTGTCTCTAGTGTTTTTTTGTGACGTGGGCTGAGACAGGGTTCAGGAGACGTCGGTGTTTCCACTAGATGGAATGGTCGGTTGTAACTGGTTTTTAGAAGTTTTTGCTGTGTTTCAGACAAAGCCACAGGAGTAGAGTCTGTCGCGGGCCAAACTATCTCATTACTTAATTGCGTATAAAGTGACGCTAAATCAGCCATTTTTCTGGTTTTGATGCCAATTTTGCTAAGGTAGAGGAAATGCTCGATATCGTGTTTTATTTTAGTCTTAGTAATGTATTTAAAAGATTGATGATCCAGATTTAAAGAATTTTCCCCTCGTGATAACTCAAGAGATTTTCGAAAAAAGGTGTTTGCTTTATCCCATTGTTTACGGGCAATTAACAATAAGCCATAGCTACTGAGAGCATCAGAAAAGTTAGGTTTAATTAATAGTGCATTCTGGAAGCTCTTTTCAGCGAGATTCAGTCGGCCTAGTTCAGTTAATGTTACTCCAAGTGCATGGTGCGCTTCGGTCAATTCCGGATTTAGAGTAAGTGCTTGGTTGTAGGTAGAGACCGCTTCTTGAAGGTTGCCTAAATCACGAAGCGAATTTCCAAGATTATAATGCGTTTCGGCTGCATCAAACTTAATACGTAACGAAGTCCTGTAACTTCCAATAGCCTCATTTATTTGCCCAAGGCCCTGTTGGGCGAGTCCAAGGTTGGAATGTGCTGATGCAAAATTAGGCTGAATAGTTAATGCGCGTTGGATTAATCTAACCGCAACTTCATCTTTCCCCAAATCATGTGCAATAACGCCAAGCAGATTTAAGGCAAGAGGCTGTTTCGGTTCGAGATGCAGAATTTTTTGGCATGCATTTTCTGCTTTTCCTAGCTGGCCTGATTCGTAATGGCTGTAGGCAAGTTCGAACAAGGGTTGCAATGACGGGCTGATAATTGGTGATTTATCACGCCTGGCAGTTAGTGTGGCCTGCCGTTTCTGGCGACGTCTTTCCGCTCTATTCATTTGTTCCAATGTGATAAAGTATTTTCCTTTTTTCAAGGCAGGATTCTGTGCAATGGTAATTAATATACATAAACTTACATTGTAGCCGCTATTGGGGAAAACTTATGTCGCGAATTGGATTTATCGGAGTTGGTAACATGGGAAAGCCCATGGTTAAAAACCTTCTTGAATCAGGCCACAGCGTAAAGATTTTTGATTTATCCGAGAAGGCGATGGAAAGTGTTGTTGGACTGGGAGCAATGTCTGCTAAGTCAGTTGCTGATGCAATGCTTGGAGTAGAGTTCGTAGTGACCATGTTGCCGACGGGCAAAGAGGTGCAGGAGATTTTCGTTTCCCGTAATTGGATCGGTGGGGCGGACAAAGGAACAATATTTATTGATTGTTCTACAATTGATGTTGCTGCTGCGCTTTCCTCTCATTCAGCCGTTAAGAATGCGGGCTTTGATATGCTTGATGCTCCGGTATCCGGGGGAACTATTGGTGCAAAGAAAGGGACGCTGACTTTTATGTGTGGGGGTGAGAAGGAGATTTTAGATCAAGCACGCGGAATTTTAGTGAATATGGGGAAGAATATAGTTTATTGCGGTGGACCAGGCCAGGGCCAGGTTGTCAAAATTTGTAACAACATGGTTGCGGGAATCATTTCCTTGGCTACTGCAGAAGCGTTTGTCCTAGGAGAAAAACTCGGTGTTGATCGTGGAGTGCTTTTCAATGTGATGTCGACCTCAAGTGCGAACTCCTGGGTAATCAATAATGTATGTCCGTTACCAGGAGGTATCCCAGGCTCGGGGAAAAGTAGTGATTTTGCGCCAGGTTTTTCATCCGCATTAAT
>CAZEWK010000058.1:0-2587 GCA_964515905.1 uncultured Rhodospirillaceae bacterium | reverse complement strand
CCTTTTTCATAGTTAACCTGTCACCCGTAATGAGGACATATAAAAGGGCACCCTTTATCACCGTAGGCTATTTGTTCTTGAAACATCGGCTCAAGATATACTGGACGCACATACCCCGCACCTATCAACGGTCCCTCGCTTTCACGCAATTCCGTTGCTGGAAGTTCCGCCCTAACTGCCTCCACAAAACTTGCTCGTGTTACCTCCATCTCACGAACATCGAAAGACAGGGCGTGTAAATAGTAAACATGCCGGTTACCTTTTTTTTCTTCGGGCATATTCAGGCCAGGTATCCCCCTTAATTTACTTTCAAGGTAAGCTACGTTGGATCGTCTCCGCTCCACCAGAGCAGGCCCCTTCTTCAATTGGCACGTTCCGATCGCAGCTTCAATTTCTCCCATGCGGAAGTTAAAGCCAATCATGTTAACAATGTCTTTTACACCGCGACGTCCGACAACAGCTTCCGCATGGTTGCGTATAAGGTTTACTTTTTCCGCCAACCCAGGATCATTGGTTGTAATGACACCACCTTCTCCAGTGTGTATATGTTTGTGATAATTAAGACTGAAGACGCCCATGTGTCCTAACGTGCCAACCTGGCGCCCTTTATAGTTAGCAAATGGACACTGTGCCGCATCTTCAATTACCAAAAGATCATTCTCCCGCGCTATTTCCATTATGGCATCCATGTCTGCAGTTTGACCAAATATATGGACGACAATAATAGCCTTTGTCCTAGGCGTTATGCGTTCACGAATGCTATCAACGCTCAGGCAATACGTTTGGGGGTCAATGTCAGCGAATACGGGCACCGCATTAAATATTATTGCGGCTGTTACCGAAGCCACCATCGTATAAGGAGATACAATCACCTCGTCCCCAGGCCCTACACCCGTGGCTCCAAGCGCTGCATAGAGGCCGCTGGTCGCTGAATTCACCGCTATGGCGTAATCCGCCTGAAACGTATGGGCCCAGGCAGCCTCAAACCCCTGTACGAGATCGCCGCCCATAAAGTCTGGATGATGTCCCCCAATGTATTTTGACAAAATCTGCGAGTCGATAACCTTCGAAACCGCATCTCGTTCATCAACCCCCAAAACTGTGTAAGCCGGAAATAATCTATCTCTTATCGGGGTTCCGCCTAGTAATGCTAATTTAGACACATCAAATATTCCGTTACTGCGTAGCCATTGTTATTAAGGCTGAACATACTTCCTCGCTTGCCAAGGCGGAGCGCCCAGTACTAGCCAAGGGTTCACCTGCTGACAGATGCGCATATATGTTATTTACCGCTCTAACCGGCGCACGTCCCAACTGACTGTCCTCCCAGTTGCCTGCATCCAAACTTTTTTGATGCGGGAAATGTGGGTGGCTTCTAATATGCTGAAATCGTATTCTCCAGCCTAAATCTTCCAGCGAGACCCTCCCTTTCTCCATTATAAAGTCTATCTCAAATGGAAAAAATTTTTCTGCATTTACGCCCGTAAGTATTACGGGCGCTTCCGTTTCGGTTTGTAGGTATACGGATAATGTTGGATCGCTTTGACGCCCGTCCTTTACCTGACCAATAATACCTAACGGTTGTAAAGGTCCTATGAGAAAGTGAATCAGATCAAAAAAATGACTTCCACAATTATATAATCCCTTTGCATAAATCCCATTAATAGACTGGACATCCCCCCAGGTGCCGCTTTTCAACTTTGTTTGTAACTCCAGTAATTTTTCATCCCACCTCCGTGTGTAATTCACGGCCATTGGAATACCGGCATCCTCATATGCTTTAACGAGTTTGCGTGCTTTTATTAGGTCTCCAGTAATAGGTTTCTCTGTAAATATGAGTCGTATATTTGCTGAGAGCAGTCGTTCAAGTGCATCACTGTGAAATTCCGTGGGCAGACAAACACTGACGACATCAAAGCGTTCCTCCGACGCAAGACAGGATTCGAGGTCACCATAACCAGCTCGCACCCCCCAGTATTCCATAAAAGCTTCACGACGCTCAACATTGGGCTCAACACAAGCTCTCATTTTAAAACGCGAGTCAGTGTGGTATGCGCCTGCATGAGTGCGTATAGCGAGTCCACCAATCTCATCAAAACCTCCGGCAATGTCACCACAACCCAAGATCAATACTGACAACGGGTCAGACATAGTTGTGTTGGACATCCGCGTTAATTTTTTCTAGGGCCGGATCACTGTCTATAAATCGAATTATATCACGTAGGCTGAAGTGAGGCTGCTTCGGGTATAAAGTCTCAAAAATTTTTCTTAATAATTCAAAATCTTTCGGCGTATCGAGCGTCAACCTGAGCTGTGGTCGTGTAAGTTCAGGAATTGCTGACACATTTTTTAATGAGTAAATCTCGGGATGTCGGTAGATAAAAAGACTGACATGTTCCCGGTCAACCGGATCCAAGGTACGCCCAGCAACATCTGCAAGTAGGCCCGTTGAAAAAACTTGTGTATCCATACCTATCGGGTATGTGCGTTCTAAGATATTCGAGACATAGTCAACTTCTGAACCTAGAAATTCTTGTATACAATCGTCTACAAGGCTTGGGTCGATGAGTGGACAGTCTCCCGTTGT
>CAZEWK010000057.1:0-60040 GCA_964515905.1 uncultured Rhodospirillaceae bacterium | reverse complement strand
TACATCGTAGCCCACGACGTGAACGTTTTTAATATCGTAAGGCGCAAAAGCACACATGCAGCCAGGGCCAATTGGGGATCCAGCGAAGGCGCCAGCCTGATAGGCTAAATCTGCTTGTCCTGCCACTAAGGTGCCATCTTTTTTTGCACCGACCTTGACCTTAACTATTCCACCCGATGTTGGGCCACTGGCCCTAAAGACCTCGGTGCGGCTCATTACCATTTTGACAGGCTTTCCGGTCTTGCGCGACAGCAGCGCGGCAGTTGGCTCTAGGTAGACAGTTGTCTTTCCGCCAAATCCTCCTCCAATTTCTGCAGGGTTAACAGAAATTTTGGAAATATCGACATCTAATGTCCGCGCAGTAAATTGGCGAACCATAAATTGTCCCTGGCTACTGCAGTGAATAAAAATTTTGCCGTCTTCGGATACATCTGCCACACAGGCGTGAGGCTCAATATAACCTTGATGCACTGGCTTCGTCGCAAAATCTCTTTCAACTATAATATCAGCCTCCTCGAAGCCCTTCTCGATATCCCCTAAAACAAATTCCATTTTTTTAGCAATATTTGAAGGTTTTTCCGGGGTTGGTGAAACTCCGTCAGTGAACATGTCATCATGGAGTACTGGTGCATCCGGTTTCATCGCTTCGGCCACGTCAATTACATGAGGTAGAACCTCATACTCGACTTTAATAAGGGCCAATGCTTTTTCCGCGATTACTGCAGACGTTGCAGCGACAGCCGCTACTGCATGGCCATCGTATAATGCCTTGTCTCTCGCCATGACGTTTCTGGCCAAATCGCGGAAGTTTACTGGGGTCTCCCCAGAGGCTTCCCATACGACGGGAGGCACAGGCGGAAAATCGTCGCCTGACACAACGGCCTTCACACCTGGAAGTTTTTCCGCCTCGCTACTGTCGATCGATATAATCCTGGCATGAGCGTGGGGGGACCGTAAGACCTTTCCTACTAGCATGCCGGGTAGATGGAGGTCCGCCCCAAATTTAGCGCGGCCGGTGACTTTATCCATTCCGTCGGGACGTACTGGTCGAGTTCCGACCCATTTGAATTCTTGTTTTTCAGTTGCCATTTCTTAAGACCCTCTCATATCAGCTGCTACGTCCATTACCGCCCGTACAATTTTGTCGTATCCTGTGCACCTGCACAAGTTTCCGGCTAACCAAAATCGCACTTCTGTTTCTGTTGGATTAGTATTTTTATCTAGAAGGGCTTTAGCTGCTACCAAAAAACCGGGTGTACAAAATCCGCATTGAAGAGCCGCTTCCTCCAGAAATTTTGTCTGCAACGGGTGAAGAGTGTCGCCCTCAGCCATGCCTTCAATGGTCTCGATTTTCTTGTCCTGCGCTTCTACCCCCAACACTAGACATGAGCATACGAGTCGGTCGTCCACCATAACGCTGCAAGCCCCGCAATCGCCTGAAGAACATCCTTCTTTCGTTCCGGTTAGCTGAAATTCATCTCGCAACACGTCCAGTAAAGTTTCTTCCGTGTCACAAAGAAAGTCCTGAGGTTCACCGTTAATTTCCGTAGTTATATGTTGTCTTGCCATTAGTTAGCCTCCGCACGTTCTTTCGCAATTAATGCCGCCCGTTTTGCAAGTACACCGGCCACATCTGTCCTAAACTCCACAGTGCCGCGTTTATCATCAATAGGATTGCACGCTGCTCGTGCAGCAGTATCCAGCTTGCCCAGAGCATCTTCATCTAGCTTGGTCCCAATCAGTGCGTTGGCTCCGTCCTCCAGCACCACCACGGTGGGTGCCACAGCACCCAATGCTACCCGGGCTTGTCGACAAATTCCATTTTCGTCGAGAGCCACATCGACCCCGGCACCAACTACCGCGATGTCCATTTCGGTTCTTGGAATGAATCTCAAATAAGCATCGGCTGAGCGAGCCTCTCGTTTCGGTAATTGAAACGCCACAACAAACTCGCCTTTCGTTAAAGAGGTTTGGCCGGGTCCAGTCGGAACGTCCTCGACTGACACTGTTCGTTCGCCGTCGGGCCCTGCTATTAAGCATTGGGCTCTAGCCGCTACTAATGCTGGGACAGTATCTGCGGCAGGAGATGCATTACATAAATTACCACCGAGTGAAGCTCGTCCTTGTATTTGGGTGGACCCAATTAAATCTGTTGCTTCCACGATACCAGGCCATGCTGCTTTAATTTCCAAATTTTCGTTCAATTCAGCGCCACTGACAGCCGCTCCTATCCGAGTGCCATTGCCATTAATAGACATTTGCTGCACTTCCGGAATATTTTTTAAATCAACAACAAGTTCTGGTGCACGGAATCCAGATCGAATTTGAACTAGCAAATCAGTGCCGCCAGCCAAAACCTTTGCCGAACCAGTGGCATTCGCCAGGAGTTGAACGGCGTCTTTTATTGAAGTTGGGGCCTTATAATCCATTGTTTTGTCGGTTCCTCACAAATTGGTAACTGCCCAGGGGCAACCTCCCCGCTAAGATTTGAACCTAGCAAGGTGTAGCCTTTAAGGCTAGTCCTCCATGCCCTTACCCTAAATTTTTGTATAGCACAACTTGCGGTGTTCTTATTTCCATATCTCCCCAATAGATGATTGTGAAGGCTAGTGTTCAGATTTTCCCAACATCAGGTGCAGTATGAAAACTCATAGCTATTTTTATCTCTTCTTATGTATCCACATGATGGGGAAGGAAAGTGTGCAGTCATTATTCTGACATCGGTATCGCAGAATTGATTTAGAAATGTTTGTCGTGTTTTTCGTGCAAGAGGTCTATCAAAACAGGCGCGCGATACAAGATCTGGGTAGGCACACTGCAGGATATTATGCATTAAGTCTCCTGAAAATACTGCTTCAGAGCTGTTTGATTGGACCCTAATGCTTACATGGCCTGGGGTGTGGCCTGGGGAGGGCTCCAGCCACACTTGGTCGTCCAGTGCATAATCAGAGTCTACGAGTACGGCTTGCCCCGACTGAATAACAGGTAATACGCTATCCTGGTAGCAGCCGTCGTCATATTTGCGAGGGTCCTTCCCATATTTTTCTTGCCAGAAGTCGTGTTCTTTTCGGGCGAAAAGATAACGCGCGTTTGGAAAAGTAGGCACCCATGTGCCATTTATGAGATGAGTGTTCCAGCCCACGTGATCAGCATGGAGATGGGTGCACAACACATAGTCGATGGATTCGGGTGTCGCTCCAGCATCTTCCAATTTTGTTAAGAAATTAGTGTTTTTTCTATGATTCCAATTTGGAAATCTGGTTCTTTCTTTATTTTCTCCGATGCAGGAATCTATCAAAATAGTGTGCCGATTCGTTCGTAATAAGTAGGTCTGAATGGCGAATACTAATTTCCCGTTTCCTGGATCTAAAAACCTAGGCTGTAACCAATCGAGCTGGCGGCTAAGCATATCATCAGTAAGATCGGGGAAAAATTCAAATGGCGCAAAATCTGGGGCCTCAATGTCAATAATCCTAGTAACCTCAATATCGCCAATCGTAAAATCGACCATGGTGGTACTCCAAATTTAGTTTGGACCAGAAACCATAAAATTATTGTGTATTTTGAGAATATGACGTTTAAAACTATTTTCTTGTTTAGTGGTAATTGTGTTATTGGGCAAATGATACTCGGAATATGTAGTCTCAAGGTGTCCTAAGAGGGGAAAGTATGGCAGAAAAAGAATTTGAAGGGCGCACAGCGCTGGTAACTGGCGGTTCGAGAGGTATTGGCAGCGCAGTTTGTGAGCGTTTAGCAAAAGGTGGCGCCAATGTCGCCATTAATTACCAAAAAAATGAGGAGGCAGCGCGTGAAACATTGGAAGGTGTTCAGTCTTCAGGTGTTGCAGGAATAATTGTGCAGGGAAATGTGGCACAGAGTTTAGACGTAACGTCTATGGTGGAGGAGACTGAAGGTAAGCTGGGGCCTATAGACTTATTAGTGACAAGCGCGGGAATCGCCAAACCAGAAGCTCCGGACCAACTAGATTATGATACATACAAGAGTATGATGTCTGTTAATGTAGATGGCACCTACTTGCCTCTAGTAGCGGTCACTAAGGGCATGCGCGCGAGGGGTTTTGGCAGAATTGTGTGTATCGCATCAATTGCCGGTTTACGACCTCGACCGACGCAGGCGGTATATGGGGCATCCAAAGCAGCTGTCATAGCCCTTGCGCGCAACCTTTCAGAGGATCTTGGCCCAGACGTGCGAATCAATTCAGTCGCACCCGGTTTAATCGAAACAGATATGATACAAGTTATGACCCCAGAGCAACAGGCAGCCGTCGCGGATGCGACACCAATGAAGCGATTGGGTAGGCCAGAAGAAATTGCAGAATTAGCTGCGTTTTTGTTGTCAGAGCGATCTAGTTTCACTACTGGGCAGTGCTATATCGCATCCGGGGGACGGGTGACCTTGCCATAAGGATAGCAAGGGTTTTGTGTTTCATGTGGAAAATGTGCATATAGGTTAGGAGTATCCGTGAAACTCGTTTGTTTAGATCTTGAAGGCGTTTTAGTCCCGGAGATATGGATTGGCCTTGCGGAAAAGACAGGCATAGATGAGCTTAGGCAGACTACTCGTGATAACCCGGATTATGATGATCTTATGCGGGGGCGCATAAGGTTGTTGGACAAACATGACCTTGGTATACGCGATCTACAGAACGTTATTAGTGAAATGGTCCCATTGGAAGGAGCGATGGGCTTCCTAGAAAGATTGAGGTCACTGTTCCAAATCATCGTTCTCTCGGACACATTTTATGAACTTGCCATGCCCCTTATGGCCCAACTTGGTTGGCCGACCCTTCTATGCCATCGTTTGCAAATAAAAGATGGCCGGATCACTGGATACCAATTGAGGCAAGAAGACCCGAAGCGTCGAGCAGTCTCCTCATTCAAAAGCCTAAATTTTAAAGTCATCGCTGCTGGGGACTCCTATAATGATATTTCGATGTTAAAGGAGGCAGATGAAGGTATTTTATTTCGACCCTCTTCTGCCGTTATGTCGGACTATCCTGAACTTAAATCAGTTGCTAATCATAGCTCGCTTCGTGTTGCTATTGAGGCAGCCTCAGAAAAATTAGACCAAATTTAAACTTAATAGGCTTCGGCTAGTTCGCTGAGGTGAGCTATTAGCTCCTCTGAGTCCCATTCAGCAGGACCTTCAAGCCGAGCAATTTCCAGTCCATCTTTGGAAATTAAGATCGTCGTTGGCAACCCTCGTGCGCCAAGAATTTGGCCACTATTCATGCTTGGGTCTATATACATATCCAAGTTACTTAGGCCTAATTTGGACCAAAACGGAACTATCTCTGCTAATCCACCCTGATCCAAACTGAGGACCAAGACCATGAAATTATTCTTGTTCAGGGCCTGCTGCAGTTTATCTAGGGCTGGGAGTTCTTTAATACAGGGGGCACACCAAGTTGCCCATAAATTTAGAAGTACCATTCTGCCCTCAAAACTGGCAATTTCAGTAACATTGGTGTTCTGATCAAGGAAGGTTACACTGGGAACCACTTTCGGTGTGCTGTGGAGTTGCAGAGGGGATCCAATCGGGGAGGTGTGAGTTAATTGTTTGATACGGTTTGAGGGACTTGATTGGTCGAGCCAAAAAGTAACAATGAGGAGAGCTAGGAGTGCGGCGCTATATCCAATTGCCCGAATCAACTTCACTTTGAGTCCCATGAGTTTTGTACCGTGTTTTCGTTTTGAATAGACAGATTTGTATGCCATGAAACTGAAGCCATCGACACAGAAAAAAGATGAAAGGTTGCTTCGTCGCCATTTTGGGGATGATACAGCTAATGTGATGAACGACATAAATGCTTCAATTGGTATTGATAAAAAGTTGTATGCTCAGGATATTGCAGGCTCCGTTGCGCATTGTCATATGTTGATCGCCAAAGATCTTATATCTGCAGATGATGGCAAAGCAATATTAGGTGGTCTCAGTAAAATTCTTGAAGAAATTAGGGCCGGTGAAATGGCGTTTGATCCTGCACTTGAAGATATTCACATGCATATTGAATCACGCCTGACGGAGCTCATTGGTGATGCTGGAAAACGGCTCCACATGGCGCGTTCCAGAAATGATCAGGTAGCCACAGATTTTCGGCTTTGGGTTCGGGATTCACTCGATTCAATCGAGGGGGCTCTGCAAGATCTGCACCACGCCTTACTTGATTTGGCCGAACAACACATTGAGACAGTAATGCCGGGATTTACTCACTCGCAGCCGGCTCAGCCAGTGATTTTTGCCCATTACCTGTTGGCGTACGTTGAAATGTTAGGGCGTGATCGGGGCCGGTTTAAAGACGCACGTGCCAGATTAAACGAGTGTCCGCTTGGCTCAGTTGCTTTGGCCGGAACATCGTTTAACATCGACAGAGTGGCGACGGCTTCGGAGTTGGGGTTTGACCGGCCAACGGCTAACTCAATGGACGCCGTGTCGGACAGAGATTTCGCGTTAGAGGCCTTAAGCGCTTCGGCTATCGCTGCTGTACATTTATCGAGACTCTCAGAGGAATTAGTTCTTTGGTCCAGCCCTGCTTTTGGATTTGTAAAGATAGCGGACGAATTCTCTACAGGCTCTTCCATAATGCCGCAGAAACGTAACCCGGATGCCGCAGAATTGGTGCGTGGGAAAAGTGGTAGAATAATTGGCTCCTTGAACGCCTTGCTCGTGACAATTAAGGGCTTGCCGCTGGCCTACTCGAAGGATTTACAAGAGGATAAAGAGCCCACTTTTGATTCACTCGAGACGATATTACTGTGCGTAAAAGTCATGGCCGGAATGATTAGGAGTCTGAGTGTAGATAAGACTAAAATGCGTCTGGTGGCGGGTGCTAATTATTCCACAGCGACAGATCTGGCAGACTGGATGGTTCGTGAGTGTGGCCTTGCTTTCCGCGACGCGTATAATTCTGCTGGTGCACTAGTGAATTTAGCGAAGGAGCGTCACTGCTCGTTGGAAGAACTTACTGTCGACGATATGCAAAAGATTGAGCCGTGCATTGATCGGACGGTTTTCAAAGTTCTGGGTGTTGATAAATCGATTGCTAGTAGAACTAGTCAGGGAGGCACAGCAGGAGTGCGAGTTCGTGAGGCCATAGTATCTGCGAAAGTGCGATACCTATGAAATGGTGGCTGGGTCCAAAATTGATATCGGTGGTGCTGCTCTTAGTGATTATTGCTGCCGATTTAGTAGCCTGTGGTCGCAAAGGCCCTGTTACTGCACCCAACGAAAGCACGCCGGAAACCCCTATTGATCGGTGAAAACAATGGGTTGGTTCGAGTACAAAAATGAAATAATGCATGCAGAGTCTGTCTCTTTGTTGCGTATAGCAGAAGAGGTTGGAACGCCATGTTATTGTTATTCAAGTAAAGCTTTGGAAACCAATTACAAAGCTTTTGATGATGCTTTCAGAAACTTGAATCCTCTAATCGCGTATTCAATCAAGGCGAACTCTAACCAAGCGGTCATTGCCACCCTTGCGGAATGTGGTGCCGGAGCCGACGTAGTTTCAAAAGGTGAGCTTCGAAGGGCATTATCTGCAGGTATCCCGGGAAATCGAATTGTCTTCTCAGGAGTTGGAAAGACAGATGAGGAGTTACTAGAAGGTCTCACGTCGAATGTTTATCAATTTAATCTTGAGTCACGGGCACAGTTAGAAAAGTTGTCAGCGATTGCAAACAAACACGCCAGGATGGCAAATGTTGCTTTCCGGATAAATCCGGATGTAGATGCTAAGACTCACGATAAAATAGCGACAGGCCGAAAAGCGGATAAATTTGGTGTACCAATGTCAGAGGCCCGGGCACTTTACACATTGGCGGCAAGTTTGCCTGGTATTGAGGTGAAAGGTGTTGATCTTCATATAGGATCTCAACTCACGACTTTAGAACCTTACAGGCAGGCATTTACCAGATTATCTGAGCTGGTAACAACACTGCGCGATGACGGCCACAGCATCCGTCAGGTTGATTTGGGCGGTGGGCTTGGTGTCTGCTATAAAGACGAAATTCCGCCAACACCGTTAGATTATTCAAAGTTGGTTCGAGAAATACTTGGTGGTCTGGATTGCCGGTTAATATTAGAACCCGGCCGTTCCCTTGTTGCTGATGCGGGTGTACTTTTATCTCGCGTAATTGAGGTAAAATATACAGAAGGCCAACAATTTGTAGTCATTGATGCGGCAATGAATGATATATTACGTCCCGCACTTTATGGTGCATGGCATCCCATACATCCAGTATGTAAACCAGCCCCCAATGCAGCCCGGGACACCGTCGATATTGTAGGACCAATATGTGAAAGTGGGGACGTGATGGGGCGTTCTCGGCCAATGTCGTACCTGTCCCCTGGAGATATTATCTCCGTAGGGGTGGCAGGGGCCTACGGAGCTGTGATGTCATCAAATTATAATACACGCCCACCTGCAGCGGAGGTTATGGTCAGGGGAAATGAGATTGCTATAGTGCGACCAAGGATCCATGTAGATACACTGATTGCCCAGGATTCCCTCCCAATGTGGCTAAAGGGGCAACAGCCCGTGTTTAAAGGAAAAGGTGCCGCATGAAAAATCACCCCAAAATTATTTCCTGGGGCAAATTAAAAAAATCAAATCTTGTGAGCAATCGGTTGCTGTGCCAAGTGGGATTAAGTGGTCTTGCCTTGTTTTGGGAGCGATTTTGGCCAGCTATTTCAGTAATGATCACAGTGGTGGCATTATTCCTATCATTTTCCTTGCTTGGACTTTGGGAATGGTTGCCCGTTTGGTTGCACGTTACGATATTAGTGAGTTTTTTCGCGGGATTAATTGGTGGGGTGGTGTTTTTTCTGCGTTCGATGAGGTTTCCCACTCTCTATGAATGTGTGCGACGCCTGGAACGTACTGGTGGCGTTCAAAACCAAGTGGTGACTAGCTTACTTGATGTACCCGCGAGCACCCCTGATGCACCGTATTCAAAAAATCTTTGGGACGTTCACTTATTGCGGGTATCGCTTAAGGCGAGGAAACTAACTGTCATTTGGCCGATTTCTGTCATTTCTCGTTGGGATCAGTTTGGAATACGCGCCGCCTTATTACTATTGGTTATATTAGGGTTGTTTGTATCTGGCAAAGAGGCACCTAATCGCTTGATTGCGGCTGTGAGCGTCGGGGATATTTTGTTTAGTCCGGCAAAACCAGGGAACCTGACTGCCTGGATTACCCCACCGGCTTATACAGGTTTTGCTCCGATCTTTCTTTCGAGGGGATCGGACGGTATGGCTTCCTTGCCGTTCAAAGAGTCGGAAATTCTAATGGTTGCGGAAGGCAGTCAATTTGTTGCTCGAGTGAATGGCGGCAAAGGAAATCCGTTGCTAAAGTCTCTGGAAACCAGTGCTGGAGAACCGGACAAGAAAGATATTACGCTGCCTTTTGATCCGACGGGGGAGGAAGATTACGGTATAGAACAAAAACTGCTAACCAACAGCTCGCTACAAATTGTCCAAAACAAGGCAATTCTTGGAGATTGGACTTTTGGGGTAGTTGTTGATCAGCCACCAACCGCAAACTTTGTGAATTCTCCTCAAGTAACCCATAAGCAAGTGCTAAGGTTTGAATATGGCGCGATCGATGACTATGGGGTACAAACAATAGTTGCTCTTTTCCAACGTTCTAATGGAGAGCCCGGCACATTTGATTTGCCACTTCGTGTGCCTGGCGTTGCCCCAAAGGTGATAGAGGAAATAAATTACCACGATTTGACGCCTCACCCGTGGGCAGGCCTTTCAGTTTCTATGCAACTTGTTGCGGAAGATATCGCTGGAAAAATTGGAAAGAGCTCAAGGCTAGAATTTGTTTTGCCTTCAAGATTATTTAAACATCCGGTCGCAAAGGCCATAGTTGAACAAAGACGTTTATTGGGTCTAGATATTGCGCAACCTGACGTCATCAGAAGTAAGATCAATGAAATTTACAATGATCCGGAAAGTTATGGCGATGATGTTGTGGTCTATATGTCTCTTCGAACAGCTGTTTCTCGTTTAGAAGATGTTGACAGTGAACAGTCGCGATCTGGGATCCTTGAGCTGCTTTGGGAAGTGGCGCTTCGGATTGAGGACGGTGCATTGTCCCTTGCAGAAAGGGATCTCAGGGCGTCGGAGCAAGCTTTAAGAGATGCGCTTGACCGAAACGCTTCCAACGACGAAATTCTAGAGTTAACCCAAGCGTTGCAAGAAAACCTCAATCACTTTTTGGACATATTTGAAAGTCAGAAGATTGAACCGGAGCTCGGTCCATTAGCTGATTTAGAGCGGGCGAACGTTGAATCGGATAGTAATTCTTCTCAACAAGATGGGAATGAAGAGGGCAATCCAAATGCCCAATCCAACGAAAGGATAGAGCGTCAGGAACGGAACCGGGAAGACCTGCAAGAAATGCTGGATCAGGCAAGGGAGTTTGCCCTAACTGGGTCTCGAGAGGCGGCTCAGAACATGCTGAGGGAGCTGCAGGATACCTTGGAGAATATGGGCCGTGCTCCCGATGAGCAATACACAGACTCAGAGAATTCGGACCAACAGGGCTTGTCAGATCTGCAGGATTTAATAGCTAAACAGGATGATTTATTGCAGGACACTTTTGATCAGTTGCGTCGAGATAATGGAGAAAAAGCTCCAGAAACTCGACAAAGTCAAACTGACGAAACTACTGGGGAAATAGGAAATTTACCCGAAGGTGCCGAGACAGCGGGACCACAGGACCGCCGAAATGATCAGATTGAGAGGATGGATGATTTGGGTGAGGGCGATCCCGATCCTACAGCCAGTCGACGGAGTAATGCCGGGCGACAAGCGCAGGAAACCGGGGCGGGACGTGAGGATTTTGATAATAACACCCGAACACGTGGTGCGAATGCAGATGGTGACCAAGCCGCATCAATGACACCTAATACCAGGCAGGGTCAGCAAGGGGAAGAAACTGCCGGTGGCCAAAGAGTAGTATCTTCGTCGCCTGAAGGAAATGGCCAAGAAGGCACAGGGGGTGATGCTGAACAACGTCAGATTGGTGCGACCGGGCAATCAGGTGGTCAGGCTTCTTCCCAGAGTGGGTTTGAACGACAGGAAGAATTGAGAGAAGAGCTTCGTGACTTACTGCAAGAAATGGAAACAGCAAGTGAAAGTATTCCTGGTGAATTAGGAAATGCAGATCAGTCTATGAGGAATGCCAGTGAGGCACTAGCTCGGGCTCGTCCAGACCGCGCAGTACGTTCACAGACAGAGGCGCTCAACCAATTAAGGCAAGGGGTTGCTACCATCCGGGGACAAAGGGCAAACACTGTTTCTAACAGTGAGCAATCTGATGGGGTCACATCAGAACGCCGTGATAATAAACGCGATCCTTTTGGGCGTAGGCCACCTGGTGCAGAAGGAAGTCCAACGGGATATGTCGAAGTACCTGAAGAATCAGATTTACAAAGGAGTCGAGAGATCCTCGATGAGTTATACCTTCGAGCCGGCGATGTTAGCCGAGCTAAGACCGAGCGTTCCTATATAGAGAGATTATTGAGGTGGTATTAATCAGGGCCCTATCTAAAATATAGGCGCCCCTAGTCTTCGGTAAACTTGGGTACAAGATGACAGTGGTTTAATGTCGACAATTGTCAGATTTAAGAATGTTGGTATGAGGTATGGCTCAGAGCCAGAAGTACTTCGTGATATTAACTTCAGTCTAAAAGAAGGCTCCTTTCACTTTGTATCGGGCGTTAGCGGTGCTGGTAAATCATCTCTTTTGCGGCTGCTTTATTTGGGGCATCGCCCATCCCGTGGGTTTATCAAGATGTTTGCGCGAGATCTGGCCAATCCCGGTCGTAAAACATTGATGGAACTTAGGCGAAAAATAGGAATAGTATTCCAGGATTTTCGTTTGCTGGAGCACTTAAGTGTGCGGGAAAATGTAGCTTTGCCTCTTCGAATAGATGGTATGAGTGGTTCTAACGTCAACGGCCCCGTAACGGAACTTTTAGACTGGATAGGGCTAGGAGGAAAAAAGGATGCACTTGCGTCGACTTTGTCGGGAGGAGAAAAACAGCGTCTGGCCGTCGCACGCGCTGTAATTCGTCGGCCCGAACTCTTACTAGCTGACGAACCCACTGGGAATCTTGACGCGGAAAGTAGTTTTCGCGTTTTTGGTTTGTTGCAGGAATTAAACAAACTTGGGACGAGCATTGTAATTGCCACCCACGATGAAACACTAATCGCCAACAATAAGTACCCTCAGCTTCATTTGCGAGATGGCCGTTTGGAATTAAGGGGCTCTGAATACTAGGAACAACTGGTGTAGAGAAAAAAATGATCCGTGTTGGAACGTCCCATATCCTGAAAAAGAATGATGGAGCATGGTTTTTGCCTTGGTTGCTGGCTGTCGTAGTTTATCTAGGAACTATGGCAACGGTAGGGATAGTGATGGTCGACAAGGCTTTGGAAAGTTGGCGGGAGGTAGGCCAGTCGATTGTTACAGTTGAATTGCCGATAGATACAAGGGAGGAACAAGTAGCGGAAACTGTAGATTTCTTAAGAGATTATGGTGCCGTTACCAGCGCTCACGTCATATCAAGAGACGAAATGTTGGTTTTGCTTGAGCCTTGGTTTCCCGCGACCGACTTGATTCGTCAACTGTCCTTGCCTTGGTTGATCGAAGTGGTGGTGGATGGTGGAGACAAGGTGGACTGGAAAACTATAGAAAAGTTGGTGTCGGACAGAATACCTGGCGCATTGTTTATTAACGGGGCGGACTGGAGTGACAATCTCGCGAAACCAGCTCGCTTGATTCAGGGTATAGCAGTGTTCGTATTAATTTTAATAATTGGCTCTACAATAGCCGCAGTTTCGTTGACGGCTCGTGCAACCTTGGCGATCGATCGAAATTCCCTAGCACTCATGCATTTACTAGGTGCAAGTGATACTTATATTGTCAAAGAGTTTCAGAGCAAAGTGATCGGTATGGCTGTAAGAGGAGGTCTAGTTGGTGTCGTTCTAGCAGCGGCTACATTCTATTCTATCGATTTTGTTTTTCGGTACATTGATCCTTCACTAATCCCAAATTACGCACTAGGCGCTCGATCTTGGTTAGCTATGACCGTTACACCAATTTTAACCGTTCTGATTGCTTTGTTTACCGTACGACGAATAGTATTGCGAACAATGGCAAGAATGTTCTGATTATCGCTATGAGTCATAGAAAGATGATACGGAGGTTTAGTTTATCTGGCGCGGTGATTTTTTGCTTTTTTGTTATTGTATGCTTTTTCATATTTGGGTTTCTATTTTTTACAGCGACAATACCACGCCATGTTGAAGAACCTTCTGATTTTACAGATGCAATTGTAGTGTTAACGGGCGGGAGTGAACGGATCGTTACTGGGTTGAATTTGTTAGAGGCTGGCTGGGCCAAAAAACTTTTTGTTTCAGGGGTTTCCGATTCTGTTGATTTAGTTGAGTTATTAGCTGCAGTAGGTCGTTCCCCTGACCCATTTCAAGGGAAGGTTGAACTTGGTCACGACGCACGGGATACTTTTGGGAACGCAATGGAAACCCAGAAATGGATGCAAAAGAATAAATTTAAAAGCATTCGGCTTGTAACAGCGGCGTACCATATGCCAAGAAGTTTGAGGGAATTCTCTCTGATTTCCCCCACTATTGTGGTGGTCCCCCATCCGGTGTTTCCGTCCAATGTACATTTAAAGAGTTGGTGGATGTGGAGTGGCTCAGCAAGTTTGTTAGTCAGCGAATACCTAAAGACTTTGTTTATTTACCTTCGCACTTTTTTGGATGCATTAGACCTAGTTCAATGACGATATTTTTTCGGTCTATTATTTTTAATTTTGGGTTTTATTTCGTCACTTTTCTACTGATGATTGTATTTGCTCCGGCACTTTTCTTGGATCGCAGGGCGCTTCCACGATGCGGTCGTATCTGGGCGATGTTCTTACGGTGGTGGCTTAGGGTGACCGTTGAAATTCTCGTGGAAGTTCGAGGAGAACCCCCAAAGGATGCTTGCCTAATTGCCGCTAAACACCAGTCGGCCTGGGAAACAATTGAGTTTCTCAATTTGTTACCCGATACTTGTTTCATTCTAAAAAAAGAGCTGACCCGGATCCCGTTGTTTGGCTGGTATATCATTAGAAATAGCCAAATTGTCATCGATCGGTCAGGCGGTGTTGGCGCCTTAAAGCATATGGCGTTTGCCGCAAAAACAGCAGTTTCTGAAAACCGGCAAATAGTGGTATTCCCGCAAGGAACACGGGTTGCTCCTGACGTAAACAAAGAGTACCAGCCTGGGGTAGGTTTTCTTTACAAAACTCTGCAGGTCAAGGTTGTCCCAGTTGCACTTAACTCAGGCTTATTTTGGGGACGGAACAAATTTCTTAAACGTCCAGGAAAAATTGTGATCGAATTTCTCCCCCCTATTGAAGAAGGTTTAAGTGCTCGCGCGTTTGTCAAGAAATTATCCTCTGTGATGGAACAAGCGAGTGATAGATTGATCAGGGAGGCGCGCCAAAACATTGAAGGAGCTAGACAGTAGGTAGAATTATGCTAGAGCGGCATCTAATGGTTTATTGTCGACACAAAAAATCTATTACGCGAAACATAAACTGCTCGCACTTTGAAATTTGGTTCATCTCAATATACTCGTCGGGTTTATGTGCCTGTAGAATACTGCCAGGCCCGCAGACAATCGTTTCATATCCGGCTTCTTGATACAAACCTGCCTCTGTTCCAAACGAAATGGCACTTGCGGAGCTATTATTCCCACTGAGTCCTCGTCCAATATCTTCTGTTTCCCGGCTCTGGGTAGGAGCAAGTCCCGGTACTTGAACTATCGTTTCGGTAATAACATCGGAAAGATATGATATGTCTTTCATTGTCGGGAGTATACTCTCGTGTACAAATTTTGTAAGTGGATTGAGAACTAACGATTCAATATCAGAACCCGGTATAATACGTGCTTCCCAATCAAAAACACATTGAAGAGGGATAATATTGGGGGCTGTTCCGCCGTTAATTAAACCTACATGAATAGTATTGTATGGAGGGTTAAAATCTTTGGACTCTTTCAGGGGGTTTTGTAGTTCCTTCGATAAAGCATGGAGAAAGTGAAGTATTTCCGATGCGTAAAAAATAGCATTTACACCACGATCGGTGTATGCGGAGTGGGATTCCAAGCCAGTTACGGTGGTTCGGAGCCGAGATACCCCTTTATGGCGGTTGATGACTTTCATTTCCGTTGGCTCCCCAATTATAACGAGGTGTGGGGACAATCCCATTTTTTTTATCAGAGCAATTAATGGGCCTACACCGATACAGCCTACTTCTTCATCATAGGATAGGGCTAGGTGAATGGGACAACGAAGATTAGCCTCCAAGAATTTTGGCAGCATGGCTAGAAAGACTGCTGGAAAGCTCTTCATATCTGCTGTTCCACGTCCAAATACTCGATCATTCTTAAGAACGGTCGAAAAAGGTTCGGTAGCCCAATCCTGTCCATCTACCGGAACAACATCGGTGTGTGCGGAAAGAACACATCCACCCTTTGTTTTAGGGCCTACACTTGCAAGTAAACTCGCCTTATTCCCTTGGGCATTGTATACCCGTTGAGATTCGATCCCGTACGATGATAAGTATTCGGATACAAATTCTATTAAAGCAAGATTTGAATCACGACTGGTGGTATCAAACGAGACCAGTTTTTCGATCAATTCAAGAGATGTTTGTGTAGGGTTTGTCAATTATTGCGCCAGTTCAGTATGCGCGCCATAAATATAAATAAAGGCACTAAAAATGATAAGGATCGGCTACTTTGTTCTTATACTAAAGAATATAGCTGATACTTGGTAGTATGGTTTTAAAATGATCCCACGTGTATGGTTTGTTATCATCACAATTTTAATTATTTTCTCTTCACCCCTTGCTGGTGGGGCAGCAACACCATCGAATGTTGTTGTTATGGGAAAATCGCTCGATGATTTGATCACGCTCGATCCTGCCGAGGCTTTTGAATTTTCAGGCACTGAAATTATTGGTAACTTGTATGATCGACTGTTCCTAGCCAATCCTAAAAATCCGGCACAACCAATTGGTGGGTTGGTAGAATCCTGGTCAATAAGTAAAGATGGTTTGCAGTATGAGTTCCTGCTTAAAACTGGGCCTAAGTTTCACGACGGAAGTCGTGTTCTCTCGGACGATGTCGTGTTCTCACTTAAACGGGCCATCGTTCTTAATAAGACCCCCTCTTTCATAGTATCTCAACTTGGTTTGTCCATAGAAAATATGGATGTAAGGCTGCAGACCTTAGATCCTCGAAAATTTGTGTTAATATTGGGCAAGGCTTATTCGCCTTCTCTGGTTTTAAACATTTTGAGCTCAACAGTGACCTCGGTTGTTAATCGGGAAGCAGTGCTGGAGAAGGCTACCCAAGGCGATTGGGGCTACAAATGGCTTCGATCTCACAGCGCCGGATCAGGCCCATTTAGGGTAAACCGATGGAATGTGGGTGAATATGTGATTTTGGATAAAAACGACCAGCACCCGAAAGCAACTGGGATTCCCAACAGGATCATAATTCGCGATATTCGAGAGCCCGCTACACAGCGATTGATGCTAAGTCGCAAAGACATTGATATTGCTCGTAATCTTTTACCAGACCAAATAGAGGCTTTGTCCAACGAACCGGGTATTGTTACTAGGTCGGCACCCCAGGCACGCATTTTTTATATAGGCCTAAACCAGGCAATTCCGGCATTGGCAGTTCCAGGTGTTCAACAGGCAATTCGTTATGGGATTGATTACACTGGGATAGTAGAAAATTTATTACCAGGACAGGCAGAGGTTCATCAAAATTTTTTACCGTCTGGTTTCTTGGGGTCCTTGACGGAAAGCCCATTTGCTTTCGATTTACCAAGGGCAAGAAACCTGCTTGTTGAAGCAGGCTATGGCGATGGGCTTTCCATTAGCGTTGATGTGCGCTCCGATCCGTTGGCCTTACAAATAGCGCAAGCCCTACAGACCAGTTTTTCTAAGATTGGTATCACCATGGAACTTCGTCCAGGCGATGGCAAACAGATTTTGACACGATATCGTGCACGTCGTCACGAGATGTATATAGGATATTGGGGCGCAGACTATCTTGATCCACACTCCAACGCTGCTGCTTTTGTCTATAATTGGGATAATTCAAACAAGTCTGCTAATAAAACATTAGCTTGGCGCAACGGATGGGAAACACGTGGCCTCAACGAAAGAGTGGACTCAGCACTTTTGATCGGCGACCCCTTTGTTAGAGCAGAAGCCTATGGGAAGTTGCAACGAATAGTGCGCAGTGATTCTCCGTTTATCTTTATTTTCCAGGAAAAAGCACTAGTGGCAATGCAGGATTATATTGAGAACTTCAAGCTCGGATTGACGTCTGATCAAGTACGCTATGAGAATATTAAGAAATAGAATTTCAAAGTTTGTGTATCGAGCAAACAATAGAATCGGAGTTACAAGTTTGAAAAAGCATAGTTCCACACAGAACTGTAGCTTTTTATGACGGGAATGGTCGTTCGTCTATTTTTATCTTATGGACGCCCTTTTGTGCGCTATTTACTTAGTATTGGAGTCACAATTGCTGGGCTGTTGTTAATAACGTTTGTGATTGGGCGATTAGTTCCTGTCGATCCTGTGCTGGCTGTTGTTGGCGATCAAGCGAGTCCGGAGACATATGCTGCTGCCCATCAAGAGATGGGTCTAGATCGACCGATGGCTGTTCAGCTGATGCTTTATTTTAAACGCATATGTCGTGGGGATTTGGGTGTTAGCACATTAACCCAAAGACCGGTAACTGAGGATATAGCAGTCTTTTTTCCTGCAACCTTGGAGTTGGCTACATTAGCAACGATTTTGGGCGTCATTCTTGGCATCCCAGCGGGAGTTATTGCTGCAGCGAGGCGGGGTCGTTTTTTGGATCATGCGATTAGGGTTTTCTCCTTATTAGGATATTCGGTTCCCACATTTTGGCTGGGTATGATTGGTCTCCTTGTTTTATATGCCAAGTTAGGGTGGATAGGAGGCCCAGGTCGCATAGATATTATATATGAAGGGGTTATCCCTTCAGTCACAAACCTTCTATTGATAGATACACTAATAGCAAAAGATATTCCGGCCTTCCTGAGCGCCTGTAGCCACATTGCTTTACCGTCCATAATTCTTGGTTATTTCTCGATGGCTTACATTACTCGTATGACGCGAAGCCTTATGATCGAACAGCTTAACCAAGATTATGTAATAACTGCCCGGGCTAAAGGAGTTGGTGAGTCGTCCGTAGTCTGGCGTCACGCACTCAGAAACGCCATGGTTCCGCTGGTTACGGTAATAGCCTTGAGTTATGGTAGTTTGCTTGAAGGTTCGGTGCTTACTGAGACGGTCTTTGCATGGCCCGGCCTGGGGCTTTACCTGACAAATGCGCTATTGAGTGCTGACATGAATGCCGTACTAGGTACAACTATTGTGATTGGCTGTATTTTTGTGGGGCTGAACTTGCTGTCTGATATAATCTACTCTCGGTTTGATCCACGGACTAAATGATCTTTAGACAAAAAGGTACAGGCTTAAGTGTGATGCTAGGGCCACGTTCACAACGAAAGTTAGAGCACCTATCATTGTTGTTTGGTGTATTGATGGCGAATCCGCTTGCAGTGTTAGGTTTAACTATTGTTTCCACCCTTTTGATATTTGCAGCGCTTGGACCATTTTTTGCGCCCTATGATCCTAACGCTCAAGACTTAGCAAGACGCTTAAATGCTCCGAGCATGGCTCATTGGTGTGGGACAGACGAATTGGGTCGTGATGTTTTATCTAGAATTATTTATGGCGCCCGAATTACTTTGGCTATTGTCATCCTAGTTGCTCTCGTATCAGCCCCACTTGGATTAATTCTGGGAGCGGTATCTGGTTATTTGGGCGGCTGGTTTGACCTCACTATTATGCGGATTACTGATGTGTTCTTGGCGTTTCCCAGGTTGATACTGGCCTTAGCCTTCGTTGCGGCTCTGGGCCCAGGCATCGAGAACGCAGTTTTAGCAATCGCACTTACTTCTTGGCCGGTATATGCTCGAGTTGCAAGGGCCGAAACTCTAGTCATTCGAAATGCACACTACATTTACGCTGCACGTCTACAAGGTGCATCGTCCTGGTGGATAATCAGGAGAAATGTTATTCCGATGTGTGTCAATTCCATGATAATACGTGCGACTTTAGATATGGCGGGAATAATACTGACCGCTGCAGGCCTAGGTTTTCTTGGTCTCGGGGTCAAGCCTCCATTACCGGAATGGGGTTCAATGATAGCGGCGGGCCGACAATACCTATTTGATCAGTGGTGGCTTGCCACTATGCCAGGGCTGGCAATCCTAGTCGTAAGCCTTGGCTTCAACCTACTTGGTGACGGTTTACGCGATGTCCTAGATCCTCGCTCTCATAGTTATGCTTCGAATTGAAAATTTACGCGTCTCTTATTCGACACCGTCTGGTAGAGTTGGGGGCGTATCTGGTTTATCCTTCACTTGTGGTCGAGAAAAACTCGGTATCGTTGGTGAATCAGGGAGTGGAAAGTCCACGATTGGCAAAGCAATTATGGGTCTGTTGCCCACGAATTCCCAGGTTGAAGCCGATGTAATGCGTTTGGGGAACAGGGACCTGATTTCTCAGAATGCAGAAGATATACGCTCGTTGCGGGGGCGCAGAATGGCAATGATTTTCCAAGACCCGCTGCTCGCTCTCAATCCCACAATGACTGTTGGCGCACAAATAAGTGAGTCCTTTAGAATTCATCAAGGTTATTCAAGTAAAGCGGCACAAAAGAACGGTATGGAAATGTTGGATTCAGTCCATATTGAGGATCCAGAACAAATGTGGAAGGCCTATCCTAACGCTTTATCTGGTGGCATGGCTCAGCGCGCGATGATAGCAATGATGTTAGCCTGTGAACCAGATTTATTAATAGCGGATGAACCAACATCGGCTTTGGATGTTATTTCGCGTCGAACCGTGCTCCAAATAATCGATGGGCTGGTTGCATCCCGTAATATGGGACTATTATTGATCAGTCATGATTTAGGGCTAGTAGAAGCGTTTTGTGACCGAATCTTAATTATTAAAAACGGAAAGTTGATAGAGACGATACCGGCTAAACACTTAAATGAGTCAAATCATGCCTATACCCAAGAGCTGTTAAACGCTCGGCCACGTCTACTAGCCAGATCCTCACATGCCACTAGCAGATAAGCAAAAACGTATGGAAGCAATAGCAGTCCAAAATTTAAATATAAGTTACGGCAGGAGGAAAAACAAAGTTAACGCAGTATCAAATGTGTCATTTAGTTTTGGAATTGGAACTAGTTTCGGTTTGGTGGGTGAAAGTGGGAGTGGAAAATCTACCGTACTACACTCGATTGCAGGGTTGCTAGAAGATTGGAGTGGGGAAATACTAGTTGATGGTGACGCTCAGATGCTTCACCGACAGACATCTTTTTACAGGATTGTTCAATTGGTTTTTCAGGATTCTAATGCGGCTTTGCATCCACGGTACACTGTGGAAGAGCTTCTGGCAGAACCTTTACTGATTCATAAATTAGGGAAAATTAATCACCGAATAAAAATTATACTTGGGGAAGTAGGTTTGCCAGAATCTATTCTCCACCGCTTTCCCCATCAGCTTTCCGGTGGGCAACGTCAAAGAGTGGGATTGGCGCGCGCCTTGATCCTGGAACCTAAATTACTTCTTCTTGACGAGCCAACATCGGGACTCGATACAATAGTACAAAAAGGGATTGTAAATCTACTTAATCGACTTCGGGCGGCACGTCAGTTGAGTTATTTGATAGTCAGCCACGATATCGCGGTGATTTCAGAGCTGTGTGACAAGATCGGGATTATGCGGAGAGGTCAACTGATTGAGGTGCAGAACATGGATGATCTTGTTGGGCGACCAGATCAGTTAGCTCCATATACCCGGAAGCTTTTAGATGCTGCATCCAATTTCGCTGGTGAAACCTATGAAAGTTAAAGGCAGCTGGCGATACAATGTGCTAGGCATGTACTTTTGTTAAACGGAATATATTTATTATTCTTTAAGTGGAGAGAGATAAAATCTTGGGAAAAATAATTGGAAATAGGAAGCTTCTGTTTCCGGTGAGTTTTCTATTCATTTCAATCGTGATTGCGGGATTGCTTCGGGCGACTAAAATGGAAGCTCCCGCGAATCCGATCAGTGAGCGAGTGTGGACGGTTGATACCGCATCTGTAGTGATCCAAAATATTCAACCGACTATAGATCTTTTGGGTGAAATTGTTGCTGGTCGGGAGGTCCGTTTAAGAGCATTAACTTCTGGTGCGGTAGAATCAGTAGGGCCTAATTTCAAAAATGGTGGGACGGTTCGAGCAGGGGAAACGTTGCTCCAAATAGATCCATTCTTTCGGGACAAGGATCTCCTTTGGGAAGAAGCACGGTTAAGGGAATCTGCTGCTCGACTTGACGAACTGCTCGTGAAGTTAGATCTAGAAAAGTTACTACTTATTGAAGAAAAGACACAGCACGAGTTGTCACAAGCTGATCTAGGCCGATACAACGAATTAGGAAGTGATGTAGTTTCTGCCAGGACACTGGATCAAGCACGATTGTCAGCCAGTCAAGCTAAAGAATACGTTTTGTTGCGGCAGCAGAGAATATCAGTATTAGAAACACAAATCCGGCAACAAAAAGCAGTTGGCGAGCGACTACAAATCTCTGTTGAGCGAGCAGCCCGAGTTCTTTCAGATGCTAAGTTAAGGGCGCCATTTGGCGGCTATTTGGCAGATATAAGTGCAAATAAAGGTATGCAACTCAATGCGGGAGACCCTGTTGCCAGATTAATAGATGGGGAGCGTTTGGAAGCACGCATTTTTCTCAGCAATGAACAATTTGCACGGTCTTTTGGTGTTGAATCAGTTTCTAAGACAGCCACGATTAAATGGAATATCGGGGGTGAGCTAAGTGTTTTCGAGGCCCTTGTGGATCGCTTGGCAAGTGAGGTGGATCCGACTCTTGGAGGTGTTCACATATATGCCGAGTTGGGTCCACAGGTTGCAAACACTTCTCTGCGGCCGGGAGTTCTAGTGGAGGTAAGGGTGCCTGACAGAATTTACCACCAGGTTGCGCGTCTCCCAGAAGCGGTGTTGCATGGCAGAGAAATTGTTTATGTCATAGAAAACGGTCGATTAAGTGAGCGAAAAGTAGAAATGCTGGGTCGTGATGGTGATTGGGTTTTGTTAAAGGGCGATCTTTCCAATGGCGATACACTGGCTACAACAAGGTTCACAGAGATTGGTCCAGGCGTGGCGGTTAGAACACTGCCATGAGGACCGCTTCTGGAAGGAGGCTCCGCGGTTTTGTGGCTCACCCTACCGCTTCTAGCCTCATTATGGCCCTTATGCTGATTGCTGGTTTATTTTCTGTAAATAGACTGAATACCCAGTTCTTCCCTGATTTTGGGATTGATATTATCAACGTTGCTGTTACGTGGTCTGGGGCAAGTGCAAAGGATGTAGAAAGTAATATTATTAAGGCTTTAGAGCCCGAGCTCAGATTTTTAGATGGGGTAGACAAAGTAAGTGCTTCAGCGCGGGAGAACCTAGCCCAAATTTCAATAGAATATCAGTCGGGTAGTGATATGCAGAGCGCACTATCGTCGGTTGAGAGTGCCGTTTCTCGAGTGACGACACTTCCAGAAACTGCAGAGAATCCAGTTATTTATCAACTTGTTAGATATGACACAATAAGCCGTCTAGTTTTATCAGGTCCTTACAATGAGTTGTTTTTAAAAGAGTGGGCAAAACGAATCAGAGACGATTTGCTTGTACTCGGTATTGACAAAATTCAAATTTCACCGCTGTTGGACGAGGAAATTCAGATCGAAGTTATGCCGCGAGCTTTGCGGTCTTTTAATATCAGTTTGTCTGATATCGCAGAACGTATCCGGTTTGCCAGTCAGGACATTCCTTCTGGTGATACGGTTGGAAATAATACACAGCAGCTACGTGGAATCGGGTCCGCAAGAACTATACCAGCATTGTCTTCAATAAAGGTTCACGTTCGATCAGGCGGGGAAAATGTGTCCATCAACGATTTAGCCTCAATAAATGATGCATTTGCAGCAAACTCACCCAGCTACTTTCTTCACGGGATGCCAGCAATCGAATTACATATCCAAAGAGCCGAAGGTGCGGACGCCTTGCTGTTGGCTAAGTGGGTTGACGATTATCTGGAGACGTTAATGCCATCTCTTCCAGAGAATTTAAATGTACAACAATTCGATATAGCTGCGAATCTGATTCGGGAACGAATTAATTTGCTGTTGAGAAATGGTGGTGGGGGATTAATCTTGGTGCTGGGAATCCTCTTCTTATTTTTGAATTCGCGAGTCGCTATGTGGGTTGCTGTTGGCATACCAACTGCGGTTTTGGGTTCGCTTTGGGTGATGTTGATCACCGGCCAATCTATTAATATGGTCAGTCTATTTGCATTAATTATGATGTTGGGCATTGTGGTTGACGACGCCATTGTGGTGGGTGAACATGCCATGGCGCAGAGGTCAGCTGGTTTAAGTCCTGAAGATGCCGCTACTGAAGGCGCACGAAGAATGTTGACGCCAGTGCTGTGTGCTAGTTTGACGACCATTGCAGCATTTGTCCCTGTGATGATGATTTCCGGTGTTATCGGGGAAATCATTACTGCAATCCCCTTAGTTGTGACGGCAGTCCTGGCCGCCAGTCTTATTGAGTGCTTTTTGATTCTGCCTGGCCATCTATGTCGCGCTCTGGCCAATGACGTTAACAAGATCTCCAAATTCCGTACCGATTTTAACAACAAGTACGAACATTTTCGGGATGGTTTGTTTCGGAACATTCTAGAACGCTGTGTAGAGTGGCGTTATGCAACGCTTAGCGCTGTTCTTGCGTCATTTATCGTTGCTATTGGTTTAGTAGCTGGTGGTAGAGTCCAGTTTGTGTTTTTCCCATCCCCAGAAAGCAACATCATATACGCAAATTTTGCTTTCTCTCCGGGGACAGCAAGACACGTTTCTAAAGATATGATGCTGGAACTTAGCAGGTCTTTAGATCTAGCGGAGCGGGCGCTCGTAGCAAATGGAAACCCCATCATTAGTACGGCGT
The DNA here is from genome assembly GCA_964515905.1 of uncultured Rhodospirillaceae bacterium. Taxonomy (GTDB): domain Bacteria; phylum Pseudomonadota; class Alphaproteobacteria; order UBA7887; family UBA7887. Next base: position 35,806 of record CAZEWK010000057.1, on the reverse strand, counting down.
TAGGGTCCGTTGGTGCTCCTGTCAGCACGTTTGATCGCAGGAATTCCGGAAGCGGGGATCATCTGGGTGGCATTGTTGTGGAACTAATTCCGTCTGAGGGCCGTGATGTCCGAACTGATGAACTTATTGCTGCTTGGAAAACTAAAATTCAGGAGTTGCCTGGGCTGGAAGAATTGACGATTCGAGCTCGGCAGGGAGGCCCCCCCGGTCGTGATGTTGATGTTCGGCTATATGGAGGTGAAGTTGAAACATTAAAAAAAGCTGCGTTGGAGGTTAGAGAATTGTTGCGGCGGTTCGAGGGAGTCAGCGATATTGCTGACAATTTGCCCTGGGGAAAACGTGAGTTAACTTTTGCCGTTAACGAACGAGGGAAAATGCTGGGTTTCACGACAGAAATTGTTTCTAAACAGGTTCGTGACGGTTTTGACGGGGCTATTGCCACCAAATTTATTCGGGCTGGGGAGGAAGTCACCGTTCGTGTGCGCCTCAGACGAGAGGTATCAACACCGGCAACGTTACGAAGTTTGTATGTGCATACCTTAGACGGTGTGCAGGTCCCACTCCTGGAAGTTGTAGATATTGAGGAAGGTCGAGGGTTTTCGGTAATACGACGTGAAAACGGATTACGAGAAGTAGCCATAACTGCTGAAATGCAAGAAAGCATAATCAATCCATCAGATTTGATGGGATCTCTCCAACACAACTATTTGCCGGAAATTGTCGGTCGTCATGGAATTAAATTTCGGTTTGCAGGGAGGGCAGAGGAGCAAGGTGACACCCTTGATGATATGAAGATCGGGACTGCATTAGGCCTGGGAGCTATTTATATAATACTTGCTTGGGTTTTTGCTAGTTACGTTCGTCCGATTGTTGTTATGTCAATTATACCATTTGCCGTGGTAGGAGCCATAGTGGGGCATTGGTTGTTGGGTTTTGATTTAACCATCTTAAGCTTAATTGGATTGCTGGGTTTATCGGGGATTGTCGTAAACGACTCTATTATCTTGGTGACTTCCGTAAATGAGAAAATCAAAGATGGTCAAACATTGCTGAAAGCGGTTGTGGCAGGCACTCAAGAAAGACTTAGACCAGTTGTCCTTACCTCGTTAACAACCATCGGTGGTTTGATCCCGCTATTATTCGAAACTAGTTTGCAGGCCCAATTCTTGAAGCCAATGGCTTTGACAATAGTATTTGGATTGATAGCAACGACTATTTTAGTGTTAGTAGTCATCCCGGCTTTGATTTTCATTCAAGAAGATTGTCGTCTTAAGCTTGCATTAACTGCGCCAGAAGCCGGGAATGAAGAGCACCAAAACCGTAAACAACTCAAGTCTACCGAGCAACATGGCGGCCGACAGAATCCATTTGGCTGAATTAGCTAATTCAGAGAAGTTTCCCTCAGTTCCTATTAAAGGACCGATCCCGGGTCCTACATTTGCTATAGCTGCAGCCGCACCACTTACACTCGTTATAAAATCGTATCCATGCAATCCGAGGGCCAGTGCAGTTACCATAAAGCCGGCAAGGAACACGAAAAAAAATCCGCGTACCGCATTCGCTATTCCAGACGGAATTGGCTCACCGTTAAATTTTGGGGTTGCAACGGAGTGCGGATGCATTAAAAGAGCGAGTTCGGCGCGTGCGCTGTTGAATAGAACTTGAAATCGAAAAATTTTGATTCCACCAGTTGTGCTACCCGTGCATCCTCCCACAAACATGAGGAAGAACAGTATCGCAATGGGGAACGAACCCCATGTGTCATAAGGTGCTGTAGTGTAGCCTGTTCCAGTAATAACAGAGATGGTATTGAAAGCAGCATAGCGGATAGCAGTCGTGGGTGGTGCCGATAGCTTAGTCACTAGCCACCAAGTTATCAGCAGGGTAGATATCAAACAAAACCCAATGAACCACTGCACTTGGTTGTCTCGGAAGAATGCCAAAGGCTTCCCCCCTAGTGCTTGTAAATACAGTATAAAAGGCATGCTGCCGACTAGCATTCCGGTTACTATGATCCAATCAATTAACTCGTTATTAAAGTGGCCAATTGATCCATCCACTGTAGAAAACCCACCAGTCGCTATAGTGGTCATGGCGTGGCAAGCTGCATCAAACTTGCCCATTCCAGCAAACCACAGCGCAATAGCAAAAACTAGTGTTAGGCTTATGTAAGTAACTGTGATCCACCCTGCAATTGGTGCAGCACGAGGCAATAGTTTTTTTGAGTGGTCAGAAGATTCGGTTTTGAACAATTGCATTCCACCTACCTGTAGAATAGGCAAAATCGCTACTGCCATCACGATGATCCCAATTCCGCCAAGCCACTGCAATATGGCTCGCCAGAAAAGTATTCCTCTAGGGGCATTATCCAGATCAGAAATTACTGTTGAGCCCGTGGTTGTCAGGCCGGACATCGCCTCAAAAAAGGCATCGGTTAAGCTAATATCTGCAGATGATAACCAGAGAGGCAGGCTAGCGAAGAGGGAGATCGTTATCCAACTCGCAGTTGTCAGAACAAATGTTTCTCTCACCGTTAACCTAAAATCACGTTGGTGAAAGGCTAAAGTGAGACTAACTCCAATGAACAGTGTAACGATCGCTGATTTAATGAATACCGGCCATACATGGCCCTGGGTTCCGGCATCGGCGATTGCTGGTAGTACCATGGAGAACGCGAGTATGATCAGTAAAAGACCGATCACGTAAAGGGAGGACCGGATTTCAATCACAGATTTTATCTTTGGGTGGATGAATCCATCGGTACTACGTTCAACATTTGATATATTCAATATCTGAAGCGATGTTCATTACATATCACGCGAAGTTGGGTTGCCTATAATATTCAGAAACTCCCGACGAGTACTTGCATCAGATCTAAAATCCCCCGTCATTCGACTCGTCACCATGCTGACTCCAGACTTATGGACACCTCTTGTCGTCATGCATTCATGGGAGGCTTCTACAACTACTGCTACCCCTTTTGGTCGCAACACTTCGTCAATGGTATCAGCTATTTGGACTGTCAATTTCTCTTGGATCTGAAGGCGTCGGGCATATATATCAACTATGCGTGCCAACTTGCTTATACCTATGACGCGGCGGCTTGGTAGATAGGCAACATGAGCGCGTCCAATGATCGGAAGAATATGGTGCTCACAGTGGGATTCGAACCGAATATCTCTGAGGACTACCATTTCGTCATAACCCTCTACTTCCTCGAAGGTGCGCCGCAGAATTTCTTTTGGGTCTTCCCCGTAGCCAGCAAATAATTCTCGGTAGGCCCTTGCTACCCTGCCAGGAGTTCCTAGCAACCCTTCTCGGTCTGGATTCTCCCCAATCCACTTTATGAGGGTTCTAACGGCAGCCTCTGCTTCATCGCGTGTTGCAGTTCCTATATCACCTTCACTTCGTGGGGGTTTTTTCGGTGTCAAATGGGTATCACTTTCGGGTTTGGTCATGTTTGATGTATTTTCCAGTGTTTGCCAGTTTAGCCGGTATGGCTCATAAGCTATTATATATTTAGTTCAACTGCTTGCGAGCATAAGGGCTGTCAAGGGAGAAAGCCGGTACTACAGCGTTGAACTTCTCTCCGTCAGATGTTTCCATTTCGTAGCTGCCTAACATTATTCCAGACGGTGTCGCTAATGGTGTTCCACTCGTGTACTCAAAAGTGTCTCCTGGGCTGATCACTGGCTGCTCACCAACGACGCCTTCGCCTCGAACTTCCTGTTGTCGACCATGGCCATCAGTAATTTGCCAATATCGATTTCGAAGCTGCACAGTTTCCCCTCCTTGATTCTCAATTTTAACCTGATATGCAAAAACATAATGCTCGTCTTCAGGGGAAGATTGATCATCTAGGTAGAATGGCTTTACGGTAATTCGAATAGACCTAGTGGTCTCTTCGTACATGATTCTATCTTTCTTTGCGTCCAAAATATGCTTCTGAGCGGGACCGCTCTTAAATGGTGAACGAAACATCGCAGCTTGTCTAGTCACATAACCGCAAAAAATAAAATTTCAAGTGTTGAATTTCTAACTCGTTGTGCAAGACCCTCCTCCAAGTATGCAAAACCGTGAACAATTTGGATGATTCAGGGATACTCGTCGGCTAGCTTCAGTTAGAGTACCGCCTAGGTCGAATTGAGGATCATCAGCCAATAGAGTACATGGGACGACAGAAGGGCCGCTTGAGCCTTTGCGTCTCAGTATCATTCGGGAGTTTGCGCACATCACGTCACTGGGATTTACACTCAGTTTTTGCCAGCAATCTTGGGTGATCTCGGGGACGTCCACTTGCTCATCCATTTCAGGGAATAGGACGAGTTGAGATGCATTATGAGCATCAATATCCAAGCCGAGTTGTTCAAAGAGGTTAAAAAATCCTGTTCGCATTTTCCGTTCATTTTCAGACCACCTTAGTCGGCCAGCCACACAAACTTTAAACTTTTTACTGCAAAGCCATTTGAGACCTTCTATGGCTGGGTCCCATGAATTTAACCCTCGTTCTTCTTCATGTTTTTTCTTGGAATAATGATCTAGTGAGACACGTATTTTCATAGAACTACAAAACTTTTCACGTAAAGAGATAAGTTCCTTAGACTTTCGCATCATTGGTTTCATTGCATTTGTTAGCACCAAGACCTTGAAATTTTTGCTTAGGCACAGCTTCAACATATCAACGAAGTAGGGATTCATAAATGGTTCTCCACCTGTAAAACCAATCTCCCTCGTTTCATTTTTACTAGTAGTTAGCTGTTTTATGAAGGCTTCGACCTCCGTAAGTTTTAGGTAGACCAAACTATCATTTTTGGGGCTTGATAAAATGTAGCAATTTCGGCAGGTAAGATTACATAACGTGCCGGTATTGAACCAAAGTGTGTCAATATTGCCTAAATCTACTCTTGCACGTGATTTGCCGCACACCGTGGTATTAGGGTCCTGGAACTTCTTTTTAATCAGTGGAGACGGACGAGTTGTTTTTATGGGACTAGAGCTCACAATTTCATGCCGGTATTTCAAAAAAAAAGGCGTTCGTCACCTTTTGTAAAAGGTAATATTTAGTTCTCAACCAGAACCTAGGTGCTAAGCTGATATTGTCAATTGATAAGTCACCATTTATTAATTAATTGGCTCTGGGGGTATAATAAAAACAGGATTTCCCCGATGTCTTTTAAACTGAGAATAATGTTTGTTACGCGGGCGTAGCTCAATGGCAGAGCAGAAGCTTCCCAAGCTTACGACGGGAGTTCGATTCTCCTCGCCCGCTCCAGGCATAGATATACTGTTTCCGCGTGCAGAGGCTGGCCAGTTCAGCCGCTTAAATGATCTGGTTATTAACATTACATAATAGGTTGGTAATTTGACTAAAATCACCCTTACACCTCCCTCGGGAAGTCGCGATTTTCTCCCAAAAGAAGCATTATTTCGGGAGAAAGTTTTTTCCACAGTGAAATCTATATTCACAAGGCACGGCTACGCTCCTTTTCAGACACCGGCGTTCGAGCGTCTAGAGACGCTGACCGGGAAGTACGGAGAGGAAGGGGAGAAATTGATTTTCAAAATTTTAAAAAGGGGTGAAAAGGCGGCGTCAGGGGAGGCAGATTTAGCTCTTCGGTACGATCTGACCGTACCTACGATGAGAGTTTATGCGCAACGCAGGAACGATATGCCACGTATAGTAAAAAGGTATCAGGTAGCGCCTGTTTGGCGCGCCGATCGGCCGGGCCGAGGAAGGTTTCGAGAGTTCTACCAGTGTGATGTCGACGTTATAGGGAGCAACTCTTTGCTTGCCGATGTCGACGTGCTTTTGACCCTAAGTGATGCCATAGAAACGTTGGGGATCACTAACTATACTATACGTTTGAACTCACGCTTGTGTCTCCAGGGTTTAATGTCCGCATGTAAAATTCCTGTCAATATGCATCAGTCGGTTCTTACAGCACTCGATAAGATTGATAAAATCGGTGTAGAGGGAGTGATTGATGAGTTGAGGGAAGCTAGTCCTCCGAATTCAACGCTCGAAGAGCTCATTCGGGACCTCGAATCCCCTGATTTAGGATCGTCAGTTCGTTCAAGAGTTGAAGCCCACCCTGTTGGGAAGGAAGGTCTGAGATCTGTTGATAATATTGCCAATATGGTGAAACCTTTTTTGCGTGGTGGGAAAATCAAAGTTGATCCAATTCTTGCTCGTGGTTTGGACTACTATACGGGTCCCATTTTTGAATTTGTTGTTGACGATGGAATAGGCTCCATCGCGGGTGGTGGTAGGTATGACGGGCTTTCTTCAATGTTTATGAAAGAAAAGGTGCCAGTGTGTGGCGGGTCGCTCGGGATAGAGCGAATTTTGATGTTATTGAGCCAGGAGGTCGAATACGAAGAGCGGGTAGGGGCTTCATGCTACGTGACGGTTTGGGATGATACATTTTACGGTGATGCGTTGGCTTTAGTCCATACCTTGCAGTCTATTGGTGTTAGTGCAGAAATAGATTTATTAGGCGGCAAATTAGGTCGCCAACTTAAAGCAGCCGATGAACGAGGTTGTTCTTTAGTGTTGGTACAAGGCCCGGACGAAAAAAAATTAAACAGGATTACTATCAAAGAAATGGGTTCAGGGAACCAACAAACCGTCCCTCAATCGGGAGCTCCCGAGCACATAAAGAAGTTGATCGCCGGTTTGTAGCAAATTACGTGTCAGTTATCACATCCAAAACTCATTGGCCATGGGCGACAATACCAACCTAGCAAGTGCCCGACAAATTGCTCGTTAATGCCTTTGAATCAATCCCTTTCTTCTCTGATAAGATTAGTTAGTGTAGGTCCAATTTCCCTGTTTATGGCAAGATCAGCGATTGGGTCCATGTCTGTCGCTTCTCGGTTTAGAATTATTAATTTTGCCCCATTCTGTTTGGCTAAAGCAGGAAACGCGGCCGCTGGATACACTACTAGCGATGATCCTATGACTATAAAAAGGTCACACAAAAGGGTTTCTTCGTCCGCTCTTCGCATCTCAGCTTCAGGCATGGGCTGACCAAAAGAAATAGTCGCTGTTTTGACAATACCACCGCACCTTGTGCATAGGGGTACCAGGCGGTCGGTTTCAAATAATTTTTTGATTACTTTTAGAGAAACGTGTTTCTTACATTCCAAGCACGATGCATAAGTTCCATTGCCGTGTAACTCGATCACCTTTTCATCAGGAATTCCCGATTTCTGGTGAAGGCCGTCAATATTCTGGGTAATAACGGCGGAAACAATGCCATCCTGACATAGTTGGGCAATAGCCAAGTGTCCAGTATTCGGTATGGCTTGTCGAACGATAGAATCGGTTGCAAATTTCCGGTTCCACGATTCGCGGCGGACTTCTTCAGAAGCGAGGAAATCTTGAAATGGGATGGGTTTATGCTTGCTCCATATCCCCCCGGGACTCCGGAAGTCGGGTATCCCCGACTCGGTGCTTATACCGGCACCAGTGAACACCACCACCCGTTTGGCGCCAAAAAGAAGTGCTTTAAATTCCTGTAGGTCGTAATCCATAATGCTCATCAGGAGTTCTTCATTTTATTTTATGCTTGTATCTTCAAAATAATAGAGAAGATAACCCTAACACAATTTTGGATATGAGGGTGGATATGCGCTTTAACACCGATAGAATATTAACCACACATGTGGGGAGCCTGCCCCGCGGAGAGCCTCTGGCTAGTTTATTGTTATCTCAAGAATCTGATAACGAGGTAGACCTAGAAGCTATTTTTGCTGCAACTGAGTCCGCTATTGAAATTGCCGTAAAGTCCCAGGCTCAGTGTGGTGTCGATATTCCGTGTGATGGAGAAATGCCGCGAGTAAGTTTTTCCACCTATGTACCGCAAAGAATGTCAGGGTTTGGGGGTGAGTCCAGTCGCCCATTACCTCTCGATGCACAAAAATTTCCAAAGTGGTTAGACTGGATTCGAAGTTCCGGGCTACGCCGGGCAAGAGTTTACAATGCCCCTCAAGCCGTTTCCGCCGTTTTATATGAGGACCTTTCTCAAGTAAAACAAGAATGCCAAATGTTTCATAATGCGCTTGTAAAAATATCTGATCGCTTTGTTGAAACATTTATGACAGCGGCTTCTCCAGGGATAGTGGCCACCACTATGATGAACAAATATTACGACACTCATGAGTCGTATCTATATGCTCTCGCGCTTGAACTTCGAAAAGAATATGTTTGTATTATTGAAGCGGGATTTATTCTCCAAATTGACGCTCCGGACCTTGCTATGGAGCGCTCTGGCTTCTTTCAGAAGTTAAGCCTTGGGGAATTTCAGAGAGTTTTGGCAATGCATATTGCAGCGCTTAATGTAGCTCTTGAGGGAATTCCGAGGGAAAAAGTTCGGTTACATGCATGTTGGGGTAATAGAAACAGCCCACACTTATATGACGTTCCATGCCCCGACATACTCCCTTTTCTGTATGAGGCTAATGTGGGGGCACTGTTGTTGCCATTCGCAAATCCACGTCATTCCCATGAAATTGATGCTCTCCGTGACCATCCGTTGCCCAGCCATATGTCATTAATACCAGGGGTAATTGAAACCGTTACTAATTATGTAGAACACCCCGAAGTAGTGGCCGAGCGCATCATTCGGGCGGTAAATGCTGTAGGGGACCGCGAAAGAGTCATCGCCTCTACAGATTGCGGATTTTCCACACTAGCGGGCGATACTTTTGTTTCTGAAGACGTTGTATGGGCTAAACTAACTACATTGACAGAGGGGGCCAGGTTAGCTTCAATAAAATTGTGGTCTGGGTGAAGTTATTTTTTCCCCAGTAATATTTGAGATAAAAACTAATAAGGGCTATTGGAGTTTTTGGGGGCTACAATTATTTAAAGCGTCCATCAGCACACTTTATCATTATGTTCATGAATTAATTGGGTGCAGCCTTAAGACAGAAAATTAATTAACTCTAACTTGTTTAAATTATTCCTTTGTCACGAAGCTCTTCAATTTCGTTTAATTCGTAACCTAGCTCTGACAAAATATCGTCAGTATGTTCGCCAAGGGTTGGCGCTCGGACGAAATGAGAGGGTTCAGCTGGGTCACTCTCCTCCGATTTAATTGCTATAGGTAGCGGCGCAACTGGTGCTGGATGTTGGAGGCCCGGATACCCCAGCAGTTTAAGGAAACCCATCGCTTGGACATGTTGATCATCTATCGCCTCTTGCGGTGACAAAACGGGTCCACAGGGAATCCGTGCAGCCGACAATAATTTCAGGCATTCATCTGTTGATAAGTTTGAGCACCAAGCTTGAGTTCGTTCGCAAATCTCATCTCTATTAGTGCCTCGTTTTTCGTCGGTTGCAAACCGAGGGTCGTCCAGCCATCGCTTTTCACCCATGAGATTTGCCCAGCGTTTGAATAGGGGCTGTCCGATAACTTGGATTAAGATACACCCATCTTTTGTCTGGAAAGTATCGATTGGAGCTCCAATCTGGCCTCTATTCCCAGTGCCAAAGCGGTTTATTTGTGTGGTGCCTTGTTCGATGATCGCTGCATTATTAAAGGATATTGCAGTTCTTAATAGGGAAGTTTCTACCAAAGTCCCTTCACCTGTTTCACTTTTCTTCATTAATGCTGCGAGGGTTCCGACAGTAGAATATAACGCCGTCCCAAAGTCCACGTAGGGGGGATAAATTTTTTGCGGTTGATCGGGCCATCCCGATAGGTACATGGCGCCAGACATGGCTTGACCAATCCCATCAAACCCGACTCTGTCGCTGTATGGTCCGCCGGAGCCAAAAGCAGAATTTGTTGTTAATATGATGTCTTGTTTTATTGCCTTTAGGGATTCGTAGTCCAGTTTCATCGATTTAAGAGTCTGAGGAGGTAAGTTAGCAACGACTACGTCAGCAGTCTTGACCAATGCAGCGACTATTTTCTGACCTTCGGTAGTACGTGGATTTAGCGTAAGCCCTCGTTTGTTCCGACCCATTTGTGCAAACGTTGCACCACAGTCGCCGTTTTTACTTATAGGAGTGTAATATCGATCCTCGCTCCCATCCACTTTTTCTACTCTTATTACTTCGGCACCTAGATCGGCAAGCATCGTTGCACAATAAGGACCAGCTATATACCGGCCGAAGTCTAAAACTCGAATCCCTGACAAAATGTCCTTCAAAATCCTCTCCTTAACATATGGAAATATCTTACGGTTTAGTTATTTAAGCTAATATCAAATTAATGCTCCGCCATCGTCGTCGGCATTTTGGAGTCAAGCCATGGACAAGTCTGGTGGGTGACCAAGTAAATAAGACCCGACTGTTTGGAAATGAGATTTCCTGCCTTGTACCTGCTGTGCCACTGTGTGTATATCACGGAATCGACGCTGGAATGGACTATTGGAAAAAATTGCAGTAGCGCCGGCCGCGGCATATATGAGGTCGACGACTGCTCGTGATTCGTGAATGGCATAAGTTGAAGCCAACCGGATTCGCATACGATCTGCAATAGATAAATTGCGGCTGTCACGTACGGCCATCCATATCTCTTTAAGTTCACTCAACAAGTATACTTTAGCAGAGTTGAGGCGGGCTTGAGCTTGCCCCACTTCAGACTGTATGACGGTATTTTTGTCTAAACTTCGCTGTTCAAGTCGTGGCGTTTTAGTTATCACCAGTTCTTTAAAAGAATCAAATACGGCTGCTGCAATCCCTAGAGCGACACCGGCAAAACCAGATGCATAAAGACTGGCAGCCGGGAACAGGTACAATGGTTCCTCGTAAACCCTGTAATTAGGATTGTCCCTAGCTAGCATGTGAGTTTTTGGCACTAATATATCGGAGACGGAAAATTGGTCACTGCCAGTGCCAAGTAGGCCAATGACGTCCCAAATTTCAGTCATTCTAGCTTGTGAGGCAGGGAAAATAAACGTTCGAGCTGTGGGTTGTCCATTTGGTTCTAGCCGTGGGTCTCCGTTTTCTTTTTTTATTTTGGCATGCCCACCTATCCAAGTGGCGTGGCGCCCACCGCTCACGAAAGACCAACTCCCGGTAAGCTGAAAGTAATTCCCGTGTTCAATGGCCTCTCCGCCTCCGGGTCCCCAAGCAAGGGCGGCCTCCTGGTCTTTTGCCCAAATCTCCTCTGCGACCTCCGGGGGAAGAAAAGCTGCCGACATCGCACATCCATTAGCTTGGCAAAGGCACCAAGCAGTGCTGGCATCAATCTTTCCCACGGCTTGGATGATTTGGCAGAAACTAAACGGGCTTAATTCCAGTCCACCATATGGTTTTGGCAACAACAATTTGAAGAAGGAGCCCTTGTGAAGGGCAGTCAATAAATTTTTGGGCAGCTGCTTTGAGGTTTCGGCTTCATCGGCCGCTCTTAAAATTACAGGATCCAGCCCTTTTAGGTCTGTTAGTAATTTTTCAAGTATGTTGTTTTCCAAGTCGTCCATGATTTTTTAATAGAAATCCATTAGGCGCATAAACTGTGGTCGTTGAGATCCTTGTGCCAAGTTCCGGCTGTTACTCTGGTGTGAGAGGATATGAAAGGTTGCCGTTGCCTTAGCTATAAAGTAAATGCCCGTGTGTAACAGGAGGTCTGTTGATTCGGTTCTGAGGAACCAAGCCAAGTTCACGACTCTGTTAGTGGTACCTGTTCAGAAATCTCTTTGTGTGTAGCTAGAGGCTTCGGTACTTTACGCCAATCATTGTTCAAGTCTTATATTTCATTACCGGGGGCATCACAACTTTCAGTACCCATATCAGCAGGAACTGAAACCTCTATCAATTCTAGAGTTTCTGATGTTGCGATCTCGTTATGGGGTAAGCCACCGGGTATAAATAAAGAATCGCCTTCCTCTATCCTTACTGTTTCGCCATCTGGAAACGACAAATCAACCCAGCCATTCAAAATATAAACGAATTGCCCGTCGCAGACGTGGTAGTGCCATCCTGTTGGCCGTGTCATGCCGGCTGACCCTTCGGTTACTTGGGCGCGCATTACGCCCTTGCTAGCAGAAGTAACTCCTAAGTCTCGGTATTTAAAGAAGTCTCGTCGCCCTTTCACATAATTAGGAGTTGCCTTTTTTGCAATAACATATCCTCTTGTGGAAGTTTCTTTAACTGCAGTTGCACCTATAGCCATCTGGAAACACCCTATTTAATTAAGTTGAGTATACTAATCCCATAACCAACTATGGCTATTACAAACCTATTCTCGTGCTCTCGCAAGCGCAAACTGCTGGCATTAGGGTATTTTTAATCAGGTGCCATAGTGGCATAGTTCGGTGTCGATCCTGTCGGAATCTGCACAATCCATAAAATATGGCGCGCCCGGGAGGACTCGAACCCCCGACCTTCTGATTCGTAGTCAGACACTCTAATCCAACTGAGCTACGGGCGCACTATCGCACTAAATTATGGACAAACTACTGTATTATCGTTTTTTTGGCGGATTGCAAGGTACCTAAGTCCTTTTTATGGGGCAAGGCTCTCCGTTAAGCCAGTTTTCCTATGGTAAAGATCCAATTAATGAGCGTCCTTTAGGAAATCCAGCTTGTGACGAATTCGGGCATTCTATAAGATTGTGTGGCATATGTGGCGAAAACGTGTAGTACTGCTATATTTGTTTTCACCGATTGTTTCAGCCAATTTCACTCCAAGGGTAAAGGAAAAACGGAAGCGATGGCGAGGAAGGCATAGTTCATTGCGGTGATGGGTATCTCGGGCTTACTGGGTGCGTGTTCTTTTGTGGAGCAGGGTTTATGGCCGGTTCTGGGTGAGGATCCTGACCCTCCTCAGACTGCTCGTTTGGAGGCGCCAGTATCTAGGCCGGACACCCCAGGTAAGGACGAGGCATTTACGCAGACTTCTTCCGAGAGCAGTTCCGTTAAGGTTTCACCCGGGGCTCCCGAAGTTATCCCCTTGCCCACGGCTCCTTCCAACGCCGGTCCTGCAACAGGAACATTTGTGGGAGGGAAAATACGAACACTGCAGGGTGAACTAAATTTGCTTAAGGGTACTTTGGGCAGTCAGAACAATGAATTTCAGCAGCTGCTAAACAGCACTACTCAAAACTCTCAAAGGTATCATGCTGTGGTGGCTGCAATAAGTGCTCGTCTTCAGATTGGGACCACCCCTGGTAACCCGGTTTTGAACAGTCAATGGCAAAGTGCACAATCTGAGCTGGATAGAGTTTTTCAGGATACTTCACGCCTAAATGAGTTGTCTAACCGTATCGCGTCGAACTCAGCACTTGCAAATTACTTAGTTGAATCGACCCGTGCTGCCTATGGCATTCAGGGGGCGGTCGATGAAGACCATCGACAGCTTTCTGTTCTGGAGGACGATGTAAACCGAACCGTTGTGTCGATAGAGCGTTTGTTAAACGAGGTTAATGAAACCATAACTCGACAAAATAATTATGCGACTGGTGAACGTCGAAATTTGACGGCTCTAGCGTTGGCAATCAGTAATGGTGAAGCATTTGGTCCGAATTTAAGTAATTTTGCGTTCAGTGAGGCTGTTCGGTTTGCGCACGCCAATGGAGTAGGTATCCCGTCTACACCGTCTTCCGTGGCGGCCGGAAATAGTCAGCGCCCAGCGTTAGTGGTAATTCGGTTTGATAGGCCAGATGTTGACTATCAACAAGCACTCTACAGTGCCGTCAGTCAAGCAATAGAGAGGCGCCCGACGGCATTGTTTGACGTCGTTGCGGTAACACCTAATGCAGGATCTCCAAGTAGTGTAGCTGTTAATACCGGGGCAGCAAAGAAAAGTGCGGAAAAAGTAATTCGGTCACTAATTGCTATGGGTCTCCCTGCTGCGAGGCTAAATTTAAGTTCGTCGACTAGCGACAATGCTTTTGGTAATGAGGTGCGCATCTATATTCGGTGAGCAAAACGGCAGTATGCTGCGAACGGAAAGTGACAAGTTTGTTTTCTCGATTGACGATTGTCTAAAAGTGTTCCAAATGGTGGTGTCTTATGTTGTGGGGCTAGTTTGCTGTAGTTTTTTAATGACTGCGCACAGTCTATCTGATGATGCCATTAATTTACGGCATGGAGATACAATCCAAATTCGGGGTGTGATTGAACAGCAATTAAAGGCTTTCAGAAACGGCAAAGATGCGAAGGCGTTTGGATATGCATCGCCAGCGATTCAAAATAAATTTCGTGACCCGAAAAATTTTGTGTCCATGGTTAGACGTTATTACCCCCCGATATACCGGTCGCGTGAGAGCGAGTTTCTAGAACTTGAAAATATTGATGGTGTATGGGTCCAAAAAGTGATGTTTGTTGACCTCGATGGCAATATTTATCTTGCCCGCTACCCAATGGAACAGCAAGCTAATGGTGAATGGCGTATTGACGGCTGTATTCTAACAGTCGGAGAGGGCAAAAGCACTTAGCTAAAGGAATCATAGGGCGGACCGGGATATAAAAAAATATTGGCGATCGCCCGTTTGGTAGCGCTCATCGTCTAATTTATGGGTATAACAGGGCAGTTATCTATTAATCTGGTCTGATCCACCTGGATGGCAGTAAGTAATCTAGATGGTGCTTCAAGTTTTGACACAGGAGCTAAAGTTTCTGAGTTGCATAACTCTAGATATTCCGGCTTAGATCGCAGTTTCTCTTCTAGTTGAATGCGTGCCTCTTGAAGACTTTGCTTTATGTCGTCGCCCTCCACAATTTTTTCAGCCGTTTTTGTAAGTATGCCATTTATATTGGCGGCTCGAGCACGGCCATCTTTAGTAAGATGAACATTCCTTGAAGAAATCGCCAAGCCATCTTTTTCACGCACAATTGGTATTCCGTGGATTTCCACGCCTATGTCAAGATCCTTCACTAGGCGACGGATTATCTGGAGTTGTTGATAATCCTTTTCCCCAAATATAGCTACATCTGGCTTGCATTGGTTGAAAAGTTTGGTGCAAACAGTTGCTACTCCGCCAAAATGCCCGGGGCGACCAGCTGCGCAGAGACCTGTCGTGAGGCTAGGTATTTCTATTTTTGCTGAGAAACCAGCGGGATATACTTCTTCGATGGCAGGAATATACACAAGATCAACGGATTGATTTTTTAGAATATCAAGATCACGTGTCTCGTCTCTTGGATATTTGCTAAAATCTTCTTTTGGGCCAAATTGTTTTGGGTTCACAAAAATACTAACGACTGTCCTAGCGCACACTTTATTTCCTGCTTTGACCAAGGCGATGTGTGCGTCGTGCAAATATCCCATTGTAGGCACCAGGGCAACTCTTAGGTTGGCTCTATGCCATTTATCAACTTGCGATTGCAGGCTCGCTACGCTTCTGACTACTTCCGTCATTATAAAAAGTATCGATAATATATAGTTGTTTGTTTTTAGAGGGGCAGACTAAGATCGAGCGGGTGATTGGTCAATTGTATATGGTTTAGTGCTGAAAGTTAGCGGTATTATTTACATTTAGCAGAATTAGAGACATAAAATTTAATAAACCCGTTGTAATTTGCTACATGCTATTGTTAATCGTTTGTTTTTAGGTGAATGAATGCTTGTTTTGAGGCTTTCCTTATTGGTATTGGGCCTGAAAGGTTTTGTGCTTGGCCTACCGGTAGTCGTCGCTGCTGCGGATAGAGCTGCTCCGGAGCCAGGCACTGGCTATATACCCCAGGTTTCGTTTGTTTCAGCTCTAGAGATGGTGGTTGCTGCCCATCCGTTGGCGGCCAAGGGCGGAGCAGAAATTTTGCGGACCGGAGGACATGCTATAGACGCAGTGATCGCCTCCCAGATGATTCTAAATCTTGTTGAACCCCAGTCATCAGGAATAGGTGGTGGCGGTTTCCTTATCTATTTTGATGCGGTTTCGGGAGAACTAACAACCTACGATGGACGTGAGACCGCTCCCTCTGCGGCTCGACAAGATATGTTTTTAAAGCCAGATGGTGAGGTTCCCGGTTATTTAGAAGCGCTGGTAGGTGGCAACTCAGTTGGTGCCCCTGGTTTAGTTCGTATGCTGTCAATGGCTCATCGTGATCACGGGAAGTTACCTTGGAAGAAGCTATTTGGGCCTGCGATAAACCATGCAGAAGCAGGTTTTTTCATTGGTCCACGCCTTAATAAGTTAATTGGGAAGGTTGCAACGATCACACGTTTCAGAGAGACGGCAGACTATTTCTTTGCGCCAAGTGGCCATCCTAAACCTGTTGGATTAAGGTTGGTAAATTTGGAATATGGGCGGACCTTGCGCGAGCTGGCCATAGGTGGTGCCGATAAATTCTATTTCGGTGCCATAGCAAAGGAAATTTCCGATCGGGTTAACTCTACCTCAACTAATCCAGGCAGTCTATCTGTCGCAGATATAAATAATTATGAAGCACGCATTCGCACACCAGTGTGTGGGTTTTATAGAGGGTTTAGAATCTGTGGGATGGGACCTCCTAGTTCTGGCGGAATAGCTATTTTGCAAATTCTCGGGATATTGGAGAATTTCGATATAGGGTCTATGGCGCCGTGGTCTCTAGACGCAACCCATCTGTTTCTAGAAGCGAGCCAGTTGGCATTTGCTGACCGTTCAAGATATATCGCTGATCCGGATTTTGTCCATGTGCCCACAAAAGGATTGCTTGACCCTGAATATCTGAGAAAACGGGCAAAAAGGATCGAACTTGACAAGTCAAACGAAACAGTTGCGCCTGGTCTTCCGGACGATATGAAGGCTCATCGCTTGGCCGACGATGTTTCGCCGGAATTTCCGTCAACCACTCATATCAGCGTATTTGACAAATTAGGAAACATTGCGTCTCTGACTAGTAGTATTGAATTTGCTTTCGGATCAGCGCTTTTTGTTCGAGGGTTTTTACTGAATAATCAACTCACGGATTTCTCCTTTTCACCTAAACATGACGGGCATTTAGTAGCCAATCGTGTCGAACCCAACAAGCGTCCCAGGAGTTCTATGGCGCCTACCATAGTTTTTGACAAAACAGGACAGCCTTTTATGGCAATAGGGTCACCGGGGGGATCACGCATCATCTGTTACGTTGCCAAATCCTTGCTTGGTGTAATTGACTGGGGAATGAGCCTCAGTGATTCAATTAATCAGGCAAATTTATGCAAAAGAAGCGAGATATCTGAAATAGAATCGGGCAGTTCGTTAAACAATTTCAAACAGCAGTTGTCAGATAGAGGACACACTGTCGTTACTAGGGAGATGACTAGCGGGGTGCATGCAATTATGAAATCGAGGGGAAAGTTAATTGGTGCCGCAGATCCTCGTCGAGAGGGGGGTGCTTTTGGCCGATAAATGATGTGGTGCTTGCGAAAAGTAATTGCTGGTTTTACGCTTGACCCACTTTAAACGCATTCTTTTCGCTTTGATAGATAGGAGAAAGTTGCTTGTGCCAGATCATGGATATCTAAAAATTGTGGGTAGGGACTGAAGTGGGGCGTCCATCGGTATTTGGAAACCCTATGCTAGTTGGGTTTGAGTCGTTTGAACGTATGATCGAACAGACGGTAAAAGCTTCGTCAAATGGTTATCCTCCATATAATATTGAACAATTGTCGGATCAACACTTCCGGATATCTTTGGCAGTTGCAGGTTTTCTTGTGGAAGAACTGGCTGTAGAAGTTGCTGCTAACGAACTTAAAATCACAGGCAAGCAAACCGAAGAGGCAGATCGTTCGTTTATACATCGCGGAATAGCCGCACGGCAGTTTCAGCGGCTCTTTGTATTAGCTAGTGGTTTAGAAGTCACGGGTTCGTGGTTGGACGACGGGATACTGCATATTGATATCAAGCGACCGGCTTCTGAACAGCGGACACGACGAATAGAAATAAAGAAGGGTCCATGAAACGAGCTAAGATAGTTATAGCGGACAAAATTAAATTTAGGCTTTATTATAGGTTGGTAGTTCCACAATAAATTGTGCTCCCATAGGTTGGTTATCGGGTTCCTTCCCCGACGATCGGTTGTAGGCGGCCACAGTGCCACCGTGGGCTTCAACAATTTGTTTTACAATGCTTAGCCCCAGCCCAGAGTGACTTCCAAATTTTTCGGTCGTAGGCCGCTCACTATAAAATCGCTGAAATACGGTATTTGTGTTGGCTATGGGAATTCCAGGTCCTTCGTCTTCGATCACGATTTGTGCTGTATCTTGGTGTCGGGCCAATAAAATATGTATCGAGCCTTTTGGAGGGCTAAAACTAGCAGCATTATCCAAAAGATTTTGAAAAACCTGCGCGAGGCGTTCTTCGATTCCCCGAACTATAATTGGTCCCACCGCTGCGGATTCGAATTCGAATTGGGCGTCGTCCTCTGTGGAGCGGACCGAATATACTTCTACAATTGTCTCCAGCATTTTTTTGAGCTCAATTGGCTTGCTTAATTCTCTTGTCAACTCACCGTCTAAACGAGATGCAGCAGAGATATCCGTTATTAAACGATCCATCCGGTTAATATCATTTTTTAGCAATTCAATTAGCTGAATGCGGCTCTCAACCGAGTTAACTCGTTCGAGTGTTTCTGCAGCACTCCTGATGCTTGATAGTGGATTTTTCAATTCATGGGAGACATCGGCAGCGAAACGCTCCATTCCATTTATTCGCTCTTGTAAAGATTCCGTCATTGTTCTGAGTGAAACACTAAGTTCTCCTATTTCGTCGTTTCGGCCTGAAAGGTCCGGGATGTCAGGAGCCGGGAGTAAGTCCCGAGTTACCCTGTCGGCGCCTGCGGCAAGCATGCGAATAGGCCAAGCTATCGACCACGCAAGATAAATTGACAGTAAAACTGTGACTAAAAAGGCTAGTCCGGAAAGAAGGAGTATGTCTTTTCGAACGGAACGAACTTGAGCATCGATGTCATCAGCGTAAGCTGTCAATAATAGGGCACCTACTACCTGTTTAAATCTCTGGACGGGAACCGCTGAAAGTATGATGACACTTTCATCACCAAAACGACGGATGCTGGTGCTACTATAACCAGTTAGTGCTTCTACAGTTTCAGAATAATGAAATGCTGTTTGGTCTGGGTGTTCGATATATGGTTCCAAATTGGATCGAAAGGAGCGACTAATCCAGTCGTTTAGTTGGGCGATCCAGCGTTGAACAAGATTACTTACCACGGGCGGTGGTAACTCTTGAAGACTTACTTCCCCGCCACTGGATCCAAACAAGCGTGTGTCGGCTGCCAATTCTCCGTTTGGGGAAAATAATCGGGCGCGGCATTGGATGGGTGGTACAAGTCGCTGTAACACTTGTTGGCTCAGCGTAGGATCAATTTTTTCACCCTGGGAGAGTAATTCGTCAATATTTTGGGAAGATGCTTGGTTGTCTTGGGACGTTGTCATTTGGGGTATGACAGCGGTTTCTCCTAAAGCGGCTGCAATCATTTCTGCGTTTGCTTGCAATGTTTCAAGGCGTTCAACCATTAAACCCCGGCGAAACTGGTCGAGATAAAGTATGCCACCGGCTAAAATTGCCAGAGCTAGAATGTTGATAAATAAAAGTCGGAGGGTGAGTTTAGATATGGCGGGCCATTTAGTTGTGCTCGCAATAAGAGGTGTATCTGACATTCTTATCGTAGTCATGGCGCTCCCGAAAATTACTTACTTAAATATCCTCTTTGTACCGATATCCAACACCATAAAGAGTTTCTATCTTTGCGAAATTGGGATCGACAAGTCGAAATTTTTTCCTCATGCGCTTAATATGACTATCAATGGTGCGGTCGTCTACGTACGTTTGCTCGTCATAAGCGGCATCTAGAAGTTGATCCCGGCTCCGTACGTGGCCAGGACGTTGTGCAAGTGATTGCAGGATTAAGAATTCTGTTACGGTCAGAGATACAGGGTTTTTTTGCCATGTGCACATGTGCCGTGCGGTATCCAGCATTAGCTCGTTTCGAATAATTGTATCGCTCTTGCTTTCTTCAAAGGATCGTTCGTTGCTGCTTAAATCAACGCGCCGTAATAGCGTTCTAATACGTTCTATCAGCAGGCGAACAGAAAATGGCTTGGTAATGTAGTCATCTGCACCCATTCGCAAACCAATAACTTCATCTATTTCCTCGTCTTTTGACGTCAAAAAAATGACAGGAACAGAAGAGTCTTTTCGGAGTTCAGAAAGTACCTGCATGCCATCCATGCGAGGCATCTTTATATCTAGGATGACTAGGTCTGCTGGGTTTGCTCGCAGTCCATGAAGAGCTTGTTGTCCATCGATATATTTCTGCGACACAAAGCCTTCATTTTCAAGAGCAATGCTAATTGAAGTAAGAATATTCTGATCATCATCGGCGACGGCAATTTTAGCTGGCAAATGGTTGGTCCCCGAACTATTTATGGTCACCATCTTAGCAATATGTCGCCCTATAGCCTAATATAAAGTTGTTGCGACGCAGCATACCGATTATATGTGTCAATTGTAGGATGCCAGAGGATTTAGGCGTGAAACACATGTTTACTTTTATGTAACAAGGGAATTTTGATTAACAAATCAATGTGGATCGGTCACCAATTGTATAAATCGGGGAAGCGTATCGTTTTCCTTCGCTTGGTATTTTGTAATGATAAGTAAAATTCCTTCGGTGGATTTATTGACAGAGTTGTTCTCTGGGAATACTCGTGTCATTGCGCGTTTGATTAGTTACGCGGAATCCGAAAGAGCCATTTACGCAAATATTTTTGCGGAAATTTATCGCAAAGCCGGAACGGCCCATATTATTGGGATCACGGGTGTTGCAGGAAGTGGAAAATCCACGTTAGTTCGCTCACTTGTAAAAATAATAAGGGATACAGGTCAAACTGTTGGGGTTATAGCTGTTGACCCATCGAGCCCATTTTCCGGAGGAGCAATTCTCGGGGATAGAATACGAATGCTTGATATAGTTAATGATCCAGGTGTCTTCATTCGTAGTATGGCTACGCGCGGTGTTTTGGGTGGTCTGGCTCAGTCAACGTATGACGCTATCGACATTCTAGATGCGGCTGGATTTGATGTCGTCCTAATAGAGACTGTCGGCGTGGGCCAGGACGAAGTTGATATTGTGCAGGCGGCACACTCCGTTGTTGTGGTTTCCGCTCCTGGGCTTGGTGATGACATTCAGGCTATCAAGGCAGGTATTTTGGAAATAGCCGATATCCACGTTGTGAGCAAAGGAGATCGCAGTGATGCTAACAAAACGTTTAGCGAGCTTAAGCAGATGCTAGCAATGAATTTTGAGGAAAGTTGGGCCGGCAACTGGGCAGTTCCTATTCTTGCAACTAGTGCCAATAATGATTTGGGCATAGCTGATCTATTCACTGCTTTGAATTCACACCGAAAATTTCTTCTGTCGTCAGAAGAACAAGCCAAAAGGTCCCGCCGTATCGCAGTTCAGAGGATATTGAAAATAGCCCAAGGATTGGTAATGGACGGTATTACCATGACGCACGATAATGTTATGCAGGATCTGTTAGATCAAGTAATGGCACGCCAAACGGATCCTAGTGAGGCGGCACTCAAATTATTAGCCCGTATCAATGGGAATAAGAAAAATGACTAAATCATCGCTTCAAGAAACTGATAAGATAAGCACGGTTTCCGAGTCGGGGAAATTCAAGCAGAGAATTTCAGACTGGGAAGCAAGCGAGTTAGCTGACTTCTTAAGCCGGCGGCCCGAGTCCCAATCAGAATACAAATCAGCTGCGGGACGCCCTTTAAAACGAATATATACATCACTAGATGCTGCTGAAACCCCGTTTGAAGATATAGGACTGCCAGGGCGTTTTCCGTTCACAAGGGGTCCCTATCCAACCATGTACCGTGCGAAGAATTGGACCATGCGTCAAATCGCTGGATTTGGGACAGGTTCGGATACAAACGAGAGATATAAATTTCTACTCGAAAGTGGCCAGACGGGACTCTCCACTGATTTTGATATGCCGACTCTTATGGGGTACGACTCGGACCATCCAATGGCGCACGGTGAAGTTGGTAGGGAAGGTGTAGCCATTGACACATTAGATGATATGGAAGCTTTGTTTAAAGAAATTGATATCACTGCAATTTCGGTATCGATGACGATAAATCCCTCGGCGTGGATTTTGTATGCGATGTATATCGCTCTCGCTCAAGGAAGAGGATATGACTTGAATCAACTGTCGGGAACTATTCAAGCCGATATATTAAAGGAATACATTGCACAAAAAGAATGGATTTTCCCAATTCGTCCGTCTGTCCGGTTGGTGCGAGATTGTATTTCGTATGGTGCCCAGAACATGGCACGATTTAATCCAATAAATATCTCTGGGTATCATATTTCGGAAGCGGGCGCCACGGCAGTTCAAGAAGCGGCATTCGCTATGGCAAATACCATAGCTTATGTTGAAGAAGTCACCAAAGCTGGCATAAATGTGGATGATTTTGCCCCTAGATTATCCTTCTTTTTCGTTAGTCAGGCTGATTTTTTTGAGGAAATTGCGAAATTCCGTGCACTTAGAAGAGTGTATGCAAAGATTATGAAGAACAGATTTGGGGCCACAAAACCTGAATCAATGAGGCTAAGATTCCATACCCAAACAGCGGCTGCTACTCTTACTAAACCTCAGTATATGGTTAATGTCATAAGAACTGCCTACCAAGCTTTAGCCGCTGTACTTGGTGGGACTCAAAGTTTACATACAAATGGAATGGACGAAGCATTTGCAATTCCTAGTGAAGAGGCCATGCGGTTGGCGCTTCGGACGCAACAAGTGATAGCGGATGAGACCAATGTAACTTCTGTTGTTGATCCTTTGGGTGGGTCGTATTTGGTTGAAACTCTGACTACAGAAATGGAGAGAGACATTTTTGCCATTCTTAAAAGGGTGGACGATATGGGTGGAACTATTAAAGGAATAGAAGACGGCTGGTTCCAGCGCGAAATAGCCGATTCTGCGTATGAATTTGCTCTGCGAAAAGCTAACGGAGAGAATCCGGTTATAGGAGTAAATAAATATATTGAGGGCGCTGATAGCTACCCCGATATAAGCCTTCATCCGTATGATCCGAAAACCGAGAGACGGCAGATCAAAAATCTGCAGAGATCTCGGAAAAACCGCGATGAGGCAAAAGTGCAAAGTTTATTAAAAGAATTGGCGAGGCAGGCGGAAGACGACTCTATGAACTTAATGCCCATTACAATTGAGTTAGTAAAAGCTAGGGCCTCGATGGGAGAGATTGTGAATCAATTGAAGGGGCTTTGGGGTACGTATCGTGAAAGCCCTGTCATATAGAGGTGACGAATGAGTGTTTTCTCAGATCCCACTCTAATTCCATTTAAAGGAACTATTCCAAAATGGGGTGAGGCTTCATTTGGAGAAGGCGCAACTTTGATAGGTCGTGTTTCTTTGGGGGAAAAAGTATTGCTAAAGCCCTGGGTGACCCTAAGGGGAGATGGCAATTTTATTGAAATTGGGGATAATTGCCAGTTTCTAGATAGGGCTACGGTTCACATCGCTGATGGAATGTATCCGACAAAAATGAGCCGAAATATTACCGTCGGACGTTTTGCGCTAGTGCATGCTTGTACTATCGCTGCTGATTGTATTTTGGGAGACGCGTCGGTTGTTATGGATAACTCCAATATAGGCTCTGGTGCTGTTGTTGGTGCTGGTTCACTGGTTCCTCCGGGAAAAAAGTTAGAAGGAGGATGGCTTTACGCCGGGAATCCCGCCCGTGCGGTAAGAGAGATTTCGTTGGAAGAACGCGAGGTGCTCCGCAGTGACTTGTTGGCTGGCAACATAAATGAAGTGATTTGCACGGCAGACCTGCCGTCTCTCGATATGACGCCGTATAAACCACCAAGTCTGAAATCGGGGCCACTTTATACTCTTAATGATGTTAAGCCTAAGATAGATCCATGTGGGTACGTCGCCCCCACCGCAGTTGTTGCGGGGAATGTTGTTACTGAGACTGACACGAGCATATGGTTCTCAACTGTCGTAAGGGGAGATGGGGCTCTGATTAGTTTAGGCCCTCGTAGTAACATCCAGGACAATTCAATTGTTGTTACAAACAAACGTAGTGGTCCAATTATAATAGGCTCTGATGTTACGGTGGGACATAACGTGCGGCTCGGTGCATGTCGAATAGGGAACGGCTGTTTAATCGGAATGGGCGCCCAAATATGCGATGGAGTTGTCGTTGAAGATGGGGCCTTGGTGGGAGCACGCGCGTTCGTAGAATCAGGTGCTGTTGTCAAGTCCGGTCACATTTGGGCGGGTCGACCTGCTAGCGAGTTTCGGCGAGTGAAGGAACAGGAGGTTGAATTTTTTCAACGTGGGAAAGAAGTGTATGTGGGTTACGCGGCCACCTATTTAAGTGAACAACAGTTCTGATTTTAAAAATTATTGGCTAAGGTTAATCGTATCCAAAAAGCCAATTTGTGTGATTGTTATTGCAATTTTTTACCGAGTGAATGGCCCCCTTTAGGATAAACACCTCGTCACCCGGTTGCACTAAGATAGTCTTATTTTCAATTGTTAATTCTAATTGGCCAACAACGACTGTTAGCAGTTCGTTTGTTTGATGAATAAAATCATTCCATTCTTTGCCAGGTGGGTCAGAGAAGCTGTGGCAATTAAAACCTCTAATGTCCCAGTCTCCTTCAACTTCGTCACGACGGACCGGAGTGCTGAATTTCTGTCGTATTATTAACTGAGTCATCTGATATGTAGCCCAATGTACACTTAACTGCTGGTTTTTAGTGTAACTAATAGTTTTCCCACTGACGAGGTGTAGAAGCCTTATGAAAAAGTGAGTTAATAGTTTCGTTATTATTGCTATATTTAGGAAGCTCGTTCTCTCGGCTTTGTTTCGCACGATGTGTAGTTTATAACCAGTTGGGCATCTCTCAGGCAGATTCGGTATTGGTTTTTTAACAGAATGAATTCAAATAGTAACGTGGGTCGCGCTTTTATTAGAGCAAGGGTCGTAACATTAGCAGCGGTATTTACGGGAATATTTTTTTTGTTTGTGAACGGATCCTCCGCTGAAGTAGGTTCGTTAACAATACAGAAGTTGGTGAACGCAGCTATGGTACCAGGGACTATGGCACTTAAGAGCACCGTTATTGAAGCTATCGATGAACAGCCAGAAGAATTCAGCGAAATTATTTCCCGGCTCAAAGAAATCGCACCCAAAAAATTAGATTTGATAATTCCTGGAATCCGATTGGCCTTTCCCGGATTCACAGAGGATCTGTTGGCTCCAGAGGTGGGGAGAGTGCGGCCTAAGGTCGAAAGCGCACAAAGGTTTGAAACCACTTTGATTGGAGACAAATTTAAAAATGATAATCGCCACAAATGGTCGGGAGAAATGGAGGTTGGGGGAAGTACTGCTTCAGGAAATACCGATACGGAAAGAGTCGCTGCTGCAATCCAAGTGGTGCATTCCCGGGGTAGTTGGAAGGACAGCTTCAACGCTAACTATGATACCGCAAGGGAGGACTCGGAAACCTTTTCTCGCCGTTTATTTGCTGAAACGGAGAGCCGTTATTTTCTCAATGACACGTTTTTATTCACCTTCTTGTCGGGAGAAGACGATCGTTTTAGTGCTTTCGACTACCAGCTGAGTCAATCAGTTGGGATCGGGCATAGTTTAATTATGACAAACAACTTCCAAGTGGATTTGGAAATAGGCCCAGGTGCTCGTCAGTCTCGGTTAAAAGATACACAAGAATTTGAAATGGAATATACTGGCCGTTTAGTGAGCACTTTTAGGTGGAATATTTCGGGCACGCAGAAACTAGTACATAAAACGGCGGCCACAGTGGGCGACGTGAGGACCTTATTAGAAACTAAAACCACCTACACTGGTGATATGAACAGTGATTTGGCTTTACGCATAGGAATTGAGGTACGTCATAATACTGAAGTGCCTGCAACAATTCGGAAAACAGATACTATTTCTAGGATCACGTTGGTATACCGTTTTGGCCAATGAATGGTCCTTGAGATTATTCTCCCCAGACGGATGTCAAAACTGTTAGCCAGTTTTCACCCATAATTTTTTTAATCTGTTTCTTATTCCAGCCTCTTGATATCATGGCTCCAGTTAAATTAGGAAACTCACTTAGTCGCTGAAATCCTGGAGGATTTTTGATTCTCCCAAAATTTGTAAGTTGCCTGCCGGTGCCTTTATCCCGGGTGATCCAGTCAAAAAAAGATTTCCCATATCCTTGGGTCATATCAGTTCCAATGCCAACGTGATCTTCGCCTGCTATTCCAATTACGTGCTCGATGACATCGAGATAGTCTTCCAATGTGGAGTTAGCTCCTTTAGGCAAAAATGGTGGGAACATCGTAACCCCAATAAAGCCACCACGTTCTGCGATGAAACGGAGTTCATCGTCTGTTTTGTTTCGGGGATGTGATTTAAGCGCCTGCGGGCAGGTATGTGAATAACACACTGGGAATTTAGAGTGCAGAATTGTGTCGTAGCTTGTTTGAGATCCTACGTGCGATAGATCTATCAAAACACCGAGGTCGTTCATTTCATCCACAAAGTCCCGACCAAAGTCTGATAGTCCGCCATCGTGTCTTTCGTAGCAGCCACTCCCCACGAGATTTTGCGTGTTATATGCAAGCTGTATGACGCCTACTCCTAGAGCCTTAAAAAGCCGAAGGAAACTGAGTTCACTTTCAACCGGGCTGGCATTTTGCCACCCCAGAACAATACCCACTTTGTCTTCAGCTTTGGCTCTATGAATGTCTGACACTCGTTTTACCGGGATTATGATATCAGAGTATTCATCAAACCATTTGTGCCATTGGGCAATATTCTCCATGGTTCCACGAAAATCTTCCCATACCGCACAGGTGCAATTAGCCGCTGTTATGCCGCCTTCTTTCATGTCCTCAAAAATGGCTCGGCTCCAATTGGAAACAATCAGGCCGTCAAATACTATCAGTTTCTTGTGGTGAACATTCGCGTTCATATTCTGGCCAGGCGTTCCGAATATATTAACATCCGTTACTTATTGCCCATCTATAAGGGGGTTTGTTGCACTCAAAGATTCGTTTGAAGCTTTTAGCTGTTTGAGTTCATCCGCTGATTTATATATTTCTCCATCACCTTCGCGGAAAGTGGCAGCCATGTCCGCCATTCCAGTTTTGGCGTATTCACGAACCTCTTGGGTTATCTTCATGGAGCAGAATTTAGGACCACACATGGAGCAAAAGTGCGCTACTTTGTGGGCGTCTTTTGGTAATGTCTGGTCGTGAAAATGTTGTGCTGTTTCAGGATCTAGCGACAGATTGAACTGATCTTCCCAACGGAACTCAAATCTCGCTCGACTCAGCGCGTCGTCCCTTTCTTGGGCGCCAGGGTGTCCTTTGGCTAAATCCGCAGCGTGGGCCGCTATTTTATAGGTGATGACCCCTGTCTTAACGTCGTTCCGATCCGGCAGTCCGAGATGTTCTTTAGGTGTGACATAGCAGAGCATAGCGCATCCAAACCACCCAATCATTGCGGCCCCAATGCCAGAGGTAATGTGGTCATACCCTGGGGCAATATCAGTCGTTAAGGGGCCCAAAGTGTAAAACGGTGCTTCTCCGCATACCTCCAACTGTTTGTCCATATTAATCTTGATTTTATGCATCGGAACATGCCCTGGTCCCTCAATCATTACTTGGACGTCTTTTGCCCAAGCAACTTTTGTAAGTTCCCCGAGTGTCTCTAATTCTGCAAACTGGGCTTCATCATTGGCATCCGCAATTGAACCTGGCCTTAAGCCATCACCCAACGAAAAACTTACGTCATAGGCTCTCATTATGTCGCAGATATCTTCGAATCGTTCGTACAGGAAGCTTTCCTTGTGATGGGAAAGACACCATTTTGCCATGATAGAACCGCCTCGGCTCACGATACCGGTAACTCTTTTAGCAGTTAACGGGACATAGGGCAGACGGACGCCAGCGTGGATAGTAAAATAGTCCACACCCTGCTCGCATTGCTCAATCAGTGTATCGCGATATACTTCCCAAGACAGATCTTCTGCAACTCCACCCACTTTCTCTAAGGCTTGATAGATTGGGACCGTTCCTATTGGTACAGGCGAATTCCGTATGATCCATTCGCGGATGTTATGAATATTATTTCCTGTCGAAAGGTCCATGACCGTATCCGCGCCCCAACGGATCGCCCAGACCATTTTATCAACTTCTTCTGCAACCGATGAGGTTACAGCAGAATTGCCGATATTGGCATTTATCTTAACGAGGAAATTGCGTCCAATAATCATGGGCTCAGTTTCTGGGTGATTAATATTCGAAGGTATAATGGCACGGCCTAGCGCCACTTCATTCCTGACAAACTCGGGAGTAACAAAATTGGGGATTTCAGCCCCAAAGCTTTCTCCGTTTCCCCGCAGGGCATCGGCTTCTGCCCGACCAATATTTTCTCGGATAGCAATAAATTCCATCTCTGGTGTCACAATACCACGACGCGCATATTCCAATTGGGTCACGGCCCTGTCACTCTGAGCACGGTATGGCCTTGGTTTTGCAGGAAATTCAGGAACGAGTCGGGCGCCTTTTACGTTCCCGTTATCTTCCGGTTGCAGCGTGCGGCCGTCATAAGAAGTGACATCACCGCGTGCTTCGATCCAGGACTTTCGCAGCCGGGGTAAGCCAGTCTCTATATTTGGGGTATAGGTAGGATCTGTGTATGGGCCGGAGGTATCGTAGACAGGGATTGGTTTTTCACCAGACGTTTCATGTAGATCAATCTCTCGCACCGGGACTTGGAGATCCTCGAATTCTTTGCCTCTAACATAAACCTTCCTTGAGGATGGCAGTAAGCCGGATGTCACGGAAATCTTATTAGGTTTGCTTATGATATTCATTATATCTTCCTCGGCCATTAAGTGCTCTTTGGGTCTTAATCTCGTGAGGAATTTGGTTTTCGCAAAAGCTCTAGAGAGAAGAGCGAGCAAGTTCCAAGTCCCTCCGCCGGCGTGACCCGGATCAGGTTCAAAGGGTTTACCTAACATGATAGTTTGGTCACGTTTGGCATCTCAGTTGTAAGCCAACACCCCTCGGAACAAGCTAATGTTGCGGTATGTGAAGAGACAGGTCAAGATGACAACCTTAGAGTCTGTCCCTATTAAATTAATTAGAGACCCAGTTATGAACGCGAAATCTTTGAATGAAACCGTTCTAGCGGACCCAACAAAACTAGACTTTGCCTCCTGGGTTGCAATGAAGCCTAAATTTCCGGGGCCTGAGGGTACGGTTGATGGTGATCTTTTGGAGTTGCAGAAATTTTGTGGTTTTGGACAGAAAATACTAGAAAGGGGAGTAGCTTCGAGGGAAGAGGTCGAATTGAATCTATATGATGCTCGGTCACGATTTCTCCGAATTTATGCTGAAGTTTTATATAGTTTGCTCACGAATGACTTCTCAAACTCGGTTCGTCTTGAAACTCTTGTGGAATTGGCCATGGAACGTTTCCGGGGTCTGCTGCCGCTTCCGGCCGACCTTGAAGAAGATTCAAATAGAATCTTGAAAGATAAGCGAGGACATGAAAAAGGGATTGGTTTGTTTCTGTCCCATCTATTTGCTAGTCCCCGAGCTGGTGTTCATCTACTACAAAGTATGCTGAAACCACTACCAGAATCCTTAGAATTGACGGCTAAATTTGGACGTGATGATTTTCTAGACCTGGGCGCAGCAATTCTCCGTCGCAAAGGAAAATCGACGGAGGTTGCTATGTACAACCCCGATTATCTGAATGCGGAGGATGCGGGCACTGTCGGTCCGATGGAGCAAGCTGTTGATGTGGCTATTTTAGATGCAAACACGGAGGTTTGTGTGTTGCGTGGGTCTCTAGCCAAACATCCCCGTTATGTGGGGAAGAGTATTTTTTGTAGCGGTATAAATCTTACACATCTGTATGAAGGTAAAATACCGTATCTATGGTATTTAGTGCGAGATTTAGGCTTTGTGAATAAAATAGCACACGGAGTGCTCGAGGACGAAGAAGCGGCAAACGACCCAACACCGACGACCGAAAAGCCCTGGATCGCAGCGGTAGAAACCTTTGCAATTGGGGGTGGCTGTCAATATTTACTTGTCATGGATTACACCTTGGCGGAAAAAAGTGCTTATTTGACGTTACCGGCTCGAAAAGAAGGTATTATTCCAGGTTTGGCTAATATGCGTTTACCTCGATTTGTGGGTGACCGAATCACTAGGCAGGCTATTCTTTTTGACCGTCGATTGGAGGCAGACAGTCCGGAGGGCCGACTGATAGTTGATGAAACAGTCCCCGATGGTGAAATGGACAAGGCGGTTGAACAGACTGTAAATAAATTAACTAGTGCCGGCACTGTAAGCGCGGCAGGAAATCGTAAGGCATTACGAGTATGCCAGGAAAGCTTGGACGACGTTCGGCGCTATTTGGCCAGTTATGCCTATGAGCAGGTGAAATGCCATCTAAGCCCAGCATTGGTCTATAATTTGGAAGAAAATTGGCTTAAACCAAAAGGCAAAATCTAACCCATACAGTATCCGATTGTTTGCATCTAAACCCTCCAAGCTTCTTAGTCAGAGTAGTTATAGTTTTTTTGGGGCGTGACTAAATCGCTAATTCTTGAGGTTATTTAGCGGTTACGAAAAATAGGGGTGCGCTTTTCGACAAAGGCTTTAGTTGCTTCTTTATGGTCCTCTGTTAGACCGCAGCGGGTGTGATGCCAGGCTTCGAGATCAAAAACATCGGAAAGTGTTCCAGTTTCTGCTGCATTGAGGTTTTTTTTCATATAGCTGAGTGCTATTTGGGGCCCACTAGCCATTTGACGAGCCAATTCCATTACTTCAGTTTGCAGGTCTTCATCAGGAACAACACGATTTACTATTCCTAAATTTAAGGCTTCTGGCGCCTTTAATAAGGCTGATGTAAAATACAATTCTCTTGCTTTTGCAGTGCCAACGAGTCGGGTTAGGAAATAACTTCCTCCGAAATCGCCAGAATAGCCGACCTTCCCAAAAGCTGTGGTAAACTTTGAACTTTCGCTGGCGACACGAAGGTCACAAGCTAATGCAATCGAAAGACCAGCTCCCGCTGCTGCGCCAGGGACCATAGCAATAGTTGGCTTTGGCATCCTGTGTAGCCAACCAGAAACTTCCATATCTGAACGTAATTTGCGTGCTTTCGCCTCTAGCGTATTCTCCTTAAATTCCGTGCCCTCGGCCATTGCTTTGACATCGCCACCAGCACAGAAGGCGTTTCCTGATCCGCTTATAACCACCGCTCCTACGTCCGGATCTTCGGCGAGCCGAGGCAGCGCTTCTAGAAAATCTGTCATCATCTCGTTCGACAGGGCATTTCGGCGATCGGGTCGGTTCATGGTTAAGGTGGCAACACCATCAGCAACCGTTTCAAGCAACGCGTTAGTCATCTATTTTATCCTCTAGTACGAAAATTCTTAAGGGTCATGTATTAGAGCAATTTGATTCGATAGTCGCAATTCCCTATTCATGTCTATTGGATATAATATCAGCTGTTGGACATATTGTTCTTACATGAATGAGGATGCGCTGTATGGAGGAGTTTTGATATGAAGTTTGGTTTTAACGTCCCGGTGCACGGTCCTGAAGCAAACCCAGTTGGTATAGCTACGATAGTTGGCAGTGCTGAAAAGAGTGGTTACGACTATATAGCTGTTACTGACCATATAGCTGTGCCTAGAAGGATAGAGACTCGTTATCCTTATACAGAGGATGGGACTTGGCCACGTCGCGCCGGGGAATACCTAGAGCCACTAAGTTTAATGGGTTTCATCGCTGGGATTACTAAGCGACTTCAGATATTGACGTCTATACTTGTCGTTCCATATCGGCCCGCAGTTTTGGCTGCGAAGATGATAGCTACTCTTGACGTAATGTCACAGGGCCGGATTATTTTGGGGATTGGTGCGGGTTGGATGCGGGAAGAATTTGAATTACTAGGAGCCCCAAATTTTGCGGAAAGGGGTCAGGTAACAAATGAATATCTTCAGGCGTTCCGGACATTATGGACAGAGGAGTACCCAACATTTAATGGTACCCATGTCAATTTTGAAGAGCTAATTTGTGAACCAAAGCCTATTCAGAAGGGAGGGCCAAGAATATGGGCAGGTGGTGAAGGGAAGGCGGCCAAGCGCCGCTCGGTTTCGGTTGCTGATGGCTGGTATCCTGTTGGCAATAATCCCAAATTTCCATTGGACACTATAGAACGTTACTCCCTTGGTATGAATGAGGTGAGGCAATTAGCGAGACAAGAGGGTCGTGACCCGGAAACATTGGATTATGGGTATTGGGCGGCTTGGCGATGGACGGGTGAGGCGCAACGCACCTCCGAAGGGGATCGGAAACTATTTACTGGTTCTCCTGCTGAGCTAATAAGCGATATTAAACAGTTTGAAGACCTTGGTGGCACTCACTTATCTATTCTGGTTCTTGGGGAAAGCTTAGAAGTAACTTTGCAAAATATCGATCGATTTGCAGATCAGATAATGTCTAAGGTATAGGTCACTGTCAGCATAATCAGATAGTTTTTGTTGGTAACGCATGAAACCTAAAGAAGTGATAGTGCTGTGGGCTGGGTGTGGGGTTGTCCATGTATACGGCCGCTCAAGAACTTATCTCCTGCAACAGTTTGTTTGCTCTAGATTTGCACCTTTTACAAGAGGTCAATCCCAAGGTATATCAGACCAATTTGATTACTGGAACGGAGCTGTCTATTCACATTGGGTGCAAACGTGAGAAAATTCCTGTTCCGTTGTTTATGCCTTTAGTACCGTCCATGGAGTAAAGGAATTTTGATATGAAGATTGGTTTTAACGTTCCGGTGCGGGGTCCTGGAGCAGATCCTAACGGTATGACCCAGATAGCCCGAAGAGCGGAAGATGCGGGATACGACTACATTGCAGTCACGGACCATGTCGCTGTGCCGCGTAATATTCAGTCCGTTTATCCGTATACAGAGGATGGCGTATTTCCGGGCACGGCAGGCGAATACCTTGAGCCACTTAATCTGATGGGTTTTCTAGCCGGGATTACCAAGAGAGTGCAATTGTTGACATCTATACTCGTCATCCCTCATCGCCCGCCTGTTTTAGCTGCAAAGATGATTGCCACTTTGGATGTTATGTCTGCGGGGCGCATAATACTTGGGATCGGTGCGGGTTGGATGCGAGAAGAATTTGAAATTATTGGGGCACCAGAGTTCGATAAGCGTGGGGAGGTAACCAACGAGTATTTAGAAGCATTCAAGACCTTGTGGAGAGAAGAGAAACCAGCTTTTAACGGCCAGCATGTAAATTTTGATAACGTAATCTTTGAACCCAAACCGATCCAACCTAAAGGTCCTCGCATATGGGCGGGAGGTGAAAGTAGGGCTGCTAAACGCAGGGCCGTAACAGTGGCTGACGGGTGGTATCCGGTGGGAAATAATCCTAAATTTCCGTTGGACACCATTGAACGATATTCTGACGCTCAGAATCAAGTGAAACAATTGGCCAAGGAGGTACATCGAGATCCAGGAACAATTGATTACGCCTACTGGGCCATTTGGCCTTGGACAGGGCATGCCGAAACTACATCGGACGGGAGTCGTAAAATACTTACCGGAAGCGCAGAAGAACTAATCGGTGATATAAAACGATTGGAAAATTTGGGTGTTAGTCATCTATCGATTTTTGTACTTGGGTCTTCTCTGCGAGGTACTTTGGACAACATAGATCACTTTGCAGACCAAATAATTTCAAAAATATAGTTGAGTTTAACCGCGAATGGATGGCTGGGAATGGAAAAAGTATTAAAGGATAAAGTAGTTGTTATAACTGGTTCAGGTCGAGGGATCGGGCGAGAGATGGCTCTCCTTATGGCGCGATCTGGAGCTAAAGTGGTTGTTAATGATATTGGTGGAACCGAACGGGGTGATGGATTAGACCAGGTTCCGGCAATGGAGGTGGTTGCGGAGATACATGATTCTGGAGGACAGGCTAAAGCCCAATTCGGCAGTGTTACTAGTTATGAATCGGCGGAAAATATTATAAATACTGCACTCGAGACGTTTGGTCAGTTGGATGTTGTGGTCAATAATGCGGGGATACTTAGGGATGTTATTTTTCATAAGATGACGGAAGAGGATTGGGATGCGGTCATAAATGTTCATTTAAAAGGAAGTTTTAACATCAGCCGTGCGGCAGCAACTGTATTCAGAGAACAACAATCAGGTTGCTTTATTCACATGACATCCACTTCAGGTTTAATTGGGAATTTTGGACAGGCAAATTATGCCGCGGCTAAATTAGGAATAGTAGGGCTCATGAAATCTATTGCCTTGGATATGGCTCGGTTTGGTGTTCGGTCTAACTGTATCTCGCCATTTGCCTGGACACGCATGATCGGAACTATCCCGATAAACGACGACAATCAAGCAAAGCGAATTGAAAAGTTAAAGGAAATGACCCCCGCTAAAATTGCACCTTTGGCGGTGTATTTGGCGAGTGACCAGGCGGAGAAGGTTACCGGCCAAATCTTTGCAGTGCGAAATAACGAAATATTTTTAATGGGGCAATCGCGGCCACTGAGGTCAGTCCAACGCGCCGACGGTTGGATTCCAGAAACAATTGGAGCACATGCAATGCCAGCTTTAGCAAAACATTTCTATCCCTTAGATCGAAGCCAAGATGTGTTTGATTGGGATCCGGTGTAGTCAATAAACTGTGTAGTAGTGATCCGGTCAAAAAAGGTGGTGTAATGTTGTTGACGTTGCTCAATCCGCGATGCCATCCTAGAAGGGACTTATGTTTGGCGTAACAAATTAATTGAACTAGGTTATGTGTTGCTCGGTTGTTTTGGTAGGAGTGTGACGAATGCGTTTGGGTTTGCAGTTAAGTTTGGCTGGACCAGACTTTGCAATTGATATGGAGCTGATTCGGGAGGCAGAAGCCCTTGGCTACGACTCGGTGTGGACTGGAGAGGCATATGGTTCAGATTGTGTGACTCCCATAACTTGGATATTGGCAAACACATCTCGTATGAAGGCGGGAACAGCTATAATGCAGATGCCTGGCCGTACACCGGCAATAACGGCAATGACGGCGATCACGCTGCAAGCGTTATCAGAGGGACGGTTTATTTTAGGGATAGGTCCCTCGGGACCGCAGGTGGTAGAGGGCTGGCACGGTGTCCCTTATGGGAAGCCGCTTACAAGAACCAAAGAATATATTTCTATTGTGCGCAATATATTGGCAAGGGAAGCGCCTCTGCAGTTTAAAGGGGAACACTATGAGCTCCCCTATACGGGCCCAGGCGCTACTGGACTAGGGAAGCCATTGCGCAGCATTATAAAAGGAGATCCGTCACTAAAGATATATACTGCTGCTATTAGTCCGAAGGGTCTTCGTACGAGTGCTGAGGTGGCTGATGGGGTGTTTCCTTTTTTTACGGACCCTGAGAATTTTGACGTCTTTTCTAGTCCGCTAGAAGAAGGGTTTGCCAAGGCAGGCAATGGTAAAAGTCTGAAAGACTTCGAAATTCTACCTTTGGTGCAGGTAACCGTTGGAGAAGACCTTGAACATTGTCGGTTACCTACAAAACAGTTTTTGGCTCTTTATTGTGGTGGCAGGTGTGCGCGGGGGAAAAATTTCTACTACTACCATAGTAGACGATTAGGTTTCGAAGAAGCGGCCGCCAAAATCCAGATTTTGTACCTAAGCGGTCAAAAGGGTGCTGCTATCGATGCAGTTCCTAACGAGTTGGTTGATAAGGTCGCTTTGGTTGGCTCCCGGGATCAAATTCGTGATCGTCTTGGGGCCTGGAAAATGG
>CAZEWK010000056.1:0-9770 GCA_964515905.1 uncultured Rhodospirillaceae bacterium | reverse complement strand
ATTTCTAACGTCGAGTTGGCGAGGAGGGTTGGCTTATCACCTTCTCCCTGCTTAAGACGCGTAAAAACACTTGAAAAGCTTGGAGTAATAGATGGATATGTATCCGTACTTAACCTAAGTGCTGTTGGTTTCCCTGTCAGTGTGTTCGTCAACGTAACACTCGAGCGTCAAATTGAAGCGGCCCTTGAACATTTTGAAAATGAAATAAAAAAACGGCCCGAAGTCGTGGAATGCTACTTAATGACCGGCGACGCCGATTATCTATTGAGAGTAGTTACAGGCGATCTACAGGATTACCAACAATTTCTGGTAAATTATCTAACGCGAATTCCCGGAGTTCGCAGCATAAAATCAAGCTTCTCACTTAAACAAGTATCGTTTCGTACTGCTCTTCCTTTATAATAGAATAATTATCATCAAAATTTATAGTTTTGGACTCATTAATTTTTCTTTCGATCAAGATCCTTCCGTTTCTGGTCATGCAATGATTGAGCCTGCTTTCCCTGCAATGCCAACAAAATTTGATCTTGTTCTAAGTAGGCAGTATTTGGCGATTGAAAATGCCGATTGACCGACTCTTTTACCATTTGCTGCGCCACAAGAGGTTTTTCTTTTATTTCTGCAGCCATTTTTAACGCAGCGGCCACAGGATCTTCTGAGACCTCTTCACACAGACCCCATAGAAGAGCCTCCTTGGGTTCAATCTTTCGACTAAGGGCTCCGATAAGTTTTGCACGTGATGGGCCAACTAAATCTCCAATTCTGGGTAACGTATTCCAACTATACGTGAGTCCCAGTTCAACCTCCGGCGCATAAAAATATGCCCTTGGCCCCAAAATCCTAAAATCACAGGAGACTGCAAGCGATGTACCACCTCCTATTGCTGGTCCATTTACGGCTGCTATAGTTAATGGTCGGAGGCGCTCCCAAGAATCGCACAAATCAGCTCCAAGACGCACTATCCTCCGAGCCTCTTGGATAGAAGCTTTTTTGACCTCCTCTACCTCACTTATATCATTCCCCGCACTAAATACAGATCCTTCTCCGGTTAGAATCACGCAAGCAAGCTCATTCCTTTCATCTAAATCATTTGCGATATCCTTCAACTCTCTTTTCATTCGGTTGGACATTGCGTTTCGTTTCATCGGCCTATTCATATACACAATTACAATTGCATTATGATCGACCACTCTTAGTGTTTTGTATGCCATCCCATTCTCCTAACAACTAATACTAATACCGTGGCGCACTATTCCAACTCTCTCCCCTAAACGCTAGCAAAATGGCTACGCCTAACTCCACAATCTTACGAGTTGACTCAGCCTTTGAAGTACTTCCGGAACTACTACTGGCAAATCTTCAGAAATCAAACCCGCTCCAATTTGACGGCTTAGTTCGCCGTGGATCCAAGTCGCTATGCATGCACTGGCATACGGACTGTATGATTGTGCCAAAAGTCCCAGTATCAGACCGGAGAGAACATCTCCAGAACCAGCCGTGGCTAGATCTGCCGTAGCATTACATAGTATTGCAGCATCTCCATCTGGGGCAGCAACTACAGTATCTCCTCCTTTTAAAACAACGATAGCACCACTAGCCTGGGCAGCAGCTCTTGCTCTAACCAATCGATCACCTTCAAATTCAAATAATCTTTTGTACTCGCCATCGTGTGGAGTAATCACACAATTTTCACTAATATTGTTAAAAAGTTTCTCTGATTCCTCGGAAAAACACGTCAAAGCATCTGCATCAAGTACACAGGCTTTTCCCGTATCTAGGGTGTTTAGCACAATTTCCTTAGTGCGTTCATTAAGCCCTCCCCCAGGCCCTATCAACACAGCATTTTTGCGTTCATCTAAAAGTAACCGGGACACATCTGTAGAGGAAACCGTCGTCTGTGTCATAACTGCGGTCAAGTGGCTAGCATAAATATCTAAAGCGTTTTCGGGTGCAGCAACTGTTAAAAGACCCGCACCGACACGAAGTGCAGATTCAGCAGCAAGCCGAGCGGCCCCAGTCGAACCTTTGGGCCCACCAACAACTACCCCATGACCACGGCGGTATTTATGAGTGGCTGCATCTAACTGAACCCATTCATTAAACCATAAAGCAGGTCCGTTAATATACTGCTTAGGAACCAAATCTCGGAGAATTCCTGAAGGAATTCCAATGTCAGAAACCACAAGTTCTCCTAGCAATTCTTTACCGGGTAATAATAAGTGGCCAATTTTAGGACGAAAAAATGTAACAGTTATCCTTGATGGCGCCGAGTATCCACGCACCTGCCCCGTATTTCCATCCACTCCACTCGGAATATCAACAGCAACTATGTCTAAATGACGACTAGTCGCCCGCTCCAACATCAAACGGGCCGCACCACTAATAGATCTATTTAAACCCGCCCCAAATAAAGCATCAATGACTAGCGTTGCGCCATCTAAATGATTTTCATCAAATGCGATTTGTGGACCATCCCACCGAAGAAACATCGTGTGAGCATCACCAGAGTACCGTTGCCTTGATTTTAGAAGCGCTACCTTTACGGGCCAGCGTAAGTTCCGTAAAAGAATAGCAATGCCCAAACCATCACCACCGTTATTACCTGGACCACACAATATTAATGTCGGCCTAGGAGACCATCGCTGAACAATTTGGGTCACCACAGCTTGAGCAGCATTTTCCATAAGTTTTAATGACGAAATACCTTGTTTGGCCGCCAAGCGTTCCGATTCGGACATCTGCTCTACAGTCAAGGCCGCCATGCCACCATTGCTTAGTGAAAAAGGCATTCTTCCTCCCAAACCATCCTTAAACTTGCTCTCCTGTAGATAAATTATATAGACACAAACGACGTTGGCCCTTTTACTACCTGTTTAAAAGTCGCCAACCAAAGTATGAGAAATCATAGAATTTATATCCTACTTTTTTATTGGCTTAACCACAAAAACCAGCAAAAACACTTTATCTTATGAATACACAGCTTCTTTTATAAGTAATGGCCATCACATCCTGATTACGTGGAACAGACATTAATGGATACTCCATCAGAAGTTATGCATCGACCTATAACTAACTATTTAAAAAGAATTTTGTTTTTCGGAGCTGTTATAATTCTCCTATTTACCGTTGGTTGTGAAAAGAGGTCTCCGTTACTTCAAGCACAGCGATCCCCTCAATCAGGATTTTGTAATTTGCCAAATGAAACCCTTCAAAAGTATCTGATTGCTATCAATATAATTGGCCAATCTTCTTCCAGTGGCGTCGCAACAATCCTTGGCCGTCAACTTTATATTCTAACCAACCGTCATAATCTTCCAGACGAACCTATATTAGAAAATATTGAATTCCGAAACCATCAGTTTGAATATACGAAAGCGCGTAGCATAATCCTTTTGGGCAAGGATTTTGCAGAAGAACAAGGTTTGGGAGTAGCCAGAGACTTCGCCATCTTAACCCCGAGCAATCCCTCCCTTTTTCTCCCTCTCCCATTGTCACTTGATCGGCACCAAGGGGAAGTCATCGTGCCAAGTTATGCTAACCGTTTGTTCACAGTAGGTCGCGGCACGCAGTGGTTCACGGATGAACGTTTTGACCAATTAGATTTTAATCTAGCACCAGGCGCTTCTGGATCACCTGTCGTTAATTGCTATGGTCAGATAGTTGGGCTTTATACGGCATTAATTCACCCAGAAGACGCG
The DNA here is from genome assembly GCA_964515905.1 of uncultured Rhodospirillaceae bacterium. Lineage (GTDB taxonomy): Bacteria > Pseudomonadota > Alphaproteobacteria > UBA7887 > UBA7887. Next base: position 6,072 of record CAZEWK010000056.1, on the reverse strand, counting down.
CGGCATATTGGCTTCAGAGGAATATCTACTCCCATCACAACAATTATTCAGTCATTGATGTCAGAGTAACTTCAATTTATCCGAATAATATTTACTTGAGAAAATCCAAAATACTTTTGTCCGTTTCGTCTGGGGCTTCCTCCGGCAAAAAATGACCACAGTCTATGGCATAGCCTCGAACATCGTTTGCACGCTTCCGCCATTCTTCTAACACATCAAGTTGCATGCTTGGCCACCCCGGATGGTGATTCTGATCAGCTCCCCATAATGCCAGCATTGGGCACTCAACCTTTCGTCCTTTATCTTCACGATCATGTTTCATATCAATTTCAACGGCTCGGTAATCCTCGCACATAGCATGAATTGCCCCTGGCTTAATGAAACAACGAAGATATTCATTGATCGCGTCCTCCTCGATTGCACCTTCTACGGAGGACCAGCGGTTAAAAATCCAGCGCAAATAATATTCTGCATTACATTGCATCAAAGTCTCTGCTAGAGGTTCCGGTTGTAACATTAAAAACCAATGAAAATATGCTTTGGCCAATTGAGCATCAATACTAGTAAAAATTTCTGAAGTTGGTACCACGTCGAGAGAAACGAACTTCTCGACAAACTCTGGGCTATCTAGAGCCAGACGATGACCAACCCTCGCACCGCGATCATGTCCAACAAGATGAAAACTACTAAAACCAAGTTGAGACATTACTTCCCTTTGATCTTCGGCAGAAGCACGTTTAGAGTATCCGGCATGATCTTTCCCAGAATTCGGTTTCCCGCTATCCCCATAGCCCCTTAGATCAGTAACAACTATTGTGAAATGATCCGCAAGAATAGGTGCTACCTTACGCCACATTGTATGAGACTGGGGATAACCATGTAGCAGCAGGACGGGATCCCCTGAACCTCCAACCCTCAGGTTGATGCCTGTTTCCCTCAATTCAATATTTGTTTGTTCAAACCCAGGAAAGAAATTCATCGGTTTTCCTATTATATTAAAGCTATAAAATACTGGATAAGATCGTATCCAACTAAAATAAATAACTTACAGAGGTTTAAAGGAAACTCTCACTGAGGAACATCAAAAATGCTGGTAGCCCATTTCAGCGACATGCACGTTACAAAAGACGGAGAGACAGCATTTGACGGTGTAGATACCTCAAACGCTTTTGCACGTTGTATAGAGCACGTTAATAATCTTGATCCGTCACCTGACATTGCTTTGATTACGGGAGATCTAACTCTTGATGGAGGGATAGAAGAATACGCAACACTGCGTGCTCATTTATCAATTCTAGATCCACCCTATTATTTAATACCAGGCAATCACGACGATCGTGCAAATTTACGATCTGCCTTCGCAGACTTCCATTATATAAATTCGTCTCCAAAGTTTGTTCACTATTCAATTGACGAGTACGAGGTTCGTCTTGTGGGGATAGACACGCTGGACCCCGGAAAGGAAAATGGAATTCTATGCCAAGAACGTCTCGAATGGTTAAATAACACACTATCCAACAACACGTTAAAACCTACAATTATTTTTATGCATCATCCTCCATTCAAAACAGCAATCAAACATATGGATAATATAGGGCTCCATAACGACAATCAGTTTTTAGATATCATTTCGTTCCATAAACAAATACGGATGATACTTTGCGGACATGTCCATCGACCAATCCAAACAGAGCTAAATGGGGTCCCGACACTCACTGCCCCCGGTACAGCTCACCAAATGTCTTTGGAGCTACGTCCAGACCAAAAGATGAAAAGAATTATGGAACCGCCCGCACTTTATCTCCACCTAATAGACGGAAACCAGAGGATCACCCACACCAGTTATATCGGAGATTATAGTAATAACAGTCCGTTCCACCTTGGATTCTTATAAAACAGTGTTTAATCGGATCTTCGCCGTCCTTTATCTCTTAGCAGTCTCATCCGAATCTTCGGGGTCGAAAAGTCGTTCACGTGCTTTTTTTAAAAACTTGGAGGGCTCCTCAAGCGGGTTAGTTTCCCTAGCCACATCTCCAAGTTCCTTTTTTGCAAAATCCATATTTTTCTTAACGAATTTTTGCGCACTTTTTACCCGTGGCCTTACCGTATCCTCATAAGTTTCAGCTGCTTGTTTTTGAACCTTAGGGTCACCAGCTACCTTGCGAATAACTTGAAATAATATGTTTCTCAGCAATATTCACCTCTTAAGCCTATCCGAACTGCACTGTAAACCGATTATAACATTCGTCTTACGACGAGAATCATTAACACAAAAAAACTAATTTTTCTAATGTGCACTGCTAACTATCTAATTCTTTGCAACGCATTTTTATTAAAATCATTATCGCTCAAACCTGATTGAAAAATAAAATCATGAAATTCTAGGGTTGTGGTTTTTCCAGTTAAATGATTTTCTACAAACATTTCGTGTGACCGCCAGTACCTCGACAAGTATTGTTTATATTCCTTAAAAACCATTGTTTTTAAAAGGGAATCCTTTCTATCATAGAATTCTATCTTCCAAGGACGGTACTCCTCTTGATCGATCCAGACAATTCTTCTCGTATAACCGGAATTCTCGTAAACTGGATACTGTTCTACAACAAAACAACTGAGGTCACCGAACGACTCATCCCTTAACCACTTGTATTTGTATTTCCCAACTTCCTCTGACGCTAAATCCTCATAGGCGAATTCACTTCCCATAAATGGTCCTGACTTGTTAGCAGACGAGATACGTTTAACCCTCTTTAAAGCTGGCAAATAAAGCCACTGATCATCGGGCTCTACGATTTTAGTGAAAGTAAGAAAAGCTGTTCCTTTGACGTCACGGGGGTGGTCAAAAATACTCAAACTTTTATCACCTAAGGTTTCATCTGGAATTTCAAGAGTCTTTAGCCTTAACTCTCTCGTACTCCTTTCTCCGTGCCGGTTAGTCAAAATCATTTTGAGTTTAGTTGAGCTATCTAAAAAACCTCGGTCGCGTTTATCCGCTTCAATTGCAATTGATAAACCTTTCTCCTCTGGGGTCTCTCCAAAACAACTACTATAGGAGCCAGTAAACAATACAATTACGGCAATCAAAGTTACTTGAAACCGAATTACCAAACATCTTAGATACATCCGACAGGCTCCTATAGGGATTCAAATACAAATAAAATAATTTGAGCAAAAATCACTAACGCAATACGATTATACCAATTTCAAAAACATAAACGGTGAGGACATTTTCTACTCAAATATACTATAGATCAATTGTGTACAGTTTTCTTGCTTCGTCCCACATTTCTAAAGGATTTTCTGAAAAAATAAAATCTATGCCTACCTCCAAGAGCATCCAATCCTCCCGGTGTAATTCTCCATCCAACTGCCCAGGTCCCCATCCAGCGTAACCAAAAGTAAAAATATTTTTTTTGGGTCCGTTGCCTTCTAAAATTGCTCTAAGCATCGTCTTACTGAAAGACAGATACATACCGTTTGATAAATTCTTACTTTGTTCCGTTACATAATCAGAACTATGTAGAATCATAATTTGTCTTGTTTGTAGAGGTCCACCCCAAAACATACGAATATCCTTGTCTTCGACCTCTTCCAGAATTCCGAGTTGTTCAGCAAGGCTCTCAGCTTCTATAATTCCTATCGGCTTATTAACCACTAGGCCTAGAGCCCCACCTCTTGAATGCTCGTACACATAAATAACGGTTCGTGCAAAGCGTGGATCTAACATACTTGGATTAGCCACCAAAACTTGACCCGATATACTCTTGAATTTCTCATTTGCACCTACATCGAAAAGCGCCAGTGAAAAAAATAATACAGAAACAACCCCTGCTGTCCTAGATGTTCGCAATATTTTGACGTTTAAACGCATCGTATTTTTTATGCCTAATTTCTATATCTTTGTTAGGATTAAATTAACTGCTAGAACATGAACGATGATACCCATTGAAACCAAAAGCGACGGAACCGATCCTTATAAGCAGTGATTTCAATGCAAACATAGGCCAATACACTAACTGAATCCATCATTTGAACCCTGCCTATGTGCTTGGTACTTTAAAACATACGACCAGCGATATTAAGAGAGGCACAGGCATGTCTGATATTACAAAATATGTCCTACACGAAGAAAAAATGCCGTCCACATGGTATAACATAGTGCCGGATCTGCCAAAGCCCTTACCTCCGATCATTAATCCAGGCACAGGACAACCTGTCGGCCCAGACGACCTGGCTCCTCTTTTCCCTATGGCACTTATTGCCCAGGAGGTGTCAGAAGATCGTGAAATTGAAATTCCCGAACCAGTTCGACAAGTGTATAGGCTGTGGAGACCCACACCACTCATTAGAGCCCGCAGTTTTGAAAAGGCTTTAGATACTCCAGCAAAAATATATTACAAGTACGAAGGTGTCAGTCCTGCGGGCAGCCATAAACCGAATACGGCGGTTCCCCAGGCATTCTACAATAAAGATGCTGGAGTAAAGAAATTAATCACTGAGACAGGAGCAGGCCAGTGGGGATCTGCACTCGCCTTTGCCTGTTCTCATTATGGAATCGATCTCGACGTATATATGGTAAAGGTGAGTTTTGACCAAAAACCATACCGCCGCGCTTTGATGGAGACATATGGGGCACGTTGTATCTCGAGTCCCTCTACCCAAACAAATGCTGGTAAGGCTGTCATCGAGAAAGATCCTGATTCTTCTGGAAGCCTGGGTATTGCTATATCAGAAGCGATAGAGATTGCAGCGGCTAGCGAAGATACAAAGTACGCTCTTGGCAGCGTACTTAACCACGTTCTAATGCATCAAACTATTTTGGGTAAAGAAGCAATGGAACAAATGGAAATGGCGGGGAACTGGCCTGATATTGTCATCGGTTGTACAGGTGGTGGCAGCAATTTCTCCGGTCTCGTAAATCCATTTCTGGGTAAACAGCTTGCTGGCGGAGCAAAAATCCGTTTTATCGCAGTAGAGCCTTCTGCATGTCCAACTCTCACTCAAGGCAAATATGCTTATGATTTTGGAGATACAGGACATTTAACACCTTTGGTCAAAATGCACACATTGGGCTCAGCCTTTGTGCCGCCGCCATTCCACGCTGGTGGGCTTCGCTACCACGGAATGGCCCCTCTCGTAAGCCATCTGCAGGAACTGAATTTGATAGAATCGCGAGCGTATAACCAGATAGAATGTTTTTCCGCCGGCGTCCAATTTGCCCGAGCAGAAGGTATCCTTCCCGCTCCCGAGGCAAACCATGCGATCAAAGCTGTAATTGACGAAGCACTGATATGCAAAAATGCTGGAGTTGGAAGAACGATTCTTTTCAATTTATGCGGTCATGGTCATTTCGACATGCAGGCATACTCCGACTATTTTAGTGATAAACTACCAGATCATAATTATAAGGAAGAGGATTTAGCTATGGCTCTGGCTGGACTACCTGTGACTGTAAAACAATAACCCTGGTATCACTGCACTACTTGCAGGTTCCGTTTTTCGTTGCTATAGCCTCATTTATGTATTCCCCGGTAGCTCAGTTGGTAGAGCGGGTGGCTGTTAACCACCATGTCGCTGGTTCGAGTCCGGCCCGGGGAGCCACTTTCCGCCGGTCACCCTCGAATTAGTTGCAAAAAAGTTGCAAAAACGGTGGCGGCCTATGGCTGCAAAACGGTGGCTAAAATATTTTTAACCACCATGGCATAGGTTGTTTGGGCCTAAAACAATCTTCCAACCTTCGACCATCAATTAATTTCTACGGTTCCAAACAGAAATAAAACTGCTATGCCGTTTCTACCAATCAGGCATACCATTATCTTTTGGCAGATCCGGGCTCATAACATCCCAAGCGTGGGCCCTACTAACAAAAATATTCCGACTCGGTTTATACTGACCCGGATCATCCAGACTTCCAGCGTACACAACCCTGCCATCCGGAATAGCCCCATTTATTAAGAATAGCGGCGATCCACAGTCTCCGCAGAATCCTCGCTTCATCACCGTGCCCTGGTCTGAAGCTTTCTCTATCCATTTTGGTTCGCCTTCTGTTATTGAAAATTCCGACCCTTGGAC
>CAZEWK010000055.1:0-2529 GCA_964515905.1 uncultured Rhodospirillaceae bacterium | reverse complement strand
GCGAAGACACCTGTTGGTTTTGAGCGCGAGGTACGTACAGGAGATGATACTGAGGCAATAGAAAAGCTATTTACTCCAGAATTTCGCAACCGACTTGACGCCACTATACCGTTCGCATCACTGCCGAACGATGTGGTATCCAAGGTAGTCGATAAATTCATCATTGAACTGGAAGCCCAACTGGAAGACCAACGTGTAACCATAGAGTTGACAAGTGGGGCCCGCGAGTGGTTGGCAAAAAAAGGCTACGATCAGAAGTTTGGTGCTCGGCCCTTGGCTCGGCTTATTGAGAAGAAAATTAAAAAACCTTTGGCCGAAGAATTATTATTTGGCAAGTTGTCAAATGGTGGCCTTGTTGTTGTTCAAATGGTTGGGGGTAAGGTTGCATTTGATTACCCGGAGGATACGAACGTATTGACCAGGCTCGACCCCGATAAACCGCAAGCGAAGCGCAGGGGAAAGGGCAAACGTAAGAGCAAAAGTAAAGCTCCTGTTCTGGCTGAGAAATAGCCCCGCGCTGAATTAGTTCGTGATATTCTGATATGTGTGCATCTCAACCTGCCCGGACTAACTTCTGGCGACAAATAAAAAGCTTCAAGAGGGACAAGTAAAGTCCGTGAGATAGCTAATTCGCGCCCCTCCCTTTGGCAAAATGCGCATATTTTTGTGTGGTTTTAATTTGTAGAAGTGACGTCCTATCGGTTTGCCAGAGCGCGAATAGCGAGCTAGAGCAACAGCGCGACATTTGCCACAATTATTAACCAAAGTAATGCCAAGGGTTCCGTTATTTTGCCACGATACGCAAGTTTGCGGTTTTTTTGCCCTCTGGCCCTTCCCGGGGATAATAATATCTCTGTCTACACTAGCCTTGTCACGACAAGGTACGTCGCTGGTAACTCGTGAACGTCCCGGCCCCTTAAATGGCAAGGAAATTTTTGAATTTGGCTGGAGATCATAGGTTCGCATAACTGGTGCGTTGCGTGTTCCGATTCGCCTTCGGTGGACCCCTACCTTTCGGCATGAGTTGCAGTAATTAAAAATGAATTCTCTATAATTTTTAGCAATCAAGCGCGCACAGCGTGACGCTCCAGCTTTGACTGTTTGCTGAGGTGTTATAAGCCATAGGACCAAAGCCGTAATTATTGCACGATATAGATAAGGTTTCATTCTATCCTCTGTCCGAGCACAAATTTAGGAGAGAAGGATTAAGGAAGTATCACCGACGCGAGGGACTATAAGTCCTCACTGTTCCGATAAGGCGAGTAATTGGCGAATGCTGCCATTTCATTTTTTATGGAGCGACGCTCCGCATCTAGAAAACGCTTAACCCCAGTGCGCAGGCTGGGGTCGGAAATCCAGTGTGCGCTGTAGGTTGGAGTTGGAAGGTAGCCGCGCTGGACCTTGTGTGGTCCCTGTGCCCCTGCCTCGACCCATCTGAGGCCATGGTTTATGGCAAATTCGATGGCTTGGTAATAGCATGTCTCAAAATGCAGAAATTTGTAGTCGCCATCACAGCCACAATTCCGCCCAAAAATTGTGTCGCTGCTCCCCAGGTTCAGGGCTCCTGCAACAGGCTAACAAGCGATTTCCGCAACTAAAACCAATACAGAATACCCTAAACGCTCGCTAAGTAATGGGAAAAATTCCCAAGTAAGGTAGGCTGGCCCCCATTTTTTTTCGGTTGTGTTCCGATAGAAGCGGTAAAAGGCATGCCAATGCGCTTCAGTGATTTCCCTGCCTCGAAGGACGCGGAAGGAGAGGCCCGTTTCAGCAACCTTCTGGCGCTCTTTCCTCAGCTGTTTGCGTTTACGAGATGCTAAAACGCTAAGAAATTCGTCAAAATTTTTGTAACCCTTGTTTTCCCAGTGAAACTGCAGCCCGATCCTTTGCATATAGTCAAATTCACCTACCATTTTCCATTCGGATTTTTCGAGAAAGGTGACGTGGAGGGAGGAAACTTCGAGTTTTTCCGCTAGCTGTACCATCGTGGCTGCTAAAAATTGGCGAAAGCTAATAAGCTCCGTTTCTGGAACCGCTGGTGAGACTAGTAAGCGCGGTCCCGTAACAGGCGTAAAGGGAACCGAACATTGCAATTTTGGGTAATAATGCCCACCAGCGCGCTCATAGGCGTCAGCCCAGCCCCAGTCAAAAACGTATTCTCCGTAGGAATGGCTTTTAAGGTAAAGAGGTGTGGTAGCGAGCAATCTACCGGCGCTATCCTCAATAACTAGGTGCTGTGGTATCCAGCCAGTTTCTGATCCAGTTGAGTGGCTATCCTCAAGGGAAGAGAGAAAAGCATGGCGAATAAAAGGGTTTCTATTACCGGCGCACTCGTCCCAATCCTCTGGTTTGGCCTCGTGAATGGATGAAAGAACCCGTGCTTTAATGGTTTCATTCGGTTTGAGCATCATGATCACATGTACCTGAACCTATTTTAAAGCAAGTGATTTATAGCTTTTGAAATATCATAACGGATATGAAAGGTTGACTGCCGTGTGTGCCCGGCTAATGGGGGAGATCGGCAAGAAC
>CAZEWK010000054.1:0-33574 GCA_964515905.1 uncultured Rhodospirillaceae bacterium | reverse complement strand
CAGTTCCGGAGTTAAGCTCCGGGATTTCACCCCCAACTATGCAAACCGCCTACGCGCGCTTTACGCCCAGTAATTCCGAACAACGCTAGCCCCCTCCGTATTACCGCGGCTGCTGGCACGGAGTTAGCCGGGGCTTCTTTTTCGGGTACCGTCATTATCTTCCCCGATGAAAGAGCTTTACAACCCTAGGGCCTTCTTCACTCACGCGGCATGGCTGGATCAGGCTTGCGCCCATTGTCCAATATTCCCCACTGCTGCCTCCCGTAGGAGTCTGGGCCGTGTCTCAGTCCCAGTGTGGCTGACCGTCCTCTCAGACCAGCTACGGATCGTAGCCTTGGTAAGCCGTTACCTCACCAACAAGCTAATCCGCCGCGGGCCCATCCTTTGGCGATAAATCTTTCCCCCGAAGGGCTTATTCGGTATTAGCCGCAGTTTCCCGCGGTTATTCCAAACCATAGGGTAGGTTCCCACGTGTTACTCACCCGTGCGCCACTGTCCGCCATTCCGAAGAATGGTTTCTCGTTCGACTTGCATGTGTTAAGCCTGCCGCCAGCGTTCGTTCTGAGCCAGGATCAAACTCTCAAGTTGAGAGAGAGCAATCAAACCCTTAAGACAGAATTCGTCTCAGGTTCGATTACCATTAATTCTGGCACGCACATTGAGCATCTATCCCGAGACAAAACAACCCCGAGATATATGCAGGATGCCCAATGCTTTGGCGCCACGCGCCGCCGCCTGCGCATCCCTTCATCATTTACATTTTCAAACAGCAAACGTCGCGCTGCAGTAGACACCACCTCAAGCGGCCCTACCCCACCGAGTCCACCTTAACTTAATAAGTACACCCGAACGCTACCGGCAAGCCTCACAGGTGAGAGCGAACCGGGGCGCATCTTATACGGCTTGAGCATACCATCTGTCAACAAAACTAACAAAATATCTGGGTATTTTTTTCACACAACCCAAAGAATTGGATGGGAAGGGTAAAACTGCATTTTCGCATCTGTGACAATAGCTTATTGACAAAGTAAGACGCCACTGGGCATTGTGATTTGAGATGCGCCAGCATGTGAAAACATAGTCAGAAATTGGAAAGTCACGACCTGTTGTTTTGTAACCTGAAAAAGGCTCAAGTTTCTTGTCCTTTTATGCTATAATACCCAAGTTATTGTGCTCGTTCGTGGTAGCTTTCGTCCTGGCCTCCGAATTATGGGCGGCCGAAGTCCTGCAGACTCCTGAGATATTACAAGCGAACGATCAACCTCCCGGATCATCGGCAGCGACGGAACAAAGTTCCACCGTCAAAGTGGCGGTAACAAAACTTCGCCTACGTCGTGGTGACACGCTACTTCAAATACTTGCTGAGCAGGGAATAACTGGAGATTCAGCACATAAACTGGTTTCTGCAGCTTCAAAAAAAGTCAATCTGAAAAAACTACGAGCGGGCCAAACAATATATTTGTGCCTTTCTTCACCCGTTCAATCAACAGGAATGCAAAGGCTTATCGGCCTTATTATTAGCACTCGTGGGCCACATCACTGGCTTATTTCAAGAAATTACAAAGATCAATTTACGACGCAAAAACTACGCCTTGAGGATGCCCTAGACCATATCAAATCTGGCGCCTTGCCAACTGGTAAAAGTAACAACGGTAATACCGTTAGAAACATAATCTTACAACGGGGCGACACACTAAGTGGCATCCTGTTAGACTTGAGCGTACCTGCTAGAACTACGCAACTAGTCACCGATTCTTTGGCTAAAGAAATCGATCCTCGCAAATTGCAGGCTGGCCAATTCATAAGACTAATTTTCAAGGAGCAGCCAGACCAGAGGATAAAATTAAAGCTGAGTTCGATAACCATCCAATTGGGTAAAAAAAAGTTTCTGTCAGCTTTCCGTGAAACTGGCAGTTTATTCACTACACGGTATTCCGACGTGCTGCGAACGACCGAAAAAACGCAAATGGTCGTTATAGCTTCTGAGCATAGTAATATAAATCCAGAAACAAGGCTTTCGGATCAAAAACTGAATCCCGACAAAAACCCCCAACCTATCTCCAGCATGACGAGCAAAACACACTCCGTGAATGATGCGCTGCAGGAGAAACCTTTTGAACTTCGCAAGGGGGATATTTTACTTGAGCGACTGGTTGGAGCGGGTGCCAGCCGAAACGACACACATCTTGCCATTACATCACTACGATCGTTGATTGATCTTCGCCGACTACAAGTTGGGCAGCAAATAATACCTCTATTTTATAATCTTAATGGTGGCACACAAGTTCTCGCAGGCATAGTTATTCCCCGTTCAAAAGAACCGGCCATTACAATTGGGCGCAGGACCGATGGCATTTTTACGACTGGATGGCCAGAACCATATAAAGAAGACACGATAACATTAGACACTTCCTCACTTGCTCAAGACGTTCCTGCCAAGGACGATGCCGCTAAGGTCAACGCAGCAACAATCCCGATTACTACTCCGCCAAGTTCAACAGAGAGTAAAATCCAACAGACTTCGTTACACCGTCAAATGAAAACCCAGACTATTAATAAAGGAGATACCTTATCAGATATATTACAACAAATGGGTGTCAGGAAAAAAGATTCTAAACTGGCTACACAAAGCATGCGTGGTGTTTTTAATCCGAACCTTATTCGTGCTGGCCAAGAATTAGTAACTGAACTCAGCACAGAGACAGGCCACCCGAGGCTGATTAGTCTTCTGATAGGAGTAGATAAAAATACCACAGTATTAGTCACAAAGCAGAATGAACAATTTATAGCGCAAAAAACGTCTAGCAAGGCACTCGCTGAGGCCATTAAATTAGCAGACAAAATTGAGGCTGCAAAACTTGCTCTCAACACCGGAGAATACAGCCATGATCTACAAACGTTGTACGATTTCCGAACCGCAGAGTCTGATTTAGTAGAATTATTGAATGCTGAACGAATTCAAGTCCGTCTATCACCTGGAGACACATTATTCGAAACTATGATTGAAGCGAATATTTCTCCAAACGACGCAAATCTGGCAATTTCCACTATGCGAGAAATCATTGATCCTCGAAAACTAAAGGCGGGTCAAAATATTAATTTTGCTTTTGTGGAGAACGACACATCTGAGGAGCACTTTAACAAAACAAAACTGGCAGAGTTAACAATCGATCTTAGTTTGGAACAAAGACTGCGCGTCGCACGCTTGAAAGATGGGACATTTGCCGGCGGCTTAGTTCGTCGCCAATTAGCTGGTGAATATCAAAAAACCGTTGGTACTATTGAAAGTAGCCTTTACAAGAGTGCCTCCTCTGCAGGTCTTCGAACGGATATTTTAGTAAAATTAATAAGGTTATTCAGCTACGACGTCGATTTTCAACGAGATATACGAAAAGGCGACCAATTTGAAGTTTTGTATGAGAGTTTTAGTGATGAAAACGGCAAACCTGTATCCGCAGGGGTCCTCCTTTATGCTTCAATGACACTTAGCGGATCCAAGGTCGCTTTTTTTCGGTTTACCTTAGAAGACGGAACCACAGACTATTTTGAGGAGTCGGGCCAAAGCGTGAAAAAAGCACTAATGCGCACTCCAATAGATGGGGCGCGTTTGACGTCACATTATGGTAGGCGAAAACATCCCACACTGGGGTACTCAAAAATGCACCGAGGCGTAGATTTCGGAGCACCCCAAGGAACGCCTATATATGCCGCGGGTGATGGTTTAGTTGAGTGGGTTGGCAGGAATGGAGCTTACGGGAAATATATTCGTTTGCGACATGGACCAAAGTATCGGACAGCATATGCTCACCTTAGCCGATATGCGAACGGAATACGGAGGACTGCAAGGGTCAAACAAGGACAAGTGATTGGCTACGTGGGTTCAACAGGGCGTTCGACGGGCCCTCATTTGCATTACGAAGTCTTAGTTGATGGCAAGCAAGTAAATCCTTTGAATGTAAAGCTTCCCACAGGAAATTCATTACATGGGCCCCAACTAACAGCTTTTATTAAGGAACGAGAGAAATTGACTTATTTATTCGGTGACTTACCAGTCAAACAAACCATAGCCAAGACTCAAAACTAACAAATTCCTCAAAAAAGTCCGCTAGATTTCTACTTCAATAAGCAATTGTTTTTTTGGGAACTAAAAACCAAACATATGGTCTAATGAAAACGCTCCTTGACCATTTGTCAGACCATGATACCCAAATAAACGACAACCTTTATCCCGAACTTGAACATAACAATTGCTTCCCGCATTTATGGTCGGGTCAATACCAAACGTTTCGTTTATGTAAATCATCCGTGACCCACCACAAGGTATCTTAAGGTTCTCTGATGCCATGACATTTCCGGAAGAGTCCACGAGCATAAGGGTCGTATCAGAATACTCCCTCCACCTGGCGGAGGCCGGGTAAACCAAAAAACAAAATGTATCGAGAGGCGGCGCACCAAGTCGCAAGTACAATCTCGTACTAAGGCCCGGAGGCTCTCGACCGTACGACTGAGGTTCACTCCGGTAGGTTGCTGGGATATTAAATATATGTGAACCAAAACTAGTTTCCGCCATGTGACCCGAGGAAAGGTTTCGATAGCGAAATACGGCATGCAGCCACCCATCTGCTTCCCCACCCTGACTGAAGTCGTAGGCAAGCTCCACATGGCCCCATCCAGCAATGTCATCAAGCCCTTTCTGTCTTAACAAGTCGTTGACGCGGGTAGCAACGGCATGATCTCGTGGTAAACGACCGAGAGAATGTTCTAAAAGCTCCTTCCCATCAGGACTGTACACCAATAATTTTGTAGGAAGTTCAGTTTGTGTGGTCGCCATTGGCGTGGGCAGTATAGTAGTGTCAAAGGACTCCACCGGCATAAGGGGAGCCGGAAGAATGTAACCTTTGCCTATCAGTTTTCCCAACTGTGGAATGCTAGCATCAGGGGCCAAGTCATTACGTTCAATATTCACATGGGCAATTCGTTTATTAACCTTTGTTTCGATTTGGTATCGTGGGCGCACCATATATTTTCCGGCTTGGATCTCAATCTGTTCTGGCCAGGCTATTTCGGGTAAAACCTCGTTGACATTAACTTTGTGGGTAGCAAAGGGACCAATTTCTGGTTTTAAGCGAGTTACACATTGTTGTCCCATCCGGTTGAGGCCGATGGACTCGGCAGGAATTTTAATTGGGTGACTATTCTGTACCCACAAAACAACAGTCTCCCCGCTGTCTGGGGCTGGCAAGCCGGCATATAGTTCGGAAGGCCAAGCATTTGCATCATGTGTGCATGACAAACAGCCACCGTCATCGCGATATAAATCCAATGCATATTTCACTACGTCGTGACCAACAACATTAATAACATGGATGAATAATTGCCCAGTAAATGCTCCTGTCTTGTGAGTTGAGCGAATATGTCTGCTATCGATCACAAATCCAGCTGCGGTATTCGGCAATTGTTGAGTCCAAGAAGCCAGTTCCCGCCCACCTGCATCAAATAGTCTGAGCCATAATCGAACGTCTCGTGCCCCATAACCAAACCAGTAATTGGAGGATATCAAACGAGTGTGAATACCAACGTCATCACTAAAGAAAGCAAAATTCGTCGCGAAATTATTTGGACTGAGATAACGTTGGGTGTCGCTTAACATTTCATCTGGTAACCTGGCCTCATCAAGTGTCACAATTTTTCTGGTTTTATTAAGTAGGGGCTCTATCTGATGAAGCAGACGGTCTGCATCAAAAGCAGCGACGAAAATAGTTTCGGCTGTCGTCTCAGCTATGTCTGTAATTGGTTTTACCGGATGCTGTAGGATCTCTTGTCCTAAATCCTCCAAACGTTGCACATAGGCATCGGTAATAGATACAGAGTCCAAGCCATACAAGGCGTGCACGCTATTAGCAAAACCATGTGGATCATAAATAGCCACAGGACCATTCTCCTCAAGGCCGGCCACTAAATTTTTCATCTGTGATACGACCAAAGGGTGGCCGAGGGCCTTAAAGAGGCAGTTGCCACCACTTTGATTATCAAACGTTAAAATATCGAGGGACATAAATACTTTGTAGCTAATCTTATTACTTATTCAGAAAATGCAATTGCTACGATCCTATACGACGATGGATCTCTTGGGCAATTAATACCGCATCATTGATAGGAATATAATTTTCGCTTTCAATGGCTTTTCCAAACATCTGAGAGGTTAATGGCATAGCACAGCCATATTCATAAAGAAATTCGTGCAACCGCTGGTGTTTTTCTGCCGTGGAACCAGGTGGAGCAAAAATAAATATTGGACGACCAGTCGCACTGGCCTCCGTACACATTGATGTTGAATCACCCGTTACAACCACTGTGTCGCTCAAAGCTAAGTAAGCTAGGTAGGGATTTTCACTGGATTCACTGCACCAGACAAAAATCTCTTTTGTAGTCTTTATGTTGTCTATTAACGTTTCTCTGACAATTGGCTCCGTGCGCCGACTGGTCGACAACATGAGTCCTCCACCCAAGCTTTCGACCAGCTCAGAAACCTGTTGCCCAAGGAGCTTGGCCATTTGGGTTGTAAACCGATGACGCCGCGTACTCCCACCTACTAGCAGAGCAACCCTTGGTCTTTTTATGTGCCCCAACCGTGACTCCCATATCTTCGCCGCTTCATCAAGACGCTTCGATGAAACATTATGTGGTGCCCCAATTGTCCGAATTAGATTGGTCCGGTCAGCGACCCGATCATGCCGAGGTGTAGCAATTAAATCCAAATCACCTGCAGGATACCCAGGCCACATAGTTTGCACCAAAAATGAACGGCGGAGAGACGCCTTTTTTATTGCGCGCGCCACCGGCACAGTTCGACGACCCGCCGCTATCACGACGTCTGGCCATGGAGGCCCAAGTGGTAGGCGATCAGCGCGAGGAACATGAACCAAAGTGGCACCAAGAATAACATTTGGTAAACGGCCAAATAGATTATAGTTAACTCTCTTTATCTGGTAAGGCAGACCGAGAGCTTCTGCTACGCCCAAACATTGATTTAAATTACCGACATACTGATCAGCTACAACCCACACTATTTTTTCTGTGGATATCATTTGCGAAAGCCTAGATTACTTGGCAAAGACCCGATGTCTACAGTCCACTTTGCTAACTATAATTTATTTTAATGACCTCGTACGAACGACCGCCACTTGGTGTTTGCACATGAACCAAATCGCCGATCTTTCTACCAATGAGAGCCCTTGCCACCGGAGAAGTAATAGAAATACGACCATCGCTTACTTCGGCTTCGTCAGCACCCACTAGCTGGTAGGTTCTTTTTTCATCTGTTTCCTCATCAGCCAAAGTCACCGTAGCTCCAAATTTTATTTCTTTACCTGACAACTTGCTTACGTCAATGACTTCCGCTCGGCCCAACTTATCCTCCAATTCTCGAACTCGACCTTCTATGAAACTCTGACGCTCACGAGCGGCATGATATTCCGCATTTTCCGCTAGATCTCCGTGCTCACGAGCTGCACTTATAGCCTTTATGACATCCGGCCGCTCAACTGTCTTTAACCGTTTTAATTCCGCCTCAAGGCGAATATACCCATCGGCTGTCATTGGAACTCTATTCATTTTAATACTTTCCAGGTCCTAAACTGCTAATAGCCGGGCCCACCCAAGCTTATCAATTCGGGTTTGATGTTATTGAGTGTAAGAATGAAGGGGAGCTACTTCAAGGGCACCTTGGCGCAAAGCAGCAATTCCGCCAACTGCAGCTCTACTGCCGGCAACTGTTGTGAAATAGGGGACTCCGTTAACCAAAGCAGCACGTCTCAGGCTAAAGCTATCGGCGATAGCTTGCGCACCTTGCGTTGTATTAAAGATTAGGTCCACCTCACCATCCGTAATTGCATCAACCAAATGAGGCCTACCCTCACGAACTTTGTTGATTGTTCGCACTGGTAATCCAGATGCCTCAAGAGCAGATGCTGTACCCTTCGTCGCGACAATTTCAAAGTTCATTACAAGTAGTTCTGAGCAGAGCTCAACGATTGCAGGTTTGTCGTCATCCCGAACTGACACGAATACCGTCCCAGCGGCAGGTAACTTTGTACCACAGGCTAACTGAGATTTAACAAAAGCCGTTGCAAAGTCATAATCTAACCCCATTACTTCTCCCGTTGACTTCATTTCCGGCCCTAGCAGAACGTCAACGCCGGGGAATCGAGAAAATGGGAACACGGATTCTTTTACTGCCACATGTCTGATAGCTGACTCTTGTAGGTTAAACGCACTTAGCTTTTCTCCTGCCATCACCCGTGCCGCTATCTTAGCTACTGGAACGCCAGTGGTCTTAGCTACAAAAGGTATGGTACGGCTAGCTCTGGGATTCACCTCTAATATGTATATATCGTGACCGTTCGAAACCTCTTTGATCGCAAACTGGATGTTCATTAAACCTAAAACATTGAGTGACATCGCTAAAGCTTTGGTCTGTGTGCGCAGCTCAGAAATTACCTCTGGATCCAAGGAATGGGGTGGCAAAGAACAAGCAGAATCACCAGAATGGATGCCTGCTTCCTCTATGTGCTCCATTATACCAGCTATATAAACGTCTTTTCCGTCGCAAAGCGCATCAACGTCTACCTCGGTCGCATCCATTAAAAACCGGTCTATCAAAACCGGAGCGTCCCCCGAAGTCTGCAAGGCTTCATGAATATACCTTTCCATCGCCTGGGCGTCATGTACAATTTGCATAGCCCGACCTCCGAGCACATACGACGGTCTGACCAAAACTGGGAAACCCACCCGGCTAGTGATTTCTAGCGCCTGCTCAACGTTACGACACACACCACTTTCTGGTTGTTTTAGTCGCAGATCATCTAACACTTTCCTGAAACGTTCTCGATCTTCCGCCAAATCTATAGCGTCGGGTGTGGTCCCAATTATCGGTAGTCCGGCTGCTTGAAGAGCTCTCGCAAGCTTCAAAGGAGTTTGGCCACCAAATTGTACAATCGCACCGATTAAATTTCCAGCGCTTGCTTCAACCCGAGCAATTTCTATAACGTCCTCGTCTGTTAGTGGCTCAAAATAAAGGCGGTCTGAGGTATCGTAGTCTGTTGACACGGTTTCTGGGTTACAATTAACCATGATTGTCTCATAACCGGCCTCGCGCAGACCATACGCAGCGTGCACACAGCAGTAATCGAACTCAAGCCCCTGCCCTATCCTATTCGGACCACTTCCTAAAATGATGACTTTCTTTCTTTCGCTAGGTTGGGATTCACAGGCTACTGGATTGGTGGAAAACGGCGTCTCGTAGGTTGAATACATATAGGTGGTCTTTGCCGAGAATTCACCCGCACAAGTATCAACCCGTCGGTATACCGGGTGAACACCACATTTTGTGCGTCTTTCTGTAACTTCGGACACCGATGTTTCAGCAAGGACTGAGAGCCTAACGTCAGAAAACCCGAGTGCTTTAAGTTCTCTCCAACCAATATTCGATTTAGGCAATCCCTGAACACGGATACCTTCTTCTCGCAAAACAATTTGCTGAATTTGCGAGAGGAACCACGGGTCATAACCTGTCACTGAGTGGACCTGATTCAAAGACACATTTGCCCTAAAAGCATCAGCAACCAAAAGCAAACGATCCGGAGTAAATCGTGAAAGAGCGGACAGAATTGCGTCTGCACGGTCTTCAGAATCCGAGTCAGGAAGTTGAACAGGATCAAGGCCTGCGAGCCCAATTTCCATTGACCTCAGACCCTTCTGTAAAGATTCTGAGAACGTAGCCCCAATGGCCATAGCTTCCCCTACCGATTTCATAGCGGTGGTTAACAAAGGTTCAACGTCAGCAAATTTTTCGAAAGTAAATCTTGGCATTTTTGTAACGACATAATCTATCGTGGGTTCAAAAGACGCTGGCGTTACCCCGGTTATATCGTTGTCTATTTCATCTAATGTGTATCCAACAGCAAGTTTGGCCGCGACCTTAGCGATAGGAAACCCAGTTGCCTTAGATGCTAACGCCGAAGAGCGTGAAACTCTGGGATTCATTTCAATTACAACTAAGCGCCCACTTTGTGGGTCAACGGCAAATTGAACGTTTGACCCGCCTGTCTCAACCCCAATCTCGCGGAGCACTGAAATAGATGCATTACGCATTACCTGGTATTCTTTGTCAGTAAGTGTAAGCGCTGGTGCCACCGTTATGCTATCACCAGTATGAACACCCATTGGGTCAACATTTTCGATTGAGCAAACAATGATGCAGTTGTCGGCATTATCCCGCATCACTTCCATCTCAAACTCTTTCCAACCAATAATAGACTCTTCCACCAGCACTTCCCCAGTGGGAGAAGCCTCTATTCCACTTGCGACAATAGAAGAAAATTCTTTACGATTATATGCGACTCCGCCACCTTCGCCACCGAGGGTAAAAGACGGTCTAATGATTGCGGGCAATCCCACTGTGGCCAGCGATTCCTCAATGTCATCCTTATCACGAACCATTACACTTCTAGGCATATCAAGCCCAATACGTGTCATTGCTTTTTTGAACAACTCACGGTCTTCGGCTTTTGCAATTGCCTCATAGTTGGCACCTATCATTTCCACTCCATATTTATCCAAAACACCCTTTTTGGCTAAATCGAAGCCGACATTTAGTCCTGTTTGACCACCCATCGTTGAAAGCAGCGCGTCCGGTTGTTCTTTTGCAATGATTTTGGTCACAAAGTCCGTAGTAATTGGCTCGATGTATGTAGCATCCGCAACACTTGGATCCGTCATTATTGTTGCTGGATTAGAGTTCACTAAAATAACCCTATAACCTTCTTGACGAAGCGCCTTACAAGCCTGGACGCCTGAATAGTCAAATTCACAGGCTTGTCCAATGACAATTGGCCCTGCCCCAATTATAAGCACACTATCTATATCAGTTCGCTTTGGCATTATTTCTCATTATAGGTTCCAATTTGAACCTAGCCCACCAGGCATTTAGATGTTTGCGACAATGGTTCAAGAAACTTCCATCAACTTAAAAAAATTGTCAAAAAGATAGTTGCTATCTTGCGGGCCAGGAGACGCCTCAGGGTGATATTGTACGGAAGATATGGGCTTCCCCTGTACGTTAATCCCCTCCAAGCTTTTATCGAATAGTGATACATGGGTGGCATTCACGCCAGGTGGCAAACTATCTTCGTCGACAACGAACCCATGATTTTGGCTAGTGATTTCAACTTTTCCTGTCACCAAATCTTTAACAGGGTGGTTTGCTCCTCGATGACCTTGGTGCATTTTCTCAGTTCGGGCACCCAAGCTAAGCGCAAGCAACTGATGCCCCAGGCAAATACCAAAAATAGGAATGCCAGTTTGAATTAATTGTTTGAGAATTGGAACCGCATATACAGATGTAGCAGCCGGATCTCCCGGTCCATTGGAAAGAAAGATACCGTCTGGTTTGTAATGAAGAATGTCCTTAGCATTTGTATTCGCGGGAACTACCGTGACTCGGCACCCAGCAGCTGCCAAACAACGCAAAATATTACGTTTGATCCCATAATCTATGGCGACCACATGAAAAATAGGATTTTTAAGCGATTTGTAGCCCTGCTCAAGTGTCCATAACGACTCTGACCAAGTGTATGGTTTACTACAGGTGACCGAACTCGCAAGATCCCTTCCTAAAAGACCTCCCCAACTAGAGGCCTTTTGATGTAGCCGAGCAACATCAATTTTATCCGAAGGTTGATAGGCGATTATTCCGTTGGGGTGACCAGACTCGCGAATGCGTGCTGTAATTCCACGGGTATCAAGGCCAGTTATACCGACTAACCCATGCTCTTTCAGCCAATGATCAAGATTTGCTGCCGAACGAAAATTTGATGGCGCAGAAATATCTGCCCGTAGCACCAAGCCTTTAGCAACAGGATGCAACGATTCAATGTCTTCATTATTAGTCCCCACATTCCCAATATGAGGGAAGGTAAAAGTTATAATTTGTTCCGCGTATGATGGATCGGTTAAAATCTCTTGATAACCCGTCATAGAAGTGTTGAAACAAATTTCCCCAATCGCTGTCCCAAAAGCCCCTACTCCACGGCCATAAAAAACTGTTCCATCAGCCAGAACCAGAACTGCCGTAGAGCTTGGGCCCGCCATGGAATAGCTAAACGAGGATGGATCATTCATGCAGTTGACTTGTCTCTGCTATCGGGGCCCAAACTTCGTATTGAGCCGTATATCAAGTTCAGCCGCAAAGTACGCACGCCATTAAAGACAGTCAAGATATTGAGTGGTAAGTTTATTCCTTATAATACAGAAGGTTACAAAATTTCGCAAGATTCCCTCTCGCCACTATCTTGAATATACATTATTTAGACACAAAATTAGAGTTTCGCCAGTAAGAGGCTACTCAGTTCCAGGGATAACGGTTTATTGAAAGTTTAATACGTTCCGTTTTTTAGGCAAAGGCTCTTTAGCCCAGGTAAATATTTAATTAAATAGAGTGAGTAACATAAAATGTTGCGGGAACAACTTGCCGATGATCTAAAATCGGCGATGAAACTAAAAGCATCGTCTCAAGTAGCCACTTTAAGGCTTATTCTAGCAGCCCTTAAAGACCGTGATATTGCAGAACGTGGCGATGGGGGGAAACGGACCAGTTCTTCAGACACCGATGACCAAGTAATTCAACAAATGCTGGCAAAAATGGTTAAGCAACGTCGTGAATCTATCTCAGCCTACGAATCGGGCGGGAGAAGTGACCTGGCAGAGAGGGAAGCTGAAGAAATTGAGATCATCAAACATTATTTACCTCGCCAGTTAGATGAGAAAGAAATTGCTAATGCAGTCCACTCCGTGATTCAAAAGCTTGGTTCTAATTGTATCAAGGATATGGGCCGAACCATGGCAGAACTGAAGCATACGTACCCTGGACAAATGGACTTTTCTAAGGCTAGTAGTATTTTAAAGGAATACTTAACCAACGCGAGATAAATGGCTTTTCCGCCCCAATTTCTTGACGATATTCGCACTAGGGTTGCGCTTAGCGATATTGTAGGCCGACATGTACGGCTGAAACACCATGGAAAGGAGCACACAGGGCTTTGCCCTTTTCACGATGAAAAAACCCCATCTTTTACTGTAAATGAAGGTAAAGGGTTTTTTCACTGTTTTGGGTGTGGCGCCCATGGAGACGTAATTGGATTTGTAATGCGCTCCGAAGGCATGAGTTTTCTCGAAGCGGTTCAGCAACTCGCCAATGAATCGGGCCTAAAAGTACCAGACGCGACCCCCCAAGACACGCAGAGAAATCGTCATATAGAGGAACTTTTAAAGCTTAATGAGGTAGCTTGTCATTGGTTCGAAAACTGCTTGCGCCAAAATATTGGAAAACCAGCACGCGAATATTTAGCTCAGCGCGGCCTAAACCAAGAATCTATCCAAGGGTTTCGCCTAGGTTTCGCTCCTCCGCGCGGGAACCAGTTAGGGCAATTTTTGAGTAAAGAAGGTGTAGACGATGAACTATCTGTGGCTGCTGGACTAACCCGCTGGTCAGATAAACAGCCGACCACCTACGATTTTTTCAGAGGCCGAATTGTTTTCCCGATTACCAATGCCCAGGGCCAGGTAATAGCTTTCGGGGGCCGTTCACTTGGGCCATCAAAACCGAAGTATATAAATTCTCCAGAGACAGAAATTTTTCGAAAGGGGCGTGCGCTTTATAACCTGTCACAAGCTCGAGGTGAAGCCCATAGATCTAAAATTATTATCGTCGCCGAAGGGTACATGGATGTAATTGCACTTCATCGAGCTGGCTTCAAAAACGCCGTCGCTCCTCTAGGAACCGCATTAACAGAGGATCAAATACTTCAGCTATGGCGCTATGCACCCGAACCAATTTTGTGTTTCGATGGGGACGAGGCAGGAATACGCGCCGCACGGCGTGCAGCAGAACGAACTCTTCCAAATTTAAAGGCTGGAATTTCCTTAGCTTTCGTGTTCCTTCCGTCTGGACAAGACCCTGATAGCATGATCGCAAATGGAGACCGTGAAATAGTAGCTGAGGCCATTCAAAAACCTGTGTCACTTGCAGATTTCCTTTGGTCGAGAGAACTAGCAAGTCAATCCCTGGACACACCTGAACGGATTGCTGCTTTTAAGAAAAGGATTCATCACCTAATTCTACAAATTAAGGACGAAACAATTCGAAATGGATATTTTTCTCATTTTCGGAATAAAATGAAAGGTCATTTTTTCTCTGAACGAAGGGGTCGTTTTTTTAATAAAAAATATGTTCCGGACGCAACTACAAATATCCTTCAAACCCATGCTAGAGGGCGAGATAGAACTGGAGATCCATATCATAGAGAAAGAGTTCTAGTCGCAATTCTGGTTGGACATCCAGAACTATTATCAGAGGTAAGAACCGATTTTGCTCAAATTGAAATTCAAAACGCCCAGCTCAGTCAACTCAGGTCCGCTTTATTGGAAGTATCGGCTAATTCGTCTAGATTAAACTATCAATCCATCAGAGCCCAGTTAGCGGACCTTGGACATGAGCAACTTATCGCAAAATTACTCGATCGAACAGAGTGGAATCAAACGATGACTGAGCCATCTATACGCCCAGAAACAAATTCTGGAACTGCGCTAGCCGCCTGGCGTGAAACCCACGCATTACATTGCCAAACGACCAAATAGACAAATTTATCCTTAAAATTGCCGTAAAACGGAGTTTACGTATAAATGATTTAAATATCGAATGCTGGACAATGGTGCCTTGCAGCATATAAAAACCCTGATATCGTATGCGCTAAAAGCACAGGCTCAATTTTTTTGCGTATATCTGCAATAACTTCTACGTATTTACACATCTACAACGACATAGGTCTAGAAAACTAAATGTCAAAACAACAAGCATCAGTGACACCCGCAAATGTACGTCGGGATTCTAATGATTTGCCTCTAGTTGATACTGCAGGAGCAGCTGTCAAACAGCTTATCCAATTGGGTAACGAACGTGGCTACATAACCTACGATGAACTCAATGCCACCCTTCCCCCGGATAAAAATTCATCCGAACAAATCGAAGATATTATGGCAATGATATCAGAAATGGGAATTAACGTAGTAGAAGACGAAGAAAGCGACGATAATACTCCGGCGAGCAACGGTAAGCAGAACCCCTCGACTGGAAACAAGACAGAGGAAGAACTCGGTCGCACCGATGACCCCGTCAGAATGTATTTACGGGAGATGGGGACGGTGGAACTATTATCTCGGGAAGGTGAAATCGCAATTGCGAAACGAATTGAGGCTGGGCGAGGCATGATGATTGGTTCGATATGTGAAAGCCCTATCACTCTTGACCTTATTAGCAGTTGGAATGAGGCACTTTTAGACGAGTCGATGCTGCTCCGTGAAGCTATAGATCTCGACGCAACATACAGCAGCCATAATAATGACAGTACTAATACTAATGGTGACATTACGAACGGAGCATCAAAGCTGCTTGAAGCCGCCAACAGCGAAGGTGATGAAACAGACGAAGACACTGAAGATGACTCCGATTCGGACGGAGACTCTGACGAAGGCAACGTCCCTCTATCAACTATGGAGGCCGCCTTACTCCCAACAATGACGCAAACCTTTAAAAATATTTCAAAAATTTCTAAGAAAATAAACAAGATTCAAGAGCAAAGGTTAGTTGCCGCTGCGGCTCGCGACGAACTGAAGTCAACGACGCTAAATCGATATGCCAAATTGAAAACCGAGGTGATCGAGCTAATGGATGGCGTTGAATTAAATACCTTTCGAATTGAAGAACTGGTGGATCAGCTTTACGGGCTGAATCGCCGCCTGGTCACACTTGAAGGAAAACTTTACCGCCTCGCGTCTAGACACAAAATTAAACGAGAAAGTTTTCTAAAACAGTACATCGGCAGTGAATTAGAGATTAACTGGTCACGTCGCGTAAGTCGTTTAAAAGAAAAGGGATGGAAGGAATTCGCTAAATTGAGGCGCAACGAAATTAAGGAATTGCGTTCTGAAATTTTAGAAATTGCCACCATTACTAATCTTGATATACCAGAATTCCGTCGTATCGTTTCGGCTGTGCAAAAAGGTGAACGGGAGGCAGGCCTCGCCAAGAAAGAGATGATCGAAGCAAATTTGCGCCTAGTAATTTCTATTGCCAAAAAGTATACGAACCGTGGCCTTCAATTTCTTGATCTTATCCAAGAAGGAAATATCGGTATAATGAAGGCCGTAGATAAATTTGAATATCGCCGCGGTTACAACTTTTCTACATATGCAACTCGGTGGATCCGTCAAGCGATAACCCGATCAATTGCTGATCAGGCTAGAACTATCCGGATTCCAGTGCATATGATAGAAACCATCAATAAATTAGTCCGCACCTCACGCCAAATGCTGCATGAAATTGGCCGTGAGCCAACCCCAGATGAACTAGCAGCGAAACTCAGTATGCCCCTGGAAAAAGTACAAAAGGTTTTAAAAATAGCTAAGGAGCCAATCAGTCTAGAAACTCCTATTGGAGATGAGGAGGATAGCCACCTTGGAGACTTCATCGAGGACAAAAATGCGGTAATACCGTTAGATGCCGCGGTCCACTCGAATTTGCGAGAAACTACAACACGTGTACTCTCCTCGTTAACACCCCGGGAGGAGCGAGTTTTGCGCATGAGATTTGGAATTGGGATGAACACAGACCACACACTTGAAGAAGTAGGTCAACAATTTTCTGTGACACGCGAACGTATTCGCCAAATCGAAGCAAAAGCACTGCGCAAACTAAAACACCCATCTAGATCACGTAAACTTAGAAGTTTTCTTGACAACTAACACCGTGCATTGATGATAAAATTAGTTTGAACCAGCAATCGGCACAACTAAGAAAATTAAAACTTGGGTGCTGCAGCCACGTTATCGTCATTCGTACGCCTGCCCAAATATTTGGGCCCGTAGTTCAGCTGGTTAGAACGCGCCGCTCATAACGGTGATGTCGCAGGTTCGAGTCCTGCCGGGCCCACCATCCTCCACATTTTTAGAACGACTCGAGGGATTATATCTATCAAAAGCCAAAATTAGCGATTGCTAGGCCTTTCCCAGCGCTATGGTGGATGAACTCCGCCGGAGTCTAGCATCAAGCAGAAGCCAATAAGTTTGCTAGCAGTTCTTCACTATTCGCGCATCCGGCCAGCCCAACCTTGCTCAGGCCAGAACCTTAAGCTAAAATCCGACTCACTGGGTCATAATGGCCGAAGCGACAAATCTCCTGCATATCCTTGATATTACACGGATTACACGAGCATGATGCGCTAGGATCAGCTAGGCAGAAATTTAACGGATACAGTTCATGGAAGCAAAAATTATCTGGTTATTCGTGTTTGTAGCACTTTACTGGGCCTATTGTATCTTTTGGGGTGTCCGGAGCGCGATGGCGGCGAAAACTGCTTCAGATTATTTTATAGCCGGGCGTAAATTGTCGATTTGGGTGTTTGTATTGGCAGCCACAGCCACTTCCTTTTCAGGGTGGACGTTTATGGGCCATCCCGGACTGATTTATAGGGATGGTTTCCAGTACGCATACGCATCCTTCTACGCAATCACTATCCCGTTTACAGGGGTCATGTTTCTTAAACGACAATGGATGCTTGGAAAACGTTTTGGGTATGTAACTCCAGGAGAAATGTTGTCTGATTATTTCAGAGGCGACATGATCCGCATATTAGTGGTGATTGTCGCGTTATTATTCTCCATCCCTTACCTAGGCGTACAATTAGGGGCATCTGGTTTTCTTTTTAATGTCTTGACAGATGATTTAGTGCCTCGTGAATGGGGCATGTGGATTTTGTCACTAGTTGTACTCATTTATGTTGCGTCAGGCGGTCTTAGAGCTGTTGCCTACGTTGATACACTACAATGCATCCTTCTTGCTTTCGGGATTATATCTATCGGATTCATAGCATATAGCCAGCTGGGTGGATGGAACGCCTTCAATGAAGCAATGGCTGTACTCGGCAAAACAGAGTTGGGCAAATGGGGGGCTACTGCTGACGGACATAATGCCTACCTAGCAATTCCTGGTGTTATTCAATTTACTGCCGGACTTGGGGTAGAAACACCGGTAGGCGGCCTATGGACTGGCATTATGGTGTTGACCTACATGTTTGCGTTAATGGGTATTCAGTCAGCACCGGCGTTTTCCATGTGGTCTTTCTCTAACGCAGACCCAACACCATTTGCACCCCAACAAGTGTGGGCTTCCGCATTCGGAATTGGGCTGATCTTATTCTTCTTCACAGCAGCCCAGGGCATGGGTGCTCATTTTCTTGGCGCTACACCAGCGATAAGTGAGGCCGCAGGAATTTCTGCCGTAATTCCAGACTTAACAGAGAATAAACAAGGGGGACTTGTACCCCATTACATTAATTTACTAGGAGATGCAGCGCCGTGGTTTGTTGGACTGCTAGCGGTATGTGCACTTGCTGCTATGCAATCTACTGGAGCGGCTTATATGTCAACAGCTGGAGGAATGCTGACGCGGGATTTGTACAAACGTTATCTAAACCCAACCGCTAGTCATGTTACACAAAAACTTTTTGGCCGACTTGGGGTTGCTTTTATCGTTATTGCAGCATTGCTTGTAGCAACATTTTCTCAAGATGCTCTGGTATTGCTAGGTGGGCTCGCGGTTGCTTTTGGATTTCAAATGTGGCCATCGTTGGCGGCTGTTTGCTGGGTGCCATGGATTACAAGGCAAGGCGCAAGTTGGGGCCTCCTAGCTGGTTTGCTCGCTGTCATATTTACTGAGAAGTTTGGGATGGCTATAGCTGGAACGTTTGGGATTGACCTACCGTGGGGTCGGTGGCCTTGGACTATTCATTCCGCAGGCTGGGGAATAATCTTTAATTTGGCCGTATGTATAATTGTTTCCGCATTGACCCAAAACGAGAGTGACAGAACCCACCGAATGAAATTCCACAATTTCCTTAGGGAACACGCCTCTTTATCACCACAAAAGAAGGGACTAATACCAATCGCTTGGATAGTAACTTTGGCTTGGCTATTCTTTGGCATTGGACCTGGAGCGGTCGTCGGCAACACCATATTTGGTGCCCCAAATGAAGGACCAGACGGATGGACCTTTGGCATACCCTCTATTTGGGCCTGGCAAATCCTCTTCTGGGTTTTGGGTGTCGCAATGATGTGGTTCTTAGCATATCGGATGGAAATGTCTTCAACGCCGTCCAAGAAAATCGAGCCACTGACGGAGGACATTGGCGATACAGTGACCCATTCGACACAGAAAACCTGAAACAAGCTGTTGCCGTAGATAAATACTGTGCTCAAAATAAGGATTCTAAGGGGGGCTAGAGTGCCCCCTTTTTACTTGAACTTTGTTATAACTTGTCATCTCAACTACTAAGCAATGAGATTAGAATTATTTACTTCTAATTATCAATTTTTTTGGGGGTTTGTGCTGGCATTGGGCCTGTGGCTACCTCTTAGACACTTAATATGGGTGATGTCAGCTCGAAGGTTTTTGCGTAAAAACCTTCCAATAGATGAGACAGTACAGAAGAAATTAAAAACAAGGGCCGGTATTATAGCAGCACTAATCGCTCCGGCGTTTTCTCTAATTTATACTGATTATTTGTTTCGGATGTAACGATGAACCCCAATATTTTGCGACGTTTTACTATTATCATGTTCTTCGCAATCTTTATCACGGTTAGCGCAACTCTTTTCTATGACAATTTTTTTGATCGACCAAAAGGCGATTATGAAACCGAGAGGGCCGGGATTTTTCTGACGAGCGGCAATTTTGACGAGGCCATGAAATATTTCAATAAAGCCCTTTCCGTATCACCCAATCATCGTGGCGCTTTAATGGGCAGGGCCCTGGTCTATATCCAAGAAAAACATTATACCGAAGCTGAGGCAGAACTAGATTATCTGATAGACTGGCTTGAAACCACCCTTTCATCTGAAGATAAAACCGGTCAGGGAGTATTAGCAGCTGCGTACGCCAATAAAGGAATAATACTCGACCGACAAAATATTCACAGGAGGGCCCTGGATAATTATGTTAAAGCGCTTCAAATAGATGAAGATACAGTTTCTGGTCCCGGCCTCGTTCATAAAATTCTGTATGATCCAAGACCGTCAACAGTTCGCGATCGTGCCCGCTATTTGTATGAACAATTTAAGATACCGGAAAAAGACCGTTTAATGCGCGTCCCGGAACTTGACGCCAAATCACGTATGCACAAACCATAAACTAATTCAGCCTACGCCCAGCACATCTTGAAAAAGAACGAGAACAAAAAACATTGCAGCTATACAACCAAATAGTAGCCGTACCAAATCTGTATTCCCCTGAGAGTCCCGATACCGTATACCGTGGTACGCCACTGCACCCGTCACAGTCAAAAACAAAATATTTACAAGGGTGTTATATTCCGAGGGCAAATCAAACATACGTAGAAGGTAATGACTTCAATTTATACTGCCAACTATAATCGATTATTCTAGCTCTAATGTTGAAGTTTAGTCATCGTGTCACTTGCTCCAAGGTCATTAGCAGTAAGACAGGGAGGGAAAACACTGGTGCAGCCGCCATCGAATTCAACAGTATAAAAGGCTAACAGGAAAATACCCAACGTCATCACAAACGACAGAACTGCAACCTTCAGAAAACGCATTCGATAGAATGAGCCCAATATGTTTGAGCGCAAGTCATACAAGTGCCTAAACGCCGGACGTTCCATAATGTTATTATCGCTACCCTGTGAATGAACTTCGCGTGATAAGTGCCTGACGAAGGGGGGTATATGTCCTTGAAAAAACACGTAGTGAAAATATTTCTCTTGTTCCCAGGAGGACATTTCTCGTCCATACCAGTGCTTAAACGCCAACTGCACAAGTTGAAACTCGCCGATGTCTAAGGCGTTAGCAACAGTTGTTACCATACTGCGATCATTTTTAGGTATAACAGTGGAACGCGAACCCATTGCCAAAACTTTTTTAACTGGGTCCCAGATGTTTGGACAAAACATTAGCTGGATACTGCCTTTAACATAGCGTCAGAAGTAGTAAATTTTATTCGGGGTCTCCCTCCACTTACACCAGCCATTTCCGCTTCATCGATTTTTCTCCAATCCAGTAAATTTATTACACGCACGTTTCGCTGAGACAATAAACTATCAAGAGCACTCGAACCGGAATGCAAACCAGATGGAGCATCCTTCATGATAAGACTGACGACTTCTCGAGAATCTACACGATTTGTCCCAATCACACCAGTCGGCCCCCTCCTTGCCCAGCCAACTACGTAGACACCTTTTTCAACACGGCCGTCTTGGTTTTTTATAGAATCTTTGCTTACACTAAGCGGAACATGTTCAATAGGTGTCGCTCGATAACCTATAGCCGGAATCAAAAGGTCTGCGTTCAAATCAAAACAATCGCCTGTCGCTACCGCCTTTCCATCGATAATTTTATTTCTTACCATCTTTACGCAATTAATTCGTTCTCTACCCATAATTTCAACCGGGGACGCATAAAATATAAGGTGTAGCCGAACGGATTTCGATTGGCTGACGTTATCTGAAAAACTCCTAAGGATCCGTAGGTTTCGCTCTTTCTTTTTCTTCATCTCTATTGCTGCCCGAGAAGCGTCCAATGGCAAATGCTTCGGATCTACCACTATCTCAGCGTCGCAAAGATTCCCAAACTCAGACAACTCTGGGAAGCTAAAATTTGCTTCGAGAGGGCCGCGTCTTCCTACAACATATATATCTTTTAAGGGAGCAGACAGAATTCCTCTTGCCGCCTCTGGAACAATATCGGTTTCAATAAATTCGGCTTCCGTTTTTGCCAGTAATCTTGCGACATCAAGTGCCACATTTCCGTTCCCAAGAATAACGGCAGATCGCGCACTAGAAACTAGGCTCAACAAGCTTGGCGTATCTGGCACTGCGTTATACCAACCAACGAAATCGGTCACTGATACCACCCCGTTGAGGTCCTCTCCCGACACTTTGAGCTTCCTAGGAGATCCCATTCCAAATGCTAAAATAACTACGTCAAATAATGTCTTCAATTCCGGATAACTAACGTCTCTTCCCAATTCCACGTTGCCGAGAAAGCGAACCCTAGCTTTATCCAATGTCTTTTCGTACAACTTCGTGACGTTTTTTGTGCTCAGGTGGTCGGGGGCGACACCGTATCTAACCAACCCAAATGGAGCAGGATATTTTTCGATGATATCAATGCTGCAATCTGGAAATGCTTTGAGCATCGCCTCTGTGGCATAAAATCCTGATGGACCAGCACCTACAACCGCTACGGATAAAGGCATATGTGTCAAAGCCCCATATACGTGGGTATTACGATGGAGCTAATAGTCAAAAGCGTAGTATGCAGATCAAATTCTGCACCCCATTCTAAGCGAGACAATATGTGAACAATACTTGAGCTTACTCAATGATCCTGGATACCACATCTACTCCGGATATCGTTACACCAAAATAAAAATCAAGAGGCCTACATAATAAATTTCAATACCGCTGCGGCAGTGCTACGCCCTCTCAAGAATAACGGCTACCCCCTGTCCCACTCCGATACACATTGTGCACAAAGCCCTCTGTCCACCGGTTGCCTCTAATTGATAAATGGCTGTGGTTATTAGACGAGCACCACTCATACCCAGTGGATGACCCAAGGCAATAGCCCCTCCCTGCGGATTGACTTTCTCCGAGTTATCGGGCAATCCAAGATCACGAAGTACCGCTAATGCCTGAGCAGCGAACGCTTCATTGAGCTCTACGATATCGAAATCATCTATCTTCAAATTACATCTTAACATGGCTTTACGGCTTGCCGGCGCAGGCCCCATACCCATTATTCGAGGCTCAACCCCAGCTGTCGCCATCGTCACCACTCGAGCACGAGGGGTCAAGCCATGACGCTTAACGGCCGCCCGGGATGCCACCAAAAGGGCACAAGCGCCATCATTCACGCCAGCTGCATTCCCAGCTGTAACTGTCCCTCCATCCTTAAACGGTGTAGGCAGTTTCGATAAACCTTCTATAGTCGTATCCGGCCGAGGATGTTCGTCCTGTTCTACTAATAGTGGTTCACCCTTGCGTTGTGGAAGAAGAATCGGAGTTATCTCTTTTACGAAAGATTGATTAGCTTGGGCGGTTCCCGCCTTTTGCTGGCTTTGGAAGGCAAAACTATCTTGGTCATCCCGACGAATCTGAAACATCTCTGCCACGTTTTCGGCTGTTTCAGGCATAGAATCCACACCGAACTGGTTTTTCATAAGCTTATTCACAAAACGCCATCCAATGGTGGTATCAAATATTTCTGCCCGTCGGGAAAAAGCCGATTCTGCTTTACCCATCACGTGTGGCGCCCGGGACATACTCTCCACTCCCCCCGCAATAATAAGATCTGCCTCCCCACAACGTATAGCTCTCGCAGCGGTGCCCACGGCATCCATACTGGAACCACACAAGCGATTGACTGTCACTCCTGGCACCTGTTGTGGAAGGCCCGCAAGCAAACCTGCCATTCGCGCCACATTTCGGTTGTCTTCACCAGCCTGGTTGGCACAACCGTAAATGACGTCATCGACTTGCTCCCAGTCCACATGCTGATTACGTTTGATAAGTGCTGTTATCGGCTTCGCCGCAAGATCATCGGTCCTGACGGAAGACAATACTCCACCATAACGTCCTATTGGGGTGCGAGTGGCATCACAAATAAAGGCATCTTCCATAGGACTTTTCCTCCACACATATAATTTGCTTTTGTACCTGGAATACTAATTCTTTTACACAACCAAATAAATAGACAGAAACTATTTTGTAAAATATCAATTAAGTGGCTTATTATATAAACTCACCCTCGATGCTAAAACACCACCTGATTGTTTTCCTCATTGCAATATTTTTGGGATTGGCTGCTTACTCTGTCATGATCCTACTAAATTTTATATTTACTATATTGGGTTTTTAACAACCAATGTTTGAACCTAATTTTCTTGAGGATGGACCTGATAGTGCCGACACTTTAGTGGTACTCGCGCATGGCGCCGGATCTCCCATGGACCACCCATTCATGGTGACAATCTCGGAGCGACTTGGAACATATGGGCCTAAGGTTTTAAGGTTTGAATTCCCCTATATGCAAATGACACGCCGAGATGGGGAACGTCGGCTCCCTGATCCTAAACATTTATTACTGCAACACTGGAAAACGGTAATAGAGTTTTTACCCAAAAACAGGCGCATTGTCATTGGGGGGAAATCGTTAGGCGGTCGAATGGCTAGCATGATCGCTGATGAGTCGCTTGTTTCTGGATTAATCTGTCTTGGTTATCCGTTTCATTCGCCCAACAAACCAAAAAAAACTCGGGTAGCGCATTTAGAAACACTTCAAACCCCCACTATTATCCTCCAAGGCGAAAGAGATCCGTTCGGAAGTTACGAAGAAGTCAAGCAATACAGCATGTCCCCAGCAATCAATATTCACTGGCTTGCCGACGGTGACCATTCCTTTAAACCAAGGAAACTATCTGGGAGAACAGAGACCGAGAATTTGAAAGAGTCGGTCAGGGCCATATCGTTATTTCTCAAACAAATACCGTGACATTTGATTTCCTGTGTATTAAACGCCCTTTTCTTGAACTTATATGAGTTGGACACTCTTAAGCACTTTTGTTTGACGTTCCAATAACTTATCTACCTGAAAATTTTCTATCAATTGCTCAAACATTTGATGCCAGTTAATTTCTGCATTCAGCCGCATAAAAACAGACCCCAGTCCGATCGCCGCCCGATCCACCAAAACGAACTCTCTCGGCGGTTTAACTCCTCCTAAACGCCGAAGTTCCGCATGCACTTTCGCGGCTACACGGACACCATATTGACTATTTTCTCCATCTTGGATTTTGCGGGTTCTATCCTCTAACAAAGGTGCATATACAAAATTTGCCCAAACATTTAACGTATCAATTATTTCTTCTGATAGATCTGTAAAACCCCAGATTTTATACGCAGAAACGGCAAGATCGCGATCATTTTGAAGAAGAGCTCGATATAGGTCTATCACACCTTTCACAAAACCTGGTTGGAATATCCTCACACTGCCAAAGTCCAACAAATTTATCCTACAGTCCTGACGGACCGTATAGTTCCCCAGGTGGGGATCCCCATGAATAACCCCATAATAGTAGAAAGGAACATACCAAGCTCTGAACATGTTTAAAGCAACCTGATTTCGAAGAGATACCGGTTCTACACCGAAATCCACTAGTGGCTTTCCCTCTAACCATGTCATAGTTAAAAGTCGACTAGTGGAGAGTCTATCTTCTACCGCAGGAACTTTGACACCGATTTCATCGACTAAGATCTTTTTATACATCTTGATGTGCCTAGCCTCGCGCTCATAGTCCAACTCTTCGCGAAGACGATCGCTGATCTCTTCCTGTATCTCAGTCGGATCTATGCTGGAGTCGTAGCGCCGGTAGATGTTAAAGATAAGACCGAGCTGCCTCAGATCAGCTTCAACCGCGGACGCCATATCTGGATACTGTAATTTACAGGCCAATTTTTGGCCCTCCTTAGACGTTGCAAGGTGCACTTGTCCCAGTGAAGCCGCCCGCACCGCCTCACGACCGAAATCATGAAATCTTTCTAACCAAGATGAACCAAGCTCTCTAGACATTCGACGCTTCACAAATAGCCATCCCATAGACGGTGCATTTGCCTGCAAGTGTCGTAGCTCGTCAGCGTACTCAGGTGGCAAGGCATCAGGAATAGTTGACAAAAGCTGTGCTACCTTCATCAAGGGTCCCTTCAGATCCCCAAGAGCGTTCCGCAGGTCTACTGCATGCCTGCGACGGTCAACTGACATACCTAAATAGCGTTCGCCGGCAAGTTTGGCTGCTAATCCACCAACACTCCGCGATACCTTTGCGTATCGGCGAATACGTCCTGTCAAGTGGTCGTCATCGGATTGGCCAGCCACCTAGCTGAACTCCTGCTCTAACTCATCAATTAACTTCTCTAGTACACCTAAACCACACTCCCAAAACGCTGGATCTTTCGTATTGAGTCCAAACGGTTTTAACAACTCATCATGCCTTTTTGATCCTCCTGAGGACAACAAATCTAGGTATTTTTTCTCAAAATCTGGAAAAGAGGATTGGTATAAGCCATACAAAGCGTTTACCAAACAATCACCAAAGGCATAGGCATAAACATAAAAAGGAGTGTGAATAAAATGCGGAATGTACGACCAATAAACTCTGTAGTCATCATGTAGACTGATACTTGGCCCTAGACTTTCCCTCTGTACGTCCATCCAGATATCTGAGATTACATCTGTGCTCAACTCGCCCTCTGGACGCAATTCGTGAAGCCTACGTTCAAAATCACAAAATGCAACTTGACGTACAACAGTGTTGAGCATGTCCTCCACTTTTCCTGCCAGCATCACTCGGCGACGGATAGCATCCGATTCTTCGTCTAACATAGCTCTAAATGTTAACTGCTCACCAAAAACACTAGCTGTTTCAGCTAATGTCAGAGGAGTTTCCGCCATTAAAGCTCCTTGGCCAGCAGACAGCACCTGATGCACCCCATGACCTAACTCATGAGCCAAAGTCATTACATCGCGGGTCCGGCCCTGGTAATTCAATAAAATATATGGATGAACCGTTGGAACCGTTGGATGTGAAAAAGCGCCCTGAGTTTTTCCAGGACGGACCTTGGCGTCGATCCAATTATTTTTAAAAAACAACGAACCTATGTCACCCATATTAGGTGAGAATGCATAATATGATGCTAAAACCGTTTGTTTTGCTTCTTCCCAGCCAATTAGCCGATCATCGTCTTCAGGAAGTGGCGCATTACGATCCCAATATTCAAGTTTTGAAAGCCCGAGCCATTGCGCTTTTATTCCGTAATATCGGTGTGACAGCTTTGGGTAACTTTGTTTTACGGAGTCCAATAGCGCGTCTACTACTGCATCTTCCACCACATTTTCAAGGTTTCGGGCGGAAATGGGTGCGGGAAGCTTTCGAGCCCGATCTTCAATTTCCTTGTCCTTGATCAAAGTATTGGTAATCAATGTAAGAGATCGGATGTTCTGTTGAAGAACCTTAGAAATTTCCTGTGATATGGCATGCCGTACATTTCTATCCTGAGATGACAAAAGGTCAAAGGCTCTAGAAGCATTAAGCATCTCTCCGTTGTGCCCAAACTCGATACTAGCCATGATCTCATCAAATAGGCGGATCCAGGCGCTACGACCAGAAACATGTTTCTCATGTAATATTTTTTCAACATCGTCGGACAACTGGTAGGGTCGGAATAAACGTGTATCCCTTATCCAAGGTTCGTAAGCCATCAACGAGGAATCGTGCATAAGTTCGGAAATTCTATCCTCTTCAAGACAATTTAATTCCAGTGTTACAAATAAAAGATTGGTAGAGATATCTGTACAGCGTTCCTGTATCGTTTGGTAAAACTGACCAATGTTGGAATCGCTCAGATCGGCCGCGTACAACAATTGCCCATAGCTGATCATACGACCAATCCTGTCTGTAAGAATTTCAAACTCTTGTATTAATTCTACCAGTTGGGGACCGCCTAACGCGGCCATTCGGCTCTTATATGCCTCAGCCAGTTTCCCGGCTCTAATCTCAGTTTCTTCCATGAATGCACTCAACTCCGGCGATTCCAGACCCACAAATAAGTCATCCAATCGCCATTCTGGAAGCACGTCTAAATTCCTATCTGGATCAGACATTTCAGTTTCTCCTTGTTATACTATAGATATTGGAAGACTCAGGCCTTTCGCCAAGCCCGACATGACGGTTCTGCAATTTTTTTTGTATACTAGAGGTTGGGTGTAGATGAGGAGCAGAAAGATGGAACTTAACCATTGGCCGAACTTGGTATCAATGTTTGTTCGGCAAGCCCAAACCAAAGGGGATGCACCTTTTCTATGGGCAAAACACGGAGTTAATTGGACAAGTACCACGTGGAACGAGGCATTAAAGCAAGTAGAATGTCTCGCTACGTCTTTGCGGCTACACGGTCTCCAAAACGGAGGACGGGTCGTGTTAGTAGCAGATAATTCTCCTGAATGGGCGATCGCTGACTTTGCTATTATGGCTGCCGGTGGAATTACGGTGCCCGCTTACGTCACAAATACCCTCACTGACCACAAGCATATTCTAGTTGATAGTGGGGCCACCATAGCAATCGTGTCTACCAAAAAACTAGCGCAGCCATTACTCGAGGCAGCAGAGCAAACGAATACTCTTTCTTGTTTGATCGCCATTGAACCACTAGACCGTCAATCAACGAGCAAGGTACAAACAATTGCGTGGGACGAGGCTTTAAGTGCCGTCCCCCAAAACGACCCACTTTCGTTAGACGAAGTTGATAAGATAAAACCGGAAGACGTCGCTTGTCTGATTTACACCTCAGGTACAGGTGGCACTCCAAAGGGAGTAATGCTGAGCCATCGAGCAATAATGTGCAATTGTGTGGGCGCATATTACCTTTTGGAGGAACTGGGATTGGACGATGAGATATTTCTTTCGTTTCTGCCGTTATCACACTCCTACGAACATAGCTGCGGTCTCATGTTTCCCATCTCAATTGGTGCCCAAATCTATTACGCAGAGGGAATCGATAAACTTTCCTCAAATCTCACAGAAGTATCACCGACAATTATGACAAGCGTGCCACGCCTCTATGAAGTGATGCGACTGAAAATATTAGATGGAGTTAGACGGACAGGAGGACTGAAAGAAAAACTGTTCACTTTAACCTTAAATTTGGGACAAAGGGCTTATAACTCAGGCAGTAGGTTGCCACCATTTGTAAGATTTCTCGATACACTAATGGACAAGCTAGTCCGAAACAAAGTACGGGGCCGTTTCGGCGGACGACTGAAAGCGATGGTGTCAGGCGGCGCACCTTTAAATCTTGATGTCGGGATATTTTTCACATCACTCGGATTAAGACTTTTGCAAGGTTACGGTCAAACAGAGACCGCACCTGTCGTCAGCTGCAATCCATCTTCAAATATTAAACTAGATACTGTCGGTCCACCGCTTAAGCATGTCCAAGTGCGTATAGCAAATGATGGTGAAATCCTTGTTAAAGGACCCTTGTTAATGAATGGATATTGGAGACAACCGGAGATCACTAACGAAACTATCAGGGATGGGTGGTTGCATACCGGTGATATTGGTGAAATTGACGAAGATGGTTACATCCGAATCACTGATCGAAAGAAAGACATCATTGTTCTCTCTGGAGGCGATAATGTTTCTCCACAGAGAGTGGAAGGAATTCTTTGCTTAGAGCCCGAGATTGAGCAGGCGATAGTAGTAGGCGACAAACGACGTCATTTGGCTGCGATATTGGTCCCCTCGACAGAATTTTTAGATACGTGGACTAAGTCTAACAGCCGCAGTGGCAATTTAGTGGAACTTCACAATGAGTCAAAACTTCATGAGGCCCTCTCCACAAGTGTAGGTCGGGCGAACAAAAAACTTTCGGTTATTGAACAAGTCCGAAGGTTTGGCATCGCAGAGCACCAATTCTCTGTCGAAAATGAAATGTTAACTCCAACCATGAAGAATCGGCGTCATCAAATAATTGATTATTATCAAGGAAAAATTGATTCACTTTACGAAAAATAAACCAAGGCTCGTTAATGAATGGAACATAATTGAGTTCCTTGATCATTATATTTAAGTGTTCTCGTTAAAATCTAATACCGTAGAACACTCCCAAAGCACAAAACCTAAATAACGAGTTCGGTCTCAGGATCTATCAAATGAATTTTGTCTTGATCAAAAAATAAAGACAATGCCTTTCCAGGCACTGGATTGGCATCTGGCGCGACTCGCCCACAAAATTCTGCATCCTGCATGTTAAAATAGATCATCGTCTCCATACCGAGAGGCTCAATAAAATTTACCTTTACTTCGTGTTGGGCCTCATGACCACCCCGTTTTTCATGGATATGCTCTGGTCGTATACCAAGCACTAAATTCCGCCCTACATACGGCCTATATCTAGCTTGGCGATCTGGCGCTGTTTTAAGGGTTAACTCGCTTCCCACTTTTACCTGGATTTCCTCTGACTCTTCTACCACCTGACAGTTCATAAAATTCATTGCAGGAGACCCAATAAAACCCGCCACAAAACGAGTTTTTGGCTCGTGATACAATTCACCAGGAGCCCCCACTTGTTCGATCAAGCCGTTGTTCATGACCACAACACGATCAGCCAATGTCATTGCTTCCACCTGATCGTGAGTGACGTACACTGTAGTTGTATTTAAATGTTGATGGACCCTTTTGATCTCAATCCGCATCTGGCCACGAAGTTTCGCATCTAGATTGCTTAGTGGCTCATCAAACAGAAATACTTGTGGATTTCTAACGATAGCACGACCCATAGCGACACGTTGGCGTTGCCCTCCAGAAAGTTGCTTGGGCCGACGCTGTAGCAATTCAGTTATGCTTAGAACGTTTGCGGCATTCTCCACCCTTTTTTGTATTTCATCCTTTGAATATTTCCGCAACCGCAGTCCAAACGACATATTTTGGTATACAGTCATATGTGGGTAGAGCGCATAGTTTTGAAAGACCATCGCAATATCTCTGTCTTTGGGAGGAACATCATTTACTAATTCTCCCCCAATGCGAATATCTCCTTTAGTGATTTCTTCGAGCCCGGCAATCATTCTCAAAGTGGTACTCTTACCACACCCCGATGGACCAACAAGAACAACAAACTCGTTATCGGAAATTTCTAGATTTATTCCACGCACCGCCTCTGTGCGATCAAAGACTTTATGTAAATTTTTCAAAGAAACATCAGCCATTGTCGTTTAGCCCTTCGTCGCGCCCGATGTTAATCCGGCTATATAATAGTCCATTAAAAACGCATACAGAATGACAGGAGGAGCGGCTGCCAACAAAGCCCCAGCCATTAGACCTCCCCAGTGAAAAACATCTCCCTTAATGAGTGTCGTGACGGTACCAACCGTCAATACCATTTGGTTGTCGCTATAAATGTAGGCAAGCGGATACAAAAAGTTTGCCCAGGAAACTGTAAATGCAAAAATGGTTGCAGCAATTAGACCGGGCAGTGCAACTGGTATGAAGACTTTCAGCAGCATCTGCATATGGTTGGCACCGTCTATTAACGCTGCCTCATCCAATTCTTTCGGTATCGATGCAAAATAACCAATCATTATCCAGGTACAAAAAGGCACCGTAAGTGTTGGGTACACCAAGACCAAGACCCAATAAGAATTTAAGAGTCCAAGGGCCCCGACAATATTGAACAGAGGAATAAATAAAAGTGAATCAGGGACCAAATATACAAGAAATACACCTGTGGCGATAACTCCAGACCCCCAAAAACCCAGGCGTGACAGGGCGTAGGCCGCTAAAACACTTATCACCATCGTTATAGACACCACAAATACGGTAACAATTATTGTATTTTTAAAATAAATGAGAAAAGCTGTTTCGGTCAGCAGGTGTTTATAATGCTCCGTCGTAGCACCTTCTTCGATTAACCATGGGTTTGTCGCTAAATTAGCAATTTCAGCGTTCGTTTTTAACGAAGTCACTAGCATGTACAAGGGCGGACACAGGAAAAAAATTACAAAAATAATCAGACACGCATACGAGGCAAATAGCGCCCAGCGCCTATTTGCGTGAAGACTGGTCCTGTTCCCTAGCAGCGCGGTCAAAGCACCATTATTTTTCACTACTTGTGTCATATACTAACCGTCCTTTGACGAACATTTCGAAGAATGACAAAAGCCAAAATTGCAAGCGCCGGGAACATGAACAATGATACCGCGGCTCCTAGAGGAACATCTCCCGACTCTATGCCAACCCTAAATGCATACGTCGCAAACAGATGGGTGGAATTACGTGGACCTCCTTGCGTTAAAACACGCACAATATCGAAATTTGCAAAAGTGACTATGATCGAAAAAAGCACCGTAATGGCAATAATATTGCGCATCATGGGTAACGTAACATGAATCAGTTTCTGCCAAGCACTCGCCCCGTCAATTGAGGCTGCCTCATAAAGATCTTCTGGTATAGATTTAAGAGCTGCTAGGTACATTATGAGGAAAAATGGCGCCCCCACCCAAACGTTTACCAAAATTACAGAGAACCGGGCCCAGAACGTATCACTCAACCAAGGCACAGCTGGGATGGCAAATTCGGCTAAAAGCCAATTAAAAGCACTGTACGTTGGCTCAAAGAGCCACCACCAACCAAGAGTTGATAGTGCCGGCGGAATTACCCATGGAACTAACATCATTCCACGCCACTTTCTTTGCCCTTTACTGGGGATGGTATTCACTGCGTGAGCTGCAATGAAACCGATCAATGCCTTAAATATGACAGCAACTAGCGCAAACAACACCGACTGTTGGACTACCAGCCAAAATGTTTCGCGTCTAAACAAGAAAAGAAAATTGTCAAAGCCAACGAAGGTGGTCTCTGCCTTATTCAACATGGAAAGATAAATCGAATAAAGAAAGGGGTACGCAACCAAGCTACCGATAATTGCAACGAGAGGGAGGCACATCATGATCGCTATAGTCGACCGGCGTCTCAACCACAGGTAAAACCAGCCTCTGCCACCAGTTGCTGATATTTTGCCCCCACTTTGAGTCACCGGACTGCTCTCACATCATAGATCCCGCATGTTCTTTCTTAACCTCGCATTATACCTTCAAGTTCGTTTTCTGCCCAGCCAATTGCGTCATCAAACGAATCCCCGCCCTGTGTCACACGCGCAACTAGATTGGGGAGCACTCCTTGCGCCATTATCTGCGCCGCGTATTCAGGGGGAGCAGGATACCCGGCTGCCACGGGACGCTCGTCACCACGGATTGGATAATTATAAAGAACACCCTCCGGAGGTTGTGACTGAGCCCATATATCATTATTTTGGTAATGCGAGATAATAAGGGGAATGTCAAAACCTTTTGCTCCAGCAACCAACCTGTTCATAACGTCGCGTCCGGCCAAGTAGCGCAGCAGAGCCTTGCCGGCGGAAATATTCTGTGAAAAATCCCAGATGCCCCAAAAGAAGGGCGAATCCGCCCTAAAGCGACCACGGGGTCCACGGGGAGCGTCGTGGTGCCACACATGTTTTGCCACGTCCGGATTGTCTCTGTTGGCAACCGCCCATGCACTTGGAGGATTAAAAATCGATGAACCTTCTCCTGAAATTAACCATCGGTTGTTACTAGCATCATCCCACGCGTAGACACTTTCCGGCATATACTGAGTCAGTCGTGATAAGTACTCCAATACAGTACGAGTTTCATCGGAATCGACCGTAATTTCTACCGACTCGCTGACAACTTCCGAACCGTACGCAGCAAATAACGCGGCTAACCACTGATTTCCATCAGGGGTAGGAGCAATTGGAGCTCCGAACGATTTTCCTGCGCCATGTAGCTTTTCTGC
>CAZEWK010000053.1:0-3097 GCA_964515905.1 uncultured Rhodospirillaceae bacterium | reverse complement strand
TGGATCCGATATACCTGTAAACGAGGGAGCCTTCAGACCGGTAACATTCGTAATGCCTGAAGCGTCAATTGTAGCAGCGTCTCCCCCTGCACCAGTTGTCGGCCGAATGGCAATCGTCCACCGCACATGCGACACTGTCTTGGGGGCAATGGCCCAAGCATTACCCAATAAAATTCCGGCAGCCTACTATGGAATGTCAACAACCTATCATCTGAGCGGTGTAGGTCCCGACAATAATATGACTTGGGCCCTTTTTGAGATTGAAATTGGTGGTTGGGGCGGGTCCTGCAAACGTGACGGACTTGAAACGTGCTCTGCGCATATACACAACCCTGCAAACACACCGGTAGAAATGGTTGAAAGACTGCACCCGATTCGAATTGAACGATACGAACTTATTCCAGATTCCGGTGGACCTGGTAAGCATAGGGGTGGCTTAGGTCTGAGGCGGGATCTCCGAATTTTAGAGGGTAGTGCTCGCCTAACTATATTGGCCGATCGCATGAAATATGGTCCATATGGTTTAAACGGAGGAGAAAAAGGGTCATATACTGAAATAATCATCAACCCGGGAACTTCCGGTGAACGCAAACTGCCTAGTAAGATCACTGGAGTATCTCTTAAATGTGGTGACATAGTGAGTTTCCGCACTTCGGGTGGTGGTGGCTGGGGCAATCCTTTAGATCGAGATAGGAAGGCTGTAGAACGTGATTTATATTTAGGTAAGATTAGTGACGAGGTGGCTAAAAATGTTTATGGCCTATAACGCTTACATCGCTGTCGTTTCAAGCTAATTATTAATCCATGAGCCAAATTAATTTAATTGAACGTGCCAATGAAGTCTTCCCTGA
Organism: uncultured Rhodospirillaceae bacterium; assembly: GCA_964515905.1. Classification (GTDB taxonomy): domain Bacteria; phylum Pseudomonadota; class Alphaproteobacteria; order UBA7887; family UBA7887. Next base: position 2,246 of record CAZEWK010000053.1, on the reverse strand, counting down.
GGGCGGTTTGGGTAATTTCGATCCCAAAATATTTATTCGTGAAGGGAAAGGCTCTCACGTCTGGGATCATAATGGAAACGAATACATTGATTACCTGATTGGTTCGGGTCCGATGATATTGGGCCATAGCCATCCAGAGGTTGTCGAAGCCGTCAAAGAACAACTTGGGAGAGGGACTACATTTTTTACTAACAACGAACAGTCTCTTGAATTAGCGGAAGTTATTTGTCATGCGGTACCCTGCGCGGAGCAGCTTCGATATCTGACCACCGGCAGTGAAGCAGATATGTACGCGATGAGATTGGCACGAGCATATACAGGCCGCAATAAAATTATAAAATTCGAGGGCGGTTACCACGGTATGTCAGCCGAAGCTCAAATGAGTTTAGCCCCCAAAATATCGTCAAACTTTCCAGTAGCAGTAGCAGACTCCGCCGGAATACCGAGCAGCGTCCGCGACGAGATGCTAATTGCTCCATTTAACGACAGTCAATTTGTTAGTTCACTTATCACCGAACACAAGAATGACATCGCTGCGATTATAGTAGAACCATTTCAACGAATTATTCCTCCACATCCAGGTTTCTTAGAAGCTATCCGCGAAGAATGTACAAATAATGATATCATATTAATATTTGACGAAATAGTGACTGGTTTCCGTTTTGCTTATGGTGGCGCACAAGAGCACTACGGTGTCGTTCCTGATATTTGTACGCTTGGAAAAATCATTGGTGGCGGCTTTCCTCTTGCCGCAATCGCAGGGCAAAAAGATATCATGTCACATTTTGATAAAAGCGAAGTAAGCCAAGACAAATTTCTTATGCTCAATGGAACCTTAAACGGGAATCCCTTGGCCGCTGTCGCTGGACTCAAAACTTTGGAAATTCTTAAACGACCAGGCACTTATGAATTACTGCGAACTTTGGGGAAAAGCCTGATGACAACACTGAGTACAAATTTAGATCGTGCCGGTCACAATCATAAAATTGTTGGCGAACCACCGTTATTTGACATTGTTTTCAAAAAAGGTGCGGTAAATAATTATCGGGATTTTGTAGCGGGAAATGATAAAAAAACCAAAGCGTTTAACGCACTGTTACAGCTGCAAGGAATTCTAAAATCACCAAATAAATTTTACATTTCAATCGCCCTGAGCAATAAAGATATTAATCAAACGTTAGATGCTATTTCTCAAGCCGTAAATGCGTTAGAAGAAATTTACAACTCTAAATAATGATTAATCCCGTCAGAAGTAAGAACGATGATTAGTCTTTTCGTTAGACTGAAAAATATTTTTACGATTTTTCCCTAATTTCATTCAAAATTGGCAACAAGTATCGTCGAAATAATGAGGGATTCTCTGACATCGGGAAATGACCCATGCTCTTCATGACGGTCACCTTTGATCCTTTTATTCGTTTAGCCGTAGCCAGCGTACGCTCTGGTGTGCAAGAGGAATCATATTCACCAGACAGAAGATAGACGGGACAACGTTTGGTATCAATCTGCACTGAACGGTCGTCAAAATGGCCATCAACCCAATAAAAGTATAAATCCCCCTTAAATATTCCAGGGCCACTTTGCATGTAAGCCCATAATGTTTCCCAATAATATTCTGATGGGCTTTGGGGCGCAATTTGGCCTGAAACATAACCGGCCGCAACTTCACCACCGTGGACATCCGGCCTGGGTAGCCATTCCGTATCATAATAAGGCTCCAGCTTATCTGCGCCTTCGAGCGCAATAACGGCTCGAAACTCTTCCGGACATTCAAGTGCGAGATGCAGCACAATACGTCCACCCATCGAACAACCCATGATTACCGGATTTTCTAATTCCATTGTCTGACAAAATTTTAAAACGGTTTCTTTGTATAATTCGGTAGTAAGTTTATATTCGCTTTCTCGCCAACCAACTGGTGGATTAGATTTTCCATGCCAGGGCATATCAAAGGCTAAAACTTTATAATGATCGGTTATAGCGGCATCATTCATTAAGTGTCGAAACTGTCTGGAATCTGAACCTGCGGTATGAAGACATACTAGGGGAATACCTTTACCCGCTTCCTCCACATAAATACGAACCGTCTCCTCTGCTACTGTCATACTAAAATAGCGACCAGTAATCGGTTCAAGAATAGGCATAGATCAACCCTTTGATGCTATAGCCCTAGGAATTGCTAGTAACTCTTTAAAATATAACAGATTTTGAATAAAAGGCAGCAGATCCCCATCAATATTAGCGAG
>CAZEWK010000052.1:0-40764 GCA_964515905.1 uncultured Rhodospirillaceae bacterium | reverse complement strand
CCTCTGCCCGGCTCGTCGCCCGAGCCCATGGGCTAAGATTGAATGACAAGCCCGCCGTCGACATGACTTTTTTTCAAGAAAATGATTGGTCAACCCTAGTGGAAGATGGCTCGGTGGCACACCTGAAAGTTTCCGAAGCCGATGCGGCGGCGCTGGGCATAGATTTGTCTGCCTATCAGGAAGTAGGAGAAAGTCTTCGTTTGATTCAAGAGCAGGTTGCACCGAGATATAGACGAACAGAAAGACACGTGGCAGCAGAAGAACAAGAACAGGACAAATCGGTTATTGATCTTTACGTCGCCCCGGTGACTCCACCTTCAATCGGCAGAAATATTATGGGTGACCAGTCCTATAATTTGTTTATCAGTGGACGTGCTGCTGAAGATCTCGTGCTTCTAATGATGTCAAAAGGATCATATGAGTTGCACGATATGCATGAGCGGATCACGGGACCATTTGAGCGGTTCCGCCTTATTCAGGGCGATAAAACATTTGCGCTGTCAAAAGACTGGTTTCGATATTTTGGTTTTCTTCATGGCAAAGACAAGCCAATTTTCTCTGAAATCGGACTACTCTGGCTCCCGGCTTCTGAAGGGGTAGACCCACTTGAACCTTGGACGTTAGAAATCCCCTTTGAGACGGAAAATGGGTCAACGACCGTATTCAAGTTGCCATACCAATTGCCATCCCAATATGTTCTAGAACCTACCGGCCTAGATGTAATAGCCTCTGATAATGACCCAGTTTGGTTCAGAGCTTGGGAAGTTCAAGCCGTAAATTTGGGAATCCTCCTAACGGCTCTCGCTGCGTTAACTATAATTTTAATTTTTATGGAGCCAATTACTCGGAAACCGAATCTTTATTCTTGGCTCCGAATTGGCTTCATGCTGTTCACGCTAGTGTGGTTGGGTTGGATCGCTGGTGCTCAGGTTACTGTTATAAATATTTTGACCTGGATTCAGGCTGCCGTAGGCCCCTTTAATGCCGATGTCATTCTTTCTGATCCATTAATAATTGTCCTCATGTCATATGTTTTAGTGACATTTGTCATATGGGGCCGCGGAATTTTCTGCGGCTGGCTGTGCCCATTTGGCGCCATGCAGGAGTTATTGGCTAAGATTGCAAAGGCAATCCGGATACCCCAGCTACAACTGTCATCGCGAGCCCATACTTATTTATGGCCGATTAAATATCTAATATTAGCTATTTTAGTGGGCCTATCTTTCTACTCCATGACTGCTGCTAGCATTGCTTCGGAAGTTGAACCTTTCAAGACAGCCATTTCTCTCAAATTTGCTCGTGATTGGCCGTACGTTATTTATGCGTTAACGCTTTTGTGTGCAGGTCTCACTGTCGAGCGTTTCTTTTGTCGTTTTTTCTGTCCTCTTGGAGCCGCAATGGCCATCGGTGGAAAACTTCGTATATTTAATCTTTTGAAGCGCCGAACCGAATGCGGAAGCCCCTGCCACTTATGCGAACGAAAATGTCCAATTTCAGCTATTGAACCAACGGGAAAAATAAACATGAGTGAATGCTTCTACTGCCTAGATTGTCAGGTAGTATATTATGATGAACATGCCTGCCCACCCTTAATAACAGCAGCAAAAAAGGCGAGAGATATGTCTCCAGAAATTCCTTCAGTCGTTCCTGGAGCGCCTTCGCCTGTGGGGGCTAAATTAAAATGAACGGTGTAAAAAGTGCTCTTGCCGTTATCACTTTTTTCTTCTCGACTAACACCGCTCTTTCAGAAACATCCTCGCCGTTAGTGGACGTCGCCTGGCTAAAACCTCATGTCTGCAGCGATTCTTTAACTGTACTTGATGTACGCCGGTCGACTGAGGATTATCAATCCGCCCATATTCCTTGTGCCGTCCACACAAACTACTATAAAGACGGCTGGCGTATGCGGAAGGCCGGCATCCCACATATGATGCCCCCTCCAGCTCATCTAGAAGCGTTAGTAGGGCGGCTAGGAATTAGCAATAACACCCACGTTGTCATCTACGGATCTGGCACCGGGCCTTTTGACGCCGCGGAAACAACCAGTATCTATTTAACCTTAAAATACCTGGGCCATGAAATGGTTTCTATTTTGGATGGCGGACTGCCCGCGTGGATGGACGAATGGTCCGCAGATTTTGATGTTGGCACTTATGAAGCAACTCCTAAGAACTTCACATCAAATGAAAGGTCGAATTTACTAATATCCCGCAGTGAAATGGAGAGAGCGTTAAATGATGGAACAACCATGATCGATGTCCGTAGCCATGATATGTACATGGGAGTTAATAAAGCCTGGATGTTGCAGCGATACGGCACCATCCCAGACTCAATAAACTTACCCATGAGTTGGTTAACGGAAAATGCAGGTATGAAATTTCGGAAACCTGAACAAATCAAACAGTTATTCGGGGCTGTAGGAGCACCAACAGAAGGAAAGATAATTTTATTTTGTAATGCTGGGCTAGAAAGTTCAATGGGATGGTTCGTAGCACATGAGCTTTTAGGAATGGACGAAGCCGTGTTATACGATGGTTCATTGGCAGAATGGACAAAGGACGAAGCGCTTCCAATAACTAGGCACATAGATATTGAATAACTCCATCCGGTAGGTGTCCAGTCAATCCAATGTTGATAGCTTAGGTCGAATTAAATATCGTTAGTAGCGGTTTAAAAACATTAGCTTAGTGTTTGCTCCTTCGGAAGACCTATCTACCTAAATATTTGAAAACCGGTTTTGGTCCGGGTTACGACGCTAAAAGGGAACACTCTGCGGTAAAGGACCCAGCAGTTAATTGGATACGACGCTCTCATTTCTAAAATCCGTGGCAGTATATCGTTTAAATCCTATTCGCCGTATACAATCATATTGGCATTATCGCCAGTTAGTGAATCCTGGCGATTTATGTTTTGATATTGGATCCCATACTGGAGATCGAATCTCAACATTTTTAGCTCTTGGAGCTCAAGTAGTAGCCGTAGAGCCTCTTCCTAATTTCATGAAGTTTTTAAACTATCTTTATAAAGAAAATACCCAGGTGACACTGGTAGAAACGGCCGTTACATCGCATATTGGATACCAATCCTTTTATATCAGCACGAAAAACCCAACGATGTCCTCACTCAAATTAGACTGGACAATTGATATATCGCAGCAGGATCGTTTTTCGAAAGTTATCTGGAATAAGGAAATAAGGGTTGAAACTACAACTCTCGATATGCTGATAGCGGAATTTGGCATACCAGATTTTTGCAAAATTGACATCGAAGGCGCCGAACTAGAGGCCTTAACAGGGCTAAGTAGACCCTTGCCAAGCCTGTCTTTTGAATACATCCCAGCCCGCATTGATATTGCCTTATCTTGCATCCAACGACTCTCCAGCTTGGGCCAATACAAGTTCAATCTGTCTTTAGGAGAGAGCAAAAAATTTATTTTTGAGGACTGGAAAGATTCATCTGCTATATACGAGACGTTAACAGAGACTAAACTAGGCGGTCCGTCAGGAGACATTTACGCTACCCTTCAGCATTAACCTCGTTATGATTGTATTCTTTATTTCAAAGGAATTTTGGGGACATGAAAGTCATTGTCGTAGGAGCAGGAGTAGTTGGTGTTACAACTGCATTCTACCTAAATAAAGATGGCCACGATGTAAGCATTGTAGACCGGAAAGAAAAAGCCGGCATGGAGACGAGCTTCGCTAATGCTGGTCAACTATGCCATTTAACAGCTAAACCTTGGGCATCACCAACAGTACCACTGATGATAGCCCGTGAGTTTGGCAGTCCAAGCGCACCCTACCTAATACATCCACGTGGTGATATCGCAATGTGGAAATGGTTAGTACGTTTTCTGGCTCAATGCCGTCAGTCCAAATATGAGATAACGCGTTCTAATCTACTCCGTCTCGCAATCCTTAGTACTCATCTAATGGGTGAACTGGTTCAATCATTGAATTTTGATTTCGATTACGACGATAAGGGCATTCTTCACCTGTTTCACACTCCTAAATCATTCAATGAAGCCGTTAGTGAACAATCAAAGATCCCGGACCCTAAACACCGGGGACAAATTCTCCAGAATTCAGATTGTATTAATGTAGAACCAGCCCTCAGTCATAGTGGACTTCAATACGCTGGCGGCGTTCTCCATTCGAAAGAACACACCGGTGATGCCCACCGATTTACAGTTGGACTTTCTAATTTAGTACAAAAAAACGGTGTCAATTTAGAGTACGGAACTTCGGTAAAGGAGTTGATGTTTGATGGGGAGCATGTCATCGGTGTCGCAACTAACAAAGGAAGTCTGAAAGCAGACCTAGTCATCGTTAGCGCTGCCAACGATACCGTGGGTCTACTAAAGCCAGTGTATCCTTCTCTCCCCATCTATCCAGTCAAGGGATATTCAATAACCGTACCCACCTCAGGTCATAATGGTGCACCGAGCATTGGGATACAGGACCAAGAGAGAAAGTTGGGTTTTAGCAGACTTGGGGATCGACTTCGCGTCGCCGGCACCGCTGAAATTGGATCCTCTGACAGGTCCCTCAACCCAGGGCGCATTAAAGCACTGAAGAGCCAAGCTCAGGCGATATTTCCAGGAGCCGGCAATTTCGAATCGGCTGAACCATGGGCTGGTTTTCGCCCAATGACGCCCGATGGCGCCCCAATCATCGGCGAAACAAAATACAAAAATCTATTCCTCAATACCGGACATGGCAGTTTAGGCTGGAGTCTTGCCTGCGGATCCGCGCACATTTTAGCTGAAATCATTGCAGGTCGTGTATCACCGATCGACCTTTCCGGCCTTACAGTAGCAAGATTTAATTAGTCGGTTTAATGGGCGTTTTAAGATGCGTTTCACTCAACGGGACCCATTGGGATTCTTTAAGGTAATTAGTGCATCGGCTGCACATATAGTGGTTCCGTCCTTGCATACCATCAACGGATTAATTTCTAAGTCAGAGATTAATGTCGTGGAAACCATAAAACTGGAAAGTCGGGTCAATATTTTTGCGATTGTATCTATATCGGTTTTTATTCTACCTCTTGCCCCCACCAGAAGCGGGTAGACTTTTAATTTGGAGATCATCCCTAGCGCTTCCGACCTTGAAATAGGGGCCACGCGAAGCACTGTATCTTGTATCATCTCCACCATGACACCCCCGGTCCCTATCAAAACCACGGGTCCAAATATGGGATCGTTTCTAGCGCCAATGATTAACTCAATTGCGTTTTCAATCATTTCGTATACGCCGATTCCTTCAACAGTTGCCTCCGGCTTATATTTTAAAACAGAACTGCTAATCTCTTCAAAAGCCCGAATGACTTCCTTTGATGTACGCAAATTTAGACACACCCCTCCCACTTCACTCTTGTGAGCAATTTTTGATGATTCTACTTTTAGCGCAACAGGGTAACCTATCTCATCAGCTACGTGGGCCGCCTGTCGCGGATCGTGTACCACTGCACCTTTGGTAACTTGAATGTCCAACAATTCCAAAACTTGCTTTGCAGTATTCTCAGTTAGTTGGACGTGCCCCTCTTCAAACATTTGGCCAATGAACGCCTGAGCGCTACCTAAGTTTTCTAGTGGCATATCGTTGCCCTGTTGCTCTCTACCAACAACGAGCGCATGCACGGCCTGTAGAACTCGGGTTGGATCCTCAAAACAAGGAATACCCTCAGCTCTAAGTTTTGTCAGCATCAAAGGATCGCCCAGCATCCATCCAACAACCATGGGTTTATCATTAATTTTATTGGCTTGAATTAATTGTTTACACAGGGAATCTACGTTCAACATTTGGACCCCAAAAAAGGGTACTACAACGTCTACATTTGGATCACTTACGACATGTTTAAGGTGCCACCCTATAGAGTCGGCATCGCTTAATGCCTGCAAAGTAAAATCGACTGGATTCTGCGCGGAACCAAAAACCGGTAGCTTTTCCAAAATTTTCGTAGTGGTTTCTTCACTAAAGGTGGCAAGATTCAGACCAATTTCGTGGATTTTATCGGCACAAAATACACCAATGCCACCTGAATTGGTTAAGATTCCCACTCTAGGACCTTTGCTAAAAGTCGGTGAAAGACTGAACAATTCTATTAGATCAAACAACTCAACAACGTCATTGACCTCGATCACACCCCATTGCGTGAACGCCGCCTTATACACCTGATAACTTCCAGCAATAGAACCAGTATGCGATGCTGCTGCCTCAGCACTTTTTTCGTTACGCCCCACCTTTAGGATTATTACCGGTGTTTTATGCTCTTGAGCTACTCGTAAGGCGTTTCGAAGTTTGCCTCCATCTCGTACGCCTTCCATGTAACCAGCGATTACTTTTATTCTTGTGTCGCGCGCCATGTGGGCAATCATGTCCGCAAAGTCAACAACAACTTCATTACCTGTGCTATTTAGGTAGCCTATCCCTAAATTGCGTCGAAAACATTCTGCAGCAACGATTCCTGTGAACAAACCACTCTGGCTAACAAAGCCAACTGGACCAGCCGTAATTTTATCTCTTGATAAAGTAGAGCTAAAGTTTGCTACCATTCCATCGTGAAGATTCGCAACTCCTTGGCAGTTGGGACCACAGATTAAGGTTCCCTGTTCGTCCGCTATTTCCTTTAAGTCTTGCTCCAAAGATGCACCCGAATCCCCCATTTCTGAGAAACCACTAGTGTAAATTGTCATTGCAGGAATTCCGACTTTCTGACATTCGCGAACCGTCTGAACGACTGCAGATGCAGGCACGGCGATAATTGCCATGTCGGCAATTTCTGGTATTTCAGTTACGGATCGATAGCAACGCAAGCCGTCGATTTCTGAATATTTGGGATTTATAGGGTATATGTCGCCAGCAAACCCGAACCGACGTAAAAAAGAAATTGGTCTACCACCTACTCTTCGTGCATCCGGTGTCGCCCCAACGATAGCAACTGAGCTCGGACTTAGTAATTTGGTCAGGTCTCTCAGTCCCACTCAGTACTTTTCCTTAAAGTTGCTTTTGTTGTGGCACAAAATAATGCTGCGTTACACATCGAATGCTTTTCTTACAACATTATTATGTTGATTCTACCTTTCCACACTCCCTGACCTTATCTTCAGCAAAGCTGAACCTAGTACTTGCCAATTTAGCTATTTAGTCGACCTAGATCTCTAATAACTTCCCTATATCCGTTTAAAATATCTTCCTCACTAGCATTAGCAGCAAGATCTAAGACTTTTGAAATAGTTGGAGCTGCCTCACCACCAACCACTCTTTTTACCGGTTGATCCAAATAGTCAAAAAATCGCCGGTGCAACTCGTCTCCTATTGCTCCACCAAAGGAAGTGCCTTGGGTACCCTGTTCGACAACTAACACATTATTTGTCTTTTGTACGCTCGCTCCGATTGTTTCCCAATCCAGATTTGCACGATCCAAAGTCCTAAGATCAATAATTTCGGGGTTTAGCCCTTCCTTCTCGGCCACTGCTTTACAGGATTCAACCATTGCCAAGGAAGTAAGCACCGTAAAATCATCACCTTGTCGCACTATTTTCGCCTTACCAAGGGGAATAAAATAATCTAAATCTTCGGCCGGAGCAGGACCTACCGACTGATAGAGGTCTAAATGTTCCACCACTAAGACCGGATCCTCACATAACAAAGCACTGTTCATAAGTCCTACGTAATCATAGGGCGTACTTGGAGCAACAATTCGCCAGCCAGGAAATTGCGCAAATAATCCGCTAGGGTCCATTGAATGTTGTGAGCCATAACCCGATTTGGCAGCGACTTTTGCCCTCAGGACTAACGGAACCGCGAGATCCCCGCCAAACATATGTCGCATCTTTGCAATTTGATTGAACACCTGATCAGCCGCCACATAAATAAAATCTGCGTACATGAATTCCACCACGGGTCGGAAATATCCGTCTGCAGCAACTCCACCGGCTAATCCGGCAAATCCTCCTTCAGTGATCGGTGTACCGATTACTCTGTCAGGGAACCTGTCTACTAGACCTTTCGTGGCGCCATTCGTACCTCCCCGCAACTTATGAACGTCCTCCCCAATCACAAATACTCGGTCATCGACCTCCATTCTGCGACCCATTACACTAGATACTAAATCAATAAATTTTCGCTCTACTACTTCCCCCGAATGGTCTTCCTCTTCCTCGTAACGAACTCCTTCAAACTCGGACATATCTCCACGAATACCGTGATCAACGGCATCGCTACTAGGCCATAAGTTTGGCCTTATTCTTCTTCTGTTGCCATCGGGCTCAAGTAGATTATCCGCGGCACGTTCCACTGCGGCTCTGGCCGTACTGCGCAACTGTTCGACTTGCTGGTTACTAATATGCCCCGCTTCTACTAGCTTTTGTGCCATATAATCTGGCGCATCGCGCTTCCGCCACTCTAGCTCCTCATCTTTGGTTCGATAGCCAAACGCGCTACCAGGCAAAGGACCATTTTGGTGGAAAAAACGGTAGCATTCCGCCTCTACTATTACTGGACCAGTGCCTGCTCGCAAAAGTGATAGTGCCTTTTCCATTGTAATTTTGACTGCAAGTGGATCCATCCCATCAGTGGTAAAGGCTTGAATACCGTATGCCTGACCTCGGGCAGCAAGCCTCGTTTCACGAGTGGATTCTGTAACAGTCGTAGAAACCGCGTATTGGTTATTTTCTATGAAATAAAGGATTGGAAGATTGTAAAGTGCAGCAAGGTTAAACGACTCCGCCACCGCTCCTTGGTGCAACGCACCATCACCAAAAAAACTGACAACAACATCACCGTTCCCAAGTCGCTTTCGAGACCAGGCAACACCGGTCGCGACTGGCACACCCCCACCAACAATGGCGTTAGTCCCAACTATACCAGATTCGCGGGAACGCAAATGCATGGACCCCCCTCGCCCCCCGCAGTACCCTTGCTCCAGCCCCATAATCTCGGCAAGTGTCCGTTGCACCACATGTTGCAAAGGTTCAGCTAACGGTCCCACCAGAGGGTCATAACCATCCGGCGAAGAGTAATTCAAAGTTTTAGCAAGAAACTGATGATGAGCACGATGGGTTCCGTTAATTTGATCGCCATTTCGAACTGCAGACATAGCGCCCACAGCAGCACCTTCTTGACCTATCGAGGAGTGGGCTGGACCATGGACTAAAGTCTCACTAGCCAGCTCTAGAACTACCTCTTCGAAAGCCCGAATCAAATTAATATTGTGCAACATTCGGACCATCGTTCCCGTATCCGCTTTTCGCCAGTCCGAGTCCGTAACGCGAATTTCGGTCCAAGGAACGTCAGTTTTTAATTTAATAGTACGCGGCACGAGCCCCCTCCCAACTCTGTGTCCTTTGAAACTTTTGCCGAAGGTCTAGCCGGAAATTCCAGATCTCTTTCATTACAAAAGGAAAACACTAGTACCTGCAATTCCTGCCATACTGACGGCAAACCGTATCACTTTACTCCATCGACTATGACCAAATCACCCTCAGAAGCAGATTGGCGAAGCTTAATTAATGGAGCATATTCTTCGGAATTATACCAATTTTTAACTGACTCTTTGGAATCAAATTCAATTACCACCAAACGAGTACGGGATAACCCCCCCTCTAATGGCTCTATAGATCCCCCCCGTACAAGATATTGTCCACCGTATTGCTTCACAGTAGACGCCACCTGCTCACTATACCGCTTGAACGTTTCTAAATCTGTAATATCAATTTGTCCTACCATATAGACTGTCATCAGCACATCCTTACATTTAAGAAACGGAAATGTATGTCACAAGTATGATTATCAACGGACAGCATTATATGACAGAACCACCATCTGCAACTAGTGTTCCGAACTAGCACTCAAACATTCAAATACGTCACCTTCTGGAGGCAAACCTAAAATATGGCGTCGATGCCATAGCGAGAAGAATAACAATCTCCAACTCGCCTGAACTGCCCTTTTATTCCTCGAATTGAACAGTGGACCCACTGTTCCCGGAACACACAACTGTTTAACTCCAGGCTGAGAGGAAACTAGCTCACCAATGTTATGCCTTTGGTTCTCTAACCATTCTGCGACGGGAACTGTAAAACCTTTTTTGCGCGCGAACGATTCTGAATGCGGCATTTGCTGATTCAGCCAAGTACGCAATATTTTCTTTCCGAGTCGAAAAGTAACTTTTTTATAATCTGGAAGACAGAACGCAAAATTAGTGAGCACCTTATCTACAAAGGGAGTCCGTCCCTCAAGACCGTAAGCCATGAGACAGCGGTCGAGCTTAAGCAGCAAATTGTGCGGCAACCAATCTACAAAATCTTCTGCTTGCAATCTTTGTAGGTGTGTATAGCGACTTTTATCACGAAAAATGGGTTTTATATGGTCGTCTGATTGTTCTGCACCGTCATTCCGTAAAGTTCTCAATTCGTCAAAAAGAGCATTTCTTTGCGTCTGCCTACCTCCCATCCAACTTGGCCTCAACGCTCTCCGATATCTCCCGTATCCAGCAAAACTTTCGTCACCGCCTTCACCCGATAGAATTACTTTTACGTCCTTAGCAGCTTCTCGTGCCAACGCATAGGTAGGAATAATAGCGTAATCTGCACAAGGATCGTCAACAATCGCCGCTATAGAGGGCAAATCATTCCAAAAGTCCTTTTGGGTAACTGTCACTTCAATATTTGATGCACCGAAGGTCCTCGCCACTTTCCGAGCCTGCACACTTTCATTAATGACCGACTTGGCATCAAAACTGGCCGTATACGTAAGAACTGGTCGTGGATTGAGACGCGCCATCATAGCTAGCAGTGCGCTACTATCTATACCTCCGGATAAAAACATCCCGTACGGAACATCTGACCTTTGGTGCAATTCAATAGTCTCGGCTAATAAATCATCAAGCCGAGATTCAAGTGATATCAGATTTTCACCTTGTAGAAACCGTTCAGATAAAGCCGCAGTGCACCGCGTGTCCACTATTTCACCCGATCTAACAACTAAAGTCTCCCCCGGAAGGACGCGGGATATTTCTTCAAAACCGCTGCGTCTTCCCGAAATGAATTGCTTATTGAGCATTTCCTTGCATGCAGAGATTGAAGGCCTCCTAGACGCAAAGTTAGATTCGATAAGTGCCTGCGGCTCGGATGCAAATGCAAAATAATTATGGTGAGATACATAATACAAAGGCTTAATTCCAAATGGATCCCTTGAAAGTATTAGTTCTCTTTTTTCGGGATCATAAATAGCTAGCGCATACATCCCTCGCAGATGGTCGGTGAACGAAACTCCATGTCGCTTATATAAATGCAAGGGCAACTCACAATCGGACCTAGTCGAAAGTTCGTTGGGGTCTATGTCTTCGGATAATTCTTGATAATTATAAATCTCGCCATTCGCAATCAGACACACACCTGACTTATCTTGAAACGGTTGAGCCCCTGTTTTTAGATCAATGACTGCGAGTCTTTTGTGAATGAGTATAGTATCGTCGATCCTTAATCGCCCTTCGCCGTCTGGTCCGCGATGTGCTAAAGCGCCAGTGAGCCGATCAATCTGTCCCGGCGAGACTTCGAAATTACCTTTGGTTACACATCCTGCTATTCCGCACATTAGTGGATAAGTTTCGTGAAGAAGTTTACGTACTGGCTTACTACAGTCGCCTCATTGTAAGATTCTTTATATCTCCTCAGACCTGCTTCCGCCAAAGATTTTGCCCGTTCATCATCTATCTCACTTATTGCCCTTGCCAAAGCTGGCGCATCTTCGACCGGAGCCAATAGACCGTCTACCCCATCAACAATTAATTGTTGTAAACCTTGCGCTGCCGCAGCAACCACGGGCACTGACTGAGCCCAAGCTTCCAGAATCACATTCCCCAGCGGTTCTGAACGAGAGGGGCAAACCAAAACAGTTGCCGAAGCAAACAAAGGAGCTACATCGTTATGCCAACCTATAAAACGTACTCTATCCTGTATTCCTAATCGCACTGCTTGGGCCAGCAAAGACTCTCGTTGCGGTCCATCTCCTGCCAACCACAACCAGTGGTTGGGGAGTAGAGCCATCGACTCCAGAAGTACGTCGAACCCCTTATTACTATGCAACCTACCTAAACCCAAAATAATTGGAACATCTACTGGTGTATTTAAAGTTCTTGGATCTAAAGCATCCGTTCGTCTTTCCGAAACAAAGTTTGGAAGATAATGGGCTCTTTCTTTAGGCCATCCCAGATCACAAACATACTTTACTAGTCCCGGCGTATTGAGGATAAGATGTTTACAACTTCTAAAGTACTTCAATTTGTAGTACCCGCCTATTCGTGCAACATGTACAAATGGCGTTTTTGTTGTTGCGCGCGGGCATATATGCGAAGCACGGCTCATCCATGTTAGAACTATATCTGGCTCATAATCTCGTATAATTCTCTTGAGTCTCAACATCGTATTCGCATCAAACCAACGCCCAAATCGAAGCGTATCCGTAGGTACACCAGCGTCTTCGAGACGTCGCTTCCGAAAAGGGTGATCTCTAATTACTACTCTTTGATTTAGGTCGCATTTTTCAAAAGCAAGTGCCAAGCGAACGAAGAACTCTTCAGCACCACCGTTACCCGCCCCGCCCATAGTTTGTAATAATTTCAACTCTGGCCCTCCGACCTTCTTGCCGTATCAACTTTTATGTGTGCCACCAGCGGATACAATGCCGCCATTAATGCAATTACTAGACCCCACCGACCCTCCTTGTACCCTTTCCGCAATAAATAACATTTTAGAAATCTTCCCACACACCGCCGCATCGTCCATAGCATAGGCGGCATCTTCCTTCCTGACTCAAGAAGGTCTGCTGCTCGAAGATCAGTGTATCTTTTTAAACGGTCTAACATGTCGTTTAAATCCCGGTCCACATAATGATCAATTGATACTGTCAACCACCGCTTTTCACCGACCAAAGTAAGGCTAGGATGAATTCTCTGTGAGCCCCATGTTTTTGATCCACGGCTGGAAAGACGCGGCGCAGCCATAACACCCCAAGAACCGCCCCAACCATTTCGGACAAGAGTCTGACCCACGTAATTATCAAAAGGAATTAGGAAGTATCCGGGGGTAGCCGTCAAAATGGTCCTACGAATTTGATCAAACAACTGGGTTGGTACCCGCTCATCCGCATCTACTTCTAGGATCCAATCACCGTTGCAAGCCTGTAGCCCTGTATTTCGGCGATCACCCTCTATGGGCCAGGATCCCTCAATTAACCGATTAGTAAAACTGCCTGCGATTTGCTTTGACTGGTCATTACATCGGTCCAGCACCACTACTATCTCATCGGCATGGACAAGACGTGACAAACAAGCCTCAAGCTGATCCTGTTCATTATGAACAACCACCAGCGCAGATAATTTCGGTCGGTCGTTCATTTTTCAATCAAATATGCTCGTTTCCACAGTGCAATAGCTGCGTCCTCAGCCGCATCAACACTTAGAGAACTCATCAAACTGTCAGTTGTCAAATGATCATAATTGGGTTCTCCAATTAATTCTTCATAGCATAGTTTAGTGCGAACTGTGGCGTTACGACAGCCCCAAGGAGCGTAGTGCTGTTCACGGCTTGGTCCAAATAGCCCCAGGGTGGGAATCTTGCTCGCAGCCGCAACATGCATCAGACCGGAATCATTTCCCACAAATAACTGACAGCGACGTAATACAGCACTAACTTCTAAAAGATCCAATTTACCGACAAGGTCAATCCGTTGCGATTGAGGAATCAGATCTACGACTGAACTAGCCGATTCACGGTCACTCTTTCCTCCTAAAATTACTACCTTCCCCCCCTTCATAGGACCAGAAGACCCAACCAAGCGGTTAGACAGTTCGGCAAATCTATTGCCATCCCACTGTTTGCCTTTCCAATTAGCTACTGGTCCAATTGCAAGCACCGGTTTATCTTCTGGAATTAGATTCTTTGCCACTTTCTCGTGTTTGTCTCCCAACCAGAGTTGCGGCGCAGGAACAGGGCACATTTTCAAAAGGGCTCCCAAATATTCGACTCTATGCTTGCTTGGATCCGACCTTCCTCCAAAGTGCCTTATTTTTGAACAAAGAAGACGTGTGACAATTGAATTTCGTAAATCAACCAAAACATCCCATTTTGTCGTCACGCATTCTCTCCACAAATAGCACCAATGAAGAGATCCTTTGCGCTTTTGCATTGATATCACTCTATCCACATTTGGTGTTTCAACAAAAAGCGGTGCAGCTAAAGGCCCACAGGCTACTGTCATCCGTATCTTGGGATTGCGTCGTACCAGTTCTGCTAAAATACCCGTCGAAAGAACCGCGTCACCAATTCGGCTATAGGTTATGAATAGACCCCTCACCCAAGCACCCTTTCCATATCTGTTGCAACGTTATCCCAGGTCCTACCCCTCTGGCGTGCCCGAGCTACTTCGCTGAGGCGATTAAAGGTTGCTGTATCACTTAAAAGTTGAATAACAAGATCAGCAAAAGTTTGATCATCGGAGACGAGAAACCCTGACCGACCATTTAGCAAACGTTCCCGCGCTGCCCCCTTATCAAGAGCAACTGCTGGCAAGCCTACTGCTTGGCTGTCTCCCAAAGTTGTGCAAAGCATATCGTTTTCACTACTTGGGTATAGATGCACTCGGGACCGCCGGTACACTTCAGCCATGTCCTGGTCGGGCAAAGGTTTTGAAACCTTTACTCCCTTGTCTTTTAGCCCCAATATTTTTTGCACTAAAGGCTTGAATTTATCTGATACTGATTCTCCTTTTAATCCCCTTCGAAGAATTGAGGAATAAATATCTAGTTGGGCTGCAGGCACTCTGGGAAGCACGCGTGTCGTCCACAGATCTAAAAGCCAATTTAGGCCATTCGATGGGTGAGTCGTCACAACGGCCTTTGGTATCGAATGATGCAACATATCTTGGGCCGTCCGATAATAATCCAGTACCGCCGGAGCAATTATTTCTGCAGGTGTCGCCTGGAGAGATAATGGCACAGTTAAGCTCTGAACTAAGGTTTGCAGACAGAGTATGGATTTACGGTCTTTTATGTGCGATACCATTTTTGGATCATCCAAATATCCCGCCGATCCGGAAACCCACACAGCAGTTCTTACAGCATTTGGAACATATTCAAATAAAATGGGATCTTTATGCGCTATCATCCAGTCGCTGTGCGCCGCCTCACAGCTAGATAAAGGATTCCAACTAACACTCTGACTTACTGATGCTTTTGAACAGCGATTAAATACCCTGACTGTGTGACCGCGCGCCGCAAGCGATACAGCCAAAGCGACAACACTTTTCTCTGGACCACCTAGCGGCGCCACCCGGGCAATCTGGCCGTCAAATGGAATCGAATTATCAAGAATCGTGACAAGCATGGTCGATATATATACGTTGCTTGGCGAGAATATGCTATGAAATCTAAACGTACGACCCTGGTCGTACTAATAACTCTATGATCGTACCCGCGAAATTGATGGCTCAACATACAATTCTTGAAAATCGTGAAATAATCCGAATAAAAGGACCTGAAACCTTTTCCTTCCTGCAAGGACTAATCTCAAACGACGTTAATTATTTAACTTCGAGTCAATCGATCTATGCTGCGACATTGAGCCCTCAAGGAAAATATTTACACGATTTCATTTTGCTGATGCAGAATGGCGAGGTATTGATGGACTGTGAAAAAGACCGAAGTCATGATCTTGTCCATCGGCTAACTTTATTTCGCCTTAATTCATCGGTTCAAATAGTCCCTCTGGGTAATACGATGGTCACCGCGGCCATCTGGGCAGATAAGGGACTTCCAATGCCCGGTATAGATCATAAACTTGGCGCTACTAGATCATTCGGAAACGGAATGATAATAGTAGATCCGCGTTTGTTATCTCTTGGTCTCCGCCTAGTGGCCCCAAAAGAAGAAATTAAGAACTTGTTGTTAACAATCGGCAGTCAGGAAACTACTTATTCAGACTACGACGCACACCGCCTTAGTCTTGCTGTTCCTGATGGCAGTCGGGACCTGATCGTGGACAAATCTTACTTACTTGAAAGTAATTTTGAGGATCTGAATGGCGTAGATTTTGATAAAGGTTGTTACATTGGGCAGGAAAATACGGCCAGACAAAAGCATCGAGGAACAATACGCAAAAGGTTACTAAAAGTAGTTATAAAAGGTCCACCGCCTCGCCCGGGTGAACTAATCAAATCGGATCAGAAAGAAATTGGGACAATGCGTTCCTGTGAGGGCAATATCGGTTTAGCCCTGATCCGTTTAGACCGCTGGGAAGAGGCAAAAATCGAGGGAGTAACTTTGAGTGCTGGAAATGCTCAGGTGACACCTGTCAAACCCGATTGGGTAACATTTTAAAGCCGCATATCAGTTGTTCTGTATAACTATTCAACTTAATAATTGATTAAGTTTTGTCGAATAGCCGCTTGTGCTGCGGAAAGCCTGGCAATGGGAACTCGGTAGGAGGAACAAGAGACGTAATCCAACCCAACATCCTGAAAAAATTGAATCGACTTTGGGTCCCCCCCGTGCTCACCACAGATACCCAGTTTTATGTCTTTACGAACTGACCTTCCCCGTTCCACAGCAATTCGGACCAACTCTCCTACTCCATTTACATCGACCGAAACAAACGGATCTTCTCGAACGATGCCCTCCTCTTGGTAAAACGGCAAAAATTGACTTGAATCATCTCGGCTTATACCAAACGTCGTTTGGGTTAAATCATTTGTCCCAAAACTAAAAAACTCTGCCCCTTGGGCCAAAGTGCCCGCTCGCAAACAAGCTCGTGGTAACTCAATCATTGTCCCGACCAAATAACTAAGCTTGGCATTTTCCTCTCTTTCTACTTCCTTTGCTATTATATCTATTCTATCTCTGAGGCCATCAAATTCGGCTCGAGTTGCAACAAGCGGTATCATTACTTCTGGCACCACTGTCTCTCCTAACTCTTCTCCCACCTCCAAGGCTGCTTCGAAAACTGCTCGGGCTTGCATTTCATAAATTTCTGGATGCGTCACCCCAAGACGACATCCACGATGCCCCAGCATAGGATTTAACTCATGGAGTTGCAGAGCCCGCTCACGCACCTTTTTTGCGTCCCAACCGGTAGCCTTTGCAAATTCTATATATTCAGCATCTAACTTTGGCAGGAATTCATGCAATGGTGGATCCAACAAACGAATGGTTACAGGGGTACCCCCCATAATTTTGAAAAGTTCAACAAAATCCTCGCGTTGCATGGGCAATACTTTGGACATGGCCTTTCGCCTGTCATGCTCCGATTCGGCCATGATCATCTCTCTCATTGCCGTAATCCGGTCTCCCTCAAAAAACATATGCTCTGTTCGACATAAGCCAATTCCTTCCGCTCCAAATTGCCTCGCCACTTGAGCATCCGACGGCGTGTCCGCATTAGCTCGCACTTTCAATGTCCGGTATTTATCAACCCATCCCATTAGTGTTTCAAACTCGGGACCAAGTTCTGGCTCTACCATAGGGACACTACCAACCATCACTTCACCGGTGGACCCATCAATAGTTATAACGTCACCGGCAAATACTGTTCGACCTGCAGCAGAAAGTGATCCTGCCTCGTAATTAATCTGAATATGGCTGGCTCCACTTACACAAGGTCGACCCATCCCTCGCGCCACAACGGCTGCATGACTGGTCATCCCACCACGCGCCGTCAAGATTCCAGTAGCTGCGTGCATGCCATGAATATCCTCTGGACTAGTCTCAATTCTCACTAGTACGACTTTTTCCCCTCCGTGGGCTTTACGCTCAGCCTCATCTGAGTCAAAAACGATAACGCCCGTTGCAGCCCCAGGTGAGGCCGAAAGACCAGTCGCCAAAACGGTCCGGGGGGCGTTAGGATCAAGTGTTGGGTGTAACAACTGCTCGAGAGAAAGCGGATCGATCCGACAAACTGCTTCGTGATCTTCGATAACCTTTTCTTTGGCCATATCTACCGCAATTCTAAGAGCAGCCTGTGCTGTTCTTTTGGCATTTCTTGTTTGGAGCATCCAAAGAGTGCCTTTTTGAACCGTGAATTCAATATCTTGCATATCCCTGTAATGACGTTCCAAACGGCCACAAACTTTCTTTAATTCGGTAAAAACTTCTGGCATGGCTTCTTCCATGGCCGCTGTTTTGACGCCTCCATTTTGTTTCCCTAATAAAGTGAGCGGCTGGGGCGTTCGAATTCCAGCCACCACATCTTCCCCTTGTGCGTTGACCAAGTATTCTCCATAAATACCGGGTTCCCCATTTGACGGATCTCTCGTAAATGCTACGCCCGTAGCACAATCGTTGCCCATATTTCCAAACACCATAGCCTGCACATTAACCGCAGTACCCCACGACTCCGGGATGTTATGAAGCCGACGATACGTGATTGCTCTTTGATTCATCCAACTGCCAAATACTGCCCCAACTGCACCCCATAATTGTTCCTCAGGATCCTGTGGGAAAGGGTCCCCACGCTCTTGCTGTATCACATCTCGATATTTTCCAATTATGTTACGCCAATCTGCAGCCGACATTTCTGTATCCAAATGGTATTCATATTCGTCTTTGTAATCTTCCAAAATATCTTCGAAATTGTGGTGAGCCACTCCCAACACCACATCTCCATACATTTGAATAAACCGGCGATAGCTATCATAAGCAAACCGCTCATCATTACTTTTGACAGCTAAGCCTTCCACAGTCTTATCATTTAAACCCAGGTTCAGTACCGTATCCATCATTCCGGGCATAGACGCCCGCCCACCAGAGCGAACGGAAACTAAAAGGGGATTGGCAGGGTCCCCGAATGAGGCACCAACCTGATGCTCAACTTCGCGCAAAGCCTCTGACACCTGTTGATTTAGTAGCTCCGGATAACTCCGATCATTTTTATAAAACTCCGCGCAAACCCCAGTGGTAATGGTAAATCCAGGGGGAACCGGAAGCTCTAGATTACTCATCTCCGCCAAATTGGCGCCTTTACCACCTAACAAGTCTCGCATCTCCGCGTTACCAGCAGTTAGCCCAACACCAAACGGGTATACCCACTTAGCCAACAAGTCTGTCATCCAGTAGTCATCCTTTAATTAACGAAAAATCTGCCACGGTTTTTAATGAATCACGAATTTGCCCTAGAAGGTAAAGTCTGTTTCTGCGAAGTTTCAGGTCCTCGACGTTTACTGTTACATCATTAAAAAATTGATCCACCGGTTCTTTGAGATTTGCCACTTCTTCCATAACAGAGGCAAAGTCCTCACGATTAAGTGCATCATGCACCTTTTGATGGAACGAAACTAAACGCGTAAACAAATTTCTCTCAGCTTGCTCAACGAGTAGTTCTTTATTAGCTTCTGAAGTATAGTTAGCACCGTCTTTTTTCTCTTCTATTTTTACAATGTTAGAAGCACGGTTATAGGCCTTTAACAAATCTGGGGCAGACGGCGTCATTAGAAAATCTTTGAGCGCCTTAACACGGGACGTCAATCTCCAAACATCATCATCTTCTGCAACAGCAAAGGCCGAACTAACAACTTCATGATTGTACCCCAACTCTCTAAGGTACACTTTTAACCGTTCGGTGATAAAGCTGACCAAACTATCCTTGTAGCTAGAGTATTCCTCTAAAGTACCATTCTCAAAACTGTTATGTGAAATCAAGAGAATTTCTGATAAGGGTACCCGTATATTATTTTCCAAAATAAGGCGAATTACCCCCAATGCCGCTCGCCGCAATGCGTATGGATCCTTTGAACCCGTGGGTCTTTCTCCGATACCGAACATACTGACCAGCACGTCCAACTTGTCACTGAGAGCAAGAGTTACAGATGTAGAGGAAGTTGGACACATATCATTAGGCCCCTGCGGCTTATAGTGTTCCTCTATTGCTTCAGCTACCTCATTATTTTCATTTTGGTAAAGTGCATAATACTTACCCATCACACCTTGCAGTTCCGGAAACTCCCCCACCATTTCCGTCGCTAAATCGGCTTTGCATAACAGCGCCGCCCGACTAACCCAATCCGGATTGGCACCCGAGATCACTTCTGCAACACTCACACCTACTGTCCGTAGACGCTCTACCTTATCTCCCACTGACCCAAGTTTCGCATGCAAAGTAATATCTCTTAGCCGTTTGGAATGACTGTCTAGTGAAATTTTAAGATCCGAGTCCCAAAAAAATTTGGCATCGTACAGTCGGGCCCTCAAGACCCTCTCATTTCCCTTTATAATACGGGCCCCTTGGTCCTTAGTCTCTAAGTTGGCCACCATTACAAAGCGAGGGGCTAAAGCTCCTTCCTCGTCATACAACGGAAAGTATTTTTGATGGGTCTGCATACTCGTGGTTAGAACTTCTTCTGGCAGCTCAAGAAATTCTGAATCAAAAGTACCACTCAGAATGACTGGCCATTCGACCAATCCAGCATTCTCAATAATTAAACGGTCATTTTCTCTTGTAGATAGGCCATATTTTTTTGCCAATATTTCTAGAGCCTGAGAAATGCGTCTTTGCCTTTCCTCAGTTTCTAGAACAACAAACGATTTGTGCAACTCTATTTTATATTCCTTAAAGTTTCGTACTCTAAAGAATTTTGGTGCTAAAATTCGATGCCCCTGCGTCATATTACCAAAAGAAATCGAGTTGGATACGGATTGGCCCAACACGGTGTCAAAATTGATTTGTCCCTCAAGCCTCACACCATTAAACACGCAAAGAATGGAATGTATAGGTCGAACCCACCTAAGTCTTCCAACACCCCAGCGCATGGATTTTGGCCAACGCAGTTCCACAACAGAGTCGCTAATTAAACCCGGCAAAAGTGAACTAGTAGAGCGCCCGTGCAACAAACGTTTAACAAAATAGAATTCGGTTCCCTTTACATTACGTATTTCTATACCCACATCATCTAAAGAGGTACAACCGACTGATTTTAAGAATCCCTCTATTGCCTGCTCTGACGCTGTGATTCGTGGACCCTTTCGCTCCTCCACTTGGTCTGGTTGCTGACTCGGAAGACCGTTCACCACCACTGTAATTCTTCTGGGTGTGACGTAAGCCGTAGCAATATCAAAAGACAAATCCAATTCCTGTAATTTCCTAGAAATTATTTTACGTAGGTCCTCAGCACCACCAAGCTGAAGACGTGCGGGTATTTCCTCCGAGAGAATTTCTACAAGCAGTTCAGTCATTTTTCTCTGTAGCTGAATGGTCATCAATCGATTCTAAAGCCAGCCATACGTCACAACATTTTTTAGCAAGGGCTCTTACTCGGGATATATATGCTTGTCTTTCAGTAACGCTTATCACTCCACGGGATTCCAATAAATTAAATAAATGACTTGCGGCAATACAATTGTCGTAGGCAGGCAACGGTAATTTGGCAGCAAGAAGCGATAAGCACTCCGATTCTGCGTCATCAAAATGGCGTCTTAAATGATCAATATTAGCCTGCTCGAAATTGTACTCCGAATACTGTCTTTCGGCGCTTTTAAATATTTCCCCGTAGGACGTTCCTGCTCCATTCCAGTCCAAGTCGAATACGTTATCTACTCCTTGAACATACATGGCCAATCTTTCTAGGCCATAAGTAAGTTCCCCTGAAACAATTTCACAATCAATGCCGCCGACCTGTTGAAAATAAGTGAATTGAGACACTTCCATCCCATCACACCAAACTTCCCATCCAAGGCCCCAGGCCCCAAGCGTTGGGCTTTCCCAATCATCTTCAACAAAACGAATATCGTGGTTTACTGGGTCCACTCCCAGCGATGTCAAACTCTGGAGATATAGTTCTTGAATGTCATCCGGCGAAGGCTTCAGGACTACTTGAAACTGAAAATAATGTTGCAATCGATTTGGGTTGACCCCGTAACGGCCATCGGAGGGACGGCGAGAGGGCTGAACGTATGCTGTTTTCCATGGTTTAGGACCTAAACTACGAAGAAGGGTAGCAGGATGGAAGGTCCCTGCCCCAACCATCATGTCATACGGTTGAATCAGCACACAGCCCTGGGCAGCCCAGTATTGCTGCAACGTCAGAATAAGCTCTTGAAAGCTCTGAACACGCCTATTTTGGCGGACCATAGCAGAATTACAAAGGTTAAGTGGACAAGGATCGAATGGTCAAAGTAAAACGCCGACGTTATGGGGTCAAGAACCTGACAAAATCACACTGATCTACGTTAAACAATTCTCACCCCTCCATATCCATTTTAACAAATCCAGATAACACACCGTCGGCTAGCCAGGATACGGGCAGTCTCCCCGACCACACGACCTGGTACCCTGAGAAGAAACAAATGTGCCACAAACTGAACACGCTACTAAATTCTCGGTAGTTACATCAGTCTTCGTCTTAGCGGATCTCTCCGCCTTCCGATCTGATCGAATCTTTGCCTTCCGCTTCTTATCCAGACGACCTATAAACTTGAAGCCGTACCATACAATTAGAATAATTGCGACAGTGAATATAAGTTTTTGAATGCTAAATCCGAACATCGTCTTTTTTCAAGAACATTATCAAAATTACCTGACCCAGTGTTTGAACCAAACGAGGCATTAAGTCACAGGAACTCTAGACTTGTTACCTTAGTAGATAGGATACTTATTAGAAACCATATCTAGCCCATACAGCCCGAGCTTCCAAGGTGCTCATTACCCCATTTGCTAAATCTTCAGCAAGCACCTCGCTCGGTGAAAAAAGTAGCTGAGAACCGATACGCCTCCGAATCCAGCTCCGCGAAGCCTCAATCATTCGTACTTTCACCTCTTCACCGAAGCGGTCCCTCAAGACGGTGTGTAGATCTCCTATCCCATCTATTAAACCAAGCTCCTTCGCCTTGGTTCCTGTCCAAACGTCCCCAGTAAACAGAACCGATTGGTCCCCAATCAATCGTTTGCCTCTGCGGTCGCAAACATGTTGTTTGAAGTCCTCAAAAATATCCCGCTGCAAGCCTTTAAGTCGCTCGACTTGTTCTTGATTCTCCGGCTTAAACGGATCTAGAATGGATTTATTTTTTCCTTCAGTATAAACGCGGCGTTCAACACCTAGTTTCTTAATTGCTTCGTGAAAGCCAAAACCAGCAGATACAACCCCAATTGAACCAATTATAGAACTAGACTCCGCAAATATTTCGTCAGCAGCGCAGGCTAACCAATACCCGCCAGACGCGGCTACATCTTCAATAAAAGCAAAAACAGGAACTTCTTTCTCTCGAGCCAGGGCGCGGACCCGTTTGGCGACAAGAGACGACTGAACCGGTGACCCACCTGGAGAGTTAATTAACAATGCAACAGCTTTAACACCTCGCAACTCAAAAGCCTGCTTAATGGGATTTGCCAGGGCGGCCATATTTAACGAGCTTGAAAACGGCCGACCTGCAGGAGCTATCACACCCGAAAATCTTAGTACCGCCACAGAGGGTGACCGTCTAAAAATGGGCCAAATCTTCATAACCTTATAACCTCCGGTTTATATGCATTTATTTTACCAAAAAATCGATCAGATATTAGAGACGAATCCTTCACTAATTCCTTTCGGAGTCGTTTTCTGAAAAAAATTGATTGCGGCTGCATTCCTTAGAACCTCTTCGGCTGCTGCCGTATACGCACCATCCGATTCGTGTAACGTTATGCCAGATGACAGGCGTAAGGGTGTAGATACGCCCTTGAGAGCCTGCACTATCACGCGTTTGGCCTCTCTCCCTGAGTGAGCCCAAACTGGAGCGACAACAATTCCACCTGTCCCACCTCGAATGAGCGTTAGTAATTCGTCCAACCTGTCCGCCCGGTGAATAAATGTGAGACTTCCCTTGCGTCGAACGGCTTTTAGAGCCACCGATACCCAGTCACCCAAATTTGCATCATGTTCAACGGTAGAAATGCTCTCCTTAGCGTCACAACTTGCACGTCTTGGCTGGAGATAGGGGGGATTTATCATTACGTGATCGAATTTACCAGAGAATTCCCCAGGAAATGATAATATGTTCCTTTCATGCACTGTCATTTTTGAAACCACACCGTTGAGTTCCGCATTTGTCCTAGCCAAAGCCGCTAAATCTTTTTGACATTCAATGGCATCTACATGGCAACCCGCAACCCTCGCCAACAGACATAAGGATGCGGCACCAACCCCTGCACCAAGTTCAAGAACGTGTGATCCCTCAACCGCGGGCACCGCCGCAGCGACTAACACTGTATCTATGGCGACACGATACCCTTTGACAGGTTGCTGAAATTTCACCTTCCCATTAAGTAGCATATCCTGGGTAAACGACATGCCCTTGAGATCAACATCATACATATTTAAGGCCCCAAAAAAGGAGATACAAACAAACCACGCAGATTAAGGGAACTAGACTATCCTCAATCAATGACAAAATTACCAACAGACTGTACTTAATTTATACCAATATAATAAGAAGTTGCCGTAATCTACGGTAAAGAGTGTGGCCAGTTTTTGAGATTGTGCTTTACCCTATCTATTTGGTCACGTGTCAATTTATGTTCCAAATTTTTGCGTCTGTCCATTCCGCTTGGATGCTGATTAGCTGCAGACACACTATACCAGAAGTAAGCACGTTCAAAATTTATGGGTGTCCCCCGGCCCTCTTCGTATATAACACCCACATTGAATTGGGCATCAAGATGTCCGGCATGCGCCGCCGAACTAAACCATTTTAGAGCTTCCTGTTGGTTCTCTGTAACACCCGATCCAATTTTGTACAAAATCGCTAGTTCGTAGGCGGCCTCGCGCACCCCTTGTCGCGCAGAGTAAAGAAACAAGGATGCGGCCTGCGAATAATTCTTGGGTAAACCAAACCCCATTAGATAGTGACGTCCGAGATAGTACTGTCCAAACGGATCACCCTCGGTTGCGGCCTTCTGGAACCAAGATATAGCTACGTTTACCTCTCTCTTGACTCCTCCTTCCCCCTTAAGCAATAAGCGACCTAAGTTTACTTGTGAAAGCGAATGACCGAGTAAGGCTGCTCGGCGGTACCATTCTAGGGCAGCCTCTGTATTTTTCTGAACTCCAAGACCGTGCCGATACAAAGTCGCAATATTGTACACAGCATTAGTGTCCGATTTATTTGCCAAAGGCAGCCACAATTCATATGCCCGCACATAGTCCCCAGTATCGTACGCAGCTTCCGCTTCAAGGGAATTAGCGATACTGACATTTGGCACTAAAATGGTAACTAGAAACGATAACCCTATTACGATACATATGAAGACTCGGTAGTAGGTTTTTTTTATGAAACTCGGCATTTCCTCAATAATTTCTAGTTATGGCTGATACACATGGGCGACAACCTAGACATGGGAGGAACATCAAACGAATACGTACTAATCGGTTCATGGAACTTAATTGTAAAGAACCAGACAATATAAACAATTTTTTCACGGTCTAAATTTTTAATTTAACGACTCTATTACTCAATAAAATTATCCTATCTTACGCATCACCCGTTATATTAACCGGAATAGATATTATGGCAGAAGGAACTAAAAATCTGAAAACTTTACTTATTGAAAAATCCAGTGACATTTTGGTGATTCGTTTAAATAGACCAAAAGTCTTGAACGCAGTTACATCAACAATGAGGGAAGAACTAGATATCGCTCTAGGGTCAGTAAACGACGACCAATCGGTCCAAGGTGTTGTGATCACTGGTTCTGGAATTAAGGCTTTTTGTGCTGGCCAAGACCTTGAAGAGGCTTCAACTTTCGGTCTCGGCGATGCGGACGAATGGATGGAACAAACGCGCAGAATGTTCTCGGCAGTTAGAAATATTGATAAGCCATGCATAGCAGCTGTAAACGGCATAGCTGCAGGGGCAGGTCTCCAAATAGCTCTACTTTGCGATTTAAGGATAGGAACCGCAACCACCCGCATGGCACAACCAGAAATAAAGGCAGGTCTAGGCAGCGTCCTAGGATCCTATTTGCTCAGTCTGTATTTTGGTCACGCAAGATCTATTGAGCTTTCATTGACGGCAAGATACGTCGGTGCAAAGGAATGCCTACAGATTGGTTTATTGAATAAACTTGTCGATAGCAGCAACGTACTTGAGACTGCAATCGAAGAAGGCAACAGACTTGCCCAACAACCGAAAAAAGCATTCAAACTAACGAAGGAACGATACAGGGAAGTAACTCAGCAAGGATTTGAAGACGCCTTTAGCGCAGCAGGTCGATTTGTTTCAGAGGCCTATAAAACAGGGGAACCCCAAACTATTATGGCTAATTTCTTAAAAGGACGTAAAAATGGGTAATCTCCGACAAGATAGGGCCGATGTTGTGATTCGCTCCGCCAAAATCGTCGACGGAACGGGATCCAGTGCTATTGAATCAGACGTGGCAATAAATGACGACCGTATAAGTGAAATCGGTGATTTAAGAAACATGTCTGGAAATATAGAAATTTCTGGCGCTGGAAAAATTCTTGCTCCTGGATTCGTTGATGTCCACACTCATGACGACCGAGAACTTATCATAAACCCGGATATATCTTGCAAGACCAGCCAAGGGGTTACAACTGTGGTTACAGGAAACTGTGGCATCAGTTTGGCTCCAATTAATACCTCCGTTCTACCGGCTCCCCTCGATTTGATAGCGGATCATCCCCGGTCTTTATATTCAAGATTTAACGACTATCTCCAAACTCTTGATGCTAACCCACCCGCCGTCAACGTAGCTGCACAAGTGGGACATTCCACCCTACGAATAGCTGTTATGAGTGACTTAGAACGCACCGCTGCCCCCAAAGAAGTATCCAAAATGAGAGCTCAACTGGACCAAGCACTTGAAGATGGGGCCATTGGTATGAGCACGGGCCTCTACTATGAGCCGGCAGCTTACGCATCAACTGATGAAGTGATTGCCCTTGCTAAATCCGTCCATGAGGCTGGCGGTATCCATACTACGCACATGCGTAACGAAGGTGATGAAATCGAGAAATCCCTTCAAGAAACTTTTCGAATCGGACTGGATGCAGATGTTCCTATTGTAATTTCTCACCATAAAGTTGGTGGTGTACATAATTTTGGTCGCTCGAAGGAAACTCTCCAAATGATCGACCAAGCAAAGAAAGCACAGTCAGTTGGTTTTGATGTTTACCCTTATATCGCTAGCTCAACAGTTTTAGGTGTAAAACGCCTTGAAGCCGCCTCTAGAATCTTGGTGACCTGGTCAAAATCACACCCTGAAATGGCAGGACAAGATTTGGCAGAGATAGCGAAAAATATGAATGTAGGCCTCGTTGACGCAGCAAAAGCGTTAGCTCCAGCTGGAGCCATTTATTTCATGATGAGCGAGGATGATGTTCAACGTATTTTGTCGCATCCCGATGCCATGATTGGTTCGGACGGCCTCCCCCACGATGACCATCCACATCCGCGACTGTGGGGTACTTTTCCGAGAGTTCTTGGTCGATACGTCCGACAACTAAAATTATTTACCCTGGAAGAAGCTATACGTCGCATGACCAATCTTCCCGCAAAACATTTCGGACTGTTGGATCGTGGAACAATATCAGTAGGCTCCTTTGCTGATTTGGTATTGTTCGACGCAGACACAATAATTGATGAAGCAACTTTCGAACGTCCTGTTGCAGCTGCACGGGGTATCGATTTGGTTTTTGTAAATGGCCGGGTAGTCTGGCAAAATGGGGCGTCGACCGGTGCACGTCCCGGAATAGCCTTACGACGACAATCGCTGGCATCAATGGGACTTTGCGTCCCCTCCAATATTGCTTTGAGTTGAACCACTTACAAGTGGCATAAAAATTAATGTGATAGCAATACACAATGCCACCACTGTTGTTATTTCGTTAAATGCTAGAATCATCGCCTCTCGTTCCCCTATCGCCGCGTATCGCTGAACAGATGCCATTAGAGCCCACGGCGACTCACCCAAAATAGGACTACTGCTTGTCTCCAATATTTCCAATGCTTCAACCGTGAGAGGGTCACCAACAACAATAGACTCTCGAATATCGTGATAGTGGTGGCGTGTGCGTATGAACAAATAATTGTTGGCGATAGCAACGCAAACTGCTGCCCCAAGTCGCATGGTAAGCTGAAACAAAGCCGTACCCGCTTTAACCTGATATTCAGGCAGTGAACCGACCGCCAAACCAACCATGGATAAAAAACACATCTGGGTTGCCGCACCACGTAAAAACTGTGGAAGCAAAAGCTCCACGAACCCAGTGTCAAAGTTCAATTGTGCCTGATACCATGTGCCCAAGGACATCATGCTAAATCCAACTATCGCTATCGTCCGCAAACTAAATGTACGCATTAATAGTGGCATAAAAAACCCTGAAACCATCATAGTCACACCTAATACCACAAGCATCGAACCTATCTGCCAGGTATTGAGACCAATGATTCTGGAAAGAAATAAAGGCAACAAATAGAGTGGCACAAACATCCCTGCCCCAAAAACTGCCACATAAAAAGAACCTATAGAAAAATTAAAATTCTTAAATACCCTCAAATCTATAAGCGGTTTTACACAGGTCAATTCGCGCCAGACGAAGAATATACCGGACATCAACGATACAACTGTCAAAACTACTATCAGTCTAGATTCAAACCAATCTTGCCTTCTTCCTTCTTCTAACACTACCAGCAAGCACATAAAAAATGTCGCCATAAGCACAATGCCTGGAAGATCGACCTCCTCAAAAATTGACCAATCTGGTTTGTCAAAATCTACGAAAAAAAATACCATTACGGCTGACAATGCAGCAAAAGGGACACTGAAATAAAAAAGCCAAGGCCACGTTGCTTCCTCGCTTATCCAACCGCCAAGGCTTGGGCCCAATGCAACCGCACTAGTACCCAAAAGTGAAACTATCGCCAGCAAATAATTTCGGGAACCAACTGGGAAATAGACGTAGATGGCAGCCCAAATTATTGGTGCCAAACCACCTCCCATGAAACCCTGCAGGGACCGAAAGATTATCATTTCTTCGATGGTCGAAGCTTGAGCACATCCGATGCTGGCAAGGCCAAAACCAATAGCACACGTTGTGAACATCCAACGGGTGGACATGAGTCGGGACAACCAGCCCGACATAGGGATCATTATTACTTCGGCAATGAGAGCAGACGTTAATACCCAACTTACTTCCTCGGGTCCTGCTGATAAACCTGCCTTGATCTCATCAAACGAACTACCAACAATCTGTATGTTTAGCACCGCAAGAAACATCCCAAGCGCCATGCCAATAAATGCTAACAATTCCCGTAGGCCTAGCTTGCGCCCTCCATTCACTGCCGGTCTATCTGTCATATTTCCGGAATGCTCCACATTGCAACGATTTAGCTGGGTATTCTTCTGAAATAAACTTGATCCAAAAACCAAGTGGTCACGCTGCTTCAAACAACACAACCAGCCCGTATAATTCCACGTTTATTAACGGTCGAGCCGTCTCATGATTCGTGAGATATAGTTTCTAATAGATTCAGGTAAGTAATTAAACGGATAAATATGGGACAATTTCTCTAATTTCTGAATTCACATAGGCGCAATTGCAATGACATGAAAAAGTAGTTTCTGTATTCTCTACAAGATTAAAGCAAGACTAACTACTAGGTCGCCGACTCATCGCGATCCGGTTGTTATAAATAGTCTTACATTGGATTGCACAGAACTGTTTCGTTCTCCGGCTCTGCATCCGACGGGTCCCTTTCCCACCACCTCTTAGGAAGAACTTCGTACACTCACGACAGCGCGCAACCTCCCTGTCCATCAGATTATGGCCAATTTCCAGCCAAAGCCATGAGGCCAAGTCGAGAGCCGTGCAACGAAATTCAAGATCGGACCTTCCCAGACTGGTGGAAAATCCTGCTCTCGCGCCTTTCTGTCTATTGTAGGCAGTCGAGTAAATCTGATTTGCCTCCCTAGGCCTGTTTTCGTAACGGGCTGATAACATGGAAGTCGCACTACCTATTTCTAGTTCCCAAAGCGCCAACGATTCTGATCTGCCAGTATGTTCCGTTAAAAACCCATACTCATTGGCAAACTCACATATGGTTTCCGGAACTGGATCTAAGGCCACAAAATCCATACAGATTTGTTCGGCAACATCATTCTTTAAACAAATAACGCCCCTACTCCGAGGAGGACTTTTGGCCACGAGAAGCCGCTCTTGCACCTCATAACCTGAATCAGCGACAGCCCAGCTATGCCAAATCATTATATTCTTTAACCTATTTTTTACCGAATTTATAGGGTTTATAATTAAATTAAACAATAATTACTACCTTTAAATCCTCGAACTGTTGATTATAGGTTCGTTAAACTGTTCAATCGATCCGAAATAGGGATTCATAAATCAACAATATCGGGCAAACCTAATAATTTTCGTATCTCACATTGATAATGCAATCCTTAGAAAATTCTTTGGTAATTAGGGGAGAAAGATGAAAAACATTCGGTTGATAGCGGACGACCTCCTATTCCCTGAAGGGCCGATTGCCATGCCTGA
The DNA here is from genome assembly GCA_964515905.1 of uncultured Rhodospirillaceae bacterium. Lineage (GTDB taxonomy): Bacteria > Pseudomonadota > Alphaproteobacteria > UBA7887 > UBA7887. The sequence goes on along the minus strand of CAZEWK010000052.1, from coordinate 10,228 downwards.
TGGCTCTGTCATACTTGTCGAAATCGCACGTGGCACTCTAACGAGAGTACGGCCAAATGGTAAGAAAGAGATCATCTCCAACCCCGGAGGAGGGCCAAATGGGGCCGCAATTGGTCCAGATGGCGCCTGCTATATTTGTAACAATGGGGGTTTTGAATGGGAAAAGGATTTAAACTCAAAAAGTATACGACCCATTCGACAAGCGAACGACTATACAACTGGTCGCATTGAACGAATTGACCTGGGCACAGGAAAAGTAGAACTCTTGTACGATAGCTGTGAGGGAGTTCGATTGAATGGACCCAACGACCTTGTTTTTGATCAATCTGGAAATCTATGGTTCACCGACCTCGGAAAATCACGTACACGAGATATGGACCGCGGGAGCGTCTATTGGGCACGTTCGGACGGAACAGAGATAAAGGAAGTCATACAACCAATCATGACACCTAATGGCATTGGTCTGTCTCCGGACGAAACAGTTCTTTACGTCGCTGAAACTGAAGGTGCTCGCTTGTTTAGTTTTGACATCCAAGCAGATGGTATCGTGAGAAAACTCCCCTTTCCACAATCTATAAATGGGGGAACCCTGATAACCTGCGATGGGGGCCTTCGGCGGTTTGACTCTTTGGCATTAGAGGAAAATGGCAATATCTGCGTAGCTACGCTCGTAACCGGGGGTGTCACAGTGGCCCAGCCCTCCGGCGGCACATTGGAGTTTTTGGATACTAACGACCCATACACCACCAACATATGTTTTGGAGGTAATAATTTGACAACCGCCTTCTTGACCCTTTCGTGGCAAGGTCAGTTGGTGGCCTGCGATTGGCCACGACCTGGCTTACCCCTAAATTTCCTGAACAAATAAAGCGAGTTGATAGGATTACCTCTCTGTTGTTCTGTTAGTTAGATGTAGGAGAACCAATGATGACTTTTCCAAAAGTAGTATTTAGTCATATCGGTATTTATGTGCACGACCTGACTCGAATGGTACGATTTTATGAGGAAACACTCGGACTAATAGTTACCGACCGTGGAACTTTACCCGGGAGAGACTTAGTCTTTATGACTCGGAGTTCAGATGAACACCATCAATTGGTATTGGCATCGGGACGCTCTGGAGCCAAGAATACAAAAGTGTTGAATCAAATATCCTTCAAACTCGAATCATTACAGGAATTAAGAGAGTTTAACGAAGAGCTTAGCCACAGCTCTGACATATCTGAGTTAACGCAAATCAATCACGGCATGGCTTGGTCCTTGTATTTTTTGGATCCAGAAGGGAATAGAATAGAAGTTTTTGTGGACAGTCCTTGGTATGTGGAACAACCAATTAGCGATCCACTTGACCTATCTCTCTCCGACACACGAATTATACGGAATACAGAAACAACCTATCGGAACCAACCCGGATTCCAACCGAGAACAAAATGGAAGAATGCTACCAAACTTCGGTTGTACACCGACAGTGATACATAACGATGTTAGGACCCGGTTTTAAAAAATAAATTTAGTCGCAATCGAAGACTGCTAACAATCTCGTCTCAATACTGCGACGAGGCAGGGCATCCTTGGGTGCATCCGGCTCATCAAACGACGTGTGGGGACAATAGATAGAACGATTAGATCGGGACTCTAACTGTTTCATCACTATAACTTCTTCTGTTGACATTATTGGAAAATAGCAGAACTCATGAGTTGAGTTATATACTGGTGCCGCCACCAAACTATCCTTACCATAACCCGTATAATAATAATCAATCACATCGTCCGGAGGAAGCGTCTCCCAGTCGATGAATGCAAGGGGATTCATTTCAACCGGGTGGTCGAAAGGTTGCCAGGTATTGTAAAAAGCGAAGTCCCAGTGTTTTTCACGTTTTATGCCGTTCATTTTGAACACTTCATCAGCAAAACCATCCAACACCGTCATGTTGTAATCACAGTGAACAAAGCGAGCATACCCATCATTGAAATTTGTAGGTTTTTCTGTGCGTATCAAATGGTTATATATGCAAGCAAAATCTGCGCCGGTAACTCGACAAATAAGCTCCTTCATTTCATTGTAATAGATGCTAGAGATTTCGTCACTATCACGAAAATTATGCACACTTGTTTTATTTCCATCCAGAGTAAATCCGGAACAATCTAGACTAGCACTACCCTCAGAAATTCTTTTCCTTGCGTCAAAAATATTTACTTGTTGGAATGATGTAGCTTTGCGGCGGCTCTCTCGACTTCCAATTCTAGGGCTGTCAATTCGATCTTTCCACTCTGGATTGATATAGCGAACTTTGGCTACTACAGGTTCTGATTTATTATGTGAATGCCCCCTGATCACTTCACCATTCCTTCTGCATCTCCCAACTGAACTTGTTTTAAAGACATACGATCGGTTAACAGAAATAAACCTAACATGTCCTAAGTTATAAGCAGACTCCACTTTTGCCAACAGGAATCGAAAACAATTAACAAGGCCCAAGTCTTTTGTTTAAAAAAACATCCGAACACGACATTACCGAATAGCAAATCCCTCATGGAATACTTTCGCTGTCGACTCAAAGAATTCCGGGCTCCATTTTACAAAGCCTAGTCGTACTCCTACAAAATTAAGAAATGTTCTTATCTGCATTAACCTTGGGACGCGATTACGTCGAGCAAAATTCCAGGATCTTCCGGTGGCGCGCTTTGCAGCGTGAAATCCATGCTGATCCATTAGCTCCGGCCATCGTCGAAAAACTTCACCTAATGCCATATTCAAGTCGTGCAAAATTTGCGCTTTATTTGAAGACACGCGTTTTGTGTCTTCTTCGGGGTATAAAAAAATCGGACCCGGGAAAATACCGGCACTCCCCTGGGCTGCTAAAGATAGTTCCATCACATAGTCCTGAACGAAAATATGCTCCGCAAATCCCCCTGTCCTGGTGACAGTGTCCCGTGCTGCAATCCACGACGTCGGGTTCCCATGAGACCGACTTATAACGTGTTGGAGGGGGTTGGACCAAATTGAAGTAGCCATATTATCGCTACAACCTCTAAGTTTTGATACAATTGAATCTAGATGATCCAACGACATATTGTCATAGCTCATAGCAACGGGGTTAGAAGAAAATGCGTACGCGTGTTTTCCCTCTTCCATAACGTTCATAAGAATTTTGGTTGCCCACGGCAACAGCACGTCGTCTCCGTCTACAAACTTAATATAGTCTCCAGTACAAACCTCCAATCCCCTGTTGCTGGCAACGGACGGGCCACAATTTTCTTGTTGGATTATTTCGACTTTATCTGGGATATCTTGAACTAATCGGTTTAATACCTCCATACTACCATCGGTGGAACCGTCGTCTACAAAAACAAACTCGCGTTCAAATGTACCTTCTTGGTTCACTATACCATGCACAACAAACGGAAGGTATAAGGCTTTATTGTAGATTGTCACAATGTAGCTAACTTTCATATTTTAATCCTAGTGGTCTGTCTATGCAGACTGAACAACATGGGTTTTCTACACAAGCCCCAACGTCATTCTCAAGGCGCCTATGAAATCCACAATTCCTGCCCTACATATCGAATGTAAGATATAACACTTTTGATTTCAGTTTTTTAACTTTATCATAGGGGCACTTTTCAAGTTTATAATAAAGCCAAAGATCGTATTTATGTCTGTTTCCCAATCAATCTTAGTTACAGGAGGCGCTGGTTTTCTTGGGTCGCACTTGTGTGATAAACTATTGGCTAACGGCGACAATGTCATTTGCGTAGACAATTTTTTCACCGGTACACGTAAAAACATAGAACACCAACTGGACAATCGTTCCTTTGAGCTATTGCGCCACGATGTGACACTTCCACTGTATGTAGAAGTGGATCAAATATATAACTTAGCTTGTCCCGCCAGCCCGCTTCAATATCAACGTCGGCCAGTTCAAACGACGAAAACTTGCATTGTTGGGGCTGTCAACATGCTGGGACTTGCCAAGAGGACCGGAGCAAAAATATTTCAGGCATCCACATCTGAAATTTATGGGGAACCGGACGTACACCCTCAAATTGAAAGCAGCTGGGGCCATGTTAATCCGATCGGTCCACGAGCATGCTACGATGAAGGAAAGCGATGTGCCGAAACGCTATTTTTTGATTATCATCGGCAATTTAATACTGATATCAAAGTTGCCCGTATTTTCAATTGTTATGGTCCACGCATGCACGAAAATGATGGCCGGGTCGTATCCAACTTCATTGTCCAAGCGCTGCAAAACAAAGAAATAACCATATTTGGGGATGGATCCCAGACACGCAGTTTTTGCTACGTGGATGATATGGTTGATGCTTTTGTGCAGGTAATGCGCACCAATGATGACTTCGTTGGACCAGTTAACCTAGGGAACCCGGAAGAAGTCACCATACTTGAGTTAGCTACTGCCATTAAAGAGCTTTTAGGTTCCAACGTCGATCTAAAGCATCTAGCTCTACCTGAAAATGACCCCACCAGACGATGTCCAGACATCACCCTCGCACAAAATACCCTAGAATGGAGTCCCAAAATAACTCTAAAAGAAGGCCTAGTGAAAACAATTGAATATTTTCACACTGCTCTTTCAAAAACATCATCAGATAGTTAAATATTTTTAGAGGTGTCGAATCAAACGTTGCTGTATCCCATAATTCCAAACTCTATTTATTTTTCATCACCCAAACTCCATCCCAATCTGGGCTAGGTGGATTTTTTTTGAGTTGTACACAGCGCTCAATGTAAATGGTCGAGAGATTGTCCGACTTGTTTCCTTTCAACGCCTCTCTAAAATAATGAGATGCCTTATCCCACTCCTGACTGCGATACAACCGAACCCCTTCGTTAAAATTTCCTAAAACGTCCATAATATTGGGGAACGAAGTATCGTTATGATAATCCAAGCACTCGAGCACTCCAACTGGCTCTGTTTTCCCCTTTACTATAACCTTATCAATATCACGAAGACGATATACACCTTTTAACTTTGAAGCAGTATATTGGGAGAGAAGAATTCGAGCACTGTATTGTTTACATGCACTCTCAAGACGGGCGGCCAGATTAACGCCGTCGCCAATCATCGTATAATCCATTCGTTTTTTGGACCCAATGTTTCCGGCAACAACAGTATCAGTATTGAGCCCCAACCCCATGTCGATCGGCATTTCTCCTTGCAACCGTCGCTTCGTATTCCACTCCCAAAGTCTTTCAATCATGTTAATGCCTGCACGAAGCGCTCTGTCTTCATCATCATCGTGTGGCATGGGTATTCCAAATGCCGCCATAATAGCGTCACCGATGAACTTATCCAACATACCACCTTGCTCAGAAATACAGTCGACCATCAACTCAAAATAGTCATTCAGCAGGGCGACTGTACCTTGTGCACCTAATGATTCTGTTATTGTTGTAAAACCTCGTACATCTGAGAATAAAATGGTGGCAATTTTGTCATTACCCCCTAAGATTTCGTCTTGGCTGTTATCCGACAACATTTGATCCGCAAGTCCCGGATCCATGTACCGGGAAAGGGTTGACTTCGCACGCTTCTCATTTGAAATATCTTCTATCATAACAAGAGTTCCAATTGCCTCCCCGTCCCCTGACGTAAGCGGCATCACCGTGACATTTGCCGAGGTTACTTCGTCCCCAAAGGTGAGTTCTGTATCACTGGTATAATCAACATCTTGCGTCGTTTTAATACGTTCTATCTTTTCCAGAAGCCAAGCATTGTCGTCTCCAAAAATTTCTGGCGGCGTATTCCCTAGGACTTCTTCCAACGGTCTGCCCAAAATTTTTGAACCGGCACCATTACAAGATTTACCGAGACCTTCTCCGTCAAAGGTAATAACACCGTTCGACATAGACTGAAGCATGCTCTCGTTATAGTTTTTTACTATACGAACATCATTGAACAGTTTTGCATTTTCTAAACCAATTGCAATTTGTGCTGTGAAGGCTTTTAAGCGACTCTCGTCTTCATTACTAAATACACCGGCCTTTTTATTTAAGACCTGTGTAACACCAATTGTCTTGCCATCCTTATTAAATACGGGAACACAAAGAATTGATCTTGTAAAAAAACCGGTTTTCTTATCAAAGCTTGGATTAAAACGAAGATCCGCATACGCATATGGTATGTTGACAGTTTCACCAGATGTGAAAACCGTTCCCGCAATACCAATATTATTGGGTAATCTAATCTCTACACTCTCCAAACCTTCCCCTACAAAACTGAAAAGTTCACTGGTTTTTTCGTCGTTGATAAACAATGTTGAACGCTCTGCATCAAGCATCCGGGTCGTCTCAGAAATGACTCTCTGAAGCAGACGAGCCAATTCTAACTCTGAGGTTATCTCGGAAACCACGTTTAGAAACTCGATTTCGCGTTTGCTTTTTCCCTCCATATGTTCAACTAATTCAAGAGATTGCAAAGTAACAGCGGAATGCGTCGCTAGACCTTCTAGTAGGGAAACGTCTCGTTCGCAATATTCTCCATCTTGCTTATTTAATACTTCTAAAACTCCTATCACTTTTCCTTTTGCATTTCGAACCGTTATGCAAAGAATTGATTCGGTAGCATATCCAGTCTCACTATCCACATCACTCTTGAATCGTTCATCAGAATATGGATCGTTAACGATCTCGCTCTCGCCGGATTGGAAAACGGCCCCAGCAATGCCATCCGTGTCCATAATACGAATCTCATGAAAATCGAGGCCCTGAGCAATACGAGAATACAACTCTCGGGTCTCTTCATCATGAAGAAACAAACTTCCTCTGTCTGATCCTGTTTGTTCTACAGCAACTTTGACTAAGGCATCAAAAACTGCATCCAAACTCTCTAGAGAACCCATCCTCTGAGAGGTGTCGAGGAGCATCTCTAGATATTCTAACCTCTCTCCCTCTAGTGAGGCTGGGATCTCTTGCCCATGAGACGTACTTTTAACATCCATCGCAGCACTCTACTCTGAATTTCGCTATTTTAGTTTTACATATCCCCATGCCGGGCACCTAATACGATTTTCGTTTATTTCGACTCCAATTTGTGCCGCAATGCCTCAGTTGCGTCTTTAAGCTGCTGAATCTCAGCCGCTGCCGCCTGCCTCTCGGATTGAACCAATTTCTGTGTTTCTAATTTCTGTTTTTCTAGTTCGTCTCGTAGCGCGCTTCCTATCCCTTGTAACTGCATTATCTCCGCTGCAGAAACTTGTTTCTCGGCTTGAACCAATTTCTGTGTTTCCAGCATATGTTTTTCTAACCCACCCCTTAAAGCAGAAACAGTTTCTTTTAATTGTTGTATCTCGGCAGTCGCCGATTGACGTTCTGACTGCACAGACTGCTGCATCAAAACCTGTTGCGCCTCAAGCTCCTCTCGAAGTGCAGCCACACTGTTTTGTAGATGTTCAATCTGGGCGTACACTTCTTTCCGTTCGTTTTGTGATATTAGTGTCCCTGAGTTATTTTCTTCCTCTCGAAGAGGATGATGATTCTTGGCCATATGTCCTCTACTTATAAAACACCACCTTGCTAACACAGTAATTGGAAATTGCGAGGGCAGCGTATCTAGAACATATTTCATGGAAAGCACTTGGCAAGCTCATACTTGGTTCCTCCAATCCACGGCGGCCCCACGCCACTGTTTTGAACAAACAAAAGTCTTGTCAGCTAGCACCGCCAACGTGAGAAGCGTTACCTTTACTCGTCTGCAGTAGGTCCCACGCCCGCGACTCTGGTTTGCCGCATGCGCCGTCGATATTTATCTGCATCATAACCCAAACCACGGTGTAATAAGCATCGATTATCCCAAATAACTAAGTCACGAGGCTTCCAACAATGAGTGTAGGTGTGCTCCGATACAGTAGCCGTTTCTGTTAATTCGTCGAGCAACTGTCGGCCTCTCATACGATCCCAACCGACTACTTCTCTAGCGTGGGCTCCCGCGTAATAATTTTTCTTTCCATTATTTTTATTTGTGCGTACTAGTTTTTGCTGCACTGGAGGCAATGATTTGGCATGTGATTCTTTAACTTTCGCCACTTTTGATCGCGAATAAACATAATCGTGAACGACAAGAAGCGGATCTATTATACGTTTGGTCTCATTTGACAACCTGCTATATGCACTGCGCGCACTCGTATACTGCGTCTCACCCCCTTCTTCTGGTACTTCGTAGGCATAGTTTATCGAAACAAAACTTGGAACTTTTCGAAATGAAGAATCGGTATGCCACATGTTATTGCCCGTCATATGTTTAGTGTGTTCGTGGGCGTTACCAACAGACGTACCATCCTCACGCACGTTACCCACCGTTCCAAAATAGTCTATAACGCCATCTCGCCCCAGCCGAGCATGGTTGGGCTCGGGCTCCCCCAAACGGCGCGTAAGTTCGAGCTGAATTCCATCATCCAGGTCCTGTTTCGGAAATAAAAGGAAAGAAAATTCGTCAATCGCCTCCAAAACGCTATCAACCTGCTGTTGGCTTAATGCTTCAGCAAAATTGATCCCATTTACCTGCGCCCCGAAATCTTCGTGCAGTCGTTCAATGTCTATGACAGTCACCTTTTGACCCCTTTCGGCAGCCTCAACTATTCCCTATAAATTGAAAGCTAGCATACCCAATAATTTTCTGTTTACTACTACAACAACCCGCTTTTTACCAGTCGCCGTTTTACACTCCCATTTCGCGATCGTAATACTAACGCATTCTATAACCTCTTTGAAAATTACGCACAGGTTCCCCCTAATAAACCTGCTTTTAAGCCCTTGTTCACGGCAGGTCTTTCACCCAGCCAAATTGATAAAAATGGAACGATGAAGTCATCACCGGTTATTATCCCCTTTATTTCCCCGTTTAGTTCCACTATCAGCTGAGAAACAGGGTTTGCCTCTGGAAGAAATGAAAAGTTCAGCGTGCTTCCTGTATTCAAATCTGTCATCCAAGAGTTTAATTGAGCCACCCTATCTTCCAAATCTCTAGCCTTAGACCCCGCCGTCTTTTTTAAGCCCTTCACCCAGGCTTTAGAAATTTGTCCCTTCGAGACCTTCCTCAAAAATTTGAGCACAAGCTTCTTAGGAGCAACTGAACTAAGTATTGTTTCCGCAGAATTCTCTAGACCATTCAAATATAAAGCGGCCACATATACATCCACCTTCATGGCAGTAGCCTCACGAAGCCCCATCCCATTAAGCACAAGCTCTTCACTATCTATGCTTTCTTTGTCAGGATAAACCATCCCGTGACATTCTGCGGCTAATGCCGGTGTCGAACCCATTACAATACTCAAAACCGATGCGCTCAAAATCCACTTCAATCGCATTTCTATGCCTCCACACAAATATTTACCATGCCATTAAGTCAGTAAGGGACTACGTAACATTTAAGACAAAAGAATTTAAATTGTTCAATTTTATGTGATGCACATGTTCACCACAACGTCCGGTTGGTGATGTTTGACAAAGGAGAGACAAACGTACACCTTTCCATTATAGGTAACGAAGCTTCTAAAGGAAAACCCATCGCTATTCTCAGTTTTTTCTACGTAGCTTACTATACCATTTGCGATGATTTTTTCGGCTTCCCCGCCTCCTATTCTTTTCGCCTCGACCGGCATGTGGGACATAGCAAGGACCAGGAGCGATAGAATTAAAAATCTCATTTCAATATCCTTTAAAACAACTGTTATAGGTTTAGACATAGTTAATCGTCATGCTCAAATCTGATGACTGACCCGGCGTTGATTAGTCAAATCACCAATAAATTAAATAAACCCGGAATAGGGGCACCAATAGCAAATAATGTATGGCCATCAACTCAACCCTTGAACTGTGGCCCCATAGCCTGCTTTGTAACGTATTAGAGTATTCATTGAAAAGAACATATCTAGGGTGTAATTGCAGAATGACTAACCTTCTTAAAGGCTAGGTTTCCTAAAATATTCTTCAGTAATAGTTGGGAAGACTATGACAAGTACCACAATTCCACTTGTCGGCTATGCCGACCGATTCTCCGCCCGTTCTGAACAAACAATCTCATTTAAAGTTAGCTGCACATCAGCTGATCAATATAAGGCCAGGCTTGTGCGTGTAGTATCGTGCGATCCCAACCCTGATGGACCCGGCGTTATTGAGGAGGAATTGGAAGCATCCTTTGCGGGTTCATATCCTGCTCGGTTCCAAAAACCTGCTCTTGGGTCAGCCATGCGAGTGCAGAATACAGAG
>CAZEWK010000051.1:0-22741 GCA_964515905.1 uncultured Rhodospirillaceae bacterium | reverse complement strand
AATATGGGAAGTATTAGAAAATGATAAATGGAGTTCATGGATGAGTTCTAGGTTCTACGAGTGGGTCGATTCAAGGACAGGTTTTGTTACGTTTATGCGCCACAAGATGGGGCAAGCGGTACCCAGTGATGCGTTTTTCTTTTGTTTCGGTGGCATTTCTCTTGTGATCATAGTTATGCAACTGCTTACAGGTATTTTCCTGATCTTCTTTTATATGCCAAATCCCGAATTTGCTCTGGAAAGTATTGAACGTATGAGCAATGAAGTTACTGGTGGTGCATTATTTAGGAATATGCATCGTTGGGGTTCTACGCTTCTAGTGGCTACGGTATTTACACACATGGTCACAGTTTTTTATCGAAAGGCGTATAGAAACCCAAGAGAATTCAACTGGACCTCCGGCGTATTACAATTACTAATGGTTCTCTTGTTCGTGATTACAGGAATAATCTTGCCCTGGGATTGGCGCGCATACTGGTCCTATTCGATATGGGTCGATTATGTTGAGACTTGGCCAATAATCGGTGGGTTTGTGCAGACCTTTTTGCTGGATACATTTACCATATACCGGACTTTTATAATTCATGTCTTGGTATTACCATTGATAATAACTGTTCTATTAGTGTTTCATTTCAAAATGATTGGGAAACACGGGATTTCCGAACCTTTATAACTTAATATGGCTCACGCGAAGATGAATGAAACTAAACATGGGGAGATGTTTATCGATGATAAATATGCCCCACCTTATCCTCAGGAGTTTGATCGTTTTTGGCCGCACCATGCTTTAAAAGCAGGAATAGCGGTTATTATTACGCTTGCTCTATTGGTAGGGCTTTCGATTTTTTTTCAGGTTCCCACCAATCATGATATGCCCCCACTACCAAATCATGGGGTTAATGTGCCTGCCCCAGAATGGTATTTGCTTTTCATATTCGAGCCATTTTGGCAATTTACTGAAGGAAGTAAGTTTCTGCAGCAAGTTGGAACTTTCTGGATACCTTTAGGGATTATAATTTTTCTATTGAGCATACCTTTTACTATCGGAAGGAAGCCTTGGGATAGCCAGTCTAGGATGGCTAAAGGATCTAAGATTGGACTCGCATTGGGAGCATTCGCTATTTGGGGTGTAGCTACAACAGCTGTAGTCGGGGGAGGTCATGATGCAAAAACCACTAGTTGCATTTCCTGTCATACACCGATGGCGGGAACCCAACTCGCACTCCCTCCTCAGGATATGGCAAGGTATTATCGGGAGGTTAGAGAAATTGAGAGGTTTCTTGGACGAAATCGTTTAGGTGAAGGAGATGAGGAATCTACGTTTTCAGAATCGTTTAAAGATGCGAATTGGCAGTTAAGACACTTCCGAGAACCAACTGAGAATTGGTAGATCAGAAATGGTTATTAAATTTTGGCCAGAAATTATTGTAAAACAGGGCGTCACCATGTGTTTTCTAAAACAAGTTTTTATATCTTTAACTCTATCCCTGCTTTTCGTAGCGACCATTTGGGGAGGCGCTAATGCTGATATTCCGCAGGAGACTTTTGATGTACTTGGATTAGACCCACAAGGTGATCCAGCGGAACTCTACGACGCTTTAGAATGGCGATACCATGATCCGGAGGAGGGTGCAGGCGAGGGAAGTCTATCGGATTTCTGGGATCCTATCCTATTTAGTAAATACACGAACCCAACTGCATTTTACGAGCCACCGGACAAAGGTAAGGGTTCTGGGCGTCAAGGTTGTGTGGAATGCCATGAGAAGGATACGCCGGGTCATACTATGGCATGGAAGACTAGCGTTCACGCGAATTTAAATGAAATTCGGAATTTGGAACCAGGCGATGTTCGTTTTTATAAGAAGGCCAAGCTAAAGCAAATTGAAACAAATCTAGTGGCATTGGGAATTCTTGAAGAAGAACAGATTTTATCTGAAGTCAGTTGCATGGATTGCCACGTTGAAATACTCCGAGTAGGAAATGCGGATCACAAACGCGATCTGAGAATGCCCGATGCTGCCGTGTGTGGAACCTGCCATCTTCAAGAGTTTGCAGAGCGAGAGTCAGAGCGCGACACGCTCAATTGGCCTCAAGAACAATGGCCGGCCGGCCGGCCTTCCCACGCCCTTGATTATCATGGGGTGGTCGAGATGGCCATGTGGGCCGCTTTGTCCAGTCGAGAGATTGCAGAAGGATGTGTCTCTTGCCATTCAGTCCAAAATAAATGCGACGGTTGCCATACCCGTCACACTTTTTCGGCGGCCGAAGCAAGGAAACCCGAGTCCTGCGCGACGTGCCACAACGGGATTGCTCATAACGAGTTTGAAAATTTCATGCTGTCAAAGCATGGGAGTATTTATCAAACCAGTGGGCATGAATGGAACTGGGAGGCTAGGTTAGAGGACGCATATGTGAAGGGTGGGCAGACTGCACCGACCTGTGCAAGTTGTCATTTTGAGTTTAGAGGAAAATTCGGTCACAACGTGGTGCGAAAAGTCCGGTGGGGCTTTTCGCCGACTCCTGAAATAGCCGATAATTTGTCTGATACCTGGTTTGGTGAAAGAAAGGAAGCTTGGATAGGTACATGCTCGGGATGCCACTCGGAGAGCTTTGCTCGGGCCTACCAAGATATGGCGGATGACGGTATTATTGCTGGTTTGTCAATTCAGCAGAAAGCGCAAGGTGTGGTAGAGAAATTACATTCCGACCTTATGCTAGTTGGACAGGCGTCTAATCGTACCGCGCCTCCGGATCCAGTAATCGATGGTTCTGGAGAATTTTTTCAAATGTTTATTGCCGATGGTAATAATCCCACTACCGTGGAGATCGAACACGCGCGTGGATGCCGTAATGACTTAAATAAGTTGTACAAGGCCGTTATGCACGCTAATCCAGGGGGTTGGGCCTACAGCGAAGGTTGGACAGGTCTGGTTGAGTGCTATGCCAGGATCATGGACGAAAATACCCAACTTCGCGAAATTGCAGAGATCAAACAAAAACTAGCTCAGATATTGGAGAAAACTGATTTGTCCCTTCTGGAAATTGACTCTGCTGTAGAGCGCGCTTCCATCGGTGGTCTTGGTGGTGCATTAATGTTGGTAGGAATGGCAGGCCTATTTTCCCGTCGACGTAAGATGAAGAACTCTGATGAGGGCGCCGAGCATTAGCCCTTTGTCTGTTAGACAAAAACGTAGTTGGTTAAATCGTAGGCTTCCGTATATTTACGGAGCGTTCATCATCGTCGGTTTTTTGCTCGTAGATTGGGCAGGCTATGATCTCTTACTTCCCGACCCAGCACCGTATCGGTACGAGCTGATTTCTGAAGGCACGATAGGAGACTTTCCTGATCTCCATTTTTCTACGTCCAATTCTCTTTTGGTCAAGAAGTATGAAGCTCGCTTGGACGCAGATGGTTCACCCTTTGCCGAATTTTATGTTGGCGATCTTGGTGCTGAGATAGACCCAATACTACTGGACTGGCAAAACCGTTCTGACGATTTGGAACTTACGCTATCGGGCCGTCCCAAGGAACTTAACCAATTATTAGAGGCTGTTCGCACGCATGTTCCCGAGGATGCCGTTGTACTTAGTTGGTGGGATACAAGCGCTCAATTAAGAGCTTTGACGGCGGCCCAAATTAAATATGAAGGTAACTTGCTGCGTCCCCTATTTATTCCTTCTGAGTGGACCGATGACATCTCGGCAATACATTCCTTGGAGAGCATATTCTGGCGGATTTCGGAAGAGAAACATATAGGTTTTGAGAAATTTATCGACGCACTTTCTAGCCCATTTGAGCAAGGAATCCATGAGCTACACAAGATAGTGGGAAAACAAAAAGCTTTTGTGATCATACAACTATCGGATATGTACAAAATTTCTTTGGTCCGACCTACCTTAATCGATGTAGGATTCCAAAAATTTGATGCAGGGAGTGAAATTCATGACGATATCGTCAGAGTAAAACGTTGGTTGGAAGAGAATCAACTCAACAAATATGCGGTAGAAGCGTCGAGTATTACTTCGAGACGTATTTATTATATAAAAGAAACGGGCGGTGCTGAGACATTAATTACCAAAATGCTCCCTTTATCCGGATTCAATCCTGGTTCCTTGGACGGTTTAAAGCTAGTGGCCAACTATGGCAGTTACTGGGTTTATGAGGTTGTCCATCCGGATGATGCCTCGTTGGAGTAAATCACTAACGAAAAGGGCTAGTTCCTCTTAAATTTTCGGGCCTGTTGGATTCTGGAAGTTTCCCGGTTGGTCGAGACCCCATGAGGCTATGAACATAATTTGCGACCTTAGAAATTCGTTCAGTTGTCATGACTTGGCCCCAAGTGGGCATTTGCATGGCTGGAACTCCGTTAGTTATGACAGTGACAATGTCAGAGAGTTTATCCCCATGTAGTGTGAATTCATCCGTCAAATTTGGGCCAGCTCCTCCCAGGCCGCCCATGCCATGGCACTGCTCGCAGTATATGACAAAAGTCCTTCGGCCATCTGAATGGTCCTCTTTTTTTTTGTCTGTCTGGATATATCTACTATTTAATAACCTCGAGACACGCTTTTCTGGCGGTTTTCCAGTTGGTCGGCTCCCAGTAATACTGTAAACGTACGCTGCAAATTGGGCTATACGATCGCCACTCATCTTTTGTCCCCAACGGGGCATTAACCCAGTTACTCCGTTAGTAATTACATTCGTAATGTTGGTTAGTTCTTGCCCATGTAGTGTGAATTCATCGGTTAGATTGGGTCCAGCTCCCCCTTTTCCATCGCTGCCATGGCATTCTACGCAGTGGCTGTTGAAAGAGCGTCTGCCGGCTTCGATCATTTGTTGGAAATCTGAATTATTCAGTATTTCTTCTCGGGTTGGTTCTGAGGTAGATTGAGCATTGGTAGTGGTGGTCTCCTTCAGGCTAGAAACATATACGGCTAGCTGTTTTACTCCGTCCATACCCAGTTTTTCACCCCATGGAGGCATAAGTTTATTGGGTGCTCCGTAAGTGATAATGGTTACAATGTCTTGAAAAGCTGAACCGTGAATTGTGTGCTGGTCCGTTAGATTGGGTCCAACACCTCCTGTGCCGGATAATCCGTGGCATTGGGCGCAGTGAATACGAAATTTTCGTTTACCTTCCTTTAGGCTATCTGAGGTATTGATGTTTTGAATCTGAGCTGGGATCTGACTTGTGCTTTCAGCAATATTTTGGGTGGCTTTTATACTGTGTACATATACGGCTACTTTTCGAATACGCTCAGGTGCCATTTTGTGTTTCCACTGGGGCATTGCCGCACGGGGTATCCCCTCGGAGATTACCTGAATAATATCCGACAGTTTTCCACCATAAATCGAAATAGAATCGGTGAGGTTAGGCCCATTTCTTGAATGTCCGCCTCCTGCACCTCCAATTCCGTGGCACTGAGTACAGTATATTGAGAAGGTTCGTTTCCCTTCCTGCAGATCAACGTCGGAATTTAATTCGGCGGCTTGAGCTAAAACACTAGTAAATCCCATAAGAAGAGGGAAGAGCGCTACAATCCATGAGTGAAGAATTGAAGGTAGTAGTGTTCTATTGTTGTAACCACACGAATAAATACGAAACGGCATCGTACTTTTTTCGTCCTTTATTTGTTCGTAGTGACCATTAGAAAAATCCGGCGACCAACTTGGTCGCCGGATCAAACTAAACATATAACCGGAAAGTCGACCGAAAACAAAATATTCCGGCCGGCTATCCCTATTGTTTACGCAAGGCTCATACCATGTTTGTTTAATGGCAGTGAACGAATACGTTTTCCTGTCGCGGCGTAGATCGCGTTGGTAATAGCAGGGGCCATCGTATGGAATACGGGCTCGCCAATACCTGTTGGATCGTTCTTTGTCGGTACAGAATGCACTTCATATTCAGCCATTTGGCCGATACGAGGCAGTTTGTATTGATCAAAGTTCTTTTCCGCTAACTGGCCGGCTTTTACATCGTGGCCTGTTGTGAAGGTATGTGCTAGGCCCCAGACAACACCAGCCTGCACCTGCGCATCCCACTGATCTGGGTTTACTACCAGACCGCAATCAACTGCACGAGTGATTTTGTGGATGTTTACACGTTTTCCACCACGAACCGACAATTCAACAACATCACACCACGGTGAGTCGAAGCTATTGTGGAACGCAATACCTTGTGCATGGCCCTTTGGCAGCGAACCGCCCCAATTTGCTTTTTCGGCCGCTAACTCTAGGGTTGCTAGCATTCTTGGCTCGTTGGCCAAAAGTTTGCGACGAAGTTCAAATGGGTCTTGACCGATATGGTCGGCCAATTCGTCCATAAAGCTTTCAATGAAGAAAGCATTTTGGGTGTTTCCAACGCCACGAAGGAATACGATCGGTACAGGGAAATCTTTCTGTACATACCTGACATCGATATTAGCAAAATTATAGCCAATATCTTTAGCTCCTTGAGCGCTATGAAAGTCAACACCACTCTCGATTTGACCGTTAATAAAGTCAGAACCCGCGAACAAGTTCTTTAAACGAGAGGAACGATAAGGTGACAACCAAATACCTGGTCCACTAATTTTGTGCTGCCAGGACGTGACTTCTCCATTGCCGTCAATGCCCGCAGTCATTTTTGCGGCGTAGGTAGGCCTATGGAAATGATTGGCCATATCTTCTTCACGAGAGTAAACCAACTTAACTGGTTTATTCAAAGCCATTGAAGCTTCGATAGCATACTCCAAGTATTCCATCTCAACCCGACGTCCAAATCCACCACCAGTGTAGGTTTGGTGAATATAGGTTTTTTCCTTCGGAAGGCCACTAATCATCTCAGCAACGATATAGGCTCCACCAGGGTTTTGGGTTGAAATCCAACACTCTAAAGAGTCACCACGATAATCCGCAATTGCATTCATTGTCTCTAGAGGTGAATGACTCATATACGGAACTTCGTAAGTGGCCGAGAAAGTGTCAGAAGCTGAAGAAATACCAGCAGCATAATCGCCATCGGCACGTGCTTGAGAGCCTTCCTCATTAAGACCATCGTGCAACGTCTTCGAGATCTTATCTGAGTTAAGTTCGGCCCATTCTTTTGGTTGGCTGAATTGAACGTTTGCGGCTTTTGCGCCTTGTTCAGCTTGCCACCAAGAGTCAGCAGTAACGATCACTGCAGGTACGTTGTTATCTAAGAATAGTGCAGGTTCTTTTACACCCACCTCGATAACATCGTGGACGCCTTTAACTGCTTTCGCAGCTGCTGCATCATAACTAGCAATGCTACCACCAAATGGAGCCATCCGGATTGTAGCATCAACCATACCGTCTACTGCAACGTCGGAGCTGTATATGGCACCACCCGTAACTTTCAAAAGACTGTCCAGTCGATTGTACCCGGGCTTGCCGATAACTTTCCATTCGGCAGGCGTTTTGAGGGTTGGCTCTTCCGGAGGTGTTTCTTCTGCAGCGGCAGCAGCAAGTTCGCCAAATGTCGCTGATTTGCCGTCACAGGTTACGGTGCTGTTGCTTGCTGAACATTGTGACGCGTCTACGCCCCATTTCTTTGCAGCAGCTTGTAACATCATGTGCCGTGCTTGTGCTCCAGCTTTTCTTAACACGCCCCAGAAACCAGGCGTTGCTGTGCTACCACCAGTCAGCTGGAGGCCGATCAAAGGTTGCACATATTCATCACGTCCAGTTGGCTGCGCTAAAATTGCGCCTTCAAACTTACACTCGAACTCTTCAGCAAACATCATGAAGAGACTCGTGCCAGATCCTTGACCCATCTCCGTAGATGGACAGCCAAAGGTGATGGTGTTATCCGCAGCTACATGCACGTATGCATTTACTTCGGCTCCACCACTCACTGGTGGATTGTTGATATCATGGAAAGCTGCTTGTGCGAATTTTGGTCCCATCTTTGGGAATGGCAAACCGAAAACGATACCGCCACCGGCCGCCGCACTCGTAGCTACAAATGTTCTACGTGTAATTTTTGTAAGTTCAGTCATCTCTGCCTCCCTTTTCATTAAGCAGAGCTTGCGGCTCTATGGATTGCCGCACGGATGCGAGTATATGCACCACAACGGCAATAGTTTTTCTTCATAGCGACATCGATCTCGTGATCGGTGGGCTCGGGGTTCGATTCGAGCATATGCGCAGCTGCCATTAACTGGCCCGGTATGCAAATACCGCACTGACTTACGTTCTCATCAATAAAAGCCTGCTGAATTGGATGCAGGCCATTCGCACCGAGTCCCTCGATGGTAACAATATCTGCGCCTGAGCATTTGCCGATAGATTTCTGGCAAGAATTAACCAGTTCTCCATTCATATGAACACTGCAAATACCACATTCGCTGACGCCACAACCGTATTTAGTTCCGGTCAGTCCCAGAGTGTCACGGAGTACCCATAGCAAGGGCGTTTCCGGATCAACATCCACGGTATGGGATTGACCGTTGACAGTCAGAGTAATCATATCTCTGGCCTCCCTTTTCTCATCTACTTTCGAGTGATATTCCACGCTGGGGCAAGCGCTTCATTAATAAATATGGGACCAATAACATTGCTGACGCCTATACATAGGAGAGAGCCTTTTGTCATTAGCCCTGAAGCGCACGCAAACCCATACTGTCGATAGTCATTAACCGGTTGTTCTATACCGCTCATTTGGCTCATCATCAGATATGAATTAACCCCTTATTTTGCCGTAACCTATTGGCAATATGCGCCCCTGCTTCCAGTTGAGCAAAAAAATCCCGATTAAGCAATAGTCCTCGAAATCCTTAGAATTTTGGATAACTCAAATTATCTCGGGTGCTCTACTAATTTTTATATTGTACACGCCTATATGAAGCAACGCAATTCATACGAAGGACACCAAAATTATTTTTTTTCAATAGTTTACTAGGGCTAGAAGGTAAGTTTAGACCTGAGTGATTCAAAAATTAGTCAGTATTTCCATGTTCAAAACGATCTCTGCCTGTTCTGCTGCCTGCCCCCCGACGTCCCTCAATAGCTTGATCTGGGCCTGGCGCCCACATCCTCACATCGACATTCAGGTTTCGTAAAGAAGTCAGTAAGCGATCCAAACTTACGGTGGCTTCCGCGGTGATATCATGTAGTCCGTCGTTGTTTAGACCAGACGAGATTACGGTGAACTCGTTAAGAAAATAGGAACTTCGGTCAAGAATTCGGTAGCGTATTTTGGTGCGATTGATGTCAATCGCTTCGGGTCGAGCATACTTTTCCATGACCCGAGTTACAGCCAATTCCTCTGTATAACTGATTGCGCTCTGCAAAGTGAAACCAGAACCTTTTACGAGAACTGTATCAATGGTTTCTGATGAAACGGATGATGCGAAACAAAAAAATAGACACGTAATGCTACAAAATCGCATTTTTACTCTAAAATTTTGGAGTCTGTGCATAAACCGCATAAATAATAGTGTAATCCAAGCAGCATAATTAATTGACCGTATAACAGAACAGCACGATCCAAAAGACATAGTCAATATTGATTTCCGTAAATACGCCCTATAATCAATTTCTACCAATTATAGTGTCTTAAAACAAAACCAAATGCTATTGAAAAGGCGTTCTGAACCCATTTTTAACTCTGGTACGCAAGAATGCCACCACGGGAAACTCTAATCTAAATATAAAAGCCCTTTGTCTTCTAGATTTCTTAGCTATTTTTTTATATATCTGAATGTACTATATCACTGCTTGGTTAGGGTGGGGCCCCAAAAGACTTCTCCAAAAGAGCAGACATCAAATTAACAGGATGGAATGTATAATTATGAGATTCATAACCGTTGCCTTGTTTGTGGCTGCTGTTTCGTTAACCCTTGGTCTATCGTCGGTAACTGCAACCCCGCCTCCAAACTATCCCGTTGACGCATACGATGAGGTTACCATGTGTGTGATGGATCCAGGTTGTATCGTGCCGGTAGAAGAAAGAGTGCCTGGTGATGTCGGGTTAGCTGAGGAGTTAACATACAGAAATCCGATCTGTATCGAAGAGGGATGTATCGTCGTCTGTGACACTCATGCTTGCTGGTGCGAAGCTGATGATAAATGTCAATAAAATGCTTTAACTAACAGAATTATAAGTATTTTAATCAAAAATTAATTGAGAGAATAATCAGAAAAAGTCAAAAAGGTACGCTCTTTGATACTTGGTTATTCTACGTTATTTTAACTTAACTGGGAGTGACCTCTATTTCTGCGGTAGCAGTTGTTTTATTGCCATTGGTTTCAATCCACGAAATTTCAATACGTCCTGACTCAACTGCTTTCAATTTGAACCGCAAATAGGGGTTGGCGGAAACTCCATTAAACCAATCTGTGTGAAACACGAGGTTGCCGTTATAGTGGCACTCCAAACGCTCGATTAGAAAACGAGGAATCAACTCGCCCGTCTCAGGGTGCCGTCTACGTCCAGTTTGCATTTCGTGTTCGGCAAGGCATTTTATAGTAATTACCTCGCCTTGTGCAGCTTTATCGGGCACTTTTAGCCTTCTTTTGCTACGTTTATTCTCATTCGCCACTTTGCGTTCTCCTTATGTGCAACCACCGGCTGTCACAGTCACAAATTTTCTAACCTCTCCAACGGTGCCATCCGCCATAACTGCAATGAAGGAAATATTGGAAGAGGCATGCATCCGGCAACGAAAGACCACTTCTGCTTCCCCACAAAGTGGGGTGAAGTGGTAGCGTGCGATTTCCGGAGTTGGGTTCACCATTCCGACAACATGAACTGTTTTTGGATAATCTTGTTTCTCCATAGAGCAGTTGATTTTAAAGGAAATCGGAACTGCACCGCCATCTTCGGCAATATCAGGGACCGTCGCTTCCACCAGGTCGGTTCGTATAGGCCGACCTTGTAGGATATTATCTACAATCTCGTTTGCCTTCTTCTGATTCTCGAAAAGCTCAGATTCGATCGGGTCGCCTGGGGAGGATATACTCGATTGCCCGGTTTCCTGAGCTACCACACGTGATTTGTGGAGGGTAATTAACGATGAGGTGACGCTCCCAAAAATAAAATGGCGCCGTCGAATTTCAGGAACGGATATCACAGTAAACCTTTGTTTGCATAATGTTCAGTATAAATTATATGTTTTTATATATTGGTAGAAAGCGGGTTTTGTGAATAGGTAATAGATAGTAAATAAGAATAAATTATAAAGGGATTTCGATTTAGTGATGGAATTCTGATTCTATTGGCACATTGAACACGAATATTCAATATAGAAGGGGCCTTAATTAATAAAAATGCAGCAACGAAAAGAATAAGCTGAAAACCGTTGATCTAAAATTGGATATGGGGCGTTCAATAATCCAGTGACGGCGTCAGAATGTTGTAAGTTCTAACTTCCGGGGTCGAGAGATAACTGATGAGTATTAAAAGGAAGATTTGTATATGAGTAAGTGTATGTAATATATCCATGTAGAGAGCGGCCCTTTATCTCGGGCCCTTGCTAAAAATTGATCAGTTGCTAATAAAGGCTGAGATTTAACTGACCCGCTGAAACGTATGGGAAGAATTATAACGTGAAAAAGAAACTAACACGCCGGAATTTTTTACTTGGAACTGCTGGAGCTACTACTGGTATTGCGCTCACTGGTCTTGATGGTACTACCCCTTTGGCAGATGTCGACCCGAAGACCGGACGCATGAGGGGTAAAATACCTGTCCGCCCCCCGACTCTGATCGTCGAAAATAAAGCTGAATTGCCTCCAAAGAGAGGACTTCGAGCCGTCGTCGTTGGTGGTGGATGGGGTGGGCTAACTATCGCCAAACATTTGAAACGGCGGGTTCCCGAAATGGAGGTTGTGTTAATTGAACAGCGTTCTCTCTTTATGTCTTGCCCTATCAGTAACCTGTGGCTGGCAGGGTTGGTAGATTTTGATTTCATTACCCATAGCTTTGTGGACGCCGCTAGAAACAACAATTACATCTTTTTTCATGGTACCGTCCTAGACGTCGATCGGGATAAAAGGATCGTCTACACTGAGAAAGGATATATGGATTACGACTACTTAATTCTTTCGCCCGGTATTGATTATGACTACGGGGCAATCGGTGTTCATGATGTACAAGAAAGAGACGCTTTAATGAAACGTTACCCGGCTGCTTTTAAACCGGGTTCCGAGCACATAACACTGAAACAAAAAGTAGATAGTTTTGAGAAAGGGCTATTTGTTTTGACGGTGCCAAGCGGGAACTATCGCTGTTTGCCGGCTCCATATGAACGAACGTGCATGATTGCGTCTGTCTTTAAGCGAAAAAAGATTCCTGCTAAAGTGCTTCTTCTTGATCACAATCACGATATAAAAATCAAAGGTGTTGGATTCCACAATGCCTTTAACGAACTTTATAAAGATTATGTGGAGTATGTGCCATCTGTGAGCCTGGTGAAGGTTGATGTGGAAGGCAAAAGTGTTAGTGACGAATTTGATGAATACAAGTTCGATGACGCGGCTATTTATCCAAGAATCAGGGCGCACGGTTTGATAGAACATTTAGGACTTGTGCAGGATGCAAGTCCGCAAATGGAAGCTCGCATAGATATGCATCGAAATAATATACATGATGACCGTCACGTCTATGTAATCGGAGATGCTCGTTCGACTGGCTGGTCGAAGAGCGGCAGTACCGCTCAAGCTGAGGCGAGGTATGTCGCAAGAGTAATTGCCAACAGAATAAGGGGAATTGAGATCCCGTGGGAAAGCCCTGACACAACCTGTTATTCAATGGTCGGTGCGGAACCTATGGAGGCGATATATTTCGGCTCAAAATATCTGCCACCCCAAAGTGCTGGTACAGCAATGGATAATGAGCGGTTCAGAGATTACTGGATTGATACCGGTGCGGCGTTCGCTTGGCGGGATAGAAATATGAGTAGAAGCCCCGAAATGGGAGATGAAATGATTGGTTGGGCTCTTACCCATTATGCGGAAATGTTTGAAAGTGCAGAGATGTTCCCAACAAACGAAGAGAACGAATCATCGTAGCACTTTGACGAAAACTAAGTTAAATATCTTGTTAGGTGGGGCAACGGCAATTCTCTGGGGATCCGTTGCCCCGTTTTATTTTTGTTACACTCTATTGGGATGGGACCCTTTAGCATTTGCACGAGAACCAGGGGAACGATTTCGAGATTGTACCGTGTGCCCCGAAATGGTTGTAATTCCTGGCTCACAGGTTTTTTTTGAAGGTGATGAAACTGATGGGCTAGATAGTAAGGAAGGTACCGATATTCCTGAACATTCTCATCAAGTAAATTTTGCCATGTCTATTTTTGAAATTACTCTTTCAGAGTGGAAAAATTGTGCTTCAGAAGGCGGTTGCATCTCGGATGCTCGCAACCAAAGCGAAGGTGGAGCAGAATTTGGGTGGAGGGAATGGAAGAGGACCTTGCCGGTGGCAGGGATAAGTTGGACGGATTCCCAGCAATATACACTTTGGCTGTCTGCAAAAACTGGTGAATCATATAGATTACCTACTGAATCCGAATGGCAGTATGCAGCCAAGGGAGGTGTAAAAGGTGATCATTATTGGGAAGGTCAAGGGGGTAAATCTTGCGATTACGCAAACCTCAAAGATCGATCTGACTGTGATGACGGATACAAATTAACAGCACCGGTTGGATCGTATTATGCAAATGCTTTTGGATTGTATGATATGATGGGGAATGTGGCAGAATGGGTTGAAGGTTGCTGGAACTCAGGTTCTGAAACAGTTGAATTCGATGGAGCGACAGCAAGTCCCTCTTTAACCGCAGCAACGATTAGTCCTTTGGAAAAAAATGGGGATGCTAATTGTATAGTGAAAGTACATCGGGGCGGGCATTGGGATAGTGACTTTGAACAGGGAAGTAGTGCTAATAGAGTTGGACTACAAATGGATACAAAAAGCGATAATATTGGTTTCAGAATTGTTAGGACTCTTCGATGAAAAAACATCATGGTTTCGCATATCTATTCCTTTTTATTTTATTAGTATTGTTTCCCTATAGTGATGCTAAGTCCGAACCTCAATTGGTAGATATTGAAATGGTTTTGGCAGTGGATATTTCTTCTAGTGTTGACGATATGGAATATGATTTGCAAATGACAGGATTAGCAGATGCCTTTCGGCATCCTGAAGTCCACGCGGCAATAGACAGTCTTACGTCTGGGGGTATTGCAATCAATGTTGTGCAATGGTCGGGCACATGGGCGCAATCGGTTGTGGTTGATTGGGCCCAGGTAACAGATTTCGAAGATGCAAAAAGTTTCGCAGACCAAATAGAATCGGCCCCTCGAGCCTTTGCTGGAGGTGCGACCTCTATAAGTGGTGCTATCCATTTTGGTCTTAGAGAACTTCAATTAAATAATTTTGTTGGAAACCACCTAGTGATAAATGTTATGGGTGATGGGCGTGGCAATGATGGTCCGCTTCCCACCAGCGTTCGGGACCGTGCTCTTTCTATGGACGTAACGATAAACGGATTGGCGATTATCAACGAACAACCATTTGTTGATGCCTACTATGAGGAAAACGTAATTGGAGGTCTGGACTCCTTTGTAATTCACGCTGAGGACTATGAGGATTTTGCGAGAGCAATTCTTGAAAAATTACTTCGAGAGATTCGCCAGAGAACACCCTCTGGTCAAAATGTCGCCTCAAGAAAGTGAATTGTTTATTTCAATCCCTTGCAAACTAATAACGTGCGAAATTTTATTTCTCTAGGTACGGTTGTGATTTTTTTTAAATAGAAGCTGTCTGTTTTTATGAGTGCCATTCCATAACTGCGTACTGTCTAATCTATTCTTTTTTGATCAATTCAAGGTCCAACCTCACTTGGATAAATGCATAGAAAGTTCTTGGGCAATTGACAGAGGGATGGAGTTGTCTTTAGTTCCAGGGAAAAATTGTGAGGTATATTAATGGATGCTACCAATACTGATCATTTAGTAGTCCGGTCTCAGGCGCCGTTATGGTTTCACAGTGCGATAGCAGATTCGGGTGAATCATGTTTTACAAAGGTGGAGGGGTGTGACGTTCATTATCTATATTGGCCTTCAAAGAAAATAGCTAGTGCAGACTTACTACTTGTTCATGGCGGGGGTGGGCATGCTTATTGGTGGAGTTTTTTAGCCCCTATGTTTGCTGAAAACATGAATGTCGCTGCTGTAAGTTTATCAGGTATGGGGGATAGTGGTTGGAGAGAATATTATGATTCGGATACTCGTGTAGCTGATATACGTGGGGTAATAAGCGCAGTAAAATTTTCAAATTCAACCTATGTTGTTGGACACAGTTTCGGTGGTTTTATGGCCAGCCGACTCGCTCAAATATACGGGGATGAGTTAGGGGGTGTGATCATAGCGGATACACCAATTAAGCCACCCCATAGAAAGGGGTCGGAGAAGAAACGACGGCCGAGGATGGGGAATAAACGTTACTACCCAAGCTTTGAGGAGGGGCTCGCTCGATTTCGTTTGATGCCGCCTCAGTCTTGTGAGAATAAATTTTTGGTGGAGCATATTGGACGGCATTCACTTAAGTTGACTTCTAAAGGATGGTGTTGGAAATGGGATGGAGCTGCCATGGAAAATCGTCGATTTGGCGAACCATTTCATGAATATTTGGCTATGGCCAAATGTCGTAAGGCATTTATTTTTGGTGAGAAATCTGCACTCATAGATCATGAAACGCGCCTTTTCATAAAGGAATTAATCGGCGTGGGTTCCCCTATGTTCGGTATCCCTGAGGCACACCATCACCTTATGCTGGATCAACCTATTGCTTTTGTCGCGGGGGTTAGAGCAATCGTGGAGTCATGGGAGTTGGAACAAGGTGTCCAGTAAAAATTTTCTGAGTTATTACGATTTTCCTGATTGTTTGTAATGTGGTGTATTGTTAGGGGAAAAGGTTTTGAGTTAGTGAATGGGTCTAAGGGTGAAAAAAGAATTTTTTCAATAACCCCATAAGACTCTAAAGTGTTGATAGAAATAAGTTGAATTTTTGGAAATTATTTCGATGAGTCTACCCAAAAATAAATCTGTGTGTGACGGAGCGTTTTTAGTAGCAACATTGCTCAGACGACTTAATATTGATCGTGTTTACGGATTGCAGGGTGGGCATATACAACCGATATGGGATGCACTCACTCGTATGGGTGGTAAGGTTGTGGATGTACGTGACGAACGCTGTGCTGTTCATATGGCCCATGCCGAAGCAGAATTAAACGGAAACATTGGGGTCGCGATGGTTACAGCGGGTCCTGGTGTCACTAATGCAGTAACAGGAATAGCGAACGCACATAAAGCCCGCGTTCCATTGTTGTTAATTGGGGGCGCGGTACCTCGACCGCAAGAAGGGGCCGGAGCACTTCAAGAGGTAAATCAGATAGATTTATTGCGACCAATTACGAGAGCCGCTGTTAGCATTGGAAATATAAATCGGTTAGAACAAGAGTTTTTTTTCATTATCTCTAAAGCATTTGGGTTTGGTGAAGCTCCTGGTCCAGTATTCATTCAGATTCCTACAGATGTACTTCGCTTGCCTGCAACACCCTCGAGTCAGGACAAATGGGAAGGTTTAGGCGTTCACAATGTAAGGCAAACAGCTAATGATAACTGTCTGACTGCAGCGGCGGCTCTTCTTTGGAGTGCGAAACGTCCGGTTATCATTTCAGGACGTGGGGCTAAAGAGTCACGCCAATCCTTAAATGAACTTTTGGACGCTACAGGAGCGCTTTATCTAGATACGCAAGAAAGCAGAGGCCTGGTTTCTTACAATCATCCGAGCGTTGTTGGCGCTCTGCGCGGTGCTGTGATGAGAGAGGCAGATCTAGTGGTTACGGTAGGGCGAAAATTAGACTATCAGTTAGGGTACGGATCACCAGCCGTTTTTCCAAAAGCTAAATTTCTTCGTATAGGAGATAATTTGTCCGAGTTACGCGATGGTCGAAGAGGGGAGGTAGAAGTACTTGGTACGGTGGATCTTAGCTGCAAGGCGATTAATAAAATTGGAAAGGATAAGGTTTCAAAAATTGATACGAACTGGGCCCAAGAATTACGTTCGAAGCATGTCTCTCGATCCAAGGATTTGAAAGAAAAGATGGCTGTGGCAGAACCGGGAAATGACGGACTAATGCATCCTTATCGTCTCTTACATGAGCTTGAAAAGTATATAGATTCTGACGCAATTATGATTGCTGACGGGGGCGATATATTAAGTTTTTGTCGAATTTCACTTACACCCAATAAATATTTAGATTCAGGTGTTTTTGGATGTTTAGGGGTGGGTGTGCCGTTTGGTGTAGCAGGGGGCTTAGCTTGTCCTGAAAATCGCGTTGTGGTGGTTACAGGTGATGGTTCTTTAGGCTTCAATGTTATGGAATTAGATACCGCTGTGCGGCACAATTCGCGTGTAGTGTTTGTTGTCGCAAACAATGGTGGTTGGAATATTGAACGCACCGACCAAGTGCAGAGGTATGACGGACGTATTGAAGGTTCACAATTAAGGTTCACAGACTATGCCGCGTTGGCGCGCTCTCTCGGACTATACGCGGAGCGGGTCTACAATCCAGAAGATATATCGGCTGGCCTGGAAAGAGCCTTTAATCGATCTCCAGCTCTTCTGGATGTTTTGGTTACTAGAGACGCAATTTCACCCGATGCGTCATCTGGTCTAGCATCGGTCCCTGATTTTCAACCGTTGACGAGTTGGGACCATGCTGAGGTTGAGTTAATTAATAAGGATTAGTCTTCACTAGGAAGTGCAGTAGGGTGAGATTAGGAGGTTACTGACTTTGGGAAAAGCTATTGAAGCCAATGACCAATTAGGTGTTATTAGGGTCCTCATTGCAAAGGTGGGACTCGACGGGCACGACCGAGGCGTAAAGATCGTTGCTCGGTGTTTGCGTGATGCAGGTATGGAAGTGATTTATACAGGGCTTCATCGTACACCTGAGGAAGTAGTAACGTCCGCCGTCCAAGAGGATGTTGATGTCCTGGGAGTTAGTTTGTTATCTGGGGCTCACATGACAATTTTTCCAAAGATAATGGGATTGCTTGAGGCCAAAGAGGCGAGTGATATCTTGGTAATAGGTGGAGGTGTCATGTCTGACGAGGATGTTAAAATTCTAAAAAATATGGGGGTGTCAGAGGTACTATTACAGGATACGGCGCCCAACGTCATTGTTGACACTGTTCGTCGATTGGTGTCGGAGAGAGGTCCTCGCTAAACCTTATGAGTGTATCAAAATCAATAACTACAGATATGGAATTTTGGGGTTTTCCCCCCGTTTACAATCCGGAATACATGCCCGAACATGGAAGTCGTTTCTGGTTCCCCGTTCGGGAAACAATGAACCCGGGAGAAAGGGAGCGGCAGGTTGTTCTACGATTGCAGAAGGTTATGGAGTATGCCTACAAAAATTCAAATTTTTATAAAAAGAAATGGTCGGAAGCCGGGGTACATCCAGAGAATATTCGATCGCTAGAGGATTTTGAAAAAGTTCCGGTTGTTACTAAACTGGAGTTACGCGTAGCGCAGGAACAAGCACAACCTTTTGGTGATTACTTGTGTATTCCTGATGCTGAAGTCCATCATATTCACGGTACCTCTGGAACGACAGGTCGGCCAACAGCATTTGCAATTGGAAGGAAGGATTGGGAAACTATTGCCGAGAACCAGGCACGAATTTTGTGGGCCATGGGTTTGCGCCCTGGAGATATGATCTTTGTGTCTGCAATTTTTAGTCTTTATTTGGGGTCTTGGGGCGCAATGTTGGCGGCCGAACGTTTGGGCGCAAAGTGCTTTCCGTTTGGAGCGGGGGCCCCTGGGATGACGGCTCGTGCTGTTCAGTGGCTAACCACTATGAAACCACAAGGGTTTTACAGTACGCCTTCTTATGCTTTGCACTTAGCAGAAGTTGCTCGCGCAGAGGGCATAGATCCTCGAGAGTTTGGAATAAGGGTTATGTTTTTTTCCGGAGAACCAGGGGCTTCTATTCCGGGAATTCGAGCGCGTATCGAGAAAACCTTTGGGGCCCAGGTTTATGACTGTGGAACGATGGCAGAAATGACACCGTTTATGAGTGCATCTGGGACAAATGGATCCGGTTCAGGAATGGTGTTGTTCCAGGATATGGTTTATCACGAAGTCTGCGACCCTAAATCATTTGCTCGTGTCGGATGGGGAGAAAGGGGTACGCCCGTATATACACATTTGGAGAGGACTTCCCAACCTATGATTAGGCTTGCTTCGGGAGACCTTACACACTGGGTGAATAGTCCAAGTCCTTGTGGTCGAACGTATCCGAGTTTTCCAGATGGGGTGTATGGTCGCATAGATGATATGTTCCAGGTAAGAGGGGAAAACATTTACCCATCGGAGATTGACGCGGTGCTGAACGAGGTAACCGGTTATGGAGGTGAGCATCGAATAATCATATCTAGAGAAGGTGCTATGGATGAACTCTTGGTTCAGTTTGAAGTAACCGAGGATCTTTATGCTCAGGGGGAACAAGCCATTTACGGTATCAATAATATGGCAGCGGAAAATTTGAGGCGGGTCCTCGGCGTTCGAGCTAAAACGGAAGTAGTGTCTGCTTACTCAATTCCTCGAACCGATCATAAAGCGCGCCGTGTGATTGATGATAGAGAGTTGTTTCGGACGCTGAACACAAAATTGAGTTAAATTGTGGGAAGCATTTGACGTTCCGGGTTGGTTAGTCATTAGATTCAATTAATCATCGTTTGAGGAATAAACAATATTATTTGAGGAAACATTATTAGAATTGCCACATTGATCAAGTCTACTAATACAAACCACCCGCACCCGCGAAACATATTGGACATTGAAATATTTGGTGCCACGCCTTTTAGAACGTAAACATTAAGACCCACAGGGGGAGTAATTAGACCAATCTCCACCATTCGGACAACTAACACACCAAATACTATTGGATCGATCCCCAGAGCCTTAATCGCCGGAAGGATGATGGGTACTGTGAGTAGGAGCATGCCAATACCATCAAGGAACATGCCGAGGATGAGATAAAGGCATAGGACAGCAATCAAAATGACAATTGGTTTAGCATCCAGTTGAATAATATTTTCTGCTAGTTGAGCTGGCATCCCGGTAAAACCGAGGAAATGAACAAAGATCAGAACCCCCGCCACGATCGCAAAAATCATCGAGGTAGACTTCGCTGTTTCTAGCATGGCCGATTTGAAGTCATTCCTTGATAGTCGAGGTAGCGCCAGGAGTAATGCACCCCCCGCACCTACGGCGGCGGCTTCTGTAGGCGTAGCGATTCCAGTGTAAATACTTCCCATAACCAAAAATACAAGAGTAACTATACCCCAAACGCCCTTCAGCGATTTTAAACGACCTTTCCACGGAATTCTTTTCATAGGAGGGCCCAGGGAAGGATTGATCTTAAATCGGAAAAATAGAAGCAGTGAATAACTAAAGGCTTCTAGCAGGCCAGGCAAAAAACCAGCTAATAGCAGAGCTCCGATCGATTCCTCAGCTATGAAGCCGTAAATCACCAGAAGCACCGAAGGAGGTATCATCGTAGCCATGGTCCCACCGGCCGCAACACTGCCTGCTGAAATTTTGTCGTCGTAGCCAAATCTCTTCAGTTCTGGAAGTGCTATTCTTCCCATCACAGCAGCCGATGCTGTAGATGCCCCGCAAGCAGCGGCGAAACCGGCAGATCCAAAAACAGTTGCAATAGCAAGCCCGCCGGGTAGGTGTCCTAACCATTGTCGGGCTGCGAAATATAAATCACGAGTGATACCAGCGTAGAAGGCAAAGAATCCCATCATGATAAATAATGGTAAGACCAGGAGGGGGTAAACAGTGAGATGTCCATGTGGGATCATAGAGGAAAGTGTTGCCGCGGGAGTGTAACCACGGAGCACCCATAAGCCTATAAATCCACAAAACGCTGTAGCAAATGCAATACGCATTCCTGAGAGTAGGCAAGTGAGTAAAAATAGTATTGCAATTAATCCAAGCGTTACCGGATCCACAATTTCACCATTTTAGGAATGTGACGTTTTTAAGTTGAATTTTTGCCATCGAAGAAAATTTTTGGTTGATTAATAATCTGAGTTGTTGACGTAGGGAAACGGTTTGGATTTATTATTTGTAATATCTGAATTGCCATTCTCACCGCCAATAACCCGTATCCGATTGGGATTGCGGCCGCTGATGGCCAAATATGCCAATATGGTGGTGTCATTGTTACGTCGTCAATTTCGTAGGCAAAATATGCTTGTTTCGCGCCAAAGTAGGCCAAGACTGCGCAGGTTAATAAGGAGAGAGTGAGTGTAAAAATAGTTGTGAATCGTTGCAGTGGGGTCGGTAAGAGTTCAACTATTAAACTCATCCCGACGTGGTCGTTTTTTGCCTGGGTATATGAAATGGCAAAAAAAACGATCATGGGTAACAATAGTTCTGCTCCTTCGAGGTGACCGGGCAAAGGAGAATTAAAAACATAACGCATGATTACCTCCATAAGTACATACGTCATTAGTAGAAGGATAATTGCCGCTGATAAGTATGTTAGAAGTAGTTCTATACGTTGCTGTATTTTTTCAGCAGTTGCTCCTACAAACGCCAAAATAAAAACGGATACTAGCGTTAGAGAGAGAATAAAAAGTAATTCTGTCACAATAATGTACTCAAGTTTTATATTAATTTAATTTGAATATTTGGTAACCACCGATTTTACGAACTCTAATATCTCGTGAGCAGGATGCCCTTTATTGGTTTGTTCATTAGCCCATTCTTCCCATATTTTGTTGGCTCCACTTAGCAACTTTTCTCTTTCACTCGGATCTATTTTAACAATTTCGACATGTTGGCGGAAAATAGGGAGCCAGTGTTCATCTGCCTCTTTATACGCTTTGATCATCGCCGCGATTGCCTCACTTTGTGCCATCGGAAGGGCATCTCTTACTGGTACTGGTGTGGCTCTCCAAGCGTCAATATTGACGGCCTGAAAACACATGAAGCCTGTCATGTTAATACCATCGGTTACGTATTTTGAAACTTCATAAAGTTTGTATGCTCCGTGCGCGTATGTGTATCCGAGTCCGAACGTATCAATGGTACCTCGGTCAAGAGCCGTATAGCCCTCAGGTGCCGTTACCATTGTTGGGACTGCACCAAATAGTTGTAATGCCTTTGCGTTCAGACCCGAAATTCGAACTTTGACACCTTTTAGGTCTTGAACGGTCTCAATCCGCTTATTTCCCATAAACTCGTATCGTGGCAGGAACGAAGGACCAAAAAATTTCATTCTCCAACGCTTTTCAAGTTCTTTCACAATTAATGGGTGGGCTAGTACCTCCATTTCCACATTTGCACGTTGTTGTAAATCGGTGGGCAATAGAAACGGTAACTCCAAGACGGAAAGGAGAGGAAATTTGTTTGGATAATACCCAACACAAAACTGTGCGGCCTCGAAAGCGTTTGCGCGAACGCTTTCCGGATTTTTCTTGGGTGGTCCCAAGGCGTCGCCGTAGTTAATACGTAATTCAAATGAACCTTCGCCGGCTGCTTCTAGTACGCTTTTTATGGTTTCAATGCCGGTAGTGAAAGCTCGTTGTCCACCCCATATATTAAAATTCCACGTCGTTTTATCGGCTCCCAAAGCGGGTAGGAATGTTAGAAGAAAGAAGGTGGTGGCAAGCGTCACGGCACGCATTGAATATTTCTCCCAT
>CAZEWK010000050.1:0-16084 GCA_964515905.1 uncultured Rhodospirillaceae bacterium | reverse complement strand
ATAATCAATAATCAAAACATTTACGCCCAAAGAATTCAGGATAGAAAGAGTTTCCAACCGGTGGGAGATATTCCCAGCGTTACCGTGACAAAAGAGCACAGTCAGCTGGGCTCTCTTAGCAGGCACATACCAGCCGTGAATGCGTGTATCATCTGCGTATAGATAAACGTCCTCGTACTCGAGGCCTACGACCATAGGTGTTGAGATGACATCTTTGCTAGGAACAAAAACTAGTCGTTCTTGCATAAGATAAAGGCCTAAGCACAGTCCGGCGTAGACTAGGCATCCGACGAACAGCACACTTTCCATAAAATTCCTCACGGGCCGTACCTAGAGACTAATCCTCCACGTATCAGATTGACATGAGACCACTCAAGCACATCACATTACCGCACTACGAGTAGTCACACTGTCCCTCCGGATTCTACAAACCATCCCTTCAAACAAGCACGTTATCGGGGCCAGGAAGACTCACTAACATGAAATTCACCCAAGGAAGCATAAGACTTTCGGTGATCGGCCCAGAGAAAACTCACAGCACCGCATCAATGCCAAAAGCCGAAAAATTGTTATTCTGGAAGTTCTACCTAAACATATCCCTGACCCGTCCCGCTGTGCTATCGTAAGCATCAGTGTCCGACCACATATTTCTGGGATTGAGAATTCTAGAATCGACACCAGGACACGAAATAGGAACGCGTAAATTGAAGGTTGGATGTGTATCTGTACTGACATTATCAAGACCACCACTGAGTGCAGCATTCAACAACGCACGAGTATTGGCTATAGAAATTCGTGGGGCGTCACCAGCCGGTCCGCCGCTCCACCCAGTGTTCAATAAAATGCAGCGGGTTTTGTTGCTCTCCATTTTCTCCCGTAATAACTTAGCATATACAAACGGGCGATGGGCCATAAAAGGCGCGCCAAAGCAGGAACTGAAAGTTGCCTGGGGCTTTGCCAATCCCACCTCTGTTCCGGCCAAGCGTGCGGTAAAACCTTGTACAAAATGATACATCACATCGCGTCCCTCAAGAATAGAGACAGGAGGAAGGACTCCGAAAGCGTCTGCTGTTAATAATACGATGGTCTGAGGATGTTCCCCCTTACTCCCCCCTGCTACGTTAGGATTACAAGCGAGTGGATAAGAAAATCGTGTGTTCTCTGTAATAGAGCGATCTGTCAAATCCAAATCCTGCGGGTCGGTCTCCTCTAGGGGAATACCTGGCAAAGGCGGCACGTTTTCAATAATAGTCCCCTTCATAGATAAGGCAGCTGCGAGAACTGGCTCAGCCTGCTTATCGAGATCAATCAATTTTGCGTAACAGCCATCTTCAAGATTCGAAATACCCGTTGACGTCCAGGCCGTTTCATCATCGCCAATGAGCTTACGCTCCGGGTCTGCGGAAAGGGTGGTTTTTCCCGTTCCCGACAAACCGAATAAGATTGCGGTATCACCGGCGGGACCAATATTCCCTGAACAATGCATAGATAGGAACCCTTGATTGGGGAGCAGAAAATTCATGACAGTGAATATGGTCTTCTTCACTAATCCACAGTAATCCGCTCGACCAACGACCAGACACAAACGATTCTTGAAATCAATAATGGCAGCACGTTCCGAAAGACTCCCATCCCGGTCTGGCACACAAATAAATGACGGCACATTGAGCATTGTCCAAAGCTTGGACTCGGGCTCGTCTACTCCTTCAACTTGCTTGGGAAACATGTTCTGGGCGAACATTGCATGCACTGCATACTCGCCTACGAAACGGTAAGGCACCGCGTAGTTTGGATCGGTGCCAGCGTAAACATCCTGAACGTACAGCGTTGTCCTATTTTGATTTAGATGATCAATGACCCGATTTAATAAGCCCTGATATTTATCCGGGTCAAAAGCCT
The DNA here is from genome assembly GCA_964515905.1 of uncultured Rhodospirillaceae bacterium. Lineage (GTDB taxonomy): Bacteria > Pseudomonadota > Alphaproteobacteria > UBA7887 > UBA7887. Next base: position 14,185 of record CAZEWK010000050.1, on the reverse strand, counting down.
TCAGGCTGTCCTTCCACCAGATGTCGTCCTTAATCTCTGGCCAAGCCACCGCAAAGGTGTCATTCACCGGACGGCCAGTGCAAGCTGGGTCAGTGTAATACAGCAAGGGCCCATTCACTCCCAGTTTGGTGGGAAACGATTTTTGATCGGTGAACAACCCCCCAACACGGGTGCGACCTCGATCATTGGCAATTGATTCGTGGAATAGGGCTTCCTTACTAAGATTATGCTTGAAAGTGGCCTCAGTGATACCTAGGTGACTCAACTGCTCACGAAACTTCATCTTCGGCCCTCAAGACTCAAAATGATCTCGCCCCAGAAGTAAGGGGCGAACTTAGCTCAACAAACATTACATACCCGCGACATACCCGCTGGGCTTTTTGTTCCCGGCATCATTGCCACTCACCGTCTTAGGGTGGATTGGCAGTCGGAGCAGTAACAAACAGAAGGCCCACTGTTAGCAGTATAGCAAAGGCAAATTCAAGATCTAAGTAACACATTTTCCTAGTTTAGCGCGACTCTGTGCATTATGGAACCAACACCTTTAGCCAAATCAAAACGAACCCACACGATAAATTACCTGACTGTCGGCACATCCAACTGGTCCTGTCCTACTTAACGCATAACTGGATCAATTACATGGCTAACCCAGTTAATCAAGAATTAAACATGCGTTGACCGTCTTCGTAGCCGACGCATCCCAGATAGCCATCGATCAATATCGTTACCTTTACGGCGCACATAATTTTCTACTTCTGGGTGTGGCAATACGTAAAACCGTTCCTCCCTAATGGCAGCAACCACTGTTTGAGCGAGCTCCTCAGGCTCGATAATCCCGTCTGTTTGGCCATCCCCAAGCGACCTGGGTGCCATTGGTGTATTTACACCTTGGGGGCAAAGCACTGAAACTTTAATGCCGTCGTCCGCGTGTGTGATACATAAAAACTCAGCAAGTTTTATTGCGGCCGCTTTGGTCACGGTGTAGGGTCCACTACTCATCGCAGCTAACAGCCCTGCTGCTGAGGCTGTATTTAACAAATAGCCGCTCCCACGTGTCAACATTGAAGGTAGTACTGCCCGGGCCGCGTACAGATGTGACATAACGTGGAGCTCCCATTGTTGTTGCCAAATTTTATTACTAGCATCAGTCAATAAACCTGTTTGTGACGCGCCTGCATTAGAGCAAAAGAGGTCGATACGTCCGTAGCGCGTAAGAGTTTTATCTACTAACGCCTGAACTTGTGCTTCATTGGTGACATCGCAGACTTGACCATCAGACCCAATCTCACATGCCACTCCCTCTACAGCATTCGCATCCAAGTCCGCCAATACAACCGCTTCTGCCCCTTCCGCTAGGAAGGCCTTGCCCATTGCCCTACCAATTCCACCGCTCCCACCCGTGACCACTGCCACTTTGTTCGCCATCTCCATTTGAAATTCTCCTTAATCGGCCACCAGCAATCAACAACCCACGAGCGTATGTGTTGGAACACAGCTTATCAAGTTGGGTCTTTACCCTACGGGGCAGACTTCTTAGCAAAACTGTCATTGGGACCACATTGAACAAGAAGACTTGCACGGTCGGAAAGAGCGGGACACAATTGGAAAAACGCATGGACTTTTGTTTAACTAAATAATGGATTTTGTGCTCGGCGCGGACAATGGGGGCGTGGTTTTCCATACATTAATGGAACACCCGTAAGATTTCGGAACTCCACCAGGTGTAATCGATTTACGTAAAAGATGTCGAAACAAGAACACACACTAACTATCCAGCAAGCCCTGGACCTAGCTCTACAGAATCATAACGCCGGCCGTTTGAAACAGACGAAACTTATTTGCTATCAGGTGCTGCAGAATGATCCCAACCAACACATGGCCCTCCACCTATTAGGCATGATTGAACATCAAACCGGAAAACTCGAGAATGCCGTTGCCAGCTATCACAAAGTACTGAATATAAAGCCCGACTATGCCGAAGCGCATAACAACCTCGGTGTTGCCCTGCAGCATCTTGGCAAGGTAAAAGAAGCGGCAACTAGCTACGAGAATGCGCTCGCCATCCGACCGGACTTTACGGACGCACTAGGTAATTATGGCATTCTTCACCTTGCCTTAGGACACAGACAGGAAGCCTTAACCTGCTTTAATAAAACGCTGCGATTGGTACGAGGACCAAACCCATCGAACCCAAATCTCGAATCCTTTTGTTCCATTAGTAAAGCTAAAATGAAACACGATATCGAGCAGCTTCAATATCTAGAAAGTCTCGGAATTGACGTTGACCGATTCAAAAAGCTAGCACTCATCTACTTGAAACTCGACCAAGAAATAGAATGGCCCCCTGGCGACTCGATGATTATCCCCCTCACGACCGATCAACGGAAACATGTTGGCAGTAGTTATAACCGGCCCATTCACTTAGTTGAGACGCCTGAAATCCCGGGCTACGCCTTGAATCAAAACCTGGACAAAGAATCCATTACCCAGAACTACATTGGCAATCCCCCCGGAATGGCATTTTTCGATAACTTCCTGAAACCAGATGCTTTACATGCCTTACGCCGTTTCCTGCTAGAGAGCACTATATGGTATAAATTTAATTATTCGGCTGGCTACATCGGTGCGATGTTGGTAGACGGCATGGCTTGTCCTCTTTTATTCCAAATTGCTGATGAACTATGCGAGGCCTTCCCAGATATTTTCAAGGACCATAAACTGAACCAGTTATGGGCATATAAATATGATAGCAAACTAACCGGCATAAATGTTCACGCCGATAGTGCAGCGATCAATGTTAACTTCTGGATCACTCCTGATTATGCGAATTTAAATCCCAACAAAGGAGGTCTAGTCATATACAAGGAAGAAGCACCTTTGGACTGGAATTTCGATAGTTACAACAGAGGACACCAGGAAATAAGGCAGTTTCTAGCTGAACACGATAGCCAGAAGTTGGTTATACCATATGCAGAAAATCGTGTTGTCCTGTTCAATTCCGATTTATTTCACGAAACTGATACCTTTGAATTTAAACCGGGCTACGAAAATCGTAGAATTAACGTCACCATGCTATTTGGCAACCGGTGGGATTGATTGGAACATCCTATTTCTCAAAAGACGGATAAACAATTACCCTACGTTGTAGGTAGAATTTAGATACTATCCGCTGGATATTACAGGAGGATCCCCAAAAGTGTTTTGGAGTATAATTAATGTTCCATCTGTTTAAGAACATTGTTTTCTTAACATGGCTTTTAGGCATGTTTGCTTCCCTCTCAATAGGCCTTACATGGTGGTCCTTCCAGTTGACGGCGAACGTCGCTCAGTTGACTGCCGATGCAACAGCAACCGCGATAAAACACCGCAAAGAAATAACAAAAGCAGTCGCTAAAACCAAAGCAAAGGCCCGATTGAAGCGAGCTTTAGTGATGGTTCCATTGGCCGGTATTGCGGCCGGTGCATATTTCGAAGAACAGGATTATCAAGAATGGGTAAAACAAAACCCGAGTGGGAATAGACAAAACTATGCTTGCGAGGTCGCAGCACTTACTGCAGAGGTCATACACGAACTTCTGCAGGAGATTCCAAAGAATTTAATCGACTCGAAGGCACGGCTAAACGATCAAATACCAAAATGCCACACAGTGAATAAATCAATCCCACAGAACCAACCATCTAGCTAAACACCGTAAAGGATCCATTTTCGCACAAATCTGATCGGGCTATACTGGTTTACTGTGACATGTAGCTATAATTTCTATGGCTGTATAGCGAACCGAGTGTGGAGAAAACTCTTTGGTTAAATCCGTCGCAATCATTGGTGCCAGCCGCGGGATCGGACTTGGCTTTGCACACTCCTATGCCAATAGCGGCTGGGAAGTGCACGCTACCAGTCGGTCCAATGGGAATCATGGCGAATTGGACCAAATTCAGGGTAACATTAAAATCCACACGCTAGAGGTCCGCAACAACCGACAGATTTCCGCACTGGCAAAAAGTTTTATAGGTCGGGGTATCGATATCTTGATTCACAATGCGGGCGTGTATGGCAAGAATATGGAATACGACGAAGTCATGGCTATAAACACCGAAGCACCATTTAATGTGATTGGCGCGTTACTACCAGCCGTCTTACGCGGAAAAATGAAGAAAATTGCAATCCTGACAAGCCAGTTGGGGGCACGCAATGGTGGTGCAACACCCACTGGCCTTTATGGTCAGTCAAAGTGTGAACTTAACGATCGGTTTCGAAAGATTGAGCCAACTTGGCGCAAAAGTGGCATTGCAGCCATGGTCCTCCATCCAGGTTGGGTTGCGACAGATATGGGAGGTTCAAATGCACCCATCAGCGTTAGTGAAAGCGTCGCAGGAATGATTCAAGTGATTCAAACCTTGGACCTCACTGACAGTGGTAGTTTCCTTACTTGGAAAGGAATAAAACATCCTTGGTAGCAATAGAAAAACGGTCACCTGTCCACCTTTAATACAATTGTATGATGATTCACCATCTATCTAGTGCGTGAACCATTTTAAAAAAAGGATTACGGAAAGCAGGAATTGAGGGATGAAAGAGATTCTAGAATGAAAGTCCTACAAACTTTGCCGCAAGGCGATCTAAACAACGTGCCATCAGCCGCAAAAGCTGCAGAGGCCGCTGGTTTTGACATGGTCGTGACAATGGAGAATCGCCATGACCCTTTTTTATCTCTTGGGATTGCCGCAATTGAAACAGAGAGGGTAAAACTTGGGACTGCCATCGCTATTGCATTTGCTCGTAGTCCAATGATTGTCGCGAATTCGTCCTGGGACCTCCAAGTAGCCAGTAAAGGGCGGTTCATTCTGGGTATTGGCCCCCAAATCCGACCACATAATGAGAAAAGATTTTCTGTCTCTTGGTCCCCTCCTGTGCCACGAATGCGGGAATATATACTAGCCCTCCGGGCAATTTGGCGCAGTTGGGAAACGGGTGAAAAGCTAAACTTTAGGGGTGAGCATTATACATTTACACTGATGACACCAAATTTCGTCCCACCATCCACTGGGCAGCTCCCCGTGCCCATTACTATTGCAGCCGTTGGAGAACATTCTTTGCGGCTCTCTGGAGAGGCTTGTGATGGAGTCCGTCTACATCCGTTCTGCACACGAGCTTATCTTGAAGACATAGTAATGAGGCGAATTAAAGAAGGTTTTGATAAGACTGGTCGTATGAGAGACTCGTTCGAAGTGACAGGGGGTGGATTCATTGCGACTGGAGAAACGGAAGACGATGTCCAAAAAGTTGCCGAATGGGTCCGCCATCGCATAGCTTTTTACGGTTCAACACCGAGTTACTGGCCAGTCTTGGAGCACCACGGCTATGGTGATTTAGGTCGTAAACTTAATAGGATGACGAAAGACGGTAAATGGAACGAAATTGTAAATGAAATTCCTGATGATGTTCTTCATTTATTCGCAGTGATAGCTCCATTTACACAACTCGAAAGTGCCATAGTTAAGCGATTTGGGGGCACTGTGGACGCTATTTACGCGAGCACCTCACAAGATATTCGGCCACAAATTCCATCGGATGTACTGCAAGATATTGCCCGCATCCCGACAGCTTTTAGCGGGTTCAAAACAATCTGGTGATCTGGTCAGATCGACTCAGAATCTCAAAAAGCGGAACATCTGTATCACTGAATCCAGCACCTATTCTCTGTAAGCAGAGAAAATTTATCTTGAATCCCAAAACAACGTAGACACAGGAAGTTAAAATTGTCCGAACTTTCTGCTGGTATTCCTTTTGGTAGCAAAGGAAATACCGCTATCAAGATTTGTTCACCGACCACCACGAGTTGCTACCCAGGACTCTTAGAGTTGACCGCTGTATAGGGTGGAATATTTTGGCCTCCGTAACGTCGCACCCGTATGTTAGCCTGCTCCGCATGGCCGGCAAACCCTTCAAGCATACATAACCGGGAACAATATTCCCCAATGAGGACAGAGGCTTCATCTGTTAGGATTCGTTGATAAGTATGTGTTTTAATGAACTTGCCAACCCACAAGCCACCGGTATATCGACCAGCCCGCTTTGTCGGCAGGGTATGATTTGTTCCTATAACTTTATCACCATACGATACATTTGTACGAGCGCCCAGAAACAGCGCTCCATAATTTCTCAGTCCTCTAAGAAAAAAATCTGGGTCCTCCGTCATAACTTGGACATGCTCAAAAGCAAGTTGATTTGCCTCTTCTAACATTTCTTCTACATCATCACAGAGAATAACAGCGCCATAATCAGCCCATGATTGTCGAGCAATATCTGACGTGGGAAGCATGGAAAGTTGCCGATCAACCTCAGCGATAGTATCCCGCGCTAACTTATCAGAGGTTGTCAATAAAACGGCCGGAGAAGTTGGTCCATGTTCTGCTTGACCAAGCAAATCAGTCGCACAGAGTTCTCCGTCAACACTTTCGTCCGCAATAATTAAGGTTTCCGTTGGCCCAGCAAATAGATCAATACCGACTTTCCCATATAATTGGCGCTTAGCTTCTGCGACAAACATATTTCCGGGACCAACCAGCATATCAACACTATCAATACTTTCCGTCCCTAAAGCCATAGCGGCAACAGCTTGAATTCCCCCCATTACTAAAATTTCATCGGCCCCACCCATGTGCATCGCCGCAACTATAGCTGGGTGGGGAGCACCGCCCTGGGGTGGAGCTGACGCTACGATGCGCGGCACGCCAGCCACTTTGGCTGTGACTACGCTCATATGTGCAGATGCAACCATTGGATATTTACCACCAGGAACATAACAGCCCACCGAATTAACAGGTATATTTTTATGTCCCAGAACTACTCCCGGCATAGTCTCAACTTCTAATTCTCGCAGCGAAGCCTTTTGGTGTTGAGCAAAATTACGCACCTGTTCTTGCGCAAAACGGATATCTTGTAGATCCCGCTTCTCCACTTTGGACATAGCGGTTTCAATTTCGTTATCCGTTAGCCGAAAACTGTTTGGACTCCAATTATCAAACTTTATCGATAAGTCGCGTACCGCCGCATCACCTCTCAACTCAATATCAGCGAGTATACACTTGACTTGGGTTCTTATCTTAGAATCAACTTCTTCTATTTCGCTTTCATCCAAACCTTTTTTTAAATACTTCGACATAACGTCTCCTCGAATATATGGGCCCGATTACCCCGTTAAAGTGTCCCTCTTGCTCGTCAGGCGAAAAAAACTGACCCTTAGTACTGTTTATACTGCATAATTCGAGTGCTGTTATCCCAGAGACGACCAAGACTTAAACTGAGTTTGTATACGAACGATTGGTCGGTTCCGGCGTCTTCATCAAGTTTGATTCCCAAGCCTGGTTTCGTAGGAAGCTCGATAAACCATTCCTTTTAGTCCTCGTCCAAGTCGGGCAAAAGATGGCGGTGTGGGTCCACTACATCGCGCAGTAAGTGCAACTCTTCTTCTCTCGGATCCGGTGTTGGAGGCACCTTCGAAAGGTCACCGAGATCGAAACCGGTCGCGGCGCGGAGGGTGGCTTCACCGACCCCGGAATGAATCGATCGCACGGTCATACGTCCCGCATCGCGATCGAAGTCGAAGATGCATTTCGGCGTGATAACGAGTGCGGGACCTCCACAACCGATACCCAGCTCCCTTCGCCCATCAAGCCCGCCCGGATAGCCAACACCGGAGACATAATCGACCTGTTCGACGAAGTTCCGCGCTTCGTGGTGCGGCATCATGATGTATTCGCGTCCAAATAGTGTCATGTGCTCGGGGTGCAGAATGGGCCCAACCAGGCGGACATCGGGACACTTAGGATCGCCGATGCACACGCCGTTGAGATTACCTTGCGCATCCACTTGCACGCCAGAGCTAAAACCGAAACTAATGTCGCCGCGCTTGAGGACGAAGTGCCCTGGATAGTCGACAGACTGCGCCTCGCAGGGAAGATCGCGCAGGCGCTCATCGAATTCAAGCTCGGGGAGTCCGTGCAGCTGCGAAAGATCAGGGTTGTGCGACCAACCGGCAAGCAGAACGGTGAGGTTTGGCGCGTGGGTCCGTTGAGCTAGTGCCATAGCGGCAAGAGGAATACCAGTAATATAGACCGCAGCGGCTCGTCCCGTACCCAACCCAGTGAAGCCCACTTCACTATCATGAAATTCTTTCGCCAATAGTACGGCAAGGCGCTCGGCCAAAGTGCAGAGCGCGCTCACGCTATCGCCGTCATGGTCTGAAGCGCCGCAAGTCGTTCAGCACCGATGGTCTCGAGATAGGCGCCGTGGTCCGGCAAGTCGTAGATCGTCCCCTTAAGATAGGCGATAAAATCTTCGTCCGTCCGCGCAGCAGTAACGTAGTCCTCAAAGGCCGTCTCGTCCATGCGAGAGACATCAAGAACTGGACAGGGGTGTGAGCCCCAGGGCACCTCGGCTATACATTCCACGCGATAGGACGGAATCTGATTGAGCTCGGCCTGACGGCGCACTTCTTCATTGGAAACAATGCGCTCGACGGTAACGATGACACGGTCGCAAGAACGCGCAAGGGTGATGTCCAGGCTTTGCGGTAGCAGGCGGCGACGCGGGACCAGGACGTTACCGTACTCGTCACCCATGACTGCATGAATGATTACTACCTCGGGATCGGCCGGTGGCACCGCCCAAAGCGGCCTTCCGGTAAGCGGGCAGTCGAAAGCCTTGATCTCTGGGTTTCGCCGAAGCACATCGCTGCCACCCAGAAAGGAGACCGGCAGAAAGGTCTGGGCCTGCTCGCTAGCCCGGAAGCGATCCCAACTAAGTAGCTCCGGATAGTCCACCATCTCCAGTCTGCCATCCTGAACTCGGCGTCGAAAATTTGGCGCTAACCCAAACTTCTCAAGCCCGACATACGAGCTCTCGATGCAACGGAGCCCATCCGAACCTGCTAGCATATCGACCTCAGGACCGTTAACCACCCCAACAACGGTTAGGTCGCGGCGGCCCTGTCGGATCAACTCGCGCACGAAAGCCATAGGACGTTGATAAACAGAGAAGCCCCCAAGTGCGACACGTGCGCCATCACCGACACAGCTCGCTGCTTCTGCCAAAGAAACCTTCTTGCTCGTCCTCGTTGCCATCAGATGTAAACTAGCGGCAAAGCCATTATGTTACAAACCCGAAGCACAAGCGGCGCAATGGCGCGACCCTCAATATCAACAGGCTCATTTTGCATAATCCCTATTGTAGAAAAGCCTTAATTCCAAGAACACATCCATGGCGCCTCATAATTATCGAAGCGAGGGATTGTCTAGCATCTGGAATTACAAGGATCTCCCTAGCTGGGAGTTATGAAGCACTGTATCCCATGGTACGACAATGGTTGTGAAGACCACCATCCTGCACGATTAACCAATGTGCTCCATTGGTACCATCATTGTGATGCGAGTGCACACTTCCAGGAGGAGTAACTACTGTAGACCACGGCAACCAATCGTTCTTTGCGCCGTCTACCATCGAGTAACAATTGGGACCGTTAACAATTAGTGATACGGCAACCGAGTTATGTCGATGCGGTGGTTGAACTGCACCCGCACGCAACTGATTCATTGACAGCGTCAGAGATGGCGAAATATTTCGACTCTTTTCTAATTTCTCTGAGGAGAGAATAACGGCTAATCCGCCTTCGCCGTGTTCGCCGTTAACCAGCCCCACGAGCTGGCGTTCTATCTCAGTCCCAGGGAAGTGAGTGGCCTTAACAAAGGAAGCACTAATCTTGGGAGGCGCACAACGTTCAAACGCGAATTGGGGTTCGTTACTAACTAACCAGAGTACGCTGTCTTCACATCCACTTACGTAGGAAATAGGAACACCACCCGGAAGGCAAAACGCATCACCTCTGGTCCAGTCTATCTTATCTTTTTCCTGAATAGTGTATCCGTTTCCTTTAATCACAAAACCAAAGACTGTGGAGGCGCATGGCTCGTGGGTCAGAACTTCACCAGCCCGGATCCGAGCGTATGCCGCTAATACCAGAGGAGTGGTGGCGGGGAAGCAAAGATTCATGGCTTTACTCTGATCTACTAAAAGTAGCTTGGTTCCAATTCCCGGGTCGAACGCTTCATCACGCTCCGCAATAAAACTTTTGGCAGTTATAGGTGGAAATTTTGCATTGAAAAATGCCTCAGCATCAAAATAGCGAGCCCGCCCACTGTAAACACTCCCATCAATAGCGAGTGGATCCCATGTTCCTCCCTTAGTGTTTGTTTCTTGCGGCACTCGACTACTCCTTATACTAAAAGACCAACTTAAGTGTCCGAGTTTCAGGTTGCAATGGGCGGGAGATGGCTTTTTATTGCAACACTCATGGCGCTATTCTGCCAATCCCGTACCTGGCTTTGGAATTCTGGAGAACCCATAAAGCGTCAGAATATATCTCTCGTAATTTTTTAAATCCGTTTTAATCCAAGCAGCTTTGGCCCAGCCATAGGGCAGTCCTGCAGTAGCCTAGCGATTACGAGGCGACTGTTTTGTCCCGAAGATGCCCACAACATGAATCATCAGGCGACGAAACAAGGCGCGCACTCGTGAGTGCCGTGCTGCCGAGACTAATTCCCGGGCTACCGCCCAGTTATCAATTGGACCGCTCGTACCGTCAAACACAGCTTCTTCCAGCCTATCCAATGGAGGGCACCCAGCAGCCAGTCGGTCACGCAAAACTGACAGGGCACGAGGGCCTCGCAACCCAAAACTCCCTTCTGACCACCTCAACACCGCCGCGAGTCCGTTCATGGCACCAAAATCAGATCTGCATTCCGCTAGTAAACGTCGATCGGCACGGGTCAGCTTCGCGGCCCAATATATCAAGGCTAGTAGTAGAAGACATGCTGCCGCTGGAAGAGCGAGAAACACAAAAAAACCCAGACGCCGGCCCTGATGTGAAGCCATTGCTTCTTCAACCAAGTTGCGTCTCATCGCGTCCGGATCCCGCGCTAGCGGTTCCACGCGCTTTGGCAACAAACGCGCAACGGCAGGCTGATTAGCCACCGCATCCCAATAATGAATTTCGATCGGACTTATATGCATGACCTCGCCGCTTTGGATCCGCATATCCCAAGTCTGCTTGAGGCGCGCCACCAGGCCCGTCTTAGTAAGATCGGTTTTACCGTCTTGCCATGCCCCTACCATAGCGTAACCTTGATCGGCATATTGCTCGATATGCGGCAACTGCTCCACGCTGATGCCGTACGCAACCACATCAACGTGCCTCTGGACCGTATCACCAACTCGGAATTGATCTGGTTCTGGAGTCCAATTTTCGGTGATCTCGACCGAATCCGCGACCATCCACCAAGAGCCCTCCAGGGCTGGATTTATAGGGTGGACTGGAATTTCAACCGCCGGATTGGACAGATCGAAGAACTCCCTCTCACCGACCCCGTTAGTTACCTCACCCTTTATCTCAATTGGCGGAACAACCAGCATCCCGCTTTTTTCTGGGAACAAGGATAAGCGCGTTTCATGTGCATAGCCCGTCTTTTCATATACATGGATGGTTCGCGTCTTAGGCTTAATCAAAGTGATAACACGTGCACCGGTAATCTCTGGCATTGTAAAATCGATTGCGGCAAAAGGGTACGGTGAGGTAACAAGCACCCGCAGCAGAACCTGTCCCTGCACGTAAGCACCATTGCGAAGCACGTGATTTGGCTCGATGATCACCCGTAGTTGCGGGCTCACGGGGATTGCGACCTGTTGTGCCACCGTCGACTCCATCCGAATTAATAGTGTTGTAATTAACATTACAAATATTAAGGCACGCATGATCATGGCGTTCCTGCTTGGCGATTGCGGTGGGCAGTGAACAAGCGAGCGCGGAGAACCTTTTCAGGATCATCATGAATATGCCTAAGCAAGATTTCTGCAGCCTGAGCACTCTCGCGTTCCTGAACTTGGGCCGATCCAGAGCTATCGCTGAGCGGTGCCACCACACTATCTCCGGGATCGCCACTGATATTTGCGGTACCAACTTCCTGTGATCGTTGACTGTCGCTTAACTCACCCAGCCTATCGCTCGTTCCACTGAGATCCATCTCTATATCTGGTTTGGGTGTTTCACCAGCACGTGAGTTGCTTGTGCCCTCCTTTTCTGGATCGGTTACCTCTTCACCATCCTCCTGAAGCTCCGTGTTCTGAGAGCGGAGTTTCGGGGATTCAGGAGAGGATTGCGTCCCTTCTTCGCGGTTCCTATCCATTTCAGCCGCCAGCGACACTAGCTCAAGGTTGTGTCGAGCATCGGCGTGCAAAGGATCAAGCCGCAGCACTTTCTCGTACTCAGCAATGGCAGCGTCCCAGGACTCGAGTTGAGCGTAGCTGGTTGCCGTATTATAGAGACCGAGAATGGACTCCGACTGAAAAAACTCATAGAGGGCTCGCTTGAAACGCCCTGCACGATATTCGGCAATACCACGCCAAATCGGTTCTTCAAATAGGATCAAGGCGTCGTCTGGGCGACCGGCGGCAAGAAGCTCATGAGCGATTTCGTGAATAGTAGGAGGTTGCTGAATTCGCGGCCACAGCCAAGAAAGACCGACCGCAACCACCAGTCCAAATACGAAGAGAGTCCGTCGGGCGCTCACGTAGTGCTCCTTCGCCGAAAAAGTGTAAGCCATAACAAAACTGCAATGCCAAGCAAATAGGGGGTAAGATCGTGCACCGTCGAATTATCACTGCGATGCTTAGCGCGTTCGATCTCCCTCTCCAGATCATTAATGATAGAGGTGAGATCATCATAGGAGACGAGACGGGCACCCAGATAGTTGGCATAGGCAACCCATTCGTCGCGGTTCCCGGGTTCAACGACAACCACCCGCGGCCATCGCCTAACATATCCGTCGCCCAGAGAGGGTGGCGCACCACCTGTCAGCAAAACTACCTGTCCAACAACGACACCAGCGCGGGTTAAGACCGCCTCACTGTGCGCCACTGTTACTGGAAGCGCCTGCCCCTCTATAGGCATAACATCCGGCGTGATGACATTAAGGTAGCGGCTCATAAAATCCCGGTCAGTCGTAAGGGGCACCACGTTAAATGCGTCGCCACTCCCAACCACCAAGGCAGTTGGAATATAGGGAGCTGAATCTATCAAAGTAGCAGCAGCGAGTCGCTGACCGTGAGTATCAGTTACACCACCCAGATCCATCGCAATCACGCGGCCAGAGATATTAGGCAAATTAGGTGCGTCTTCAAGTTTCCAGACTGGCCTGGAAATAGCTGTAACAAGTACAACCCACAAGACAAGAAAACTCAATAACTGTGGCGTCCCTCCTTGGGTTGCTTCACGCCCGACGAAGCGGCGCAGCGGCGGCTTCACTAAACGCTCCCAATCACCAGGCAAACGAGCTAGATAAAGGTCACCACGGCGAGAAAGCCACGCGAAAGCGGCGATTGCTGGCACTATTAAGAGCAGAAACAAAGGATAAGAGATCATCATGCCCCGCGAACTCCGAGGTAAGCGAGGCCGAAGATCATGAGTAACGCAAAAGCGATAGGAACCATCGTCCAATCTCGCATTAAATACTCAGGGTCACCATCTATCGCTGATGGCTCCACCTGGTCGATATGTTCAGTGATTTCAGCGAGTGCGCTTACAGACTGGGCCGCAAAAAACGCCCCACCGGTAACTTCTGCAATAGTTTGCAGAATTTGAGCGCCGTCGGTATTAAGCTCAGCCGAAATACCAATGGTGTAGACCTTAATATTATGACTTGCAGCCATTTTCGCCGCGTCAAGTCCTGTGAGCGCACCGGTATTATCCTCACCATCAGATAGTATGATCAACACCCTGGTGGCATCTGGTTCTTCACGCAAGATCTGAACGGTCAATCCAACCACTTGGCCCAAGTCCGTGCGATGCCCGGGCAGGCCAATGACTAGCTCATCAAGCATCTCCGCAACCGAACCAGTATCGAAAGTTAGTGGGGCGATCAGAAAAGCTTCATGCCCGAACGCCATTAATCCCACCCTATCACCGCGACGTTCTTGGATGAAACGTCCTATAAGATTTCGAACCACTTGATATCTCGGCACCTGGTTTCCATCTACTACCATGTCAATCTCATCCATACTTGACGATAGATCCAAAGCAATGACGAGGTCGCGACCTGTGGGAACCTCAAGCACTGCACCGCGTGTATACGGACC
>CAZEWK010000049.1:0-3100 GCA_964515905.1 uncultured Rhodospirillaceae bacterium | reverse complement strand
GGTTATGAGCCTGACGAGCTACCGGGCTGCTCCACCCCGCGCTGTTAAATAATATAGAAACTTATTAGTAAGCTCGTATGGTTAGGTACTTAGAAAACCTGGCAGCGACCTACTCTCCCACGCCTTAAGACGAAGTACCATGGGCGCTGAAGACTTTTACTACCGAGTTCGGAAAGGGATCGGGTACGGAATCTTCGCCATAACCACCAGGTTATCTAAGTACCTGATAAAATAGTTACTTACCATCACACAATTAAAGACTTGTTACTGTACAAGAATTTCAAGCCGATCGAGTTATTAGTACCAGTTAGCTTCATATATTACTATACTTCCACACCTGGCCTATCAACGTGGTAGTCTTCCACGACTCTCAAGGGATACCTAGTTTTAAGGCAGGTTTCCCGCTTAGATGCTTTCAGCGGTTATCCTTTCCATACTTAGCTACCCTGCGATGCCATTGGCATGACAACAGGTACACCAGAGGTATGTCCATCCCGGTCCTCACGTACTAGGGACAGCTCCTTTCAAGTATCCTACACGCATGGCAGATAGGGACCGAACTGTCTCACGACGTTCTAAACCCAGCTCACGTACCACTTTAATCGGCGAACAGCCGAACCCTTGGGACCTGCTCCAGCCCCGGGATGTGATGAGCCGACATCGAGGTGCCAAACACTACCGTCGATAAGGACTCTTGGGTAGTATCAGCCTGTTATCCCCGGCGTACCTTTTATCCGTTGAGCGATGGCCCTTCCACATGGAACCACCGGATCACTATGACCGACTTTCGTCTCTGCTCGAATTGTCACTCTCGCAGTCAGGCAGGCTTATGCCATTGCACTCAACAGCTGATTTCCGACCAGCTTGAGCCTACCTTCGCGCGCCTCCGTTACTCTTTGGGAGGCGACCGCCCCAGTCAAACTACCCACCATGCAGGGTCTCGGATCCGGATAACGGATCTCGGTTAGATATCAAAAACTAAAAGGGCGGTATTTCAAGGTTGCCTCCATACTAGCTGACGCTAATACTTCAAAGGCTCCCGCCTATCCTACACATTTAATGTCTAATATCACTGCAAAGTTGTAGTAAAGGTGCACGGGGTCTTTCCGTCTGCCCACGCGTACTCCGCATCTACACGGAGAATTCAGTTTCGCTGAGACGATGATGGAGACAGTGGGGAAGTCGTTACGCCATTCGTGCGGGTCGGAACTTACCCGACAAGGAATTTCGCTACCTTAGGACCGTTATAGTTACGGCCGCCGTTTACCGGGGCTTCAATTCAAAGCTTGCACTTCTCCTCTTAACCTTCCGGCACCGGGCAGGCGTCAGACCCTATACTTCCTCTTACGAGTTTGCAGAGCCCTGTGTTTTTAGTAAACAGTCGCCACCCCCTAGTTTGTGTCCCCTTCTCTTAGTTGCCTAATAGAAGGGCCCTTTTATCCCGAAGTTACAAGGGCAATTTGCCGAGTTCCTTCATCATCGTTCTCTCAAGCGCCTAGGTATTCTCTACCAATCTACCTGTGTCGGTTTAGGGTACGGTCTATATGCTAGAGTTATTTCCTGGAACACCTTCACTGCACAATCAATCCAATAAGATCATACAGCTTACAGTATTCGTCACTTCTAGCAGGTTCAGGAATATTAACCTGATTCCCATCGACTACGGCTTTCGCCCTCGCCTTAGGGGCCGACTAACCCTGCGCAGATTAGCTTTACGCAGGAAACCTTAGATTTTCGGCGACAGTGTCTCTCACACTGTTTATCGCTACTCGTGTCAGCATTCTCACTTCCGATACCTCCAAATGTTCTTACAAACATTCTTCATCAGCTTACGGAACGCTCCGCTACCGCGTATAAATACGCCCACAGTTTCGGTAAATGACTTTAGCCCCGTTACATCTTCGGCGCAAAGCAACTGTTAGACCAGTGAGCTGTTACGCTATCTTTAAAGGGTGGCTGCTTCTAAGCCAACCTCCTGGTTGTTTTGGTCACTTCACATCCTTTTCCACTTAGTCATTATTTTGGGACCTTAACTGGTGGTCTGGGCTCTTACCCTCTCGACATCGGACCTTAGCACCCAATGTCTGTCTGCTGCGCTACACTCAACGGTATTCGGAGTTTGGTAAGGTTTGGTAAGGATTAGCTCCCCCCTAGCCCATCCAGTGCTCTACCCCCGTTGGTGATACGCAACGCACTACCTAAATAGTTTTCGCGGAGAACCAGCTATCTCCGGGTTTGATTGGCCTTTCACCCCTAGCCACAAGTCATCCCCGTCTTTTTCAACAGACGTGGGTTCGGTCCTCCAGTGTGTGTTACCACACCTTCAACCTGCTCATAGCTAGATCACCCGGTTTCGGGTCTACTCCATGAAACTTAACGCCCTATTAAGACTCGCTTTCGCTTCGCCTACGCTTAACAGCTTAAGCTTGCTACATAGAGTAACTCGCTGACCCATTATACAAAAGGTACGCCGTTACCATATAAAATGGCTTCGACTGCTTGTATGCATCCAGTTTCAGGTACTATTTCACTCCCCTAACAGGGGTACTTTTAACCTTTCCCTCACGGTACTAGTTCACTATCGGTCACCAAGGAGTACTTAGGCTTGGAGGGTGGTCCCCCCATATTCAAACAGGATTACACGTGTCCCGTCTTACTCGAGTACTTATTAAATACTTTACCCATACAAGGCTTTCACTTTCTATGGCATGTTTTCCCAAACATTTCTGGTTTTAACTAACAAGCAACTGGCCTGATCCGCTTTCGCTCGCCACTACTAACGGAGTTTCGGTTGATATCCTTTCCTCTGGCTACTTAGATGTTTCAGTTCGCCAGGTTTGCTTTTTATATCTATTTATTCAATATAAAATGCCGTAAACGGCGGGTTTCCCCATTCGGAAATCCCCGGATCAAAGTTTATTCACAACTCCCCAGGGCTTATCGCAGTGTATCACGTCCTTCATCGCCTCTTGATGCCAAGGCATCCACTAAATGCACTTTCATCGCTTGAATTATCATATGTACAGAAATATATCTTTCTGTTCATGATAAGAATTCTCTGTGTGATGGTTTAGTTAAACTATATCAAACAACAATTGAA
>CAZEWK010000048.1:0-9757 GCA_964515905.1 uncultured Rhodospirillaceae bacterium | reverse complement strand
GAATTAATCGTTCCAATTGCCATGGATCAGGGTTTACGGTTTGCAATTCGTGAAGGTGGACGCACTGTTGGTGCGGGCGTCGTCGCTGAAATCATTGAATAATCTCTAGAGAGAGTTAGTGAGAATCAAAAAGTCCCATGGAGGAGTGTAGCTCAATTGGTAGAGCACCGGTCTCCAAAACCGGGGGCTGGGGGTTCGAGTCCCTCCACTCCTGCCAAGTTTTTTTATTAATTCGTTTGGGACATTGAGATTGAGAAGGAGTGCTTTGGAATGGCCAAAACAAATCCTGGCGAATTTGTTCGTGAGGTTCGCCAAGAAGTAGCAAAGGTTACATGGCCGACACGAAAGGAAACTATGGTGACGACTGCTATGGTGTTCGTTATGGTATTCTTGCTGATGATATTCTTTTTCTTCGTGGACCAGATTTTATCCTGGGGTGTGCGGCTAATTCTTGGAATTGGAGTATAGGCGGAAATGGAAGCCCGCTGGTACATTGTTCATACTTATTCTGGCTTTGAAAAGAAAGTTGCTCAAGCTTTGAGAGAACAAGCAGATCGTAATATGCCCGAATTATTTGAAAATATTCTGGTTCCTACTGAAGAAGTAGTTGAAATGCGTCGTGGGCAGAAAATTTCTAGTGAACGCAAGTTTTTCCCCGGATACGTCTTAATAAAAATGGTTATGACGAATGAAAGTTGGCATCTAGTTAAAAATACCTCCAAAGTCACGGGCTTTTTAGGGACGGCGGGCGAGCCTGCGCCAATTACTCAGGCTGAGGCAGATCGGATACTTCAACAAGTCCAGGAAGGGGTAGAACGGCCAAAACCGTCTATAATTTATTCTGTTGGCGAGATGGTTAGGGTGTCTGATGGTCCGTTCTCATCATTTAATGGTATGATTGAGGAAGTTGATGAGGATAAGGCAAGAATTAAAGTTTCTGTTTCCATTTTTGGACGTGCTACTCCCGTGGAACTGGAGTACACACAAGTTGAAAAGTTATAGTAGTCTGTGTTATGTGGACAGAAATCGTGGGAGGTGTGCCATCATCGTACCACGACCCAATCTTGTAGGGGTTCAGAATGGCAAAGAAAATTGATGGTTATATAAAACTCCAGGTGCCTGCTGGCCAGGCTAATCCTTCTCCACCCATCGGTCCAGCTCTCGGACAGCATGGGGTGAATATTATGGAATTTTGTAAAGCATTTAATGCTAGTACCCAGAAAATGGAACAGGGGATGCCTATCCCTACTGTAATTACGGTATATGTAGATAAAAGTTTTAGTTTTGCGACCAAATCACCACCGGCAAGCTTTTTTATTAAAAAGGCAGCTGGTGTTGAAAAGGGTAATGGCGAAGTTGGTCGGACTGAGAACATAGCCAGTGTAACTATGGTTCAGTTAAGAGAAATAGCGGATGCGAAAAAGGAAGATCTGAACGCTAATGATGTTGATGCAGCGTGCCGAATTCTTGCCGGAACAGCTCGTTCTATGGGCATTGACGTGGTGGAATAAAAGTTATGGCAAAGAGAACTAAACGACAGGGTACGATGCATGAAGGTCTCGATCGTGGGCACAACTACCATGTAGCAGATGCAGTTAGGATGGTTAAGGAGAGAGCAACGTCTAAATTTGACGAAACAATCGAGATCGCTCTTAACCTGGGTGTGGATCCTCGACACTCTGATCAGATGGTTAGAGGTGCAGTATCATTGCCTAACGGAACCGGAAAGTCCGTCAGTGTGGGTGTATTTGCAAAGGATGATAAGGCTGAGGAAGCTAGGGCGGCTGGAGCCGATATCGTAGGTGCTGATGATCTGGCGGAGACAGTGAGCAAGGGGGAGATACCGTTCGATCGATGTGTTGCCACTCCAGATATGATGGCTGTGGTAGGTAAGTTAGGGAAGATACTTGGGCCTCGTGGTTTGATGCCTAACCCGAAGCTTGGTACAGTAACTAACGATGTGGCAGAAGCAGTGAAGTCAGTTAAAGGGGGGCAAGTCGCGTTCCGTGTTGAAAAAGCCGGGCTAGTGCATGCTGGTATTGGAAAGGCAAGTTTTTCGGAAGGTGCATTGACCGAAAACGTATTGGCTTTCATCTCTGCCATAAATGACGCAAAGCCAACTGGTGCTAAGGGGACTTTTCTTGAACGTGTAACATTAAGCTCTACCATGGGTACGGGGATAAGAATTGATGTGACAGATTTGACTGCTAGCAAGGAAGTTCAGGAGTGAAAGATTTACTGGGGCGCTAATTAGGCCCCAAATCTGGAGTAGTTTTGTCAATTGACTGCTTCAACTATTTACCTGTCCAAGACTGTGGGTGTGCTACTACGATCGGAGCGCATAATTGCATTAGTGTTGTGCGGCCTACATAGACAGGGGGTTACCGCCAGACGGACTATTTAGTCAATCATTCATTGGCGGCTTGAACCTCTCGGACAGGCGGGGAGGACCCACGGCTTTGGGTCCAAGACGCAACGACCATGAAGGTTTTGAGGACGTTCGTGGTGAAACTGGAGAGAAACATTGGACCGAATCCAAAAAGAGGAAATGGTCAAGGCATTGCATGAGACCTTTAGGTCAAGTACATCCCTGGTGGTAACTCACTTTAAGGGACTTACTGCGTCGGAGGCTACCGATTTAAGGCGTCGAATGCGTGATGCAGGGGCACAGTTTCGAGTAACAAAGAATAGTTTGGCACGTCGTGCTATTGCTGGAACACCATACGAACCTTTGTCTGACTTATTTGTGGGTCCAGTCGCCGTCGCGTTTTCGAGTGACCCTGTTGCTGCGGCTAAAGCTTCTGTAGATTTTGCTAAGGAGAATGACAACTTAGTCGTACTCGGTGGTGGGCTGGGTGATAAACAGTTGAGCCAGGCAGAAATTAAGTCATTGGCGAACCTACCGTCTCTTGATGAATTGCGTGCTACGCTGGTTGGCTTGTTGCAGCGGCCAGCAACCAATGTTGCTTCGGTGCTATCTGCGCCTTCTGGTCAGTTGGCTAGAGTTTTTGGGGCTTACGGTGGGAGTGTAGAGGAAAGTTGAGATGAATGATTAGGTTTATCTGATCGTTTTTTTATTTATAGGTTTAAGCTTGGGAGTATAAATTTATGGCGGACTTAGAAAAAATTGCTGATGAACTTTCGGCGCTTACTGTTCTTGAGGCGTCAGAGCTGTCAAAATTGTTAGAAGATAAATGGGGTGTATCAGCAGCAGCGCCAGTGGCAGGCGCAGCTGTTGCTCCAGGCGCCGGAGCTGCTGGTGAGGCAGCCGAAGAAAAAACAGATTTTGACGTCTTTTTGGCTTCGGTAGGTGAAAAAAAGATAAATGTCATTAAGGAAGTTCGTGCAATGACTGGGCTTGGTCTTAAGGAAGCGAAAGATCTTGTGGAGTCAGCGCCA
Organism: uncultured Rhodospirillaceae bacterium; assembly: GCA_964515905.1. Taxonomy (GTDB): domain Bacteria; phylum Pseudomonadota; class Alphaproteobacteria; order UBA7887; family UBA7887. The sequence goes on along the minus strand of CAZEWK010000048.1, from coordinate 6,358 downwards.
AAAGCTGTTAAGGAAGGCGTTCCAAAAGCAGAAGCTGAGGAGCTTAAGAAGACTCTTGAAGGAGTAGGTGCCACTGTAGAGCTAAAATAGGGATTTAGAATGACTACTTCGATTTTCTCTATTGTTTTAACAGGGGCCTTCTAATCGATGTTTGTACTTTGAAGTTGCCGTGTCTCGATAAATTATTTTTAAGAGTGCGCTTAAAGTTGGAAGCAGCAAATAATCGGTGAGTCCTAATCTAATATGTACATGTTCGAATTTATTCGCTTTGCATTATAATTTTGTCGTTGGTGGGCTGGTTTTGGTTGTTTTGTTTAATGCATATCTACCATCGCCTAACAACCTTTTGTTGAGGTATAAGCATGACGCTGTCGTTCACGGGTCGTAAGCGTATTCGTAAGAATTTTGGTCGAATTCAAACTGGCACCACGATGCCAAATCTTATTGAAGTGCAAAAGACTTCATATGACCATTTTCTCCAGCAAGATGTTCTGGCTCAGGATAGGGGTCAGTGGGGTCTGCAAGAAGTTTTCAGGTCCGTCTTCCCAATAACAGATTTTTCTGAGTCGTCTCAGTTAGATTTCGTGAAATACGAGTTTGAACGCCCAAAATATGATGTTGGAGAGTGTCAGCAAAGGGGAATGACTTTTGCTGCCCCGCTCAAGGTGACGCTTCGTTTGATTGTTTGGGATGTTGATGAAGAAACCGGTGCTCGGACTGTCAGAGATATTAAAGAGCAAGAAGTGTATATGGGCGATCTGCCTTTCATGACGGGCAAGGGCACTTTTGTAATAAATGGTACCGAGCGAGTAATTGTTAGTCAGATGCATCGATCGCCCGGTGTGTTTTTTGATCATGATAAAGGTAAAACGCATGCGTCAGGAAAATTATTATTCGCGGCGAGAATAATTCCTTACCGTGGATCTTGGTTGGATTTTGAATTTGACGCTAAGGACATTGTTTTCGTTAGGATTGATCGTCGACGGAAACTACAAGTGGGGACCTTGTTAAGTGCGTTGGGCCTCGATAAAGAAGACATTTTGGCGAACTTTTATAGAAAAAAAATATATAAGCGTAGCAAAGAGGGTTGGCGGGTAGGATTTGATGTGGTCCGCATTCATGGCGCAAAACTTAGTTACGATTTGGTGGATGCGAAGACTGGTGACGTTGTAGCTGAAGCTGGAGAGAGAATAACGGGACGTAGAGCGCGTGAGATAGAGAAACTTAAGTTTAAAGAATACTTGGCCCCTGTCGACGAATTGAAAGAGCAGTATATTGCGAATGACGTCATTGATGAAAAGACTGGTCTAGTATTAGTTGAAGCCGGGGAACAGATATCTGACGAAGTACTAGAATTATTTGAGAATCAACGCATTAAGTCGTTTGCAGCAATAGAATTAGAGGCAGGGATCGAACCACATATTCGAAATACATTATCCGTGGATAAAAATGATACTCGCCTTGACGCTTTAACAGATATTTACCGTGTTATGCGACCTGGTGAACCCCCAACCGAAGAAAGTGCTGAACGCCTGTTCTACGACCTTTTCCTGAGCCCTGTTAAATTACGTTCAGATGGGGTAGGGGCACGGAGCCAACCAAAATCTGCTGCTGACGTAATTGCCCAGCTAAACATTGTAGATTTAGATGGTGGGGCTTGGCTATTAGATGAAAAGGACGGCTTCACATTAGTTGCATTGTCGTGCACTTTCTATCGATCCGCTGGATTGCCGCATGTCCTTTGGATTGAAACTTCTAACTTAGAGGCAGTGCGCTCCGAGAGGTATGATCTTTCTTCAGTGGGCCGGGTTAAAATGAACTCACGATTAGGCCTCAAAACCGCTGCTAGTGCCAGAGAACTCCGCCGAGAGGACGTCATTTCTGTAATTCAAACAATAGTGAATTTGAGAAATGGTAAAGGAGAGGTGGATGACATAGATCATTTGGGGAATCGCAGGGTACGATCTGTTGGGGAATTGATGGAAAACCAATATCGTATCGGTTTATTGCGTATGGAACGAGCTATTCGTGAGCGGATGAGTTCTGTTGAGATAGATGCAGCGATGCCTCACGACTTAGTAAATGCAAAACCCGCTGCTGCTGCAGTGCGTGAATTTTTTGGTTCTTCACAATTATCCCAATTTATGGATCAAACTAATCCATTATCAGAAATTACGCATAAACGTCGTTTATCCGCCCTCGGTCCTGGGGGATTGACACGGGAGAGGGCTGGGTTTGAGGTTCGCGACGTACATCCAACACACTACGGACGAATTTGCCCTATCGAAACCCCTGAGGGTCCAAATATTGGCCTTATAAATAGTTTGGCAACATATGCTAGAGTCAACGAGTATGGGTTTATTGAGAGTCCATACTGTAAAGTGATAAATGGTAGGGTAACGGACACAGTTGAGTATCTCTCCGCTATGGATGAGGGGAAATATACCATAGCGCAAGCGAACGCCTCCCTTACCAAGTCAGGTAAGTTCGCTAATGAACTAGTTAGCTGCAGATCTAACAGTGAATTTGTGATGGCCGCTCCGGATATCGTCGACTATATAGACGTGTCCCCAAAGCAGTTAGTATCTGTTGCGGCTGCTCTAATTCCGTTCCTAGAGAATGACGATGCGAACCGGGCACTTATGGGGTCCAACATGCAGAGACAAGCGGTGCCTTTAATTCGTTCTGAAGCACCGCTGGTAGGTACGGGCATGGAGGAAGTGGTGGCTATTGATTCAGGAGCCACAGTTGTTGCTAAACGTGGTGGCTTAGTCGATCAAGTTGACTCTCGAAGAATTGTTATCAGAGTGGAAGACAAAGGTGATGAGCAGGCAACCGGCGTTGATATCTACAATTTGTTAAAGTTCCAACGTTCTAACCAAAACACATGTATTAATCAGCGGCCCCTTGTATCGGTGGGAGACGCAGTTGAGACTGGAGATATCATCGCTGATGGACCTTCCACTGACCTTGGGGAATTGGCCTTAGGTCGTAATATATTGGTCGCCTTTATGCCTTGGAATGGATACAACTTTGAAGATTCTATCCTAATATCCGAGCGTATAGTCCGCGATGATGTGTTCACCTCAATTCATATCGAAGAATTTGAGGTTATGGCACGGGACACTAAATTGGGGCCGGAAGATATAACTCGTGATATCCCCAACGTTAGCGATGAAGCTCTGCGAAACCTAGACGAGGCTGGTATTGTATATATTGGGGCAGAATTAAATCCAGGCGATATACTCGTTGGAAAAATTACCCCTAAGGGTGAGTCTCCTCAGACTCCTGAAGAAAAACTCCTTCGTGCAATTTTTGGAGAAAAAGCGTCTGATGTTCGAGACACCTCTCTAAAGCTTCCTCCTGGCGTATCCGGTACGGTGGTTGAGGTGCGTGTTTTCTCACGGCGAGGCATTGATAAAGACGAGCGAGCTTTAGCCATTGAAAGTGCGGAAATTGATCGCCTTGCAAAGGATAGAGAAGACGAACGAAAAATTATAGAAGGCAATATATATGACCGATTTCAGGAATTGCTAATTAACCAAGTTGGGTTGTCAGGACCAAACGGATTTGTTCCTGGCTCTCGTATCACGGAATCCACTTTAAATGAGTACAAACGGAATGATTGGTGGCAGTTTGCTCTCAAGCAAGAAAAGAGAATGAACAGTGTCGAGTCTCTGAAAAAGGAACTCGATATGGCGAAACAACGTTTGCAAGAACGTTTTGAGGAGAAGGTTGAAAAAGTACAAAGTGGGGACGAGCTTCTGCCTGGTGTCCTAAAAATGGTAAAGGTATTTGTTGCAGTTAAACGAAAAATTCAGCCCGGGGACAAGATGGCTGGGCGGCACGGTAACAAAGGAGTGATTTCACGTATTGTGCCGATTGAGGACATGCCACATCTAGAGGACGGGACTGCTGTGGATGTGGTTCTTAATCCGCTGGGTGTTCCATCTCGAATGAACGTTGGGCAAATTCTAGAAACCCATCTTGGTTGGGCGACCCATGCAATTGGCTCAAAGATATCTAAATTGGTGGATCAATATTCAGAAACCCATGATGAAGGTCCAGTTCGTAAGGAGTTGACTCGGATATATAAGGGTTATGATGGTTCAGATGAGTTACAAGAATTGCAAAATGATCATCTACTTGAGTTGGCTGATAACCTGCGCCATGGGGTTCCTATAGCGACTCCTGTATTTGATGGTGCACACGAAGCTGATATTGCTGAGATGCTTGAGGAAGTGGGTTTGGATAGCAGTGGCCAAAGTATCTTAATTGATGGTCGTACTGGGGAAACTTTTGATCGACCAGTGACGGTTGGCTACATCTATATGCTTAAATTGCACCATTTGGTTGATGACAAAATTCATGCTCGTTCAATTGGGCCGTATAGTCTAGTCACGCAGCAGCCACTTGGCGGCAAGGCACAATTTGGTGGCCAGCGATTTGGTGAAATGGAGGTATGGGCGCTTCAGGCATACGGAGCCGCCTACACTCTTCAGGAAATGTTAACTGTTAAATCAGATGATGTATCGGGTCGTACAAAGGCTTACGAAGCTGTGGTTCGGGGCGACGATACATTCGAAGCAGGAATTCCAGAATCTTTCAACGTTTTAGTTAAAGAACTTCAGGCCCTTGGTCTCGATGTAGATTTGAAAAATATATGAGACACTAATGCCGAATTTTCGTAGTTGGAGCTTCGGAGGGATATAGTGCTGAAAAATAGGAGAGTTCAATGAATGATCTGATGAGCGTATTTACGCCGGTCAGTGCAGCGCAGGATTTTGATGAGATAAGAATTTCGATTGCAAGTCCTGAGAAAATCAGATCGTGGTCGTACGGTGAGGTAAAAAAACCGGAAACTATAAACTATCGGACTTTTAAACCGGAGAGAGAAGGTCTTTTCTGTGCGAAGATCTTTGGTCCTATTAAGGATTATGAGTGCTTGTGCGGCAAATATAAGCGCATGAAGCATCGTGGAATAGTTTGTGAGAAGTGCGGTGTAGAAGTAATACAATCCAAAGTCCGCCGAGAACGGATGGGGCACATTGAACTTGCAGCGCCAGTAGCTCACATTTGGTTCTTAAAATCACTTCCATCCCGGATTGGTCTTTTGCTTGATATGACCCTTAAAGAAATCGAGAGGATTCTCTATTTCGAAAACTATGTGGTTGTTGAACCAGGCCTGACTGCTCTAGAGCGCTACCAGACTCTCACTGAAGATGGTTATAGCAAAGCTATCGACGAATATGGTGCAGACTCTTTCGAGGCAGGTATAGGTGCTGAGGCGATAAGGGGTATTTTAACGGGGATTGATCTTGAAGAAGAACGGGTGATATTGCGTTCGGACTTGTCAGAAACTAACTCCGAGGCCAAACGCAAAAAGTTAGTAAAGCGACTAAAATTAGTAGAAGCATTCATAAATTCTGGCAACCGCCCAGAATGGATGATCTTTGAAGTGCTTCCTGTCATCCCGCCGGAACTAAGGCCATTGGTTCCGCTTGACGGAGGAAGATTTGCAACTTCGGATCTTAACGACTTATATCGAAGGGTCATTAACCGAAATAACCGTTTAAAACGACTTTTGGAGCTACGGGCACCGGACATAATCGTACGAAATGAGAAGCGTATGCTGCAAGAAGCGGTCGATGCTTTGTTTGATAATGGTCGACGAGGTCGTGTGATTACTGGCGCAAACAAAAGGCCACTAAAGTCATTAGCGGATATGCTGAAAGGTAAGCAGGGTAGATTCCGGCAAAATCTACTTGGGAAACGATGTGATTATTCTGGACGGTCGGTGATCGTAGTCGGGCCCGAACTTAAGCTTCATCAGTGCGGTATTCCGAAGAAGATGGCATTGGAATTATTTAAGCCATTTATTTATGCGCGTCTAGAGGCCTATGCTATGGCCACAACCATTAAGGCAGCGAAACGGATGGTGGAGCGTGAGCGGCCCGAAATTTGGGATATTCTTGAGGAGGTGATCCGAGAACACCCAATCTTACTGAATCGTGCGCCCACCCTACATCGTTTAGGAATTCAAGCCTTTGAACCAGTTTTGATTGAGGGCAAAGCTATACAACTGCATCCACTTGTTTGCTCTGCTTTTAATGCAGATTTTGATGGAGATCAAATGGCAGTGCATGTGCCACTGTCTCTGTAAGCTCAGCTTGATGCACGTGTATTAATGATTTCTACTAATAATATTCTGAGCCCAGCTAATGGTAAGCCAATTATTGTGCCAACTCAGGACATTGTTCTTTGTTTATATTTTCTGACGTACAGTCGACCTGGGTTACCTTGACATGGCAAAGCATTCGGCACAGTTTCTGAAATAAAGCACGCTTTGGATGCTGGT
>CAZEWK010000047.1:0-118453 GCA_964515905.1 uncultured Rhodospirillaceae bacterium | reverse complement strand
CCAGCGGTGGTTAATTCAATATTAAAGGAACCTACGGGTTCAAGCTGTATGCCTGCGGCGTTTGCGGCCATGGCGAAAATAGAGGCTGTTGCGGCCATGAGTAAAGTTTTCAAAATTTTCAACGTTTTTCCTCCCATTTATGTGCAATTCACTCTAATAAACTTTCTCTGTGACTATCAACAATTTTAATCACAGCGGTTCAGCGATGAAAACTGGTATTTTACGGGACGTTTTAGCTTGGTATTCGTCATAGGGCGGGTAGGCTTTGGCCCCGGCAGCCCAAAGAGAGGCGCGTTCAGGATCATCGGTTACTTCCCGCACTCGCATTTTAGAGACTTCCGTTTTATCACGTATTTCTACGTCGGGATTTTCTCTTAAGTTATATACCCAGACAGGATTTTTGGGCCGACCTCCATAAGATCCGATAAGGACGTATCCGCCCTCTACTTTGACCCGCATTACCGGTATTTTTCGTATCGCCCCTGTTTGATTACCGACATGTGTAATGATAATGCACGGCAAACCCGTATCCCTTAAAGTGGTGCCTTTGGTACCACCGCTGCTCTCGTATAGCTCGACTTGCTCCCGAACCCAGTCCAAGGTGGGCGGTATGTATTCAGTCATTGAGTTTCCTCGCCAAATGGTGAATGAAGAGAATCACGGCTATTACCATACAATCTTAGTGCGGTATGCCAACCCCATTAACCCAGTATGAGGATGAAGATATTTTGTGGCAGTATTCGCTTCGTCAGTTACTGAACGGAACAACATATCGGGTCCTCGAGCTTATTTTGCTAGGTGTAGTCGTTCCGTCACTCATTCTTTTCTTCAAATTAGCTCCTCACTTGTTATTATTTTTGTGGGGAACCTTTTTGTATTGCTTGCTGGTATTTTACTTTTTGGAAAGTAGTGAAAGTCAAAAAAAGCTCCGATTAACAGTCAGCGTAGAGTTTTTTGGTTTCATCGTTCTACGATGGGTTTTGTTTTCTTTGGTTCTTTATCTATTCACGGTTTTTATTTTTCCCGAAAAGTTATTTCTAATTCAAAGAACAAATCCGGGCTTTATTTGGAAAATATTGATTTTTTATCCAGTATTTTCGGCGTTGCCGCAGGAGTTCATATTTTGCAAGTTTTTCTTCGCTCGATATAGAAATTTTTTTGGTGAAAAAACGTTTATGGTGTTGATGAGTTCTCTGGCTTTTTGTTTTGCTCACTTATTATTTATAAATTGGGTGGCCCCTGTGTTGGGATTCGTTGCTGGAATCATATTCGCTCGCACGTACCAAAGGACAAAGTCGCTGTTATTGGTGTCGTTAGAACACAGTCTATATGGGGACACCTTATTTTTTATCGGCCTTGGTTGGTTTTTTTGGGGTGGATCCATTGTTTGACGAATAGTTTGGTTGTGGCGTCGTTCTCTGTAAAGTAGTGATTAAATATTCATTGGTCATGGACTTGCGCTATGTAGGGCAGGAGGTTGTAGTTTGAGAGAGGCACAAATATGGGTAAGAGCAGATTAAAATATTTTCGGTTTTCTTTTGCTGGTTTGATCCTAATGATACCAGAGGCGCTTGGATGCGGTGCCATCGAGGGGAAAGGATTGCGTTGTACCCTAGCAACAGTGAATAAAGAAATTGCTTCTGAGGAAAATATAAAAAAAGAAAACTATTTTTATTTTAAGAACTTAGAGGTCTTGGAACCATACCTAGATGTAAACCAAAACCCACTTGTGGTCTTGAGTAGGAATCATGGTCCCTACGAACTTACTGCAGACACCATGAGTTGGGACGAAGGGCGATATTTGGTTGATCGAGATACTTGGGATATGGTTATCGTTTCTTCGAAGGAGATACGCCTTAACTGTCAATTGCTGGCAGCTCCTCTGCGGAAGATAATGGATCATTATCAACCCCAAATAGATGCATTGGCACTTGATTGATTGGTAACTGACTAGGCATGATTTCATCATGGATCTAGTGTTTTAGTAGATTAGTAGAATGGGAAGGTTGTGAAAGAGTGGAAAATAATCGTTTTATTACAACGGAATGTGGTTTAGGTAAGTTTGCGGTACTGCGGGAGCGCAAAGGTTTTTTTAACAAACTAAGGTTCTATTGGTTTGTGATTTTTGCCAGTATTCGGGACCAGCTGGGACCGGGAAAATAAATTCTTCAGTACACGTAGAATATGAATGATTAAGATGTTTGCAGAGGAGTCCGATCTTGTATCCGCCCGTTCGGCCATTAAAGATATTTTTTTCCTCTCTTCAAACGGTACAGAAAATTTATCCAAAGATGATAAGGAAGTGTTTTTTGAAACTTGGTCCGGTTTTTACCTGGATTCGCTACCTAAACAGGTTTTTTTATTCAAGAGTAACTCTGGAACAACAGTTGGGTATTTGACGGGGTGTTACGACAGTGCAGGTGCTGCAGCCCTTTATAGGAGACTATTCTACTTTCGGGGATTTAATAAATATTATCAGAACTACCCGGCACATTTTCATGTAAATTGCCATCCCGATTTAAGAGGGCGTGGAATCGGGGGTCAGCTCGTGGAAGCCTTTATTAAAAATGTAGCGCAGAGACGATTGGCTGGTGTCCATCTTGTCACCGGCGCTAAAGCGCGGAATCGATCGTTTTACGACCTTCATGGGTTTTATCTTCAAGGAAAAAAGACTTTTGGAGGCAAAGAATTAGTTTTGCTAGGCAGAAATTGTTAGATAAGTACTAAAGTTGTTAGATAAGTACTAAATAAAACATTGATTTTATTTATCATTAGCTTTCCACGTATCGGACATATTATTGAGGGCTGTATCAATATTTTTGCTTGTCATCTCCCACTCATTATCAAAATTCGCGACCACGTGTAACGTAAATGGTTGATATAGTTTCAGTGCCTTCTCGTCGTCTTGTAAGTGCTCAGAGAGTATGGCAAGGGCGAGTTGTGCCGGTTCATTCCCCACGTAACTCCATTCAAAGAGACCGTCCCGTGATAGTTGTTTCAGGTCTGCGCGGTTGGGGAGTGGTTTGTTATCCACCCACACTTCTGCTCCAGCCTGCGTGCGGTCCCCATGGAATCGTTTCATTGTATTTGCTCAATCAAATAGAAAACTAATCTACTATTCACCCTTCTTTCGGCCCCCTTTTGCCTCGGGGAAGATCCATATTCCAAACAGCATAAGAAGGCCAACACCAATGGCAACCCACTGGTTTGCAATGTTTCCAAGTGAATTTTGCCAAAAGGCAACACAGATGGCCAGTAGTATAGCCATCACACTGATCAGTATTTGAATGCTAGTGGGCATTTTATTAAGTCAGCTTAATGACTAGTGTGTTTTTCCGATCAGACCGTCCGGTGTGGGGCTAACGTGCCTAAGGTCATTACGAACGTGGGCGTTATTGTATCCATTGAAAATATGTCCTATCAAACCCCGATCGAGGTCCGAGGTTCGAAATAACCAATCGCTGATTGGAAATGTCAAATTCATATTTTTTTCCATCATAATTGAGTGACTATGGTGGGCAGTATGGTGACGGCGTAAAGTGTTTACAAAAGGACAGTTTCTTACGAACCATCCTTCATCAATGTGGCAACAGAAATGCATAAATTCGTATATCAGATACATTCCAGTGGTAGTTGAAATAAGCAACCACCCAACATTGGCTGATACTAACCAACCGGCTATCAAAGCCGGTGGAACTGACATCATGGTAAAAACTACGAGCGCGTATGGTGGAAAGAACGTCACTCGCCAATCGCCAGAATTTGCGAACCGCATATCCTTTTCTGTAAAAAATTGATGATGATTTAGGGTGTGGCGTGTGTATATGGCCCGGAAAAGAGGGTTTTTACTTGGCCTATGCATAATCTGACGGTGTAAAAACCATTCGAAAAAATTACAGCATAACCCGATGATCGGGATTGCTAGCCATTCCCACCATAACAAATTATTCATATTAGAAATAAATATAAAAAACAGGCCAAAACCAATTAAGTAAATAATCGCAACATGGAGCCATCCGCTATACCAGCCCTCGATATTCTCCCTATACCGTGCCCGAAAGGCCCGTTGTCGTCCATTCATAGCGGTATTTGAAAGTTCTCCGATCATCCCCTTTTCCCCATTTTGGTCGCTCCTGTACTAGCGGGGTATTCCCTACTATGTTAGGTGGGTTTGGGCCCGAGTTATAGTTACGTTACCTGAGATTATTTATCAGATTTCTTGCTGAAAAGAAATACTCACAGGAGCTTTTGACTTCTAAAAGCACGGAGTTGGACGGAATCAATGATATCTTCCACTCGTTGTTTCTATTGATTTACCATAGTTGTAAGGATCTATCTTTTATGAAAATAGCAGTTATCGGAGCAGGAGGGGTTGGAGGTTACTTTGGCGCGCGTTTGGCGGCGGCCGGCCATGACGTCAGTTTTGTTCAGCGTGGACGCCATTTTTTAGCGATGGAGAAAACGGGGTTGCACATAGAGAGCGAATTGGGAAATACCACCATACATGCGGTATCAGTGACACAAAATCCCTCAACTATTGGTCCGGTGGATGTCGTTTTAGTGGCAGTAAAGAGCCAAGAATCAGGAGAAGTAGCGAAGTTATGTAAACCAATGTTGGGTCCCAATACTTGCTTAATAACTTTGCAAAATGGTGTAGAAAACGAAGAAATTTTTGCGAAGATTGTTGGTCATAATCGGGTCTTAGGAGGAGTGGCTTATATACTATCTCTGATTACATCTCCAGGTAATATAAAACATACGGGCCAAATGGCTAAATTGGAATTCGGAGAGCTAGACGGCTCCATGAGTGAGCGGGCCCAGTCCTTTTTGTCAGTTTGCCAGGACGCATCGATTGATGTCGAGCTGACTAACGATATCACTAAATCTTTATGGAAAAAGTTCATTTTTTTATGTCCTCATAATGGTATGACAGCATTGACTAGATCATCCATTGGTCAAGTGCGTGAGGATCCTGAATGTCGTTCTTTATTAAGAGCCGCAGCCAACGAAGTTATTACCTTGGCTAAGGCAAAAGGTATGCATACTGATTTGAGCGATGCCACTAAATGTATGGCACTATATGATAAACTTCCTGCCGAGATGACCTCGTCAATGCATTATGATGTGACTCATGGTAAGCCATTGGAACTAGATTGGCTAAACGGTGCGGTGGTTCGTCTGAGTCATAAACATGGGCTTGAAACTCCTGTAAACGGGTTTATTTATTCCGCCTTAAAATTACTTCGGTCGGGTGGAGGTGTTCAAAAATCCTAGCAAACTGCTCAGGGTGTTGTAACGGGTTGAACCGATGTTAGATAATTTACCGTTGTGTTGAGTAGAATTATATTTGTCTACTATCATTTTTGAAGTGCTGGTTGCTGGGAGGAATTTATTATGCAGCTAAATGATAAAAGCTTGTTCAAACAACAATGTTTTATTGACGGCCAGTGGGTTGATGCTGACTCTGGGGATACTGCGAAAGTGCTGAATCCAGCTAATGGTGATGTTCTTGGTACCATGCCTAATGCTGGTGCCGCAGAAACCCGACGGGCGATAGAGGCAGCGAACGCGGCTTGGCCGGGATGGCGGCGACTGACGGCTAAAGAGAGAGCAAAGTACATACGTGGTTGGTATGATCTCATTTTGGCAAACGCCGATGATTTGGCGATGCTAATGACCTTGGAGCAAGGCAAGCCATTAGCGGAAGCCAAAGGAGAGATAGCCTATGCTTCTTGGTTCGTAGAATGGTTCGCTGAGGAGGGTAAAAGGGCCTATGGAGAAGTTATTCCGCAAACAATATCGGATCGTCGTATTGTAGTTATTAAGGAATCCGTGGGCGTAGTTGCGGCGATTACTCCATGGAATTTTCCCGCTGCTATGATTACTCGAAAGGCCGGGCCTGCGTTAGCTGCTGGCTGTCCGATAGTACTCAAACCTGCAAGCTCTACACCATATACAGCGACGGCATTGGTAGAATTGGCTGATCGTGCTGGTATCCCAGCGGGTGTTATTAATTTACTCAGTGGGTCGGCACGGGCGATCGGTGGTGAAATGACGGGTAATCCGATTGTTCGTAAACTCTCGTTTACCGGTTCGACAGTGATCGGTAAAGAGTTAATGGCCCAGTGCGCTAACAACATAAAAAAAGTGTCTCTCGAACTTGGGGGAAATGCACCTTTAATAGTTTTTGATGACTGTGACATGGAGCAGGCCATTCAAGGTGCCATGGCATCCAAGTATCGAAATGCGGGGCAAACTTGTGTATGCGCTAATCGCATTCTGGTTCAAGACTCGGTATACGACGAGTTTGCCTCACGCTTTGCCCAGGCCGTGGGTGAACTGCAAGTTGGGTCAGGGTTGAGCGATGGTGTCACTCAGGGGCCGCTGATTGATATGGCGGCAGTTGAGAAAGTTGAGGAACATATTCAGGATGCGCTGGACAAGGGAGCACGTTTGGTAGTTGGAGGAGAACGTCATTCTTTAGGCGGACAGTTTTTTCGACCTACGGTTCTTGCGGAAGCAACTAGAGAAATGAAGATTTCTAGTGAAGAAACTTTCGGTCCCGTAGCACCGTTATTTCGTTTTTCTTCAGAGGATGAAGCAGTAGAAATGGCCAACGATACAGAGTTTGGTCTTGCCGCATACTTTTTTAGCAGGGACGTAGGGCGCATCTGGCGAGTTTCGGAGGCATTAGAATATGGGATGGTGGGTATCAATGAAGGTATCATTTCTACTGAGGTGGCCCCATTTGGAGGATACAAGGAATCTGGTCTTGGCCGTGAGGGTGCCCGCGAAGGTCTACAGGAATATTTGGAAACTAAATATTTGTGTATGGGTGGCATCTAATTACCATAACAAGTGGATAGGATTAATAATTTAAAATGGCTTTTGATTACGAATTGCTGACTATTGGCGCTGGATCTGGTGGTGTTGCTGCAACACGACGAGCGGGAAACTATGGGATTCGAGCAGCGATTTGTGAGGAGGATAGGGTAGGAGGGACTTGTGTTCTTCGAGGATGCATTCCTAAAAAGCTGTTTGTTTATGCTTCCCAATTTTCCGAGGAATACGAGGATTCAATCAACTATGGATGGTCAGCTTCAGACGTCACATTTAATTGGGGTACACTTGTTGGTAATAAGGACATAGAACTTGAGCGTCTGAATAAGATTTATAAAAGAATGTTAAGTGATGCGGACGTTGATTTAATTTCGGGAAAAGGAAAATTAATAGATAAAAATACGGTCGAAGTCAGCAATAGAGGTAGTTCGCGAGTCGTTACTGCGGAAACGATTCTGTTAGCCAGTGGAGGTTGGCCGGTGAAGCCGGAAATACCAGGTATGATCGATTCAATTACCTCCACTGAAGCGTTCGACCTTACAAGCTTTCCAGAGCGCATTATTATTTTGGGGGGAGGTTACATCGCCGTCGAATTTGCTGGAATTTTCAATAAACTTGGCTCAAACGTAACCGAGGTGATCCGTGCCCCGCACGTGCTACGCGGATTTGATCATGATGTTAGGCATCATTTACAGGAAGATATGGTGCGCCAAGGAATTAGGGTGAAGTCAGAGGTGACAGTGCGCGGAGTAAGTAAGACGGATGATGTATATCGTGTTGAATTGTCTGACGGTGACATTGTTGAAGCGGATGAATTGCTGTGTGCCATGGGAAGAAATCCCAATACGTCGACTCTGGGCCTTGATGATGTTGGTATCAAAAAGTCCGACAATGGAGCAATAAAAGTAGATCGCTGGTCTCGAACTTCTGTAGACAACATCTACGCTGTTGGAGATTGTACCGACCGCATTAATTTGACACCAGTCGCAATCGCCGAAGGTCGTGCATTTGCCGATACAAAATACAATAACCAACCAACGGTTGTGGATTATAATAACATAGCGACCGCCGTTTTTAGTCAACCCCCAATTGGTACCGTAGGGCTCTCGGAAGAAAACGCGCGTTCTAGGTATGAAAGTATTAGTATTTACCGGTCTGAGTTTCGACCACTTAAAGCAACTATTAGTGGAAATACCGGCCGGACCTTTATGAAGCTAGTTGTGAATGGAAATACGGATAAAGTCCTGGGATGCCATATGGTTGGACCGGACGCTGGGGAAATCATTCAGGGAGTGGCAATAGCTATTAAATGTGGTGCTACGAAGGCACAATTTGATTCGACTATGGCTATTCATCCCACCTCATCTGAAGAATTTGTGACAATGTATGAACCACTGCTAGAAACATCCTAGTTGTGATATGTAATGAGATCGTTACTACTTTGGTTGGATTCAGAATATGTTTGAAAAGCTTGGAAAATAGTTTAGATCACGCTATAGCAAGCCCTTATTCATAGAAACTACACAGGTGTAATCATGGCCGAGCGCTGGACCGTCAATAGTTGGCGTGGATTTCCAATTAAGCATCAGCCTACCTATGGGGCTCAAGATGCGCAAATTTCTGTTGAACAACAAATCAAAAGTTTCCCGCCTTTGGTGTTTGCTGGAGAAGCACGCAGCTTAAGGACAAAATTAGCGGATGCAGCAAATGGACGTGCTTTTCTTTTGCAAGGTGGTGATTGCGCAGAGAGTTTTGCAGAGTTTCATCCTGACCATATCCGAGATACTTTTCGGGTGTTGTTGCAGATGGCTGTCGTATTAACCTTCGGAGCTACCTTGCCTGTGATTAAAGTGGGACGAATGGCCGGACAATTTGCGAAGCCGCGCTCGTCTGATACAGAGGTACAAGAAGGAATTGAGTTGCCAAGCTATAGAGGCGATATAATCAACGGCATCGAGTTTTCAGAAAGTGCTCGGGCTCCAGATCCGAGTCGGATGCTTCAGGCATACTCTCAGGCTGCCTCTACCTTAAATCTAATAAGGGCATTTGCTCAAGGTGGTTACGCAGATTTGCATCAAGTGCATAAATGGAATTTAGGATTTGTCTCTGATAGTCCTGAGGCAGATAAGTATCGAGATCTTGCAAATCGCATAGGAGAGAGCTTAGCTTTTATGGAAGCGTGTGGTCTGACGACTGAAGAAGTGTCTGAACTAAGGCAAACAGACTTTTTTACGAGCCACGAAGCATTGCTGCTGAGTTACGAGGAGATGCTGACCCGTGTTGATAGCACCAGTGGGGACTGGTATGACTGTTCAGCTCACATGCTTTGGATAGGAGATAGGACCCGAGGTTTGGATGAGGCCCATATCGAATTTTTGCGTGGTGTGGAAAATCCAATCGGTGTGAAGGTCGGACCTAGTATGAATCCTGATGAACTTATACGTTTGATCGATAGCTTAGACTCTAGAAACCAACCGGGCCGACTGACATTGATCGCCCGCATGGGTTCGGACAAAGTTAAAAAGTTATTACCTCCTCTACTTGCTAGGGTTAAAAGAGAGGGTAGAAACGTATTGTGGGCATGCGACCCAATGCATGGAAATACAATTAAGTCTACCACCGGGTACAAAACTCGCCCCTTTGATCGCATAGTGTCCGAGGTTCGCGGATTTTTTGCTGCTCATGAGGCGGAAGGAACCTATGCAGGTGGTGTTCATTTTGAGATGACGGGCAGAGATGTAACCGAATGCACAGGTGGAGCGCAAGAAATTACAGACGAGAACTTGCGAGATCGCTATCACACGCACTGTGACCCGAGACTAAATGCATCTCAAAGTCTTGAGCTGGCATTTTTGATTGCTGAACAACTTAAAGCACAAAGGCAAGATGACTCTCCTCAGGTTGCGGCAGCTGAATAGTCGTTTGCAATATCACGCCAAGCGAGAATATATTCATAGTTTGGGAGGACTCCCAGATTAATGACTGTGGTCACTATAAAAAATAGATAACTATAATAGGTTGAGAAAATATAGATGCGTCTGCCATTTATCTCAATTTTTGTTGGAATACTGATCGCAATTGGCTTCTTTGACGCCCGTTCTGCACATGCAGTCACCGAATCGGAAAGCGGTGCGGAGTGGGTAGCAAGTGCTGATGATCCTGGGCCTGATGTTCCTCCAGTGGGAAGGTCCTTGTTTGACCATCTTTTTACTGAATATATCGACGGTGTTCCGAAGTATCGTATCCCATTTCCTTTCGAGACTTTAACCGGCGAGATAGAGAAATATTTAAAGGCCACGACCACTCGATCCCTTCAAAAGGTTCTCATCCCGTTGGGAAGGTCACTTCAGCGCAATGCAGCTAGTCCCCATTTCTTTAAATCCCCTCGAGCAGTGGTGGCAGCAGAAGCAAATCCTATATCTGTTCCGGGAATACCGTTAATTGTATTAAAAGATCGTTTTTATCTCGGGTACCAACCGAGTGCTTCCGCCATCGAAGTAATAAGCTACAACGAATCTATGGGCAGATTTGAATTTCAAATTGTTGAAGATTATCGGGCCGATAGTGTCCCGAATATTTTTTATGCGGACCGGGCAATTTGTATTGGTTGTCACCAAAACCACGCACCTATTTTTGCTGTTCAACCCTGGGATGAATCAAATTCGAATCCAAATGTATCCAATTTTCTTCGTCGTGAAAGTAATTCGTTTTATGGAATTCCATCATTTACAGGGATAGATATCCCAGGCCTTATTGGACTTTCTGCGGACAGAGCTAATTTATTAACGACTTATCAATTGTTGTGGCAACAAGGTTGTTCCGGTGAAAGTATAGCGGACGCTATACAATGTAGAGCGGATTCATTATTTGCTGCGTTGCGTTATCGTCTTGCCGCAAACACCCATGCCGGGACCCGGAGAGATCAAGCTCGAGCGTCGATTGCGAGGCAGTTTCGTATTTCTTGGCGAGAGCGGTGGCCCACAGGGATTGCGGTTCCCTCTCGCGAGTTGTTGGATCTTGATCCATTTGGTGGAGCTACAAATTATTTAGGCAGCACAAATGCAAAAGTCGCACTTCTCGAAGATATGGTACCTGTTGACTATATTGCCGTAGAGGATGCATTTGAACCATTGTTTCCTCGAGGGCCTCTCGAAGTATGGGATTTACCTCGGCGTATTCCGGTAAGCGCGGCGATGGAGCCCAGTTGGTTGAATAAATTTATTTCTGGTTTAGGAGAATTTTTTGTTCCACAAGACGTTGAGATCTTGGACCAGTTATTGGTGGGGCTGGAGGGAACAGAACGAATATACGAGGCGCCGTGTCGTATTACTGTAGTTCCAGACGCCTTTGTGGAGACAAGGTTGTCCTTTCAGTGCAGTGCTTCATCCGGTGAGGGCACTCCGCTTAATGCTGTTGTTGAAATAAGGATTGATCAGGGAGTTTTTCAGAACGGAGTTGTCGAAAAGTTGCGCATAGATCCATACGGGCCCGCCGGGTCATTGAAATCAACAGAGGGAGAGGTTTCAAACACCAAAAATCACTGGAAGCTTAATTTTAAGGTCCGAGCAAATAATGATGGTGCAAGTATAGGAGAATTAGGTCGTCACCCACGTATTAGTGCTCGGCTTCCCACAGGTGACTTAATATCACAAATTGGTTTGGAATGGACTCAATCTAGTGAAGGAATTCCCATAGAAGGCTTTATCAAAACAGTAACGTCGACTGACATCGATTTCTTGAAAAATGCGATTCAGACTTTGGCGGTGAGGAGCAAAACTGGGGAGTCAGATGCGCTTTTGGATCGAGCGTTCAGGCGTTCCGAAGTTTTAGCACCATTAGTAGAGGCGCTGGGTATGAAGCCGGTGGAATGGTGTTGTTCAGAAAACAAAAAGTTTCCACCAATACAAATTGTGGGCCAATAAAATAGGATCTGAGTGGGTTGAAATGATTTATGGTTGATATCACTTTGTCGATATCTTTTTTATGAGCGATTAAGATTTTCAATATGTCAGAATTTGAAACTTATATATCGAGCCGCACAGATACCTATTTTAAACGGACCCGAAAGATTGTCCGACAACATGGTGATTTGCGGGTCACATATGCGGTATTCATGCGTAGACCTGTTATATTTTGCCCCCGCCTGGCAATTGAATGGATTAGTGGTGCTGCTCAAGAACGGGACACAACATTTGATATCCAACCTCAATTTGATGAGGGTGCAATTGTCGGAGCTGGTGAGACACTATTATATATTTCCGGTCAAATGTCCGATTTGGTAGACCTAGAAACAATATATTTGCAGCGGCTGGGGGCACCTTGTGTAGCGTCGTATAATGCGTATGAAATGTGTAGGGACCTTCCAGGAGTGCGTTTCCTAGCCATGGATGCTCGGCACTGTGCTGGTGAAGGAATGGCAGATTCGATGGCATATGCAGCAAGTGTTGGGTCGGCGCGGGCTCGTTTAGAGAATGGAGCGATTGGATTTATCGGAAGTGCCAATGATGGTACTGCTCATTATTTTGAACAGGAGGAAGGTTTTGGCACAATGCCTCACGCCCTAATCGGATATGCAGGGTCCACTGTTCGTGCTGCAGAAATGTTTAACGAGACGTTCCCCGAGATACCATTGACTGTATTAGTAGATTACTATGGCAAGGAAATTACCGATGCACTCGCAGTTTGCAATCGATTTTCGGATTTAGCTCAGACAGGAGAGCTTAGTCTTCGCCTTGATACGCATGGTGGCCGATTTGTAGAAGGTCTGGATACTGCTAGGTCTTACGAAATTTTGGAGTATAAAGTTCCGGAGGCAATCCGTAAGTACCGAACAGAAACGGAACTGCGTTGGCTAGTCGGTACTGGGGTGACTGCGGCAGCCTTATATCATTTGCGTTCGAGCCTCGATCAGCAAGGGTTCGCCAAGGTCAAAATCGTCGCAAGTTCAGGTTTTACTCCGGCTAAGTGCAGACTAATGTCGCAAGTAAATGCCCCCGTAGATGTTATAGGGACTGGATCCTATCTTCCTGAAAATTGGTCGGAGACCTATGCAACCGCGGATATCGTTGCTTACGACGGGAAGGCAGAAGTGAAGATTGGAAGAGAATTTCTTTTGAAGAAAAAACCATAGTTGGATGCATGATATTTTGATATGGCGGATACACTAAAAATTGCCTTAGCCCAAATAAATCCAATCGTAGGTGACATCGACGGCAACATTGAAATCCTCCGAAGGGTGCGTATGGAAGCAGCTCATCTTGGAGCGGACTTAATTGTTTCGAGCGAACTAGCGATCACAGGATACCCTCCTGAAGATCTGGTGTTGCGGAGTGCGTTTATAGATAAGGTTAAGAATTCTGTACAGGATCTAGCTAACGATACGTTGGATGATGGGCCTAGTCTTTTAGTGGGAGCTCCATGGTACGATGAGGGTAAACTCTACAATGCTGCCCTATTTCTTGATGCGGGCAGAATTGCGAGTAGTCGGTATAAACATAGGTTGCCAAATTATGGGGTTTTTGATGAGTCTCGTGTATTTGAACCGGGACCTTTAGCCGGTCCTATCGTATGTCGCGGCGTTCGGCTTGGTGTAATGGTATGTGAAGACATGTGGTTCGAGGATGTTGCTGAAACGTTAACAGAATCAGGAGCTCAGATACTGGTGGTATTAAATGGTTCTCCGTATGAAACAGAAAAAGAACACACTCGTCTTAATTTAGCTGTTGCTCGGGTAACAGAGACTAATTTACCTCTAATTTATGTGAATCAAGTTGGCGGACAAGATGAGTTGGTATTCGATGGGGGTTCTTTTATTCTTGATCGCGACAGGAGCTTGCGTTTGCAGTCAGTTTCGTGGACAGAGGCATTAGACGTTAGTGATTGGTTGTGCTCAGAGGACGGACATTGGACCTGTGCTGCCGGTAGTAGAGCAAGGGAAACCACCGGTCTAGAAGCGGTTTATCGAGCCATGCTTGTCGGTCTTAAAGACTACGTAAATAAAAATAAGTTTCCTGGTGTCATTATCGGTCTTTCTGGAGGGATAGACTCAGCGTTGTCGGCTGCTGTGGCCGTTGATGCACTTGGGGCAGATCGCGTTTTGTGTGTACGGATGCCTTCCCGTTTTTCAACAAAACATAGTTTGGATGATGCGGCTAACTGTGCCAGTTTTCTCGGAGTAAAATGCGAGACAATTCCAATTGAAAAAGCACATGGGTCTTTCGAAGATATGCTTTCAGGAGCATTCGAGGGAACGGAAGCAAACGAGGCAGAGGAAAACGTACAGGCGCGGGTGCGAGGTTTAATTCTGATGGCCCTTTCTAATAAACGGGGACATATGGTTTTAACGACAGGTAACAAATCAGAAATGTCAGTAGGGTACGCAACTCTATATGGGGATATGTGTGGTGGGTTTTCTGTCTTAAAAGATGTGTATAAAACTACAGTATATAGTCTAGCTCAATGGCGTAATCAGAATTGGTCAAAGGGTTTTGAGGGACCAAAAGGTCTTGTCATTCCGGAGAATATATTATCCAAGCCTCCGTCGGCGGAGTTGCGGCCAGATCAAACGGACCAAGACAGTTTGCCGCCTTATGAACAACTAGATGACATTTTAAGAAAACTTGTTGAGAATGAGTGGAGTGTAGAGAAAATTTCTGAACAAGGACACGATATAAAAACTGTTCGGAGGATTCGACGGCTCCTTTATACGGCGGAATACAAAAGACGGCAGGGCCCTCCAGGTGTTAAAATTACACGTCGTGCCTTCGGAAAAGACCGTAGGTATCCAATTACTAATTGGTTCGTGCACGGAGAATAGTTGAGCATGTCGGGAAAGGTGAAGTTGCACCTCTATAACACTTTAACTAGGCAAAAGGTGCGATTTGATCCGCTGGATGACAGCAATATCCGAATGTATGTATGCGGTCCGACTGTATACGATAAAATTCACGTAGGTAATGCGCGTCCAATTATAATTTTTGATGTTCTTTACCGTCTCTTGAGAACGTTATATTCCAAGGTCACATACGTTAGAAATATTACGGATGTAGATGACAAAATCATGGTACGCGCTGCGGAACGTAATGAAGATATTGATGATCTGACTCGGAAAACAATCGAACAGTTTGATATGGACGTTAAAGCGCTCGGTGCTTTAGCCCCAGATGTGCAACCTCGTGCGACTAAACATATAAGTGAGATGATTGATCTTATCGCTTTGTTAATTGCTAAAGGTGTAGCTTACGTGGCAGACGGCCACGTTTTATTTTCTGTTTCTATACTAGATAGTTACGGGGAGCTTTCGGGTAGGGATCGTGACGAAATGATCGCGGGAGCACGTGTTGAGGTAGCCCCCTATAAGAAAGATCCAGCCGACTTTGTGCTGTGGAAACCCTCCAATGAAAAACAAATAGGTTGGCTATCTCCATGGGGTCGGGGCCGGCCAGGTTGGCATATTGAATGTTCTGCAATGAGCATTAAGTATCTGGGATCTACTTTTGATATCCACGGTGGCGGTGAAGATTTGATATTCCCTCACCACGAAAATGAAATTGCCCAGAGTCGTTGTGCGTACCCGGGTTCGTCTTTTGCTAAGATATGGCTTCACAACGGTTATTTGCGGTCCGAGGGGGAGAAAATGTCAAAGTCGGCTGGAAATTTTTACACCGTCGATGAACTTCTTGGGATAGGGGAACGGGAGCGTATGTGGAGGGGTGAATCAATACGACTTATGATGCTTGGGACCCATTATCGTCAGCCTATTGATTTTACAAAACATGGGTTATTAGCTGCGAAACGAAAATTGGATAAATGGTATCGCACGCTTGGGGACTACCAAGTGGAACCCATTCCAAACGATTCAGATGTTTTGAGAGCATTATGTGATGATATGAATACGCCAAAGGCGGTCGCAAATTTGGATGCAATTTGCAACCGCATTTCAGCGGATGGTGAAGACGCTGCTGATGCTAGACGTGAACTAGTCACAGGGGCAAATTTGTTGGGCTTGCTGCGTTACGATAGTGTTACTTGGTTTCAGGGATCACTTCTTCAAGGGTTCGATGAGGAACAAACAGAAATTGCTGCTTTGATAGAAGAACGCAATGCTGCAAGGAAAAATCGGAAATTTGAAGTTGCGGATGCAATTCGAAAATCATTGCTCAGTGATGGTATAGTTCTTGAGGATCGACCAGATGGCACAACGATCTGGCGAAGGGAGCAATGATGGTGATTTTGCAAGTTGCTGCTGACGTGTTGGCAAAACTAAATGTTTGAATTGCAATGAGCATAAATATTTTATGATGGAGCATTCTAATAATTGGGAGACTCCGGCTTTGCCGAGTCCCGTAATAATACTGGTTGATCCTCAGCTGGGAGAAAATATAGGGACTGCGGCTCGGGCCATGCTAAATTTTGGAGTTTCTGAACTCCGATTGGTGCGGCCAAGGGATGGATGGCCGAATAATAATGCCATTGCCTCAGCAGCCGGAGCGGATGAGGTATTATCAAACGTAAAATTGTTTAATTCTACTGAAGAAGCTATCTCGGATTTGCACACGGTTTATGCGTCGACCGGTCGAGTAAGAGACATGATTAAGAGAGTAGTTTCACCAGAATATGCTGCAAACAACATGCGCGTTACTGGGGAAAATGGTAAGTTGTCGGGTATCCTTTTTGGGCCGGAACGAAGTGGTCTCGAAAACAGCGATTTGGCTCTTTCAGACGCAATTATCGAGATACCAGCTAATGATCAATTTAGATCTCTAAATTTAGCCATGGCTGTTCTCGTGGTTTGCTATGAATGGTCCCGAAGTAAAGATATTGTGCCTGCTAATATTTTGGTTATGGGAAATACTAGGAGTGCTACAAAAACCGAATTGCAGGGGTTATTTACCCATCTAGAACACGCTCTCGATGACTGTGGTTTTTTAAGGGTTAAGGAAAAACGACCTCGCATGATACAGAATATTAGAAACATATTTCAGCGGTCAGAATTGACTGAACAGGAGGTCCGTACTCTTCGGGGTGTGATATCGGGATTGGCGAGACAACCTTCAAAACTAAGTTAAAGAAATAGACTAGTGGTTGACTGGCAGGTTTCTGTACGTATAGTGCGGCACGCATATAGATTTTTTGTGTTTTTCCTAATTAATCTACTGGAGTCTTTATGAGCAAGAGACTAAGCTCAAAGTATAAAATTGACCGCAGGCTTTCCGTTAATTTGTGGGGTAGACCGAAGAGCCCTTTTAATAAACGGGACTATCCCCCAGGACAACATGGACAGCGGCGACGGAAGGTATCCGACTTTGGATCGCAACTCCGGGCGAAGCAAAAGCTGAAAGGCTATTACGGAAATATTAATGAGAAGCAGTTCCGCCGTATATATGCAGAGGCGGTGCAGGCTAAGGGCGATACTAGTGAGCAATTGATCGGTCTATTAGAGCGGAGGCTAGATATAATTGTTTATCGTATGTTGTTTGTACCGACAGTGTTTGGGGCCCGGCAATTAATTAGCCATGGGCATGTGATGGTTAATGGAAAGAGGGTTAATATCCCGAGTTACCGCGTTCGTGAAGGTGACCAAATTGAAATTAGGCAGAAATCGAAACAGCATCCTGTAGTGCTTGAGGCGGCTCAAACTATCGAGAGAGATGTGCCGGATTATATTGAAATAGACTTTGAAAAGTTGAAAGGTACTTTTGTACGGATACCTATGTTGGCTGACGTTCCTTATCCTGTACAAATGGAGCCGAATTTAGTGATTGAGTATTATTCCCGTTAACTCGTTAGAAGTTTAGTAAAAAAGCCGCCTGGTATGGCGGCTTTTTTTGTCTCAGATGCTTCAAGCCATTCGGTTAAACATCTTCTAATTCAACGCCTTTATCTTTAAATAAATCCGTTAATTCCCCCGTTTCATACATTTCGCGAATTATGTCACAGCCACCAACAAATTCGCCCTTGACGTACAACTGGGGGATGGTTGGCCATTGGCTATATTGTTTGATCCCATCGCGAATCGGAGGTTCGTTCAATACGTCGACGCTTTTAAATTTGACCCCCAGATGAGTGAGTACCTGAACGACAGTTGCGGAAAATCCGCATTGTGGGAAAATAGGTGTTCCCTTCATAAATAAAACAACTTGGTTATCATTAAGCTCTTGTTCGATTCGCTCTGCGGCTGGATTATCTTGGGTCGTGGTCATTTGAGCTGCTCCTGTTTTCTCTAATTCGTTAGGTTTCTTCAAGTACAGAGGTTTGGAGTGCTAAGGCGTGCAGTTGTTCTCCCATTGCGCCTCTTAGTGCTTGATATACCAATTGGTGCTGTTGTACTCGACTTTTCCCTTTAAAGGCATTTGAACTTACATAGGCCGCGTAATGGTCACCGTCTCCGCGTAAATCTTCAATCCGGACGTTTGCGTCTGGCAGTGCTTCTCGAATTAGACGCTCGATTTCTGCCGCATCCATGGCCATAAAAAAATCCTTTGCTAAGTCCTTACTATATGCTGGTAGCCGTATAGTCTGGCAACCAGGAATCGTTAATTTCAATTAACTGTGAGACCGATATGGCATCGGCAGTGTTGAGAGTCAATGTTTGGCCGCCTACGGTACCTATAATTTTTGCGTGTACTCTGGCTTTAGCAGCTTCCGCAATGACAGTTTCGAGGTATTGAGATGTCATAGTGATCAAATAGCGCCCCTGGTCTTCGCCAAACAATGATCCGGGATCTTGATCAATATTAAGAGATAGGCCGCGGACACCCGCTATACACATTTCGGCGGCAGCTACTAGCAGCCCACCGTCGGAAATATCATGGCAGGCGGTAATCAGGCCCTTTCGAATAATTTCCCGAATAAAATTTCCATTCCGGCGTTCGACTTGCAGATGGACAGGTGGGGGAGGTCCAAAATCCTCTCCAAAGATTTTTCTTGCATAAAGTGATTGGCCTAAGTGGCCGACTCCATCGCCAATAAGAATCATTGTCTCGCAACGTGGACTAAGTGCCAAACCGACGCTCAGGCGCCAGTCATCTATAAGGCCGACGCCGCCGATTTGCGGTGTTGGAGGAATATTGCATCCCTCAGTTTCGTTATAAAACGAAACATTGCCTGATACGACAGGAAAGTTTAGCTCCCTGCATGCCTCAGCCATTCCTTCGATAGCAGTAATAAACTGGCCCATAACGATTGCTTTTTCAGGATTTCCAAAATTTAGGCAATCAGTAAGTGCTAGTGGCGTAGCACCCACAGAGGTCAGGTTACGCCAACATTCTGCAACAGCTTGCTGGCCACCAATTCTTGGATCAGCTTCACAATAACGAGGCGTACAATCAGAACTGATGGCGATTGCTTTTTTTGTCCCATGAATGCGAACTAGGGCAGCGTCTGATCCAGGACCCATTATTGTATCTGCCATTACTGATTGGTCGTATTGTTCCCATATCCACTTTCGAGAGCAGAGGTCGGAACTGGATAGAAGAGAGAGGAGTGAGTCCAGTACGGGTGTGTGCCGAATTTCCGGAAGTCTATGCGGTGTCGGCGGTGGTGTCCATGGTCGCTCATAACTAACCCCTTCAGCCAACGGTCGAATGGGGAGATCAGCAACAGTAGCACCTTCGCTTTTTAGAACTAGTCGATCCGAGTTTGTGACGTGACCAATGACGGAAAAATCTAAATTCCATTTTTTAAATACTCTCTGTGCTTCCTGCTCTGCCCCAGGTTGCAATACCATCAACATACGCTCTTGACTCTCCGATAGCATCAGTTCGTAGGGGGACATATTAGCCTCGCGACGCGGTACTTGGTCGAGATCTAGCTCGATTCCTCCTTCGCCTTTAGAGGCCATCTCAACAGCGGACGAGGTTAATCCAGCAGCACCCATGTCCTGAATCCCGGTGATAGAATCGCCGGACATCAGTTCTAAACAGGCCTCCAGAAGCAATTTTTCTGTGAAAGGATCACCAACCTGAACGGTTGGGCGCTTAGAATCAGATTCCGTATCAAATGCAGCAGAAGCCATTGTCGCTCCATGGATGCCATCCCGCCCTGTCTTAGAACCTACGTAGACGACTGGGCTCCCCTTTCCAGTTGCTTGAGCATAAAAAATTTTATCTTTTTTGGTTATCCCTACAGACATAGCATTCACTAAAATATTGCCGTTGTACCGTTTATCGAAAGTACATTCGCCTCCGACTGTTGGGATACCTATACAATTTCCATAACCGCCGATTCCAGCCACAACACCGTCCAATAAATATTTCGTCTTAGGATGATCCGGTTCTCCGAAACGTAACGAATTGAGTGAAGCGATAGGACGGGCTCCCATGGTAAAGACGTCTCTCAAGATCCCTCCAACACCCGTGGCTGCCCCTTGGTATGGTTCGATATAAGAGGGATGGTTATGGCTCTCCATTTTGAACACCAAAGCTTGTTCGTCTCCGATATCAATCACCCCAGCGTTTTCTCCTGGACCGCAAATAACCCAAGGAGCATCAGTAGGTAGCATTGACAACCATTTTCGAGACGATTTGTATGAACAGTGTTCGCTCCACATCGCCGAAAATATCCCAAGTTCTGTAAAATTTGGTAATCGGCCAAGCAAAGATTTAATCTCTGCAAATTCTCTGTGTGACAATCCCATTTCGGCTGCCAGTTCTGTGGTCACAGTATTCATGTAAGATTATGCAATAAGGAATTGAACAAGCGCTGACCGTCCGTACTTGTGTGTGCTGCGTCAATTACACGTTCTGGATGCGGCATCATACCTAGGATTCGTCTGCTATTGTCTAGGACTCCAGCAATAGAATGGATGGAACCGTTTGGAGAAGTTTGAATCACTGAAGTTGATGTATTGTTACCATAACGAAACGCAATACGGTCTTCTGACTCAAGCTCCTCTAAGGTATTGTTATCAACAAAATAGTTACCTTCGTTGTGGGCAATTGGCATGGTGACAAATTCATTTGGGGTGTACTCGGACGTGAAAATCGACTCAGTGGTGCTGACTTCCAGCGCAGTGGCAGTGCATAGAAATTTTAGGTCCCGATTTCGCATTAAGACTCCCGGAAGCAATCCGCATTCGGTGAGTATTTGAAACCCGTTACATATACCTAATACGGCAACACCTTTTCTAGCCGATCGGATGACCGCCTCCATAATGGGTGAATGGGCAGCCATTGCACCAGGCCTCAGATAGTCTCCATAGGAGAATCCGCCTGGGATAGCAATTAAATCCGTTTTTGGTAGGCTGTTTTCCCCATGCCAAACAAGGAAAACTTGTTTCCCGCAAAGTTGCTCTAGTGCAACCGCCAAGTCGCGGTCACAATTGGAACCGGGAAAAACGATGACAGCAGCTTTCATGCTAGCTCGAGTGAGTTAAGTGCCAGGTAATTGCTCATTTATCTAATTCGATGGAATAGTCTTCAATCACAGTATTGGATAGGAGTTTTTGGCACATATTTTCAATATCTTTACGAGCCTGCACCGAATCTATTTGATCAAAATCAATCTCAATAATTTTGCCTTGCCGCACTTCCCTAATTCCTTTGAACCCAAGTCTATCTAGGGCTTGCTCAGTTGCTTTCCCTTGTGGATCTAGCACACCTGCTTTAAGAGTTATGTAGACTTTAGCTTTCAAAAGTTATCTATTGTATCGTGTCCGGCCCCTTTAGATCGCGAGGCCCTCCTTCAGGTAGGATGCCTAAACGGCGTGCCACTTCCTGATAGGCTTCTTCAACACGATCTAAATTGCGTCGGAAACGATCCTTATCTAATTTTTCGTTCGTTTTAATATCCCAAAGACGGCAGTTATCTGGACTAATTTCGTCAGCCAAAACTATCCTTAGGTCATCTCCTTCATATAAGCGACCAAACTCCAACTTAAAATCAACTAATTTTACCCCCAGTGCCAGAAAAAGCCCTGAAAGAAAATCATTAATTCTGAGTGTTAGTGACAGTATTTCATCAAGTTCGTGAGGCGTTGCCCATCCGAACGCTGTGATGTGTTCTTCAATTACCATTGGATCATCAAGTTCATCGGACTTGTAGTAATATTCTACGATTGATCGGGGTAGTGGAGACCCTTCAGCGATGCCAAATCGTTTTGAAAACGAACCAGCGGCAACGTTTCGCACTACAACTTCAACTGGGATAATTTCTACCTTTTTAACTAGTTGCTCTCGCATATTAAGTCGGCGGACGAAATGGGTCGGGATACCTATTTCGGAGAGTTTTGTCATTAAAAATTCGGAAATTCGGTTATTTAGGACACCTTTCCCGGTGATTGTACCCTTTTTCTTATTATTAAAAGCCGTGGCATCGTCTTTAAAATATTGGACTATGGTCCCTGGCTCTGGTCCTTCAAATAGGACCTTGGCCTTTCCTTCATATATTCGTCTGCGCCGCGGCATATCGTGTTTGGATGTTTCTTCCACAAAGTTGTCAATTAAAAATGAAACAAACGTACCACTGTGGCCTCGCATACCACTAAGTTATAAGGTTATTACCTCATATGTATGGGTCGCACAATGTTCCCAACGAGACATATGGACAAAAATTCTGAAACGCTATGGTATTTCCATTCCGTAATTGCTTAGAAACTGGAACT
Organism: uncultured Rhodospirillaceae bacterium; assembly: GCA_964515905.1. Classification (GTDB taxonomy): domain Bacteria; phylum Pseudomonadota; class Alphaproteobacteria; order UBA7887; family UBA7887. The sequence goes on along the minus strand of CAZEWK010000047.1, from coordinate 96,012 downwards.
ATTCGCAAGTTTTCGAGGCCTTAAAACTTTTATGGCCCATTTAGCCTGCGAACAAAAGGCAATCAGCGCACTGAGTTAGTATCATGAACCAATAAAATCTAGTCTGTTATTTGACTGTTATGATTACTCGACTGGACTTAATGACAGGATCATGAGGAATATGGTTGTGGTCGGCCAGCAAAAGCTGAAGTGTGTGATTACCTGGTCCCAATTCTAATGTTACTTCTGTCTGACCTCCACCAAAGTGTCGGTAATTTTCATCGCTTGGGATGGGTTCGTCCAAAGGCGGAAGAGCAGCATCCACTATCAGGTGGTGGTGGCCAGTATTATCTTTCTCGGTCCCTGCAGGCGCCACACCCATTCCACGAAGTCCAAATTTTATTGTCACGGGCGATGTTACCCGCTGCCCATCTGTTGGAGATATAATATAGACCTCTGCCTCTTGGTTTGATGGCGTACGACTTTGAGCAATTGCGTTGGATCCATTAAATAACATAAGGATACCTATAACCAATACATTTTTGACCATCCACATAGTTGCCTCCTAAATGTCCACTTCTAAAATTTGCAAGTGCTTTGTAACATATATTAGCATGATCCAAACTAATTGTTTCTGATAATTACATAGATGGTAAAGTCCGGCTTAGAACGAAAAATTCGATTAGATAGTCGTCGATCCACATTCGATGAAATCATAGGTGCAAGTGTCGGGGGCACCTGGAGAAAACTTCCATATTAGTGCTGAGTGAGGCCTTTTGTCGGATGGGATTGCTATAAAAGAACTGGAAGATGTTCCAAAGCCAAAGTCGGTTGAAATATTCATGGTCTCGGTCGGACCATCTCTGGAGTCATAAGATCTATTGCACATGATCCGTTTCCAATCGTCCCAGTTGTCATTGTCTGGGTTGGGGATAGGGGAGTTTTGAAAATGAGTAAGGAAATTACGAATTCTCGGCGATCTCTTATCGTTAAGGTCATAGGATGTTAGCATGGAAAGACCTAACGGAATGGTATGCACCTCAATCTTGGATCGATAAATATTACCGCGGTGAGCGACCCAGTAGGCATCACGATTATCGGCTATTACGAGATTGAACGGCCGATACGATCGTTCATCTAGATCCGATATGGCTTTTGCCGCAATTTTAGCGTCCGCATGTTCCAGTACCTCAAGTACTATTTCACCTCGCGATCGTTTGTTTTCTTCTGGACCGAGAGTTCCGGCACGATTTAGTATTCCGGCGACCACACCATAGTCATTCACCCCGAGCCAACTTCCGTGTCCCTCGTGATCCAATCCTGCCACGGTGGTAGGTCGGTCAGGCCAGTGACGCGCAGGTGCGTCCCATGCCCGTGACAGCATTTCGTCGCGGTTTGCGGCTATTAGAGTAGACCAAGGATGGTTAGGTTGACGGAGTATAATCAATGTACACATTTGGATAAGTGTCTCACAACTAGGGTAGGTTGTCATAAAACGTTAGGGTTATCTCTTTCAGGAACAGTGGTATACTGGTGTTAGTTTATGGACAGTTTCAAACGATGAGGCTAAGGGAATAATATGAGTGCTTTTGAAGATAGAGAACGTGATTTTGAAAAACGGTTCCAGCATGATGAGGAGCTTCGGTTTAAGGCAAATGCTCGGCGCAATAAATTATTGGGTCTTTGGGCAGCAAACTTGCTGGGTTTGACCGGAGCCGAGTCTGACGCGTATGCAAAAGAAGTAGTAATGGCAGATTTTCAAGAACCGGGTGATGATGATGTATTACAAAAGGTGCTTTCTGATTTCGAATCTAAGGGAGTACCGACCAATGCTGAAAAAATCAGGCACGAAATGGATCGTTTGATGCCGATTGCTAAGAACGAGATAATGGACGAGTAATAATTATGGTTAGGCACTGGTAATTTACCTCTGTCCTATATCAGGAAACACTCGTGAGAAAATTTTGTCGATATGTTTCAGTTCAAGCCCAGAATCAAAAATTTTGGATAGATCTTTCGCGCTCAGTTGTGAGGATATCTCTTTATCAGCCTTTAGCGCGTTCAGGAACAGCCCCCCATCTTCCCACACTTGCATGGCGCTCCGTTGGACTAATCGGTATGCGTCTTCGCGGCTCATGCCAGACTGAGTAAGGGCGAGCAAAACGCGTTGAGATTGGATTAATCCGCCCAAACTATCAAGATTTTGTTGCATATTTTCAGGGTATACCAGCAGCTTGTCTATCACAGTGTGTAGTCGAGAGAGAGCAAAATCTGCAGTGACTGTTGCGTCTGGAGCAATCATTCTCTCTACGGAAGAATGTGATATGTCCCTTTCATGCCAAAGGGCAACATTTTCCAGGGCAGGTTGTACTGTTGAGCGTATTATTCGCGCTAGTCCAGTTAAATTCTCAGTTAATACCGGGTTTCTTTTGTGGGGCATCGCGGAAGAACCTTTCTGTTCTGCCTCAAAAAACTCCTCTGCCTCCCTCACTTCTGTCCTTTGTAGATGTCGTATCTCCGTGGATAATCGTTCTATCGAACCAGCTAAGACACCAAGTGTGGCAAAAAACATCGCGTGCCGGTCGCGTGGGATCACCTGTGTTGAGATTATTTCCGGTCTAAGGTTAAGTTTTTTTGCAACATAAGCCTCTACGCTAGGGTCTATAGTGGAATATGTGCCTACAGCGCCAGAAATAGCGCAGACAGATATTTCTTCACGAGCCATTTTTAGACGAGAACGGGCGCGGTCAAATTCAGCAAAAGCAAAAGCGAGTTTTAGACCAAAAGTAGTGGGTTCGGCATGAATTCCGTGGCTTCGCCCAACACACAAGGTGTTTTTGTATTCAAATGCCTTTCTTTGAAGAACGGCGCACAGTAGATCTATATCGGACAGCAATATGTCACTCGCCCGGGTGAGTTGGACCGAAAAGGCAGTATCTAATACATCAGATGATGTTAAGCCTTGGTGCATAAACCGGGCTTCGGGCCCAACATGCTCAGCGACATTGGTTAAAAAAGCAATTACATCGTGTTTGAGATTGCGTTCAATTTCATCGATTCTTTTAATTTCAAATTTTCCACGCTCATTCAATGCTTTGGCGGTACCATTTGGAATAATCCCGAGTTTTTCTTGTGCTTCGCACGCGTAGCGTTCGATATCTAGCCATATTTGGAAACGCGTTTGTGATTCCCAAATGTTTGCCATTTCAGGTCGGCTGTAACGTGGTATCATTGTCAATCCTGTATTTGGTGGTTTTCCATGTCGAATTTGCGAGTATAAGTCCTCTAGAATGGGTTGGCCAAATTCAGGCTATTTTTGTATTAACTAAAACCCTTAGTTTATACGCTAAAATCAAGCCTCATGAGGGTAAAGAAGCAAAAATGAAAAGTCTTTGGTCAAAAAGAGAAGCAGAGGAATTTATTAATGCATACGCCGATAAAGGTGTAATGGCAGATTTGGCGTTGCGTGTCTATAGCTCAAGGCTACTGGGAAGTAATCCTAAATTAGTTTTGCACGGAGGAGGGAATGTCTCAGTCAAAACAAAGATGCCCGATGTTTACGGAAACTTGGAAGACGTGATTTGTGTGAAAGGCTCCGGATGGGACATGGCCGATATAGAACCAGATGGATTGCCTGCCGTGCGTCTTAAACCAATCAGAGCCATCGCTAATTTAGAGAAATTAGACGATGAGGATATGGTAAATGTTCAGCGCCGAAATCTACTGGATAGTAAAGCCCCAAATCCTTCAGTAGAAACACTCCTCCACGCCTTTCTTCCTCACAAGTATGTTGACCACACTCACGCAAATTCCGTGTTGGCTTTGACGGATCAACCCAACGGCTACGCTATTTGTTCTGAGGTTTTCGGTGAAAAAGCAGCTCTTGTTCCGTATATCATGCCAGGATTTCTCTTATCGAAGAAGGCATTGGAGGTATATCAGTTAAACAAGGACTGTGGGGGACTCATCTTAATGAAACACGGGATTTTTACTTTCGGTGAGACTGCTGAAGAGTCCTACGAGCGAATGATAGAATTGATTACTTTGGCGGAATCCAAAGAGAAAGATCGCCCAGCCAGGTCATTTCAATCGGTAGAAATTCCAAAATCTTTGTTGCCAGCGTCTTGGGTAGCACCACTCTTACGTGGCAAATGCACCCCATCCAATTTTTCTCAAACAGGAGGAGAACGCCTAATTTGTACATTCCGGACTAACGAATCAATTCTCCAATATGTTAATGGTAAGGGTCTAGAACGCTATAGTCAGTCAGGTCCAGTGACCCCTGATCATGTAATCAGAACAAAGCCAAAGCCTTTGATCATGCCGGCACCTGAGGTTGAAAGTCTTAATCAGTGGTGTTCTTTGTTAGACGATAGTTTAAAAAAATACAAAGCGGCCTATTCAGATTATTTCCGACGACACAATGTAGATTTGAAAAACCCTAAGTTGGCTCTGGACCCGATGCCGAGAGTGGTGTTGGTGCGAGGCTTGGGTCTATTTGCTTTAGGTAATTCTTCTCAAGCTGCACAAATAACTGCTGATATTGCTGAATCCACAATTAACGTTATATCAGCGTCCGAACGAATCGGGGAATATACTTCTCTGGATGAAGCTGAAATATTTCAAATGGAATACTGGTCTTTAGAGCAGGCCAAACTTGGGAAACAAAGTCCATTGCCGATGTCGGGTAATGTTGTCGTCATTACCGGTGGAGCAGGTTCCATTGGAGCCGCAACCGCAAAGGCTTTCATGGATAATAATGCCGAAGTCGTTCTTCTTGATATTGATCCAGAAAGGTTATCATTGTTGTGTGACAAAATCGGTGTAACAGGTTTAACTTGTAACGTTACCGACCGGTCTCAGGTTGAAGAAGTATTTACGACAATTTGTAGCAAATTTGGTGGTATTGATGTCTTGGTATCAAACGCTGGAAGTGCTTCCCAGGGGAAAATTGGAGAAGTCTCAGACGAGGTTTTACGTAAAAGCTTTGAGATTAACTTTTTTTCTCACCAAACTGTTGCGCAGGCTGCAGTAGCAATAATGAGCCGGCAGGGAACAGGGGGTGCCTTATTATTTAACGCTTCTAAACAAGCGGTTAACCCCGGAGAAAATTTTGGTCCGTATGGGCTGCCCAAAGCAGCAACTCTGTTTTTATCCCGTCAGTATGCGGTCGATTACGGCTCAGAACAAATTAGGTCTAATGCCATAAATGCGGATCGCGTGCGGTCTGGTCTGATGACAGAGGCAATGATAGCAGAAAGAGCTGTAGCCCGTGGGACGACTCCGGAGGACTACATGTCGGGCAATTTGCTTGGGGAGGAGGTAACCGCTTCCGATGTTGCTAATGCATTCGTTAACCTAGCTCTATCTATGAAAACAACTGGCGCAGTGCTAACCGTTGATGGGGGTAACATAGCGGCTGCATTACGTTAATACCCGGGGATAGTACACCATGAATAAAAAAGTAGAATTTGTATTTGACGTAGGGAGCCCAACTGCCTACCTAGCCTACACACAGTTGCCGTCCATAGTCGCTCATGCCGGATCACAGATTGTATGGATTCCTATCCTTCTAGGAGGGCTTTTTAAGATAGTAGGCAATCAGAGTCCTGCCCACCTCGCACCGAAATCGGCTTGGATGAAAACAGATCTGCCGAGATTCGCTAAGCGCTATGGTGTAGCTTATAAATCCAATCAATATTTTCCAGTAAATACTCTTGCTTTAATGAGGGGGGCTGTGGCCACTATTAAAGATGGAAATCTTCAGCAATATCTTGCGGCAATATTCCCAGCCATGTGGGCTCAATCAAAAAACTTAGGTGATGCGGGCGTTGTCCGAGATGTCTTAAAGGACGCCGGTATGGATGCGGATCATTTGTTTGAACGCATCAAAGACCCAGAGGTAAAAGATAAACTAAAAAGTAATACGGAAACTGTTGCTCAGCGAGGAGCGTTTGGAGCTCCAACCTTTTTTGTTGGAGAAGAAATGTTTTTTGGTCAAGATCGATTAGATTTTGTCATTGAAGCCCTAGATTCTTAGCATTGGTACTTCATAAATTTTACGTACTATTATATGTATGGGGGTTTGTTGAGCCCCTTTGGAGACAATGTAAAAATTTCGTAACCTGCTGCTGTTACTCCAAGAGTGTGCTCAAACTGGGCCGAAAGGGAGCGGTCTTTTGTCACTGCAGTCCAACCGTCTCCAAGTATTTTTACTTCATGCCGTCCAAGATTGATCATTGGCTCAATGGTGAAAAACATCCCTTCACGAAGCTTTAAGCCAGAGCTTGGAGATCCATAATGTAGAACACTTGGTGTGTCGTGAAATATTTTTCCGATGCCATGTCCACAGAAATCTCTAACTACAGAGCACCGTTTTCTCTCAGCAAACTTTTGAATAGCAAATCCAATATCACCAAGTGTTGCACCAGGTCTCACTTCCTCTATCCCGTACATCATGGAATCGTATGTAATATCTATGAGGCGAGAGGCTTTTATTGTAGGTTTCCCAACACAAAACATTCGGCTTGAGTCACCGTGCCAACCATCAACGATCACGGTAATATCGATATTAAGGATATCTCCACTCGTAAGTTTTTTACTCCCCGGAATCCCGTGACAAACTACATGATTTACTGAGGTACATATTGATTTCGGAAAACCGCGATAATTTAGTGGAGCGGGTATTGCGTTGTGCTCTAGAATAAAGTCATGGCAAAGTTGATCAAGGTATTCCGTTGCAATTCCCTCCTGAACATAAGAAGCAATATAATCTAGTACCTCGGCAGCAAGTAGACCGGCTCTTCGCATGGCAGTAAAGCTCTCTTCACCATGAATCTTAATTTTTTGTCCCGTTTCAGACATGATAGTTTGGACTTCAGACATATACTCTTTTATTAAAAAGCTGAGGAGCAAACAAGATTTGAGTTGCCTACCAACTGATGGTGGCGGGTATGTTTCAGTTTTAAATCACGTTTATGATTCAAAAAGGTCCCGAAACAACGGGCAGGGGGCGGTCAATTGTAATACTATTTGTCCTTAACTTGCAGGAATAACATATGGCCTCCACCCCTTTTGTTATTGCTGTCTGGAAAGCATCGTTATAAAGAGGATCAATATCGGAAGCGATTCGGAAGTCTCCGCAATCGTTTCTTTGGACTAAATACAACATTACGGCCCGATGTCCCTCTTCAATCATGTTTGTTAATTCTCCGAGGTGTTTAGTGCCCCGCGTGGTAACCGAATCAGGGAACTCTGCGCCAAATTTTCTTTTTAGGGTTACGTTTTTTACTTCTACGAAACACTTGCCCTTTTTAGGATGGTCCAAAAGAAGGTCTATTCGAGAAGCTTTGCCGTATGCGACTTCACGATAAATTTCAGAATATCCATTAAGTTCGCTAATTCCTTTGGCAGCAATGGCCTCATAAACAATTTTATTGGGAAGGGAAGTATTGACACCAACTAAACCACGCCCTACTCGCACAAGCTCCCAGGTCCAACCAAGTTTACGTTTAGGATTCTGTGCTGGAGACAACCATACCTCCATTCCTTTGGTTGCTAGACCTTGCATGGACCCGGGATTTGCACAATGAGCAGTAACGACCTTTCCGTTGGTTAGCGCGACATCTGCGAGAAACCGTTTATAACGCCGGATGAGATGGCCTTTAGCTAGAGGTTGTAGAAATTCCATGATGAAAACTCAGTTGTTGTATTGTCGCTTTTATTTATTGAATTCGGCCATAGTCTTTGGCTTTATTATCAAATAGGATACAAGTTCCATTCACTTTGTCTGGGGAATCTATGAATACGGATTTATTACCCACCGCCTGTGTTCTGATTATTGGGAATGAAATACTATCAGGAAGGACGCAGGACGTGAATCTTAACTTTCTTGCTACCAGCCTGAACGATTTAGGTGTTAAACTTGTAGAGGCACGGGTCATTGCAGATGTTGAAAACGCCATTATTGCTGCTGTGAACGAATGTCGTTCATTATACAACTATGTTTTTACAACAGGTGGGATTGGCCCCACGCACGACGATATTACTGCACACTGCATTGCAAAAGCTTTCGGTGTCGAGTTGCATCAGCACCCTGCAGCTCGTGATTTAATAGCTAGGCTGTGTGAACGCAACGGAGTGGAACTCAATTCAGCCCGTTTGAGAATGGCCAGTGTACCCGATGGTGCTACTCTAATAGAGAACTCGGTCTCTGGCGCACCAGGATTTAAGATGGAAAACGTTTTTGTGTTGGCCGGTGTTCCTAAAATTATGCGCGACATGTTTGAAGGTTGTCGAAAAAATCTGGTGGGAGGGGATTTAATTAAAAGTCGAACTGTTACTGCTTATTTGACGGAAGGTGTAGTAGCGGATCCACTACGTGCAATTCAGGAACAGTTTTCAGAGGTAGAAATTGGCAGCTATCCATTCTATCAGGAGGGTAAGTTCGGCACGAATCTTGTTCTACGTAGTTCGAATGAGCTAATTCTTGAAAACGTTTGTGATACGGTTTTTGATATGGTCAAAGACTTAGGCGGCAACCCGGAGTTGCAAAAAACGTGACCAAGTTACTGAAAATATTGCTTACCAAGATTTGATGTTGGGTAAGGTTTAATGGTTAGAGGAATGTCAGTTTAAATTGATGAGTTATTATATTTTATGGTTGTTGTAACAATTACTGTCGGAAATATTAATATTCGGGTTGAAACCCTGGATACTCCTACTGCGGCTGCAATTGTGGCTGCCTGCCCAATTCGCTCGCGAGCCAATACCTGGGGTGAGGAAGTATACTTTTCGACTCCAGTCCGTGTTAGTCGTGAGACAAATGCGAGGGCAATAGTAGAGGCGGGCGAACTTGCTTACTGGCCTGATGGAGACGCAATCGCTATAGGATTTGGTCCAACACCCATAAGTAAAGGTAACGAGATTCGTCTTGCAAGCCCCTGTAATATATGGGGGCGAGCTTTGGACGAGGTTCAGACGCTATTCGCCGTGGACGATGGGGCATCGGTAACGGTCGACGTTGAGACGTCAACAGGGCCTGAGTAGAATTACATTGCTTTGTATTATTTGTTGAGGGGCTCAACATAAAATAATAAGACGTTCGTTACTCTAAGTTTTCTGAAATGGATGCTCTTTAGTCTCCTATGGGTGTGACGACGGAGGTCAATGAGACTGGAGAAATTATAAGGGGGAGAAGTCGCATGAACCAATCTACTTTAATTGGTGTCGTCGCCTGGGTATTGGTCGGGGAAAGTTCCGGCACTCCAGTTTTTCTCCGCGATCCCTTTTGGGCCCGGTGCGGGAGAGTACCTTGCGTGGATGTAACACGGGGGTGGTTTGGAGCTCATGCAGGAGATATACGCCCAACACAACGTTATCTCGCAGCCTTGCACCTTGCTCCCACCAGATGGCTCTGATTGGTCGGCGCGGTCGGACTCGAACCGACAACCCATAAATGGGGACAGATTTTAAGTCTGTTGTGTATACCAATTCCACCACGCGCCGATTTAACTTTCTCATTATGGAGACGATCTTATTGTCGTAGGCAACATATTTTTTTAATGACTTAGGATAGCATTTATTTTGTGGAGTAAATTAAAAGTAAGGTTAGCTAAACTATTAGTTGAAATAGATCGTCAATACCAGTGTGCTGGGGATTATCCTCTTCCAAGGTAAGGCATTTTTGTGGCCATAATTGTCAAAAACTGGGCGTTGGCATCGGGTGGCAAGTTTGCCATATAGAGGACAGCCCGAGAAACGTTGTTAACATCCATTGTCGGTTCAACCATGGTTTCACCATTTGCCTGAGCCACACCGTCTTTCATTCTTTTCGTCATATCTGTTTCAGCGTTTCCAATATCAATTTGACCACATGCGATATCATACTTGCGTCCGTCTAGGGAAGTGGACTTTGTCAAGCCTGTAATTGCATGTTTGGTCGAGGTGTACGGTGCAGAGTTGGGGCGTGGAGCATATGCAGAGACTGATCCATTATTAATAATCCTACCGCCCATGGGATCTTGATTTTTCATCAATCGAAAAGCCTCTTGTGTACATAGGAACGACCCAGTTAGATTTACATTAACTACATCAGTCCACTGTTTTATAGATAGGTCTTCCAGCGGTATTGCTGGTGCGCCCATTCCAGCGTTATTAAACAAAAGGTCTAACCGGCCAAATTGTTCTTTGGCACCATTAAACAGGTTTCGTACTGAATCAGGTTGGGTGACATCCGTTTTTATAGCCAAAGCTTGTGAGTTAGACTCTCCTGCCATGGTAAGTGTTTCTTTAAGGGCATCATAACGACGGCCCGCGATTACCACGGAGTACCCATCTCTTAGCAGGGCAATGGCTGCGTAACGTCCAACACCAGACCCTCCTCCTGTTACAATTGCCACTTTATTCGCCGTGGTCATCTACGCCTCCCCTTGTTTAATTAATCGTTGCGCTATACCAAAAGCATATCAGATTATAACGATACGATAACTTAATGGGCAGTTTTTCGATTAGTACAGTTTTATCTGAGACATAGGCGTCGTGAAAGTGAAAAGGTATCCAATGTCAAAGAATTTAATAAACCGCAGAGCTACGGTATGTGGCGCTTTAACCGCCTGTTTTAATATAATCGTAATGAGAAGCACATTAGCTGCTTGCCAGTTAACGGCAGAACAAGCAGAGGGTCCGTTTTACCCAGTCGAGATTCCAGAAAATGATTGGGACCTAACCAAGGTAAATGGTGGTTTGCAGCGGGCAAAAGGGGAAGTAATACAGGTAGTGGGCCAAGTTTTAAATAACAAATGCCGTCCTGTTGCAGGTTGCGACTTAGTTGTGTGGCAGGCTAATTCTAAAGGTCGTTATGCCCATCCGGATGATTCTGGGAGCAAGGAGCCTTTAGATAAAAATTTTCAAGGCGATGGGCGGATCAAGGCGGACGTTAAGGGGTTTTACCGGTTTTTAACGATTGTGCCGGGCGCCTATTCGGCTGGCCGTAATTGGGTTCGGCCCCCACATATTCATTTTAAAATCCAATCCTCCCATGCTTCTCTAACTACCCAAATGTATTTTGCTGGGAACGAATATAATGAGTCCGACTATCTATTAAAGTCTTTGGCACATAGTGACAGGAAAACATTGATTGTGCCGTTTGATGAAGTTCGGGCAGACGGCATAAAGACGGGACGGTTTAATATTATTCTCCCAGGAGACTGAGGAGTTTTGAAGTCAACTAAGGCACGGATCACCGATGAGGGAAAAACGAATGAAAAGACGAACTTTTATGAAAACGGCCGCCCGCACCGGGGCTGCAATTACCGCGACGGCCCTTTCAGCTCCTGCCATAGCAAAAGACCGTTATCGTTGGAAAATAGTAACGGCCTGGCCAAAAAACTTTCCTGCTATTGGTACGGGTACACAGCGCATTGCTGACTCGATAGAACAAATGTCGGATGGTCGTCTGGAGGTTAAGGTATACGGAGGTGGAGAACTTGTTCCTCCTTTCGAGGTGTTTGATGCAGTTCGAGAAGGTATATCTGAAATGGGCCACGATGCACCGTACTACTGGCTCGCTAAGCACTCCGCTATGCCTTTCTTTTGCTCGGTTCCCGGTGGATTGACGGCTCAGGAGCATGCGGCCTGGATAAATTTTGGGGGAGGACAGGAGTTGTGGGACGAACTGTATGCTGGGTTTGGCCTGAAGCCATTTTTGGCCGGTTCTGGCGGACCAAACGTGGGAGGCTGGTATCAGAAAGAGATAAAAGGTCTAGATGATTTTAAGGGCTTGAGGATGCGGATACCAGGTCTCGGTGGAGAGGTCATGGCACGCTTAGGAGCAGTGCCGGTAAATTTACCCGGGTCAGAGATTCTACCTGCGTTACAGACCGGTGCCATTGATGCTACCGAATGGGTGGCTCCTTATAATGACTTAGCTTTTGGTTTTCATAAGGTAGCAAAATACTACTACGCTCCGGGTGTGCATGAACCCGGTCCAGGTTTAGCCTTGACGGTAAATTCCGAAGCGTTTGATGAGCTTCCCGCTGATTTGCAGGCTATAGTAAAACGCGCGGCCGGTGACGAGGCGTTTCGAATGTTGTGTGAGATGACTTACGGTAATGCGGAGGCTTTGGGTGTTTTGTTAAACAAATATAATGTGGAGTTACGAAAATTCCCTGACGAGGTATATGCGGCTATGTTAAAGGCTGGTGCAGATGTAGCCCGGGAAACATCTGAGAAAGATTCCTTTACAAGAAAAGTTTACGATAGTTGGTCTACATTTCGGGAGAAAGCGATCACTCTGGCACCGCTTACGGAACTTGGTTATATGGGCTTACGGGATTCCTGACGTTTGAATGATTTGCCTTCCATAGCTATTTTTGTGATTCATTAAAGAGCTCGACAATGACTAGAAATTACAACTATGAGGGTTTAAGCGAAACCATCCAGGTACGTGAGGCGCATCAATTCGATTTGAGGGATCTGACCAATTATTTGAAGTCTAAGATCGAGGGGGTTGTTGGGTCTTTGCAAGTGCTACAAATGCGCGCGGGACAGTCAAACCCTACCTATTTGCTTCAGTGTGGTCAAAAACAATGGGTGCTGCGGAAGAAGCCGCCTGGAAATCTTTTGCCGTCAGCTCATGCCGTAGAGAGAGAATACCGGGTTCAGGCCGCATTGATCGATACGGACGTACCGGTGGCACGGATGTTGCATTTATGTGAGGATCCGCAGGTAATTGGTACTCCCTTCTATATCATGGAGCGAATGGCTGGTCGCGTTTTCCACGTAAACTCCGTACCGGATGTCACACCTCAAGAGCGTTCAAAAATATGGGATGCAATGAACGATATTTTGGCTCGCATACACCGGGTCGATTGGGAGGCCCACGGATTATCTACTTTTGGTAAACCAGGGAATTATTACACCCGTCAAATAGCTCGTTGGGGGAAGCAATGGAGCCTCTCAAAGCAAAATGAGATACCTGAGATGGAAAGATTAATTGCTTGGTTAAACGCCCATGTCCCTGATGACGACGAAACCACAGTAGTCCATGGTGATTTTCGACTTGGGAATATGATGTTTCATCAAGATCGGCCCGAGGTCATAGCGATATTTGATTGGGAGTTATCGACCCTGGGCCATCCTTTGGGAGACCTAGCCTATAACGTCATGCCGTTTTATATGGCACCAGATGAATTTAATGGCCTAAAGGGTTTAAATTTGGATTCTTTGGGAATTCCTTCTCCAGATGATTATGTACATAAATATTGTGAGAGGACACATCGTCCCATTTTTGACCTTACTTTCTATATTGTTTTTTCATTGTTCCGGATGGCGGCTATCGCAGAAGGAATTTTAGCGCGAGCGGCCAGTGGCACCGCTAGTAGCGCGAACGCTAAAGAGGTTGGTTCGATGACCGGCAAGTATGCAGAGCGGGCATGGAATTTAGTACGGGAAAAAGGATTGGAATGATGTGCCCAAGTGTCACAAGCAAGAATGGTATTCTGGGTATGACCGTGTGTGCAGCTCTGTTTCTTTTTAGTGGACCCCTATTGGCTCAAGAAGAAATAGAGTCGCGAGAGGTTGCTAGCCGAGAAGCAATTAAAAGCTTGTCAGAGAGCCTAAAGGTGTATCTGAAGGCGGGGTTGGAAAATGAAATAGACGCCAAAGAAAAACTTTTAATGTGCAAGGAGGGCGCAATGGAAGCTACGGCCCTTACGAACGAAAAATATCCATTTGAAATTGGAAGAACAGGCTTACGAGTGCGAAACCCTTCCAACCAACCTGATGAATGGGAGTCGAGCATATTATTAAAATTTGAGGAGCGAATGAATTCAGGAGAAAGCATAAAAGCCATAGAGCATTCGGCTATTCTTCAAATAAATGGCAAGAAACATTTCCGGTACATGAAAGCCATCCCGGTCGGGAAGGTGTGTCTGAGTTGTCACGGAACCACCATAGAGCCAAAAGTGTTGGCCATGTTGAATACAATATATCCCCACGACGAAGCTCGTGGTTTCAAGATTGGAGATATTCGCGGTGCGTTTACAGTAAGGGAGATTCTCAAATGAAGTCTGTTGGAACTAGCTTCCAGTAAATGTGGGCTTTCTTTTGTCCAAAAATGCAGTGATCCCTTCCGCGAAATCGTTAGTGCGTGAGCATTCGGTTATGTACTGAGCTTCTGCATCTAGTTGGTCACCTATGCCACGTTCAAGAGATTTACCTAAAAGTTCTTTTGCTTTGCCGTAAGCGAAAGTAGGCCCGCTGGCCAGCCGTTGGGCCAGTTTTTTTGTCTCGTCCTCTAATTGGTCTTTGGTTACGATAAAGTTGATTAAACCTAATTCCTGGGCCCGTTTTGCACCAAATCGGTCGCTCAATAGCATTAACTCCATAGACCTGTGATACCCAATTAGACGGGGTAACGAGAACGTAGAAGAACCGTCGGGACTTGCGCCTATTACTGAATAGGCAAGTGTAAATACTGCTTCGTCTGTTGCCATGACTAGGTCGCAGGCCATGGCCATAGAAAAACCTGCTCCTGCTGCTGCTCCATGGACACTGGCAATAACAGGCTTCGGCATTCGCCGAATTGCCATTATTGCGTCATGCAAGTCGTGTGTAACATCAATCATGTAACGGTCAAGGGTTTGGCCCAGTCGTTTTTTAAAGGCCCGAATATCCCCGCCAGCCATAAAGGCTGGTCCCGAACCCTTTATCACGACACACCGGACTTCTGGGCTCATTTCTGCTTTAATAGCAGCCTCACGTAGATCATGGGCTAGGTTATGATCGATAGCGTTTAGCGCGTCCGGTCGATTTAGTGTGATCGTCGCCACACTGCCATTTACTTCAAATAACACGGTTTCGGCCAAAGAACGGTTCCTTTCATTCCTAAAGATTACGCGTGGTTATGGCATTATCGTGGAGCCAGTCGAACTGCGCCATCTAGTCGTATAGTTTCACCATTAATCATATTATTATTGAATATTGCCAGCACTAATTCTGCGTATTCTTCGCTCGTGCCAAAACGTTGCGGAAATGGTGTCCCTTTGGCTAGTGAACTTTGGACGTCTTCCGGAAGTCCTTTCATCATAGGTGTTTCAAAAAGTCCAGGAGCGATGGTCACTACTCGTATACCAAACTGAGATAAATCCCGAGCGGCGGGGAGGGTTAAACTTATGATTCCTCCTTTGGATGAGGCATAAGCCGCTTGACCCACTTGGCCTTCATAACCTGCTACCGAGGCCGTATTAACGATGAGACCTTTACATCCGTCCGCATCGCCTTCGTTATTTTGCATCGCTTCCGCTGAGGCCTTCAGAACATTAAACGATCCCACGAGATTAATCATAATTACGTCAGTATAAGTTGCTAGTGGCAGAACACCTTTGCGACCTATTATCCTACCAGGCGTAGCAACTCCGGCACAGTTTACAACCAGAGAGAATTTGCCAAATCGGTTAATGGCCTTGGCGATTGATGAGGATATGTCTGGCTCACTAGTGACGTCCACCTTTTGAAAGTGGGCATTGTCACCGATACGTTTTACGGCTGCTAGTCCTTCACTTTCGTCTCGGTCTAATATGGTTACCTTACCACCCCGACTCACTACAGCTGCTGCAGTTGCCGCACCAAGACCAGACGCCCCACCAGTAACGATGGCATGACAATTTTTTAGTTCCATCTATATCCCCATTATCGACAGACACCGAATTTATATACTGAGTATTTCTCTTCATATAGGTACTTGTATTCTCGTTTAAGTAAACCAAAAAAATGTTTTCGGAGTCTAAATAAACATAAAAACAGCATTTATGGTTGGAATTGTTCTGCTAAGATACGTTCTTCAAGGTCATGTTCCGGATCAAACAACAAACGTAACGTTTGTTGTTGTTCTTGACTGATTGAGACACGGGTAACACTGCGCGCGTTAGTGTAGTCGGCTGTTGCACTTACAGGTCGTTTATCCGGATTCAAAATTTCTATGTCTATCGAAGCTGTCTCTGGAATCAAAGCTCCCCGCCATCGTCTCGGCCTGAAGGCACAAATGGGTGTTAATGCCATTAGCTTTGAGCCTAAAGGTAGAATGGGGCCGTGGGCGGATAAATTATAGGCAGTGCTGCCGGCCGGTGTGGCTACAAGAACCCCGTCGCAAACTAACTCATCTAATCGGACCTTTTGATCCACTGAAATTTTTACCTTAGCGGCATACCTGGTTTCCCGGAGCAGTGAGACTTCGTTGATAGCTAATCCTTTCACCACTGAGCCGTCTGAACACTGGGCGCGCATTAGTACAGGATGTATTGAAGCCAGTTGGGCTGCTTTCAGCCTCTTTGGAAGATTTTGCTCAGTATAGGCGTTCATCAAAAATCCAACTGAACCACGATTCATGCCGTAAATAGGAAGATTACGGTGGATAAATTTATGTAACATTTCAATCATAAAACCGTCACCGCCGAGGGCTACAATTATATTGGCTTCTTCTAGTGAAATATCACCGTAAAGTTCTTTGAGAGATTTTAGAGCTGTCTGGGCGGGAGCCGTACTTGATGCTACGAAGCCAATTTTTTGTTCACTCATGTACTTTCAACACACTGAAGTTTGGTGTCAGGACAATAATTAAACCTACTGTGATGGTTTGCTATGTACGCTTAATTCGCTATCAAGGCAAAACGAAATAGGTGTTAACCTCCGGTAACGCTCATATGGCGCTCTACAGCTGGAGCCAAATGGTTGCGGTCAATTATGAAATCGTGCCCTTTTGGTTTTCGACCGATTGCTTCGTGAATAGCGTTTATCAAAACTCCATCGTCTTCACTTTGCCTCAGAGGCTTTCGCAGATCAGCAGAGTCTTCCTGGCCTAAACACATATAGAGCATTCCAGTGCAGGTTAACCTAACACGGTTGCAAGACTCACAAAAATTATGTGTGAGTGGAGTAATAAATCCTAATTTTTGTCCTGTCTCTTCGACTTTCATATATCGCGCAGGACCACCAGTCTGATAGTCAATGTCTGTTAAAGTCCATTTTTTGCGTAAACGACTGCGGACTAAAGACAAAGGAAGGTACTGGTCCGTACGTTCACCACTAATTTCCCCCAACGGCATTGTTTCAATTAGGGTTAGGTCGAACCCTTTTCCTCCGCACCAGGCAATCATTTTGTCAAATTCATGCTCATTGACATCCTTTATTGCAACAGCATTTATTTTAACTTTTAAACCAGCTTTCGAGGCAGCTTCCAGTCCGTCATAGACTTGTTGTAATTGCCCCCATCGAGTTATTTTTTTAAAACGATCAGGATCAAGAGTGTCACATGAAACGTTAATGCGCCTTACTCCACAGTCGTACAACTCATCGGCATATTTTGGTAGTTGAGTTCCATTAGTTGTCAAGGTTAATTCGTCTAATTTACCATTATTCAAATGACGGGATAAGTTGCGAATTAAGCTCATAATATTTTTTCGAACTAACGGTTCTCCACCTGTCAATCGAAGTTTTCGAACCCCAAGATCGATAAAAGCGGAACAAAGTCGATCAATTTCTTCTAAGGTCAAAACGTCGGCCTTTGGCAAGAAAGACATATTCTCCGCCATGCAATATACACACCGGAAGTCGCAGCGATCAGTAACCGATACTCGAAGATAGCTTATATGGCGGCCAAAGGGGTCAAGCATTACCTAGCACTTTGAATGATCGTGGGGGAAAGGGTTATATACAATCATATATATCGTATAAGTCAATCCTTTACAATGGGTCTTAATATATTAGGCATGGTCTCTTCTGAACTGACAAAATTACTAAAATTTGGAAAGGAAAGATGCTGGCAAAGGGCATTATGCTACATTATCTTCTTATCCCTTGTTTCGTGGACCTTGAGCACTGAAGCCACGCCTTATAAAGTGCACGACAAATTATATTCTTAATGTACAGAAACTGTTTAAGAAAAACATTTGTGGACGGAGATTAGATGACACCGAGTATTCCACTAGAGGAGACGTATCCTGAAATTCGAGAAGGCGTTCGGACATTATGCGCCGAGTTTCCCGGTGAATATTGGAGGGAGAAAGATCAGAAGAGAGAATATCCTGCCGAATTTGTTACTTCCCTGACGGCAGCGGGTTATTTGGCTGCTCTTATTCCTGAAGAATATGGTGGTAGCGGACTTCCCATCAGTGCGGCTATAGCCATTCTGGAGGAAATTCACCGCTCTGGTTGTAATGGAGCAGCTTGCCACGCTCAAATGTATATCATGGGAACGGTACTTCGGCATGGTTCAAACGAACAGAAACAACGTTATCTGCCGGGAATTGCATCGGGCAATTTGCGACTTCAGGCATTTGGTGTCACCGAGCCAAACACCGGGTCAGATACGACCCAGTTAAAAACCATGGCAGTACGACAAGGTGATTCATATGTTGTAAATGGCCAAAAAATCTGGACCAGTAGAGCTGAGTACTCAGACCTTTTGCTGCTGCTTGCAAGAACAACGCCAGTGAAAGACGTTCAGTCCAGACGTCACGGATTGTCTGTTTTTTTGGTAGAGATGAATCAGGTTGAAGGCTTGGAAATACGACCCATCCGCACCATGATCAATCATGCAACAACGGAATTATTTTTTACTGACATGCGTATTCCGGTTAATAGTTTGATTGGGAACGAAGGGGATGGGTTTAGCTATATATTGGATGGTATGAATGCAGAAAGAATTTTGATTGGTAGTGAGTCCATAGGTGATGCTCGATATTTTATTGATCGGGCGAGCAGTTACGCTAAGGAGAGAGAAATATTCGGTCGTCCGATTGGGAAAAACCAGGGGGTCCAATTTCCCATTTCTCGATCTTATGCTGAAACGGAGGCAGCGTATTTAATGGTTTGTAAAGCTGCGGCCTTATTCGATGCAGGTATTCCTTGTGGCCCTGAAGCCAACATGGCAAAGATGCTTGCAGGAGATGCCGCTTGGGGAGCTGCAGATATGTGCATGCAGACATTTGGAGGCTTTGGTTTTGCAGAGGAATACGACATTGAACGGAAGTTTCGTGAGACCAGATTATACCAGATCGCACCCATTTCGACTAACATGGTGCTTGGTTATATTGGACAGCATGTTCTTGGATTGCCTCGGTCCTATTAACTCGGTCTCAAATTAAACGATGCCCAACCTCCAAGATTTGCTAGTAGTATCACTAGAACAAGCAGTAGCCGCTCCTCTTTGTTCTTCACGGCTTGCCGATGCTGGGGCGCGAGTTATCAAGCTGGAAAGGGATGCAGGCGATTTTGCAAGAAATTATGATAGGATAGTGAATGGCGATAGCGCCTATTTTGTCTGGTTGAATCGGGGGAAAGAATCACTCGTCATCAATATAAAAGACCCTGATGACAATCGCTTGCTGCATCGTATCTTGGGTAGGGCCGATGTATTCATCCAGAACCTTTTACCTGGTGCGGCGGCCCGGGCGGGGTTCGATTCCTCAGAACTTCGTAAAAGCCACCCACGACTCATTACATGTGATATATCTGGATATGGTGACTCGGGTTCCTACTCGGACATGAAGGCGTACGACTTACTTGTACAGGCGGAAACAGGCCTCTGTTCAATTACCGGTGGATCTGAAGAGCCGGGACGTGTTGGAGTGTCCGTTTGTGACATAGCCGCAGGATTGAATGCGTATTCAGGGATTTTGGAGGCTTTGTTGACTAGAGTGCGTACAGGCAAAGGACTGGGCGTAAAAGTCTCTCTTTTTGCCGGTATGGCAGATTGGATGAACGTCCCTTACCTGTATCAAGTTCATACGGGTGCGTCTTTAGGTCGACATGGGTTACACCATCCGTCAATTGCACCGTATGGAGCTTTTCCAGCCGCTGACGGAAAAATGGTATTAATTTCTATTCAGAATGAACGAGAGTGGGCACGTTTGTGTCGAGAAGTTTTTCAACAGCCTGATTTGGAGAAGGATAACCGTTTTGATTCTCCGTCGAACCGGGGGCAGCACAGGCAAGCTCTAGATAGAATAGTATGTGAGTGTTTTGGTAAGTGGTCCAGAGATGAGCTAATGACCAAATTGAGAGGGGCCGGGATAGCTTGCGGAGCGCTGAATGAGGTAGAGGACCTATTAGGACATCCCCAGTTACGAACAGTAGAATATGAGGCTCCGAGTGGGGTAGTTAGACTGATAGCGCCACCCGTTGAGTTCACAGACGGGCAGAGGGATTATGGCTCTGTTCCATCGCTCGGAGAACAAAGCGAAGCAATTCGTATTGAATTTAAGGAGGTGACTTAGTGTCTGGAAGGATTGAGTTAAGTGACTGGATAGGACGCACGGAAGAAACGCAGGATCAAGTTTCGTTACGTCAAGCTGTTGGTATGGCTGCTATGTTCGATCTAGATGAAAAACCAATACTTGGTGATCCTTTGCCGCCTGGATGGCACTGGATGCTGTTTCCAGAAATTGCGAAACAATCGGCGTTGTCCACCGATGGGCATGCACCTCGTGGCGGATTTTTGCCGCCTGTGGAACTTCCAAGAAGGATGTGGGGAGGAAATCGACTAAAATTTTTCAGACCAATAAAAGTTGGCGAAGATATTCGAAGGAACTCCAAAATACTGCATGTAAAGGAAAAAAATGGGCGATCTGGACAATTAACACTTGTAACCGTTAAGCACGAGTATTTTGTGTCTAAAGAACTAGCGTTAGAAGAGGAGCACGACATCGTGTACAGATCGGCCGCTACGAACGGTAACAGAGCCCCTCCTGGAGAACGACCACCTGCTAGTCCAAGTTGGTGTACAGAAGTCAATCCCGACCCTGTTTTCCTTTTTCGGTATTCGGCTTTGACTTTTAACGGCCATCGTATTCATTATGATATGCCCTATGTGACAAATGTTGAAGGTTATTCGGGGCTCATTGTACATGGGCCGTTGACCGCTACCTTGTTGCTAGAATTGGTGCGAAGAGAACTTCCAAATGAGACTATTAAAACGGCAACAGTGCGGGCACGACGACCATTATTTTCCGGCAATAATTTTAGAGTGGAAGGGTCCTATTCAGAAGGTAAAGCTAGTACGTGGGCGGTTGACTCAAGTGAATTTTTAGCAATGACAGTTGATGTAACCTTTCGATAAATTTCAGATTCTGTGAGGCTCATATGGAATTACGAGTTTTAGGTTCAAGTGGTGTTAAGGTGTCCTCTCTTTGTTTGGGTGCAATGATGTTTGGCGATCAAACAACGGAGAAGGTGGCTGATTCTATCGTTAATTCGGCAAAAAATGCTGGCGTAAATTTTATTGACACGGCAGATGTATACACGAAAGGCCAATCCGAAAGAATTGTGGGCAAATTAATTAGTAAAAATCGCGATCAATGGATTTTAGCAACCAAAGTGGGATCAACCTTCCACCAGGTAGATCCAAACCAGCGAGGTCTTAGTAGGCGCTGGATAACGAACCAACTCGAACAGTCTCTTCGTCGATTAAAGACAGATTATATTGATATCTATTATTTTCACAGAGAGGACCATACTACTGATTTAGGAGAATCGTTG
Source organism: uncultured Rhodospirillaceae bacterium (assembly GCA_964515905.1). Classification (GTDB taxonomy): domain Bacteria; phylum Pseudomonadota; class Alphaproteobacteria; order UBA7887; family UBA7887. The sequence goes on along the minus strand of CAZEWK010000047.1, from coordinate 74,499 downwards.
CGCGCAATTGGAGACGCCATTCGGGCTGGAAAAATACGTTATTTTGGCATTAGCAATTTCAGGGCGTGGCGACATTCCGAGGTTGTGTGGCTATGTAAAGAATTAGGTATGGCAAAACCAGTGGTTAGCCAGCCATATTACAACGCTTTGAATCGTATGCCGGAGGTTGAAGTGTTGCCCGTCTGTGCACATCACGGAATTGGTGTCGTTCCCTATAGTCCTGTCGCCCGTGGCGTCTTAACAGGAAAATATGGTGCTGGTCGCGGGCCCACAAAGGGGAGTCGCGCTGCGCGAAAAGATCGGCGCATGATGCAGACCGAATATCGAAAAGAGTCGTTCATAATTTCCGACAAAGTTGTAACGTACGCCAAAGAGCGTGGGATGGATCCAGTCCACTTTGCCATCCGTTGGGTGCTTGCAAATCCAGCAGTGACATCTGTTATTGCGGGACCACGTACTCTTTCTCAAATGAAAACGTATCTTGCTACATTTAATCACAATTGGACAAATGAGGATGAGTCATTTATCGATGAATTGGTGAGTCCAGGTCACCCCTCCACACCTGGTTACTCTGATCCAGCGTATCCCATTGAGGGCCGAAAGCTTTTATAATCCAACAGAATTGGTTGCATTATGGAACTCTATGGTTGTTCGTTTTCAGGAAATAGCTCATAGAGTAACAAGACACCATCAACGAACTCTTTGTCGGGATTTTGGTTGCAAAACTCCATTAAAAAATCCCTTTGTTCGTCGAAATCAATGATATCGGGGTCGATTACTCGTTGGGCACTGCCGTGGACTTTAGAAATTCTATTCTGGAGTTCCATTTGACCTATGGCCCACTCAAGATACATATCCTCAAATAAAGTGCCCATAGCTCCGACATCATTCAAAAACACACCGCAAGTGCTCTCCGCGCTTGCTGCCGTTTTATCCTGGTTGCTTACAATACCTTCCACGAAAACTGCCAAAATAAATATAATGCATAAATAGAATTTCAAAATTGCTCCTCCCTAAGTGCCATTGTTGCATTGACCGAGTTGGCAATTGGCCTCAATAGTGCCGCCGCTGGTGGCAAGTGTTGCTCTGCAAAAAATTTGGCGGTCACTGCTTTGGTGGGATGCCCAGTTTTTGTTCCTCTTAGAGCAGACTGACCGAGCAACCATCCAGCTGCGATGAAACCGAACATTCTAGTGTATTGTGTGGCACTTGCGGCTGCGGCTAACGGATCAGATAAAATGGCACTTTGCATCCAGTCTGTTGCTTGTCGAAGTGCTGGAACTGCCAAACCGAGTTCTTTCCCAATGATTTGTAAAGAATTGTCCTCACAACTCGATAACGTCTTCGTTGTCTTGTTCATTTTCCTAAAAATTCTGTTAATCGCGTCAGTTTCTTTTGACAACTTTCGTCGGATTAGATCCAGGGCTTGGATTCCATTTGTGCCTTCGTAAATCATAGTGATGCGTGCATCGCGCATGTATTGTGCTGCGCCTGTTTCTTCAATGTAACCCATTCCCCCATGTATCTGGATTCCCGTGGAAGTGACCTCAAAACCTTGGTCTGTGCTCCATGCTTTTGCGATCGGTGTCATAATCTCTAAATAGCCACGGTGCTTCTCTCTAATAGTTTTGTCTGGGTGCTGGGAAGCCAAATCCATTGCTTCAGCCACTGAGTAACAAAGTGCTCGCATGGCTTCAATTTGTGACTTCATATCCATTAACATTCTTCGGACGTCCGGATGTTGAATTATCCTGACCTTCTCGCCGGTAGGATCATTTATTGCCCTTCCTTGTATTCTCTCTTTTGCCCATTGGAGAGCACGTTGGTAGGACCGTTCCGCTATGCTGAGGCCCTGGATAGCGACATTTAGTCGGGCGTTATTCATCATTGTGAACATGCATGACATCCCCTGGTTCTCACCGCCAAGTAGATATCCGGTGGCTCCACCATTATCACCATAAGACATGACGGCAGTTGGACTAGCCATGTGTCCAAGCTTGTGCTCAAGAGACACTACCCGTAGGTCATTTCTAGGACCCAGGCCACCCTCATCATTAACAAGAAACTTCGGCACAACAAAGAGCGAAATGCCCTTGGTTCCTGGAGGCGCGTTCGGTGTACGAGCAAGTACTAGATGAATAACATTCTCACTCATATTTTGATCCCCATGAGTAATGAAGATCTTGGTCCCGGTAATTTTCCATGTACCGTTGCTCTGATAAGCTTTGGTGGTTAGTGCTCCAACATCAGAACCCGCATTTGGCTCGGTCAAATTCATTGTGCCAGACCATTGACCACTAATTAGTTTCGGCAAATAAGTTTCTTTCTGGACTGAGGTACCATGTGTTTGGATTGCTTCGACCGCCGCTTGAGTTAGCATCCAAGCATTAGCTAAGGACATATTTGCTGATTGCCATATCTCGTTAAGGGCAATTCCAATGGTCCAAGGAAGGCCCTGACCCCCGTATTCAGTTGCGCCATTCACCGATCCCCAACCAGCTGAAACATACTTTTGATAGCAATCTACGAAACCATCAGGCACTCGAACGACACCGTTTTCTATGCGGGCACCTTTCTGGTCTCCAAGTTGGTTGAGCGGCGCCACTACCTCTTCACCGAATTTAGCAGCCGTTTGAAGAACTTGGTCGATAAGGTCTGGTGTGAAGGTTTTAAACCCCTCTATCTGCATTAATTGTTCGAGGTCAAGAACCTTATTAAGGACAAATCTGATATCGTTAAGTGGTGCTTGGTATTTATCAACCATTTAGGTCTCCGTTCGTGCCATCCATTCAAGTTCATAGGTCATTTTTGCTCGTTAGGTAAGAACTTAATTACGGCCCATTGCAGCACGCTGTAATCTATCGTTAATCGCTAATCCAAGACCCACCTTTGGTATGGTCATTACTGCAATTTTTCTACAGTTTTTTGCGTCCAGATCGTGAAGCATGGCAAACAAATTACTGGCCGCTTCTAGAAGATTTCCTGTGGGGCTTAGGTTAGCTGCGCATTTTGCGCCCATTATTTGATGTGGACCAAAAGCTAGTAGTGCTTCGTGTTCATCACAATTTTGAGCATCCAGACGCAGAGGGGTGGCGGGTGCATAATGATGAGTTAACATGCCAGGCGCACTCACTACCAAGCCGGTCGGTTTTTCCAGGGGGCCGATTTCCGAGTTTATCATTTCTATCGGAATGCCCCCCGGACGCAGGAGCAGTGGCCGTTGGGCAGATACATCAACAATTGTGGATTCCAGGCCAATTTTGCATCTGCCCGAATCCAGTATTAATGAAATTTCTGATCCCAGTGAATCTGCTACATGTTGGGCGGTAGTCGGGCTTAGGTGGCCAGATCGATTGGCACTTGGAGCAGCGATTGGTACCCCCGATAGTTTTATCAATTTTTGAGCAACAGAGTGGGCTGGTGAACGAATTGCAACAGTATCTAGGCCTGCCGAGGCCAATTTTGAAATACAAGAGTGTTTCTGACGAGTTACAACAAATGTGATTGGTCCGGGCCAAAATCTTTTTGCCAATCGAGTGCTGTGGACGTCAAATATTCCGTATTTTTGGGCCTCTGTTATGTCCTGCACATGCAAGATCAAAGGGTTAAATTGTGGGCGGTTTTTTGCACGGAAAATAGACGCTACAGCCTTTTCATTGGTCGCATCAGCCCCTAGCCCATAGACAGTCTCAGTGGGAAATGCCACCAATTTTCCTCGTCGGATCAGGACCGCTGCTTCCTGCAAACTTGAATCTGATAAAGATTTTATATTGCTGGCACTAACCATTCTTTTTGGTAGGTTTTTAGCGATCAAGCATTGGTGTCAAGCGATCAAGCGCTTCGCCCAATATTTCTGGAGATTTTGCATAACAAATACGCAGAAATTTTTGCCCTCCGGTCCCAAAGGCTAGACCCGGAGCGATTCCTACTTTTGTTTCTCGTAACAATGTCTTAGCAAAAGATCTACTGTTTTCCACGCCGTTAACAGTAAAAAAAGCATAGAAAGCAGCGTCTGGTTTGGGCATATGAACACGTGACATGCTTCCCAATCGCTGATGCGTAGTATCTCGAGCTATGCGGTACCGGTCGATCATAGATTTAAGAAAGGGTTCTCCATCTTTAACAGCGGTTATTCCGGAAAATTGCCCAGACGCAGTTGGAGATGCAACGTTGTATTCGTTTAATTTCTCTATTACGGGACTTAAACGTGGTGGGCAAGTAATCCACCCTAATCTCCAACCCGTCATTGCCCACGACTTTGAGAAACTGTTTACAATAATTACCAAGTCATCTGGATCACATATTTGTAGGAAAGATGGCGCTACTTCTCTGTCATAAATAATTCGGGCGTAGACTTCATCAGAGATAACCCAGATTCCTTTCTGACGACAGAATTCCAGTACGGCTCTTTGTTGGTCGCTGTTCATAACCCATCCAGTGGGATTATTGGGTGTATTAACATAGATTGCGCGGGTGCGAGAGTCGCAGGCATCAAAAAGCTGATCCAAGTCGAGATCCCAACCAGATAAACTAGATTTGAGAGAAACCATGTGGACTTGCCCATCCATAATCTCTATGCAACGGAAAAAATTGGGCCACACGGGTGTGACAGCTACCATATTATCCCCGGGATCAATCAGAGCCTCAGCAACCATCATCATGCCATTCATAGCTGCTGCCGTAGCAACTATTCGTTTTACACTTATTTCACGAGAGTATAGATCCGACATATATTTTGATAATGTTAAGCGTAATTCTGGAACTCCTAGATTAGGTGTATAAAAGGTCTGGCCAGCTCTGAGAGCAGTGTCTGAGGCATCTATTATAAAATCCGGTGTTGGGGTATCGGGTTCGCCAAACCACAATGGAATGATGTCTGGGTCACCCATGCCCTCGTGCGCAATTTCCCTTATCAGAGAAGGCTGTAGCGCATCTATTTTAGGGCGAATAGGGAGCGCTGGATCACGAGCCTTTAATGTTTCGCTCATTAAATCATATTTCTTAGTTTGTTCTAAACGACCGCGCCGATTTGCCAAGGGACGAATTCGTCACCGCCAAAACCTAAAGCTTCACTCTTTGATTGTTTTCCAGAAGCTATTTGAACGATGAAATCAAATATTTTTTGTCCCATTTCTTGAATATTTGCCTCACCATCGACAACCAGACCGCAATTGATGTCCATGTCCTCTGACATACGCTCGTACATTGCGCGGTTAGTAGCTAATTTGATACTTGGTACCGGTTTGCATCCAAATACAGACCCTCGACCAGTAGTAAAGCATACAACATTTGCCCCTCCGGCAACCATCCCTGTGACAGAAGTCACGTCGTAGCCCGGTGTATTCATAAAAGTAAAACCTTTAGCAGTAATTTCTTCGGCATATTGATATACATCTACAAGGTTGGTGGTTCCTCCTTTTGCAGCCGCTCCCAAAGATTTTTCCAGGATAGTCGTTAAACCACCTGCCTTGTTTCCAGGAGATGGATTATTATTCATCTCGGCTCCGTTCTTGGCAGTGTAATCTTCCCACCACTTTATAAATTCAACCAATTTTTCGCCCACCTCTCTAGTTTGCGCTCGCCTAGTCAAGAGATGCTCTGCGCCATATATTTCCGGAGTTTCTGCGAGAATTGCGGTTCCGCCATGGCGAACTAATAGGTCAGCAGCAGCGCCCAAGGAAGGATTTGCAGACATGCCCGAATACGCATCCGAACCCCCACATTCTAATCCTAATTTCAAATGACTGACCGGTAGTGGTTCACGTACAAATTCGTTTGCCGACGGCAACATTTCTTTGATACGAGAAACACCCTCTTTTACGGTAGCCATAGTCCCGCCTGTGTCTTGTATGGTCATTGCCTGAAAGGAGCCATCTTGGGCCCATCCATGTCGCTCCATCATACCAGCAACCTGATTTACTTCGCACCCCAGTCCTACCATCAAAATACCTGCGAAATTTGGGTGCCGTTTGTAGCCATCTATTGTCGCTTGAAGTAGTTCCCAACCGAGTCCGGATCCAGCCATTCCACATCCCGTACCATGTGTGTAGGCAACAACTCCATCAACATTCGGATAATCCGAAAGTATTTCGTCTTTGAAGGAGTCGGCAATATAGCGAGCAGCGGTTGCTGAACAATTTACCGAGGTTAGGACCCCAATATAGTTTCGGGTGGCCACTCGACCATCAGGTCGTTGGATGCCATGAAATTGAGCTTGTTCGTGATCGGGAACAAAGTCGGTAGGTTGAGCGTCTACTCCGAATTTGTAGTCGCGTTCAAAAGTTTTCATTTCAACATTTTGGGTGTGAACGTGTGCACCTCTGGGAATAACCTGGCTCGCAAACCCTATTATTTGGTCGTATTTTATAATGGGTTCACCTTGTTTTATCGTATGGGTAGCTACCTTGTGTCCAACAGGAATCTCCATGGTAGTGGTCAATTCTTCCCCGCTTACTTCCGTATTGGGTGGGATCGTTTCTTTCGCCGTTACGACATTATCCTTACTGTTGAGACGTATAGTCACAGACGTATCAGAAGACATTGGATTACCTCTAGTCCGTTGAAGTGCGGCAATAACATTAAATGTAAAGATACACCGGTGCAATTAGCTGATCTTTTATCAAAATTGCTTGCCGCATTACAAGGAACGCAGTTATTGTCCTGCTGCAAAGGGGTGTGTTCTTTTAATCAATAGGGGATCTAGATGACTCTCAGTGGGAAGAAGGCTCTGGTTACTGCAGCAGGGCAAGGTATGGGCCGTGCCGCTGCGCAAGCATTTTTGAGAGAGGGGGCCACTGTATATGCCACAGACGTTGATAAAAAAAAGCTTGAAGGGTTGGAAGGCGCGGAGTGTTTCCCCTTGGATGTCACAAAATTGGAACAAATTACGTCAGCGTATTCTCGGACGGGCCCAGTGGACATACTATTCAACTGTGCTGGGTATGTCGCTACGGGGACTGTTTTAGAATGTCCACTTGATGATTGGGATTTTTCATTCGAGTTAAATGTTCGGTCTATGTATCGTATTATTCAAACCTATTTGCCTGGTATGATAGAGTTGGGTGGTGGAAGAATAATAAATATGGCGTCTGTTGCATCTTCGGTTATGGGAGTTAAGAGTAGGGCAGCTTATTCAGCGTCTAAGGCAGCAGTAATTGGACTGACAAAGTCGGTGGCAGCAGATTATGTGAGTGAAGGGATACGATGTAATGCATTGTGTCCCGGTACAGTTGATACTCCGTCTTTGCATGATAGAATTAATGCATTTGATGATCCTGTCGAGGCCCGAAAGATGTTTATAGCTCGTCAACCGATGGGTCGACTTGCTACTGCCGAAGAGTTAGTTGAAATGGTGGTGTATCTAGCGTCTGATTCCGCTGATTTTGTCACCGGGCAAACGATGATTGTCGACGGTGGAATGACTATTTGATTACTAATACTTAATTTAGGGGGATACTGATGAAATTAGTACGTTATGGACGCGCTGGCCGGGAAAAACCGGGTCTGATTGATGCTGATGGTAAACTTCGCGATCTTAGCGGAAGGATAAGTGACATTACAAACAATCAGCTTTCGCCTAAGACTCTTTCCCGGATTCAAAAATTTAACACGAACCGTTTGCCTTTAGTAAAAGGAAGGCCCCGCTACGGTGTGCCGTGGGATACTCCTGGCAAGATAGTTTGTATTGGTTTGAATTATGTCGATCATGCAAAGGAGACGGGGTCCCCGATCCCGGATCAGCCGATTATTTTTTTGAAGGCAAATAGTGCTTTGAACGGACCTAATGACAATGTTGCTATTCCTAGGGGTTCCAAAGAAACCGATTATGAAGTTGAGTTAGGTGTAGTGATTGGGACTCGAGCTCAGCATGTTTCAAAAAAGAATGCCCTTGATTATGTGGCGGGCTACACAATTTGTAACGATGTATCCGAACGCTTCTTCCAGTTGAAAATGGGCCTGACTTGGACGAAGGGAAAAAGCTGTGACACATTTGGACCGATTGGTCCTTGGTTGGTGACTAAAGATGAAGTTCCGAATCCTCAACGCTGTAGACTTTGGTGCGAGGTTAATGGAGAGCCACGACAGGACGGTAGCACTAAAACTATGATTTTCGACGTTGCAACTTTGATCAGTTACACAAGTAAGCTCATGTCTTTAAATCCTGGTGACGTTATTTCAACTGGTACGCCACCTGGTGTGGGGAGTGGTATGAAGCCACCTCGTTTCTTGAAAGCAGGTGACACCGTAAGCCTTGGAATTGATGGTCTCGGTCAACAGACTCAGAAGATGGTTCCCTGGAACAAGGTATAAGCTTTAATCTTTTATGTGTAGTCGGGGTAGCCGTATGAGTTTTTATTAGCACTTAGGTTGCCCCCCCCTAAACTAGGGACATTGGAAGACGTTTACATTCTCAACTGGGAGGAACAAGGACTATGTCCAGCCCCAAATACAAAGTGGTAGTGCAGAGACCAGACTCTGGCAGCGTCTTTGGAGAAAACGCTTACGAAATGGAGCGAGATGCGCTGGATCCAATTAATGCTTCAATAGTAGAAGTTGATGCATCTACGACGGAGGAATTTATTGCTGCTGCCCGAGATGCGGATGCCGTGATTGCGCATAATAGGCGTATTTCCAAAGAAATAATCTCTGGTCTTGCGAAGTGTAAGGTGATTGGTTTGGGTTCCGTAGGGGCTGATACAGTTGATGTCGATGCTGCTACAGAATGTGGAATCGTAGTAACCAACGTGCCTGATATTTTTATCGAGGAAGTCGCAGACCACACTATGGCTATGTTTCTTGCTGCATTTCGACGATTGCCGGAAATGCACCGTATGACCACCGAAGGAGAGTGGGCAAAGGGACGGGAATTATTATCTCAGTTTCCTAGGCTGTGGGGTCAAACGATAGGACTTATCTCCTTTGGTAATGTTGCAAAAGCGGTCGCCAGGCGCTGTCATGCGTTTGGTTTGCGGGTAATTTCCTATGATCCATACTTGTCTGAATTAGAAATGAGTTCTGTTGGGGTGGAACCTGAACCTAGTCTCATACGATTGCTTGAACGCTCTGACTTTGTGTCAATGCATGCGCCATTAAACGGAGAAACTCGTCATATGCTTACTGATCGGCATTTTTCCGCTATGAAAAACTCGGCTATCTTTATTAATAATGGACGGGGCCCGACCGTTGATGAGAGTGCATTAATCTCTGCTCTGGAGAAATCAGAGATAGCCGGGGCGGCCTTGGATGTTTTTGAAGAAGAACCGATAACAGGAGATTCAAATAATCCGTTATTAAGGATGCATAATGTCATTTGTTCCCCTCACGTGGCTTCAGCTTCTGATCGAATGAGGCCCGAAGCATTGCGAAGAATGGGTCGAGAAATTGCTACGGTTTTAACCGGACGGTGGCCTAGAAGCGCGGTCAATCCAGGGGTGCTCCCACGAACGGATCTTATTCGTTGGCAACCTTATCCGCAGACGAGGGGCCCTAATCGATAGTTGAATCCTGCGCTTTTATATATATATCCTTCGTTATGGGTTATTATGTATATGGCTTGGGAACAGAAATCATTGGTTCCTGCCTATGGTAATGTGCTAATTCAGCGAGCATTAGTCGATTAATATAGATGGTTGTGAAGCCTGGATATGGATTATCACGAATTTTTTGCAAACGCCCTGAGGGGCTTACGGAGCGAGGGCAGATATCGTGTGTTCGCTGATTTAAAGCGACACGCTGGGACTTTTCCGCGGGCGTCATTTTATGACGATAAAGGTGAGGTTAGAGAGGTAGTGGTTTGGTGTAGTAACGACTACCTTGGAATGGGCCAAAGTTCTGCTGTTTGTGACGCTATGAGAGATGCTATTCGGGATGTAGGGGCCGGTTCAGGGGGAACCCGCAACATCTCCGGTACAACTCATTACCATGTTTTGTTGGAGCAAGAATTAGCCGACTTGCACAATAAGGACGCAGCGCTTTTATTCACTTCAGGATACATATCAAACGAAGCAACATTAGGCACATTGGGATCAATGCTTCCCAATTGTGTTTTGCTTTCCGATGAGCTAAATCATGCTTCAATGATAGCCGGGGTTCGAAGTAGTAAAGCACCGAAGCGAATTTTTAAGCACAACGACCCAAAAGACCTCGAGCGACATTTAAAGGACTTAGAGCCTGAATTCCCGAAAATTGTGGCATTTGAATCCGTGTACTCGATGGATGGGGATATTGCACCGATCGCTGAATTATGTGAGGTCGCGAAGCGCTATGGAGCCCTAACCTATTTGGATGAAGTTCATGCGGTTGGCATGTACGGTGAAAGAGGTGGAGGGGTGGCCGAAAGAGAAGGCCTGATGGATCAACTTGATATAATTGAGGGAACTTTGGCCAAGGCGTTTGGTGTGATGGGCGGTTATATTGCGAGTAGTCGCGACATCTGTGATACAGTTAGGTCTTTTGCATCAGGTTTCATCTTTACGACATCTCTGCCGCCCGCTGTAGCTGCAGGTGCTCTGGCCTCTGTATCTCACCTAAAAAAGAGCCAGGTAGAGCGGAAATTGCATCAGGAACGGGCACATGCTTTGAAGAATCGTCTACGAAAAGTTGGCATTCCTTTTTTGGAGAATCCAAGTCACATTGTTCCCGTGATGGTCGGGAACCCAGTGCTATGTAAGCAGGCTAGTGATCAATTGCTTGAATTGCACGGCATCTATGTTCAGCCAATTAATTATCCAACTGTACCGCGAGGCACAGAGCGACTTCGCATAACCCCTAATCCACTTCACAATGATGAGTTAATGGACCAATTAATAGTGGCACTCTTGGACGTATTCAAAAGGCTGGAAATCCGGCCTGCGGCTGCAGCTTAAAATGGGGAGCACTATGCTCCCTGTGAACGTGCCTGTGACGTAATAAAATCTCATGGCCTATTTTCTGCAACAATTGGTGAACGGAATAACCCTAGGGAGTATTTATGGTTTGATCGCCATAGGGTATACGATGGTGTACGGAATTATCGGGATGATAAATTTTGCCCATGGCGAAATTTATATGATCGGCGCGTTCCTTGCGGTGCTGGGTTTTACGCTGATAGGTATAACTGGTGTTACGTGGATTCCGCTCGCATTAATTTTAGTTCTCCTAATAGCGATGTTATTTACTTCAGCCTATGGTTGGGCGGTAGAAAGAGTAGCCTATCGGCCCTTACGTGGTTCGCAGCGGCTTGCAGCTTTAATATCGGCTATCGGCATGTCTCTGGCCCTACAAAACTATGTGCTGATAACTCAGGGTGCGGGAGTAAAGGCGCTTCAACCAATCGTGCGAGGAGGGATTGTACTGTATTCCGGTGGAAACTTCACAGTAACGCTTAGCTATATACAGATGTTTATTGTCGCGTTGACTATAGTTCTTATGTGTATTTTTGCTCTCCTTATACAACGTACTGCGCTTGGGAGAGCACAAAGAGCATGTGAGCAGGATAGGGGTATGGCTACTCTGCTAGGGATCAACATAGACCGAACAATTTCTTTGACGTTTTTAATGGGTGCCGCACTGGCAGCTGTGGCGGGAGTGATGGTAACGCTGTATTACGGGGTCATCGATTTTTTTATGGGTTTCATAGCGGGCTTGAAAGCATTCACAGCGGCCGTTCTTGGCGGTATTGGATCGCTTCCAGGCGCGATGTTGGGTGGCATGTTATTGGGAATGGTCGAGGCATTTTGGGCTGGATACTTTTCTGTGGAATATAAGGACGTGGCAGCATTTGGCATTTTAGTTCTAGTTCTAATTTTCATGCCAACAGGTTTGTTGGGGCGGCCTGATATTGAAAAAGTGTGACCGGTTAACGCAATCCCTGCGAAGTAAGGAGAATTGAATTGAGCTTACTTCTTAAGGAAGCCTTTTTTGCTGCATTGGTTGCCTTCGTACTTGCACTGCCTCTCATCGGTTTCAAGACAACAGCGGGTGGAGATGCGCTAGATTTCGTTTTTCGCCCAGAGTTGCTCTTTGTGTCCGTAGCTGTCGTATTTATTGGAAGAATGGTCTTAGGAGTCATTCGTGAGAGAGGTCAAGTTTGGCCTCGTAGCCCAACTAAACCTTTCTTTTGGATGAAGAGGCTTAATCGGAGGCAGGGTCGGTTATGGGTGTTGGTAATAGGGATAGCTATTTGTTTCCCTTTTATGCCAGAGGTGGATCGGCGGATCGTGGATTTGGCGACATTGGTATTGATTTACGTAATGCTAGGGTGGGGCCTCAACATTGTTGTTGGTCTCGCGGGCCTCTTGGATCTTGGGTATGTAGCATTCTATGCTGTTGGGGCTTATAGTTTTGCTCTTTTGGGTACTGTTTATGATTGGTCGTTTTGGTCCTGCTTGCCGATTGCTGGCGCGGTGGCAGCAATGTTTGGGATATTGTTAGGATATCCTGTTTTACGACTACGTGGTGACTATTTAGCGATAGTTACTCTAGGGTTTGGCGAAATTATAAGGGTAATTCTTACAAATTGGGTGGCCTTCTCCGGTGGCCCTAATGGAATCGCGGGGATTCCGAGGCCCACTCTATTTGGCCTCGAATTTACAAGGCGTGCTCGGGAGGATCATAGCTTTCACGAATACTTTGATATACCGTTTTCGGGAGATCACAGAATTATTTTTTTATATTATGTCATTCTGGCACTTGCTTTAGTAACCAATCTATTCGTACTAAAAATTCGCAGGTTGCCAATAGGTAGAGCCTGGGAAGCATTACGTGAAGACGAAATAGCCTGCCGATCTCTTGGCATCAATCCAGTTAATACAAAGTTGTCTGCCTTTGCCTTGGGTGCCATGTTTGGGGGCTTTGCTGGATCATTTTTCGCTAGTCGAAATGGGTTTATTAGTCCAGAGAGTTTCACATTTATTGAATCGGCAATAATTCTAGCCATCGTAGTTCTGGGAGGGATGGGAAGCCAAATTGGTGTTCTACTGGCGGCATGCGCTATAATTTTGTTACCAGAAGTTTTAAGAGAGTTTTCTGAGTATCGGATGTTGGTATTTGGTTTGGCAATGGTTTTGGTGATGGTTTGGAGACCGAAAGGATTAATGTCACACAGAGAGCCCACGATAACGTTAAATTCTAATAGAAGAATCTGATCTTTGTGATGGCTGATGAACTGCTGAATATTGAGCATCTGACTATGAAGTTTGGCGGGCTAAAAGCCGTTGATGATGTTTCTTTTTCAGCATTCGAAGGAGATATCACATCGATTATTGGCCCGAATGGAGCTGGGAAAACAACAGTGTTTAACTGCTTGACGGGATTTTATAAGCCAACAACTGGTCGTTTACGATTCTTGTCGAGTGATAGAAAGTTAATTTATTTAGAAAGAATGGACGGTTTCCGGATCGCGCGTTCAGGGATTGCGCGAACCTTTCAGAACATTCGATTATTTCCAGGCATGTCGGTTCTAGAAAACTTAATCGTGGCTCAACATAATGTCCTGATGCGTGCGTCGGGTTTCTCAGTTGCAGGACTGTTGGGTCTTTCCCGCTACAAGGACGCTGAACAAATTGCTTTGGCATTTGCAAAAGAGTGGCTTGGACGGATAGGGTTGTTGGCTGACGCTGATAGACCGGCAGGGGAACTACCTTACGGCGATCAACGACGATTAGAGATAGCCAGGGCTATGTGCACACGGCCGGCCTTATTGTGTTTAGATGAACCGGCGGCAGGTCTTAATCGTAGTGAATCTAACGATCTGAATAGTCTTCTTCGTTACATTCGGGATGAAGAAAGAATTGGTATACTTTTAATCGAACACGACATGAGCGTTGTAATGGAAATTTCCGATCACATAGTAGTTCTAGATTATGGTCGGAAAATTGCTGATGGTATTCCGTCTGATATTCGAAGTGACCCCAAAGTAATTCGGGCCTACCTTGGAGAGGACGATGATTTCATGCCAAATACTGCGTTATAGGCTATGTAATGCTCTTATTAGAAAACGTTAGTAGTTTTTATGGCAGAACCCAGGCATTGCGAGGCCTGGACATGCACGTAGATAAAGGTGAAATTGTAACGATTGTCGGTGCTAATGGTGCTGGAAAATCGACAACTTTGATGACAGTTTGTGGCAATCCTCAAGCAAGCATTGGACGGATAGTTTTCGAAGACGCCGATATCACTACTTTGCCCACTTTCGAAATAATTCGTCGAGGACTTAGTCACGCGCCAGAAGGGAGACGAATTTTTTCTAAAATGACGGTCTTAGAAAACTTGCAGATGGGGGCAGTAGTTACAGAAACATCGTTTTTCAAAAAAGATTTGGGGCTCGTTTATGAATTATTCCCTATTTTGCAAGAAAGGCAGGAACAGCGTGGTGGGACACTATCGGGTGGAGAACAACAAATGTTGGCTCTTGGTAGGGCTTTAATGAGTCGACCTAAGCTGTTGTTACTTGATGAACCGTCACTTGGTTTGGCTCCGTTAGTTGTAAAACAAATTTTTGATGTAATTGCTGAGATCAATAGGGATCGAGGGGTCACAATTTTACTCGTTGAACAAAATGCGCACCAGTCATTACGGTTAGCAGATCGGGGTTATGTTCTTTCTAACGGTGAGATAGTTTTAGAGGGGACTGGTTCGGAGCTTCTTCAAAACCCATCCGTCCAAACGGCTTACTTAGCTGGTGGAGATTAACCTTTATGGCGATTATAGGTTTGGGTACTTCGATTACTGTTTTTTTGTGTTTTACTGTTCTTATAATGGGTGGAGCTGCTGTCCTCACTGGGCGAGCCCTGGCCTTGTCTTGGAGATCCCCGTGGCAAGTTATTTTCTCGTGTTTGGGACTAGGTCTGGTAGACCGTTTTTTTGTATACGCTTTATTCGATGGCGCCTTATCGTCAATTGTCGGCTATCTCGTTCATACAATGACGATTATGACTATTGGGATTTTCACTTATAGGGTGATGTACGTTTCTGTCATGGTTCAACAATATCCATGGCTATTTAGACGATCTAGCCTATTAACATATCGAACCCGGTGACGAATAACCGTTGACACTATATTATAACCGTTATGAGAGCCACTTTCTTCTGCGTTAATTTATATTTAGGATAGGTAAACTGTGTTTATCAATCAGTGGATTTCATTATTTGTGCTTGCTCCAACTAGGCTTAGAGGGGGATTTAAGGGATGAGAACAATCTATAAATCATTATTTTCGGCGCTTATATTTACTGCTCTAGCTATCGGTCACCATACTCATGCAGAGGCGTCTGATGAGATTATGATTGCTGTTGCAGGACCCATTACAGGTCAGTACGCCATTTTTGGTGAGCAACTATTGCGTGGTGCAGAAATGGCTGTAGAGGATATCAATGCTAGAGGAGGTGTTCTAGGCCGAAAACTGGTCCTTGAAATTGGTGATGACGCCTGTGAGGCGAAACAGGCGGTAGCAGTTGCCAATCAAATGGCGAATAAGGGCATTGCCTTTATGGCAGGTCATTTTTGTTCAAGCACTTCTATCCCAGCCTCTGAAGTGTACTACGAAGAGGGAATACTTCAAATATCACCTGCTTCCACAAATCCAACTCTGACAGAGCAAGGTTTTGATAATGTTTTTCGGACTTGTGGAAGAGATGATCAGCAAGGCCAAGTTGCAGGATCTTTTATGGCACGTAATTTCCCTAAGGCGCGTATAGCTATACTGCACGATAAGACAGCTTACGGGAAGGGTTTAGCTGACGAGACCATGAAAGAGCTGAACCTTCAGGGAGTAAAGGAAATAATTTATGAAGCTTATACGGCGGGAGAAAAGGACTATTCGGCTCTTGTTAGTAAACTAAAATCCAAGAATATAGATATCATTTACTTGGGGGGATATCACACGGAGGCAGGTTTGATTGTTCGTCAAGCAAGAGAACAAGGGTTGAGCGCCCGCCTGATTTCTGGTGATGCATTAGTTACTGAGGAGTTCTGGTCCATTACAGGGCCTGCAGGAGAGGGAACTTTGTTCTCGTTCAGCCCCGATCCAAGTAAAAACCCGGAGGCTAAGGAAGTCGTTGACCGTTTTCTTGCGCAAGGCTTTAAGCCGGAAGGATATACCTTGTATACTTATGCTGCGATTCAGGTGTTTGCGCAAGTTGTTGAAATGACAGGGGGAATAGAAATCGACGCTTTAGTTTCAAAGCTCCGGAGTGAAAAATTTGACACAGTGTTTGGCAGTATAGGTTTCGATAATAAAGGTGACGTGAATGCTCCAGGCTATGTGTTTTATGAGTGGAGTAACGGTAATTATCAGTACACGGATATGTAGTTGTTTTAAATCGGCTTGGTCAAAGTTTGATTTGATTCTTTAAGCCAAGGCCAATTTTTTTTGCAAATTCAGAACGACGAGCGGCGTAGTTCGGCGCTACCATGGGGTAATCGGGTGGCAGGCGCCACTTCGCCCGGTACTCTTTAGGGCTCATATTGTAAGCCGTTCGGAGATGCCTTTTAAGCATCTTTAATTTTTTGCCGTCTTCCAAACAAACGATATAGTCTGGTGTAATAGAACGACGAATTGGAACCGCTGGCTGCAATGCCTCAGTTCCTTCGGCTTCTCTTGGTCTCTCTATCCTAGCAAGTGTTGTGTATACAGACTTAATCAGATCCGGGATATTTGCCGTGGGAACCGGGTTGTTGCTGACATAAGCGGACACAATGTGGGATGTCATGTCCAATATCGAATTCAAGGAAGCAGTATCCTGGCGTTTATCGTCCATAATTTGCATATCTAAAATTATTGAATGGAAAAGTAACTTGTACAGGGCAATAAATAATTGTCAATATTGATAGAGATAGCACACGTATCTACAAATGTTGATAGATAAAATACTTTAAATATTATTTATATTTCTCCATTTTTAGTCCTAAATTATCTTACAAATACTGATGGATTGTTTGAAATATTTTTTTATTTACTTGAATAATGGCGGATTAATTGTTTCCATCGTAGTTGTAATTTATGGAAGCCCTCATGTCCTAGTCCCCTGAAGAAATCGTAATTTATGCCATCTTGCAGATTATCAATATATGGTAGTAATTTAAGTGGTAAGTTACATTGGGTGGATCGGTGTTTCTACTCGATGTTATAGTTGTATCGTTTCAGCCAAGTATTGATGGTTATGGATAGTGCGCGACAGGACGAGGTAATAGCAATAGCTTCGGATCATGCGGGATTCGCGCTCAAAATTTTGTTGTGCAAAGAAATTGAGCATAAAGGCTTTAGGGTCGTTGACTTAGGGACCGATAGCCAGGTTTCTGTCGACTATCCAGATATTGGAGACAAATTAGCACTGTACCTACTATCCGGGTTGGCTCGATACGGAGTAATATTGTGTGGAACAGGAATAGGGGTGAGCATCGCAGCTAATCGATATGCCGGTATTCGTGCGGCTTTGTGTCACGATATTGAAACCGCTCGTTTGGGGCGTCAACACAACGATGCAAATGTTCTTGCGTTGGGAGCCCGTATAATTAAGCAGACTGTCGCAAAGGCTATTGTCCACGAGTTTTTGTGTACAGACTTTGAAGGAAAAGAACGTCACGCCAGAAGGGTCGCTAAGTTAGATGAAACAACACAGTGTAATTCAAGACGATTACAACATCCTGAAGGACAATAAAGTATATGGTCTCAGCAGTTATCCAAAATAATTTCGATGGTTTGAGAACATCGGTCTTGAGCCTCTCGGATCAAGATCAGGCAATTTATGATGCCATTTACGGCGAATTTAAAAGGCTAAATGATGGGATCGAACTTATTGCCTCGGAAAATGTGGTTAGTGAAGCGGTCCTAGGTGCACAAGGGTCTGTCTTAACGAATAAGTACGCAGAAGGATATCCTGGACGACGCTATTATGGGGGTTGTGACAAAGTTGACTTGGTTGAGAGTCTAGCTATCGAACGGGCCAAAAAGTTATTTCGTTGTGACTTTGCCAATGTACAGCCTCACTCAGGGAGCCAAGCCAATCAATCAGTGATGATGGCGTTCATGCGCCCCGGTGATACAGTCCTCGGCATGTCTCTTGCAGCGGGAGGGCATCTCACCCATGGTGCCAAACCGAATCAATCTGGGAAGTGGTTTGATGCGGTTCAATATGGTGTCCAAAGAAATAGTGGCGAGATATCCTATAGCGAACTGCAGGCTCTAGCGCTCGAACATCGACCGAAACTTATTATTGCTGGTGGCTCAGCCTACCCTCGCGTAATTAGTTTCAGGAAAATTCGGGAAATATGTGATTCTGTTGGAGCCATATTTTTAGTTGATATGGCGCATTTTGCGGGTTTAGTGGCCGGGGGTGTACACCCGGATCCGTTTCCACATGCGCATGTGGTGACTACGACCACCCATAAAACTTTGCGGGGTCCAAGGGGTGGGATGATATTATGCAATGACGAGAAACTGGCAAAGAAAATTAATTCGGCTGTTTTCCCAGGCATCCAGGGAGGTCCATTAATGCATGTGATCGCTGCAAAAGCTGTGGCATTTGCAGAAGCCTTGGAGCCATCGTTTAAACTATATGCTGCGGACGTTGTTGCAAATGCCCAAGCACTTGGTGCAACACTTCAGAAACGTGGTCTGGAATTGATTACAGGTGGAACGGACACACATTTATTGCTAGTTGATTTGAGGCCTAAGCATCTAACGGGTGACCTAGTTGAGAATAGCCTAGAACGGGCAGGCATTACATGTAACAAAAACGCCATACCCTTTGACATGGAAAAACCTTCTGTAACTTCAGGTATCAGACTTGGAAGTCCTGCAGGGACAAGCAGAGGCTTCGGAGTATCCGAGTTTCGCCGAATAGGAGAGATTATTGGGGATGTAATTGACGGTCTTGCCGAAAACGGGGAGCAAAATAATAGTAAAATCGAACGAAAGGCTAAATCGGAAGTTTTAAGTTTATGCCAGAGTTTCCCTCTTTATCGAGGTTTGTATGCACCAAGAGCTATAAAGGAGGGGTGAACTTTGCGTTGTCCTTTTTGTAGTTTTGTCGATACACAGGTTAAAGATTCTAGACCGACTCAGGATCATGCGGCGATCCGGAGGAGACGGTTTTGTTCGAGTTGTGGTTCCCGCTTTACGACATTTGAGCGTGTGCAGCTTCGAGAGCTGACCGTAGTCAAGAGAGATAACAGCCGGAATCCATTTGAACGCGATAAGTTGATGCGTTCAATCAATATAGCAACGCGAAAACGGCCCGTGGATCCTGATGATATAGAACGAATGGTAAACGGTATTGTTCGGCGGCTGGAGACTTTAGGAGAAAATGATGTTACCAGCACGGCAATTGGTGAGTTGGTAATGGATGGACTTTCTCAGTTAGATCCCATTGCCTATGTCCGCTTTGCATCAGTATACAGAAACTTTCGCGAAACAAAGGACTTTGAGGATTTCATCGACGAAATCCATAGTGATCAAGAGTGAAGCTTTGGACCAGCGTTATATGAGTATAGCTTTGGCCTTAGGCCGTCGTGGTCTTGGGCGGGTTTGGCCAAATCCTTCTGTAGGTTGTGTCATCGTTCAGGGAAACAGCATTGTTGGACGGGGTTGGACTCAGTCTGGGGGACGGCCTCACGCTGAAACACAGGCCCTGGAACGCTCTGGTTTGAAGGCAAAAGGCTCCTGTGCTTATGTAACTTTGGAACCGTGTTCCCATCATGGTGAAACAAGACCATGTGTCGATGCTCTCATATCTGCTGGGATCTCAAAATGTGTGATTGCTACTGAAGATCTAGATCCTAGAGTTTCAGGTTCTGGGGTGGCTAAGTTGAGGGAGGCAGGTATAGAAGTAAAACTAGGTGTTTTATCAGATTTGGCCAAGGAGCAGAACGAAGGTTTTTTTTTACGGATGGGAACAGGGCGTCCACTAGTCACCTTAAAGGTTGCTACAAGTTTAGATGGTTGCATTGCGACCGGCCAAGGGGAGAGCCAATGGATCACGGGGTCTAAGGCGCGTTTTCGAGCACATCAAATGCGTGCGGAATATGACGCAATCATGATCGGTATAGGTACTGCGATTGGTGACAATCCCATGTTGACCTGCAGAATTCCAGGTATGGAACATTTTTCTCCCGTACGGATTATTCTTGATAGCAATATGAGGCTACCTTTGACACATTCACTTGCCGAGTCAGCAACTGAATACCCAACTTGGATAATAACTAAGAGAGGTTGGGGAAATGACAGAATAGCGTCATTTATAGAATGTGGTCTTAAAGTTATTGAAGTTGATAGTGGTGATGAAGACAACTTGCCGGTAGAAAATGTTCTTAGGAGTTTGGGTTCCAGAGGAATAACAAGG
Organism: uncultured Rhodospirillaceae bacterium; assembly: GCA_964515905.1. GTDB lineage: Bacteria > Pseudomonadota > Alphaproteobacteria > UBA7887 > UBA7887. The sequence continues at coordinate 54,181 of CAZEWK010000047.1, read as the reverse complement.
CTTTTAATTGAAGGAGGGCAGGCGATTGCATCATCCTTCTTGAAGGCGGGTGCAGTGAATCGAGTCGCTTGGTTTCGTGCACCGTTCATCATAGGGGGTGACGGTATGTCTGTGACAAATGCGCTTGGTTTATCGTCCTTGTCTAAAGCGATCAAACTTCAAAACACTAGTCGAGAATTTTTAGACGATGACGTGCTCGAAACGTTTTCTATTGAAGTCACTGATTAACGATGTTTACGGGCATAATCACAGATGTTGGTGAATTGCTACGTGTAGAAGGAAAAGATGAGCGGGTTTTGGTATTAAAAACCGGTTATGATGTCAAAAGTATTACGATTGGTTCCTCAATTGCCTGTTCTGGTGTTTGTCTAACAGTTATAGAAGCTAAAAATGATTGGTTCTCAGTTTTGGTATCATCAGAAACTTTAGGGTGCACAAATATGGAGGAGTGGACCAAGGGGAGACCAATTAATTTAGAGAGATCTTTAAAGGTAGGAGACGAATTGGGTGGTCACATAGTTTCGGGGCACGTTGATGGTGTAATCCAAGTCCTTAATGTGGACCAAGATGAGGAATCATTAAGGACTAGATTTTATATGCCGGATTGGTTGCGAGAGTTTGTTGCCCCAAAGGGGTCAATAGCAATCGATGGTGTCTCACTAACGGTAAATACGGTAAGGCAAGACAATTTTGAAGTAAACATCATTCCATATACTCAAGAAGTTACCACTCTAGGAAGTTTAAAGCGTGGAACCATGGTCAATATAGAGATAGATGTTTTTGCTCGTTATTTAGAAAGGGCTCTCCGATCAAGGGGTCTGATAGAAGAATGAGTATTTCCATTAAACAAACAAAAAAACGGGACAGAGATTCTTTATCATCAGTAGAGGAGATACTTAACGATGCGAGTAATGGTCGTATGTTTGTCCTCGTGGATGACGAAGATCGGGAAAACGAAGGAGATCTAGTAATCCCGGCACAAATGGCTACGCCCGAATCAATAAATTTTATGGCAAAGTACGGGCGTGGTTTAATTTGTCTAGCTTTGCTACCAGAGCGTGTTAAGGAACTAGGGCTAAAACCAATGGAACGTCGTAATCGGTCCCGTTTTGAGACCGCATTTCTGACTTCGATTGAGGCGGCTGAAGGTGTAACAACAGGTATATCAGCTGCTGACAGGGCCCATACTATCAGAGTGGCTATAGATCCGCATTCGACAGCTCAGGCAATCAACACACCGGGACATGTGTTTCCGTTGCAGGCTCGGGATGGTGGTGTATTAGTTCGTGCAGGCCACACAGAAGCTGCTATCGACATTGCTCGTTTAGCCGATTTAATTCCCGCGGGTGTCATATGCGAGATAATGAATGACGATGGGAGTATGGCACGGTTTGATGACCTTGTTTTATTTTGTAAACGGCATGGTCTTCATATGGCTACAATTTCAGATCTCATTGCCTACCGTCGTCGCACTGAACGTTTGGTAGCTCCAATTTTAGAAAGCAATTTTGAAAGTTGCTTTGGTGGGGAGTTTCGCATGATCATCTATAAGAATATCGTAGAGTATGCCGAGCACATAGCTTTAGTGAAAGGTGATATAACGAATCCAGGACCTGTTTTAGTTAGGGTCCATGCGGTGAATGTTTTGGGCGACGTTCTGGGAGATTCTAATGCTCGCTCCAGTGGTGATTTGCATAAAGCCATGGAGATGATAGGACAAGCTGGGCGCGGCGTGGTTGTGCTGATAAGGGATGCCTCTCCCAGTGGGGTCTCTCGTCAAGTCGAAGAACAATTAGGTGATGGGAGGTCTGTGGGCTCACTGCGGGATTACGGTGTAGGAGCCCAAATTTTACTAGATTTAGGGATAAGCGAGATGATTTTGCTATCCAATGTCGATCGTTCGATTGTCGGTCTCGATGGTTTCGGGCTTAGAGTGGTTGAAAGGCTACCAATAGGAACTACTGATGAGTGAGAAATCATTCGATTCGCACGTCTTAATTGCTCTTTCGAGTTATTATCCAGATGTTGCAGAAGAATTACTGACCGGCGCTACCGATAAGTTACGTGAGGCACGAGCAAGCTGGGAAGTCATAGAGGTCCCTGGAGCATTTGAGTTACCCGCTGTCCTTCGATTTGCAAGTCTTTCCGGAAAATTTGACGGTTACATTGCACTTGGATGCGTAATACGGGGAGAGACAAGCCATTACGATCTTGTTTGTTCAGAGAGCAGTAGGGGCATATCGGAACTTTCTACCAGGTTACAGTTAGCCGTTGGATACGGCATACTGACTACTGAAACAAAAGAGCAGGCTTTAGAAAGAGCGTTGGTAAAAAAATTGAATAGGGGCGGGGATGCTGCGACTGCTTGTCTTCGTATGATAGAAATTCGTCGGCAATTTACAGCTCAGGGATAAGTTGTGACCGATCTTCATGACACACAAAGTGCGACAAGGTTGGCAATTGTGCAGGCTCTTTACCAGATAGAGATCTCCGGGAATTCTTGTGATCTCGTTGCTGAGCAGTTTTTATTAGACCACCGAGGAGCTATCGGTGTTGACGAGAAAATTAAGAAAATAGATCGTAAAAACTTTTTCCACATGCTTACAAAAATACATGAAGGCACGGGTATTTTGGATAATACTATTTCTTCAGTGTTATCAGATCGGTGGTCAATGGATCGTCTTGGGGCGACTATGCGGGCGTTGATGCGATCGGCATGCTACGAATTAACGGATCGGCCGGATGTTCCAGCTAGAGTTGTGATTAAAGAGTATGTAGATATGGCGCGCGGCTTTCACGATCTTGAGGAAACCGGTTTTGTGAATGCCTCTTTGGACAATCTGGCCAGATCCTTGCGTGGTGCGGAAATGAAAATGATCATTCCGAAACAGGATTCAGAGAAAAATGGCAACAACTCTGAGTGAGTTTGACCTAATAAGGCGATTTTTTGCGCCTTTAACATATAATTTTTCAGGAGCTCGTGGTCTTAAAGATGATGCCGCTATTGTTTCCGTTGCACCAGGGAATGAACTTGTAGTTACTTGTGATTCGATAGTTGAGGGTATTCATTTTAGATACGAGGATGGACCAGAAGATATCGCAGCTCGTGGGCTTCGCGTTAATCTAAGCGATCTTGCTGCTATGGGAGCAAAACCCATGGCATACTTAATGGCACTGTCTCTTCCTTCAGCAATGTCTGAAGACTGGTGGCAGCGGTTTGTGTCACAATTGTCTGTAGACCAAAGTAATTTTGGAATTTCACTAGTAGGTGGAGACACGGTGCTTACCACTGGACCATTGACGTTAACAGTTACCGCTATTGGGCAAGTGAAAATAGGGAAGGCGCTGACGCGGGACGGTGCCCAAATTGGTGATCGGATTTTTGTCACTGGTAATATTGGTGACGCTAGCTTGGGCCTAAAAATTCTTAAGGGGGAATTGTCAGAAATTCCGAAAACAGAATCAGAGAATCTTGTGCGCAGCTTTCTACGACCAGAGCCGCGGGTAACCTTGGGACAATCTTTAGTAGATATTGCTAATGCCGTAGTTGATGTTTCAGATGGATTGGTCGCGGATATCGGGCACATATGTCGCGGCTCTAACCTGGGGGCACGAATAAACATTGAATCTATTCCTTTTTCCCCATGTGTTGTTTCTCATTTGAAATTTCAACCAAATATGGTGTTGGCATTAATAACGGCGGGAGACGATTATGAACTGGCATTTACGGCACCCGCTGGTGCAAGAAAACAACTGGAGCGACTTGCTGGAGATATGGGGGTTAGGATGGCAGATATTGGAGAAGTAATTAAGGCGCCAGGGGTCATACTAGTGGATTCGATGGGGGAGCAAATTGAGCTTGAGGGGGATGGTTATAGACATTTTTAACTTAGCTAGTGGCTTATACAGTCTGTCTTGCGTTAGCTCACTACCTCTGGCATGTTCCGCAAACTTCTTATAATTCTAATATTTCCAGTTAATTTAGAGATTTGATAGAAGCTAAAAATATTATTTTGGTAATAGAAGGATGTATTGTCTATGTCTACAGCACTGTTATTGACCATAGTATGTGGGGCCTTGGCGGTTCTTTACGGACTTTTCACTACTCGGCAAATTCTTTCGAATGATCCAGGAAACGAAAGGATGAGAGAAATTGGGGAGGCTGTTCAGGAAGGCGCCAATGCGTATCTCAATCGCCAATATCGCGCCATAGCTGTAGTTGGTGTGGTAGTTGGTGCAATCCTATGGGCTTTGCTGGGGGCAGAGGTCGGCGTAGGTTATTTAATTGGGGCAATACTGTCTGGCGCAGCCGGTTATATTGGTATGAACGTTTCTGTAAGGGCCAATGTTAGGACAGCCCAGGCCGCACGTGAGGGACTGGCGCCAGCATTGTCTATAGCTTTTAGGTCTGGAGCAGTTACGGGGTTACTCGTTGTTGGGTTGGGTTTGTTAGCGGTTAGTGTGTATTATGCTATACTTATCTCGTTTGGTGCAGAAACTAGAACATTACTTGAAGCGCTGGTAGGTCTAAGTTTCGGGGCATCTTTAATTTCAATTTTTGCAAGGTTGGGAGGCGGAATTTTCACGAAGGGCGCGGATGTCGGCGCCGATTTGGTGGGGAAAATAGAAGCGGGTATACCCGAAGACGACCCGCGTAATGCAGCTGTGATTGCTGATAATGTAGGGGATAATGTAGGGGATTGCGCTGGCATGGCAGCAGATCTGTTCGAGACATATGCTGTTACGGTGGTGGCTACTATGCTGTTAGGTGCAATTTTCTTTGCTCCCGCTGATCATTCCATGATGATGCAGTTCCCATTAGTGATAGGAGCAGTTTGTATTATTGGTTCTATTATTGGCACCTTCTTTGTTCGATTAGGAAAGACGGGAAGTATAATGGGAGCCCTATACAAGGGTTTCATTGGCTCTGCACTAGTTTCGGCAGTTTTGATAGCGGTCGCTACGGCACAAATGATAGGCTTTAGCAATAGTTACAATATGGGCCAAGGGACTGTGACAGGTCAGGACCTTTATATTTGTGCGTTAACAGGGCTCGCGGTGACGGGACTTCTTGTATGGATTACAGAATACTACACTGGAACAGAGCACCGCCCAGTGAAAAGCGTCGCCCGTTCCTCAGAGACCGGACACGCCACAAATATTATTCAGGGATTGGCTATTTCTATGGAGGCCACTGCTTTGCCCGTATTGGTCATCTGTGGAGGAATTATCGTGGCATTTATGACGGCAGGCCTGTTTGGACTAGCCATTGCGGCAACTACTATGTTGGCATTGGCGGGTATGGTGGTAGCATTGGATGCGTACGGACCTGTTACCGATAACGCGGGTGGTATTGCAGAAATGGCGGACCTACCCGAAGATGTCCGAAAGACTACGGATGCTTTGGATGCGGTGGGAAACACGACTAAAGCGGTTACTATGGGTTATGCTATAGGATCAGCTGGGCTCGCTGCTTTGGTTTTATTTGCAGCGTATACAGAAGACCTTAATCATTACTTTCCACATTTGGATGTGCGGTTTGAGCTGCAAAGCCCATTTGTGGTGATTGGCTTGTTTCTCGGTGGATTGATGCCGTATTTGTTTGGGGCATTGGGTATGATGGCCGTAGGCCGAGCCGGTGGCGCAGTTGTGGTGGAGGTGCGCCGACAATTTAAGGAAATTCCTGGTATAATGGAGGGCACTGCAAGACCAGAATACAGTAAAGCAGTAGATCTTCTTACAAGATCAGCTATCAAGGAAATGATTATCCCTTCGTTACTTCCAGTGTTGGCGCCGGTTGTGGTCTATTTTATGATTTTGCCGATAGCGGGGCAGGCAGCAGCATTTACTACCCTTGGAGCAATGTTATTGGGAACTATAGTTACCGGCATTTTTGTTGCGATATCTATGACTTCAGGTGGCGGCGCCTGGGACAACGCAAAAAAATATATTGAGGATGGGAATCATGGTGGGAAGGGCTCCGACGCACATATGGCGTCGGTGACAGGCGATACTGTTGGAGATCCTTATAAAGATACGGCCGGGCCTGCTGTAAATCCCATGATAAAAATAACAAATATTGTTGCTATTTTACTTTTGGCTGTTCTAGGTTAAATAGGTTGTAAAATAGTGGGAATGTCTCGACGTTAAAATGACACCAATGTCAGAGTTTGGAGTCCGCGGAGGTTCCTTCGGAGATCTTAATACCCGGGTTGTGATCCGGGTTCTCCTTCTCTACTAAATCTCCCAAAATTTCCAAACAACTGCTGCAAAATGGTTAATTTTCGACCAACCGTTGGTGTCTTTTCGTCTAAAGGTTCAACATAACGGGCTTCTTCCAATCCGTATTTATCCACTGATTTGAGCATATCATTTTCGTCAAATACAAGTGCTAACACCGTTTGATCAATAATATCAGGTCTAAAAAAAGATTTGTTTTCCGTTCGTTGTGTAATGTAGTACCAAGTATTGTCATCAAAAACCCCTATTGATGAGGGGGTGCCCATAAGTTGTTGAACGGTGGCCTTGTCTTGTGTCCCTGGGGCCAGCTGACTCACCAGTTCGCTGCGGGGCATGAATCCATGTGTAGCGATACGTGGAGAGCATGCGGATATTAATAGAAGGATTACGATTGAGAGTATAATCGTTCGATCAAAATTATTTTTTGGAGACAAATCTAGCATGGAATAATTGAGGTCTTCCTTAATATTCGTCTCAACCGATTGACAAAATAACAACTGTAACAGGAATCTAGTATATTAATGAAATGGTATGTCAATAGTGCTTTGGTTTGAAAAGTGGAAGCAGAAGCGCGCTTCGAGATCGCTGCGGAAGGGTCAGGCCAATTGTGTATACCGAAGAGTTGTAAAGCAGGCACGTCATCCTTGGTTCTATTCGAAGCTAAACATTGACGATACGGTAGAGAAACGATCTGAATTAGTTATTCTCCATTTATTCGTTGTTTCTCAGTGTTTTAGGGATGATTCCGATTTTATTTTAGTAGTTCGAAGTATAATGGAAGTATGGGTCGAGGATTTAGATAGGGCTTTACGAGCTTTAGGAACGGGCGATCTGGTCATAGGGCTAAAAGTTAAAAAAATGGTTGCAAAAACGATGGTTCGGTTAACTGAATATAGGGAGGCTTATAACCTAGGAGATGAAGAGTTCTATCGTGCAGTGGAGTGTGTTTTTTTTCAGGGTAAAATCACTAGCGAGGAAGTTACCTGTGCGCTCTTGGTCAATTATATCCAGAACGTAATATTGGTCATGGCTGGTTACAGTTTCGAACAATTTATGGAAGGAGAGGTTTCCTTCCCGAATCTAGAGTTGAAAGTAGCCTAATGGATTCTAAGGATCCGCTAACTCAGTTTAGCCGAAAGGTCAAAGTTTCAGATATTGGGGAATCGGGCTTGAGCCTGGTCATATTGGCAAATCAAACCGAGTGTAAGAGTTTGGCTCGACGACTCAACATACTGGAATTAAGGTGTCTCGAAGCAGACATAAAAGTGGTTAGACGAGACAATGAAGAAGGGACGGTGGATTTAACTGGTCAACTTCGGGCGAAATTGGTCCAAAATTGTATTATAAGCCTGGTGCCAGTAGAAAGCAGTATTTTTGAGAATTTTTCTGCGGTTTTTAAAAGTTTAGTGCCATGTTTGAGGGTTCAAGACTCTTTTAAGATGGATGATTCTGACACACCCGAATTCTATTCAGGTGGCATACTAGAGATCGGAAGTACTGTTTTGGAGTATTTATCGTTGTCCTTAGATCCATACCCGCGGCATCCAGATGCTATCAGGCCAGAAAATATAAATTTAAACGTTCAGAGTGAAGATAGGGAAAATACCTATAAACCATTGAAAAATCTTAAGAGTTTGTTAAAAAACAAAAATAGTTAATAGAAAAATGTTGGTAAGGGGTTGCTCCCATCCTTGACTTTGATTAATAACCCCTCCCGGCAATGGTTTTTACTGAGGCAAGGGAAATATGGCAGTTCCAAAGAGAAAAGTTACTCGCTCTCGTCGTGACAAGCGTCGTTCTCATCATGCTCTGGAAAGAGTAAATGTTGTAGAATGTCCAAATTGCGGCGAGCTAAAACGGTCGCACCATGTGTGCTCTTCCTGTGGGCATTACCGAGACCGAGAGGTGATCTCGGTTGATTAGACCTAATAGGCAGTTTTAGGGGCGTGCATCGCCGTGCCACGATGCCAAATACTAATACGATAGCGCTTGACGCAATGGGTGGTGATCAAGCACCGGCTATGGTTGTGGTTGGCGCAGATACTGCATTGAAACGTTACCCAGGAACCAAATTTTTGCTTTTTGGTGATTTTACAAAATGTGTAAAATTGCTGGGACGATTCCCAAACCTTTCAGAGACAACTGAGGTGATCCATACGGAGGAAACTGTATCCGCAGAGGCTAAACCATCTACCGCTTTGCGGCGGGGACAAAAAACAAGTATGTGGTTAGCAATAAATTCAGTCGCGAATGGACGTGCAGACGCCGTAGTATCTGCGGGTAACACCGGTGCACTAATGGCCATGTCTAAGTTAATTTTGAAAACTCTCCCAGGAATTAGTCGTCCAGCAATTGCTGGTATAGTACCCACCCGTCGTAGTGAAAGTGTTTTTTTAGACCTTGGAGCAAATATCGATTGTGGTCCTGAGAATTTGGTTGAGTTTTCCTTCATGGGTGCAATTTTAGCTCGTGCAGTTTTAGGTGTCGTCCGTCCAACTGTAGGATTTTTAAATGTTGGAGCAGTAGAATTTAAAGGAAAGAACGAGTTACGAGAGGTTGCAAGCACCCTAAGTGCTGCGGACAGTTTTTTTGAGTTTTTAGGGTTTGTTGAAGGTGATGACCTTACGGCGGGAACCACAGACGTGGTAGTTACCGATGGGTTTACTGGCAACGTTGCTCTGAAGGCTGTTGAAGGAGTAGCACAGGCATACTCGGATTTCCTCCGTCGTTCATTGAGTAGTTCGTTTACCGCGCGCCTGGGGGCATTTCTAGCTCGCCCAGCCTTTAGAAGTTTGAGTGAGAAAGTGGATCCACGAAGGCATAACGGGGCGATGTTTGTGGGACTTAACGGAATCGCTGTTATGAGCCACGGGGGTACTGACGCTCTTGGCTTTTCTAATGCTATCGGGGTGGCTATCGATATAGTTCAGCAAGGGGTAAACGAGCGAATCATTGGCGAATTATCCGGTTTGAATCCTGACAACCGTGGCTAACTGTATATTCCTGTATAGTTATATTATGGGCCCGATTAATTTAAATTTTATTATGACCTAACAAGTGTTACATTGCTCCTGGAAGTTTTCTGAGTAATTGCTTGTAACTGTTTGAAATTTAAGGAATTGAATATTTCTAAGAAATTTTAGACCTGGTGGGGGTATAATATGGCTGGGAGCACAGTAACTAGAGCCGAACTCAGCGAGGCGGTTTATAGAGAAGTTGGATTATCTAGAGACGAATCGGGTAAACTTGTGGCATCGGTGCTTGATCAGATTTCCCAAAGTCTGGCAGATGGATCGACCGTCAAAATCTCTTCATTTGGCAGTTTCTCAATACGACATAAGGCTCAGCGTATCGGAAGAAATCCAAAGACCGGTGAAGAAGTTCCTATTTTGCCGCGTCGCGTGGTGGTGTTTCGTGCTTCCCATGTGCTTAAGGAGCAAATTCGTCGTGGTGCATTAAGTTTTCTGAAAGATCCCGAATAGATATTTTGGGAGGAAAATAATGGCAGAAAAACGCTCTACTCCGGGAGAATCAGGCACTGTCGTCACAAGAGAAAGAAGTGGCACGATAGCAAAGGGTTTGCAGAAGGCGGCTGGAGCTTTTCGCACCATCAGCGAAGTTAGCAAAGAACTCAGCGTTCCACAGCACGTGTTAAGGTTCTGGGAGACAAAATTTTCGCAAATTCGACCAATGAAACGGGCTGGAGGGAGAAGGTATTATCGCCCTGAAGATGTCCGCATACTGCTTGGGATCCGAGAATTTTTATATGATGACGGATATACCATTAAGGGAGTTCAAAAACTGATTCGAGGTTTCAGTGGCCGCATTCTCTCGGAGCGTGCAGATGGCAAGATTACTCGTGAGGCAAGTGATAACATTGGAAATAGCCCTAAAAAACAAGATGAGGCGGAGCAAATGTCTCTGTTGGAGAATTCCCAAAAAAAAGTGCTTTTGGATTTAATAAAGGAATTGGAAGAGACCGATTTGATCCTGCAAAAACATCTAAAATCTGACTGATTAGTAATTTAAAAAAAATAATATCGACTCGCCAATTAATTATTCTCTTCCCTGTGAAGACGGCGTAGCATGATTAAATGACATTGATATTACTTGTACTCGGTTTGTATCTGTTTGCTATTCATGCAGTGGAGGCAGGCTTTTCAGAAGGATTGACAGCGTATGAGCTTAGTGATTTTTCTGCGGCTCTCATAGAATTTCGTGGAGTGTCGAGAAAAGGTGGAGACTTGCGGGCTAACTACATGCTAGGTCATATGTATCAACATGGGCACGGGGTCGCGAAAAACAATAATATAGCAATGGGGTATTTTCGCATTGCTGCGGATCTGGGGCATGCGAAGTCTCAGTATCGATTAGGGTTGATGCACCAAAAGGGTTTCGACCTTCCAACCGTCGAAGAGCTTATCAGAAGTGTTGAAACGGGTATCGGACCAGTTGGCCTTACTAGAAAAGGGCGTGCCGGTAATTTTAATACTAATCTTGGCCTTTCTTATGCTGAGGCAGAAAGGTGGTATCTCCTTGCTGCAAATCAAGGACTGGTGGAGGCGCAATACAATCTTGGATTAATGTACGCATCGGGCGGAGGTATCCAGCAAAACTATGCAATTGCTTATTTTTGGTGGTCATTGGCAAAAGAATCGGGCAACCAGCGAGCTGGTGAGAAATTAGGTGTACTTAAAATTAGAATGACACAAGATGAATTTTCTGAAGGAAAGCGACTTATTAAGCAATGGTCGTTAGAGAATAGGTAACCCGTACTTGCGGGTAGTTTAGAAGTTTTTTTTAGCGATAGATGATGCTAACTTTTGTTGAGCTTTGTCGGAGCGTGGCGCAGCCTGGTTAGCGCACTTGTCTGGGGGACAAGGGGTCGGCGGTTCAAATCCGCCCGCTCCGACCATTAGCTTAGGACGGTTTTAATTTATGTAGTCAAAGTTTTATTATTAGGTTTAACGAGCGTTTCTTCCACTATCAATCATGTGCACTGACCCATTGATGTAGCTAGAATCGTCACTGGAAAGAAAAAGCATAAGTTGCGCTACTTCCCTGGGGTCGGCGTATCTGCCGAGTGGGGCCGCCGCTGCGTATTCACGACGGAATTTGTCAGGGTCTTCCGGCGAAAAACCTTGCTCGAGGGATCGCATCATTCGGGTTTCTACAGGAGAAGGGTTAACTGTATTCACTCGAATACCGTATTCTGCACCTTCCAGTGCCGCACAGCGCATCAGCCCGATTACCGCATGTTTGCTTGCTACATATGGTGCAATTCCTGGACGTCCTCTGATACCCGCTATTGACGAGGTGATGACAATACTTCCTCTCTTATTTTCTTTCATTACTTTCATGGTATATTTTAGGCCGAGCCAGACTCCACGGAGGTTTGTCCCAATTACCCTGTCAAATAAATCAGTCGGGCAGTCGGTTATTGTCTTGACCTCTCCTTCAATTCCGGCGTTCAGTATAGCAATATCGATGTGGTCGAAACGTTCGATTGCAGCACGGATATATAGTTCTGTTTGCTTTTCTTCTGAAACATCGGCGACCATATAGCCCAAATTTGGAGATCCGATTTGTTTAACGGTGTTTTTTAGATTTGGTTCATTAAAATCAACAAGGAAAACTTGTGCACCTTCTTCAACAAATAATTGAGCGGCGGCAGCACCAATGCCAGACCCAGCTCCAGTAATTACGGCAACTTTGTTGGCTAATTTTCCCATCCCATTCTCCATACTTAAAGAATCTCAGAAGTTTCCTTAACCTAACGAAGGAACAATGGTCAAATAATGCATTTATTCTGCAGGACAAAATAATATAAAAAATAGGCATAGGGAACTTAAGATTATTGGTATTGCATAGTAAATTGGGCCATTTTACCCAAATCGGTTAGATTTTATCCAATAGTTGGAGCTAACATTGGACCTTTTCACTTTTGTTAGATGTTTTGGCAATTTAGAATAAAGGTAATGGTCTAGACGATTTGCCATCAGTTCTCCTTCTTTGAAAATAACTAAACAAAGTTTGGTTTATTGAGAGAACCCGCTACAAAGAGGTCAAAGTTTATCAAACTATCACTTTAATATCATGAAAAAGACAAAAAATAATTCTGAGCATTCTAGGACAATAAAAGGAGAGTTTTCTGTCTCAGGGAAAAGAGAGCAGAGAAATACTTCTAAGGGACGGCAGGTTAGCATTGATAGTCTTGCGCATGTTCGTTCCCTTTTGGGTGACCAGTCGCCGCGGCGTTCCGATCTCCTAATAGAGTATCTTCATTTACTTCAGGATCACTATGGTTATCTATCAACTGACACGCTAGCAGCCCTGGCTGAGGAAATGGGTATGTCGCAGGCCGAAGTTTACGAAGTTGCTACATTTTATGCCCACTTTTATGTAGTGAAAGAATCAGAGAAGCCACCACCCAAAGTAACTGTTCGAGTTTGTGACAGTGTGACATGCGCTATGTTTGGAGCAGACAAACTTCGTGACCAGTTAGTGAGTAAAAATTACAAAAATGTTAGAGTAGTGAGAGCACCTTGCATGGGGCGCTGTGACACGGCACCCACTGTTCAGATAGCCAACCGTTACGTTGATGATGCTAACGTTAGTTCGGTAACACGGGTGCTTAACGAACAAGAACTTTCAGTTATAATTCCAAATTTCATGGACTTTGGGCACTACGAAAGCAAAGGCGGGTACAAACTCTTGAGGGATTGTTACAGTGGTGCACTGAATGCGGAGAGCCTTATAGCAGAAATGGAGAAGAGTGCCCTTCGAGGTCTAGGAGGGGCCGGGTTCCCTACTGGACGAAAATGGAGATTGGTAAGTGGGCAAGAGAATGTGGTCTTGGCAGTGAATGCCGATGAGGGGGAGCCAGGTACATTTAAGGACCGATTTGTATTGGAAACAAACCCGCATCAATTCCTTGAGGGAATGTTAGTGGCTGCCTGGGCGGTGGACGCAAAGGAAATATATATTTATCTGCGGGATGAATATCCAGCCTCACACGAGATATTAACAAAAGAGTTGGCTATAGTCAGTGAAAATGGGCTGAATAACGGAACGAAACTCTTTTTACGGCGGGGTGCTGGGGCTTACATCTGTGGTGAGGAATCAGCCATGCTCGAGAGTCTTGAGGGTAGACGAGGTGAACCCAGGCATAAGCCACCATTCCCATCTGAATCCGGGTTATTCGGCCGTCCAACACTTGTACACAATGTCGAGACATTGTACTGGGTTCCCGAAATATTAACCAAGGGGGCGATATGGTTCAGTCAACAGGGAAGACGAAACTCTAAAGGATTGCGTCTGTTTTCTGTTTCAGGGCGTGTGGAAAATCCAGGAGTTAAAATGGCCCCCGCAGGGATCAGTACCATGGAACTTATTAATGATCATTGTGGAGGGGTGAAACGAGGACATCGTTTCACCGCATTTCTTCCTGGGGGAGCTTCTGGTGGGATATTACCATCTAAATACTCGGATCGCCCATTAGATTTTGGTTCACTTGATGAACTTGGATGTTTTGTGGGATCTGGAGCGCTTATAATTCTTGGTCATCAAGATCCGATTAAGGAAGTAGTTCTAAACTTGATGAAATTCTTTGAAGACGAAAGTTGTGGTCAATGCACCCCTTGTCGTGTGGGTTGTGAAAAGGCAGTAAAATTGATGGAAGAGCCAGTATGGGACGAAAGGATATTGCGCCAATTAAGTGCAGCGATGGCAGACGCTTCCATTTGTGGTCTGGGTCAGGCAGCTCCAAACCCGATACTAAAAGCACTGGAGTTTTTCCCGGATGAGTTGCCAATATGAATAAAAAGTGTGGTTTTACTTTTAACGATCAACAGGTTTTGGCCTTCCCAGGGGAGACTATTTTGAAGGTAGCTCTGAGGCAAGGAATTGAAATTCCACACCTTTGTTGCAGTTTAGAACCCGGGTATAGACCAGACGGAAATTGTCGGACATGTATGGTAGAAATCAAGGGTGAAAGAGTCCTCGGAGCGTCGTGCAACCGTTTTCCTGAGGAGGGTATGGTTGTTTCCTCCGAGAGCCCCCGTGCCCAAAATGCTCGATCCATAATAATGGAACTGCTTGTAACAGACCAACCGAGTGGATCGGCAGCGCATGATCCGGACTCAGAGTTATGGCGTTGGGCAAAAAAATTAAAACAAACCAAGAGCCGTTTTCCAAAAACAGCTGTACCTTTAAGTGATTCAAGTCATCCCGCAATGCGAGTCAATCTCGATGCGTGCATCCATTGCACGCGATGTGTCCGAGCATGTCGAGAAGTTCAAGTTAACGATGTGATTGGCATGGCAGGAAGGAGTTCAAAAAATACCATAGTATTTGATATGGGAGATCCGATGGGATCTTCTACTTGCGTGGCCTGTGGAGAGTGTGTTCAGGCTTGTCCGACAGGAGCCCTTCTGCCTGCGAAAACGTCAGACCGAAGTAAAGAAAATGATGTCAATAGTTTGTGCCCATATTGTGGTGTCGGTTGTCAGTTAACCTACAATGTTAAAGACAACAAAATTAGATCTGTGACGGGTCGTAACGGACCAGCAAATAAAGGTCGGTTGTGCGTGAAAGGAAGGTTCGGTTTTGACTATATCCATCATCGGGGAAGATTAACTAAACCTTTAGTGCGGTTAGATGATATTCCAAAACGGGCAAAGGAACGCGTTGATCCGAATCATCCATATAGTCATTTTCGGGAGGCTACATGGGACGAAGCACTTGAGCGAGCATCAAGCGGTCTAATAAATATTAAAGAAAAGTGGGGTGGAAACGCTCTAAGTGGATTTGGATGTGCCAAAGGTTCAAATGAAGAAGCTTACTTGGTACAGAAACTGGTTCGTACTGGTTTCGGTACTAATAATGTGGATCACTGTACGCGACTTTGTCATGCAAGTTCTGTGTCTGCCTTAATGGAAACCATAGGTTCGGGCGCAGTGACAGCGCCGTTCAGTGAGGTTTTAAATACAGATGTTTTTATGGTTGTTGGAGCAAATCCAACAGAAAACCACCCAGTCGCTGCGACATTTTTTAAGAATGCCGTTAAATCTGGTGCAAAGATGATTGTCATGGATCCTCGTGGACAATCATTAATGCGTCATGCCGAGATAATGATTCAGCATACGGCTGGGAGCGATGTAGCAGTCCTCAATGCTTTAATGCACGTTATTATTCATGAAAATTTATATGATGAAGAGTACGTAGAGACACGCACTGAAGGCTTTGAGGATTTAAAACTACATCTTCAACAATTTTCTCCAGAAAAAATGGAGGCACAGTGTGGTGTTTCAGCGGATAAACTAAGATCGGCAGCTAAATTATTTGGGAACGCCAAGAGAGCGATGATTTTTTGGGGTATGGGTGTATCTCAGCACGTTCATGGTACAGACAATGCCCGATGTTTAATTTCCCTTGCCCTTTTGACAGGTCAAATAGGTCGTCGTGGTACCGGATTACATCCTCTTCGAGGTCAGAATAATGTGCAAGGGGCCTCGGACTCCGGCCTAATTCCTATGGTTTTCCCGGACTACAAACCAGTAAACGAAAAAGAATCTCAATTGTTTTTTGAAGATTATTGGGGTGTGCCATTGGATCCTGAACCCGGACTTACGGTAGTGGAAATTGCTGATTCAGCTTATGAAGGTGCCATTAAAGGGATGTACATAATGGGTGAAAATCCAGCCATGTCAGATCCGAATGCTTCGCATGTTCGTGAGGCCTTATGTCGACTTGATCATTTAGTGGTCCAAGATATCTTTCTGACGGAGACCGCCGGGTATGCTGATGTTATATTGCCTGCTACTGCATTTCCGGAAAAAGAAGGCACGTTTACAAATACCGATCGAAAAGTACAGATTTCGAGGCAAGCTGTTGATGCGCCGGGCGACGCACGACAGGACTGGTGGATTATCCAGGAGATTGCGCGGCGCATGGGTTTACGGTGGACCTATGAAGGTCCACGATCTGTTTTTGAGGAAATGCGCGGATGTATGCCTTCTATCGCTGGGATCACCTGGGAGCGTCTTCTGAAAGAGGGGGCAGTGACATATCCTTGTGAGAAAGTTGGTGATCCGGGTCAGCCAATAATTTTTAAAGACGATTTCCCAACATCTAATGGGCGCGGCCGATTTATACCGGCTAGCATAATTCCACCCAACGAAAGGCCGGATACCGAATTTCCTATGGTGTTAACGACGGGACGCCAATTAGAGCATTGGCATACAGGTGTTATGACCCGAAGAGCCAGCATACTAAATGAACTAGAACCTAGTCCAATATGTGAAATATCTCCTTTGGATGCCGATCAAATGGGTGTGGTGTCCGGAGCAATGGTTCGTGTGACTAGTCGAAGGGGTATGATAGAACTAACTGCTCGAGTTACATCTACTGTACCGAAGGGTCTGTTGTTTATTCCGTTTTGTTATTCCGAAGCCGCAGCAAACCTTCTAACAAATCCGGCTTTGGATCCATTTGGGAAGATTCCAGAATTGAAATTTTGTTCTGTTCGACTGGAAGAAGTGACATCTGCCAGCCCTGAAGAGCACTAACTTATTATTCTAATTGCTAGGAAATTTTATGACGAGCGTCCCTATTATTCGCAGTATATCTCTCTCTAGATACCGTTTTCCATTCAACGATCACGGCAGCGATCTTATCGGCTCATTTTATGAGCCTGGAGCTAAAGGTTCGAGGTCTGTGTTGGGAATACGAATAGATACGGATACGGGACTAGCGGGAGAATATATGAGTATCGCACCTGGAACTTATGAACAGATTCAAAGTTTCGCTTCGTTCTTGATTGGGAAAGATGCGACTCAGCGGGAGTTTTTTTATAACCAGGCGAAGACCATACTTCGGAAACAAGACAAGATGGGTATTGGTCCTATAGATATAGCGTTGTGGGACCTTGCCGGAAAATTACACAATGCACCCATCTACCGGTTGCTGGGAGGGCAGAGGGAGAAACTTCCGACTTATGCTAGCACGTACTTTGCGGATAATGTAGTGGGTGGACTGAATAGTCCTGAGGGCTATGCCGACTTTGCTCAACAGTGTTTGGAACTGGGATACAAGGGTTTTAAGATTCACTCATGGGGAGCTGAAGCCGGTACAAATATCAAGAGGGAAATAGATGCGGTCCATGCCGTCGGATCTAGGGTAGGAGGTAAGATGGCTCTTATGCTTGATCCCTGTTGTGTGTACGATACTTTTGCAGACACTCTAGCAGTTGGTAAAGCCTGTGATGAAGAGAACTTTTTTTGGTATGAGGATCCAATGAGAGATAGTGGTGTTTCACTATATGCTCATAAGCAACTAAAAAGAATGATACAGACCCCTATTCTACAGGGTGAACATGTCCACTTGGTAGAGGCACACACCGATATGGCAATCGCGGAAGCAACAGACTTCTGGCGAGCAGACCCCGAATATGACGGTGGGGTGACTGGGACTATGAAGGTTGCTCACGCGGCCGAGGGGTTCGGTATGGATCTAGAACTGCATATCGCAGGTCCGGCACAGCGCCACTGTATGGCAGCTATGAGAAATTCGAATTTCTATGAAATGGGCCTTGTCCATCCAAAGCTATCAAACTGGGCTTGCCCCCCCGTGTACAGTTGCGGTTACTCTGATGAGTTGGATTCAATCGATTCGAATGGATATGTAGAAGTCCCAAAAGGACCAGGACTAGGGGTCGAGTATGACTGGAAGGGAATTAAAAAGTTTCAATACGAAGAGGTTTTAATTGATTAGGTTAATAGGGTTGTGCATCAGGCACACAGTATCATGGTAGTAGAGACTATTTATTTATTTATTAGCTTCTTGCATGGGGAATACTCCGTAATTGCGTGATGTGCGATCACTGCGATAGAAAGTTCGGAAGGAATTTTTGAATATCTTTGTAAATATTGAAGAAGTATCTCAGTTAGCCATGCTGAGGTTAGCAACGCTTCACTCGGCAGACAAAACATTTGCGGAATTCCCTGACGACGAGACTCTATATTGTAGGCCTCAAGACCATTTAACACGCCTCTAAGGTATGTGCTCAGCAGGGCCTTCTGTTCCGCATCCCCTTGTGTCGCAATCGTTAGAAATAGATCTTTGTCCATATGTTGGGCCGATAACGGGGCAACATTTAGTAGCATTGCCATTACCGATATGAAAACAATTTGTTTCATCGATTAATTTGTTTGCCTGTCTTAAAATTCCATTGTCGAATTATAGTATCTGTGCCACCCGTTACCAATGTCCTTTGATCTGGGGAAAAAGCCACGGTCCAGACTGGACCGTCATGGGCTCGTAGCGTGTATTTAGCAGCAAACAATGATAAGTCCCAGATAATTACATGTCCTTTTCCATCTCCGGACACTGCATGTCTTCCGTCCGTAGTTACATCAACAGATGTAACAAAACTGGTATGCCCCGTTAGTTTCCGTAGCTCTTTGCCACTGGCCAAAGACCAAATTCTCAAGGTACGGTCGGTGCTTGCCGATATAGCGGTATCACTGTGAGGGATATACGAGATATCATTTACACTGTTGGTATGACCCCGAAACACATCTAACATTGCACCGCTGATGGAATCCCACTTTCGGATTGTTCGATCATAGCTCGCGGAGAGGATAGTATTACCATTAGGAGCATATTGGACAGCCATAATATTGGCCTCGTGTCCGCGAAGGGTATGGGTTGAAAGCTGTGTTTGAAGATTCCAAATTCTTAATGTGTAATCCCATGACGCGGACACAAGATATTCTCCGTCGGGAGAACAATCTACACCGTAGACGGCGTCATCATGTCCTACCAACCGTCCCAAATCCGTCTCTTTATCGTAGTCCCATAGTCGTATTGTTTGATCCCAACTTGCCGATGCTAGTATTTTTTGATCTGGACATAATACAATATCGTTAACACTTAAATTATGACCATCTAGCATAGTTACTTCTGAGTGCTTTAATAGATTCCACTGCCGGATTGTTGTATCCCAACTACCTGAAAATAGGCTCTTACCATCAGAGGAAAAAATTACTGCGTTGATATAGCCATTGTGTGTTGTCATCTCACCAAAAGTAGGAATTGTCGTGGCCAACCAAAAGAAGGCAGAAAGAAGTGTTCTAATGGCACAAGTTACCGGCATTGCTTCCAAAATACCTTTATTTAGAAGGAGGTTGAATAATGGAAAAGTGTGCACTTCCATCTTCTTTTATTTGAGGAAGTAAGTTAGTTTCCCACGAAAGATAATTGCGCATCTGTATTTCAGCTTCCTCGGGTTCGTGGTCGTATGGGAGCAAATACACGTCATCAGGTTGGGAGGCCATATGTTCTGCACCGCTGGCTAAATCAAAACCGGCATCTTCCCAAGATTTGGTTCCTCCTTTCAGAATTTTAACTGACGATTGGACTTGTTTTTGAACTTCGGGTGCAGCTAGTTCCGCTAATACACCAGATGGGGAGGTGAGGATATACTCGTCGGAACGAGGAATATTTTTCAAACTCTTTGAGATTTGATGACGAATAGTAAACCAGGCACCTGTAATGTGGCCTTTTTTATAGGCACGACTATCTGCAAAATCTAAAATCCTTATTTTATCCTTTTTTAACAGTGGAAAAAGATCTCGAGCGCTTATCGTAGGCCAGTTGTGGTAAG
The DNA here is from genome assembly GCA_964515905.1 of uncultured Rhodospirillaceae bacterium. Classification (GTDB taxonomy): domain Bacteria; phylum Pseudomonadota; class Alphaproteobacteria; order UBA7887; family UBA7887. The sequence continues at coordinate 34,275 of CAZEWK010000047.1, read as the reverse complement.
AAGAGTCTAACTGGATCGGAGGCTCAGGTCCTTTTTCCGACGCTAGAGGGGCAATAGAATCTTGTAAAACATGCACATTTTTCCGACCCATTTGGTTTAGCCAGGACGCAGTCATATTTGCTCGGACTTGATCATCATCTAGTAAAACTATTTTTGCTCCATGAGTTGCAATGAAAGAGTCGGTTGCCTGTACCAACTGGCCACCAGGAGCACTTCGCGAATGTGGTATATGGCCCGACTGATACTCTTCGGGTGAACGAACATCCAGTAGATACAATGTTTTATTAGTAGATTGATCTATCCATAGGTTAAGAGTATCCCAATCGATGTATTTCACATTTGAACGATTTGCGACCTTTTTAGCCGCCGCTTGAGCCCACTTAAGATTCGGTGGGCTCGGTTTAGCTGCCACACGAGAGCAACCTTCCTCAAGTATTAAGCCTGCTAGCAGCCAACCCATTGTACCATTTTTAAGGGCAACAACCTCATTGGGCAGTTCAGCATTTATTAAAGACTGTGTTCCAATAATACTTCGAGTACGTCCAGCGCAATTTATAACGATAAGCGTATCGGGCTCTGGTGCTATGTCTCGAATACGGTATACCAACTCCGCTCCAGGAACATTTATTGCATCTGGGATACTCATTCGCTCGAATTCTTGGGCCGGACGACTGTCCAGGATAACTAATTTATTTCCACGTTTTTGCAAACTAAGTAACTCAGAAGGTGTGATCCTCGGAGTTTGACAAGCCTCTTCGATATGTTCTCCAAATGATTTACTCAACACATTGAGGCCAGAGAAAAGCTTGTAACCACTATTTTCCCAACCGGCTGTTCCGCCTTTAAGAATTTTGACATTGATATATCCTGAAGATCGGACTTTGGACAATGCTAAATTAGCTAAATCACTTTTTCTTTCGCCCCCGTCGCAGAGAATAATTGGTGTAGTTCGACATGGGACTAAGCGAGAAAATTCTAGCTCTAGCCTACTGATTGGTATGTTACTGGAAAAGAGGAGATGGCCTCGTGCAAAGATACCCTGTTCGCGCACATCTATTATGGCTAACTCTTCGGTAAGGCTATCAAGTTTGTCTTTTAGGGTTTGAGGGAGAATTTTAGATACACTTATATATGTGAGGATTGGCAGGAAAATATCTGTACGTTCCTTTTAATACATTAAAAGCTTTTCTCTTCGGAAGATGCTCAATACTTCTGCCGTAAAAATGAAAATTAAGGGTTGGCTTATCGATTGTGCAATGTATGGAGTGTATATCGTCCGGGAAAAGTGTTACACCTGTCCCAGTACCAACCACCTGGGAGTGTGTTTCTCGGATTTGCGCGCGCCCTATATTTTGCCCGTTGTCCATACGTTCATAAAATTTATTCAGTTCCTCTCCTTCAATTCCTGCAATAACAGCCCAAGTGGTATGATCGTGTGGGGGGGATAGGTTCCCAAGTATTTCTGATACGACATAAAAGGAAAATTCGTGATTTTCATCTTCGTACAAAAGATACAATGAGCTCGTATTGTCTCCCTTTTGGACCGGGAAGAGCTTCGTATTAAACAATATTTTTTTTGTTGCTAGTTCAAGTAGTCGTTGCTTTACCTGCCGGAGAGTAGTGGTAGTAATACCCTCGGATTCCACAACTGTGCGAATATCATGCACACATTTTTCTATTTGTATAGTGTGCTCAGGTGTAAGAATTTTTCTAGTTTCAGACATATTTCGATGACACAGAAGCAATAATTTTAAGGTAATACTCTCATTTGGCGGAGGCAGTTTCAATGTTGGATTGTCTATCAGAAATACTTGGCTCTGCTTCCTCTCTTAGTTCATCGAACCAAAGGCTATGATGTTCACTAGCCCAGTTTTCGTCGACATGGCCAGACCACATCGCATCAATTGCACCTTCCATCCCAATAGTTCCAATATAAACATGGGCAATGATGATGGCAGTGAGCCCCAATGCTCCAATAGCATGTAACAATTGGGTTTGTTGCATGTCTTGGACGGTGAGCCCGGAAACGAAGGGAAACATTAAGGTAATTCCTGAGTAGGAAAGGAGCCCACCGCCAAAAATCACAGCGGCAAAAACTATTTTCTGTCCCGCATTAAATTTTTTTGCCGGAGGGTGTACCCCTGGTTTGAAAATACCCCCACCTTGCCTTAACCAAAAGAGGTCAGTTTGGTTAGGTATGTTTTGACGACACCACAGCACAAACATCAGTCCGAGTCCTAGGATGAATAAGAGGCCAATATAGTTATGAGCATATTTTCCAAGCATGGTCATTGTGGAAAAAGTATCGGCACCGAGCCAGGATTTGAATAAATAACGTCCGTAGAGCAAATTGAGGCCAGTTATAGCTAATATTATGAAGCTGCCGGCCACTGTCCAATGCACAATTCGCTCCAACAGCCCAAACCGCAATATGCTTTGTCCAGATTTCCCCTTTTCAATGCGAATTCTCCCTCTTGCAAAGAAGAATAATGCCAATAATGCAATAGTGCCTAACGTCAGCCAAACGCCATATTTCGAAATGGGACCATTCCGGATGGCCCTCCATTCTTCGCCCTCAGACTGGACAAGTACCCCGGCCTTCTTATCTGGGATGGATACTGTTCCTTGTATCCCCTGTCGGACAGCTCGCCACATTTCAGAGTTATTATCTTGACCCCTTGTAGGCGGATTTAGTTCGTTATTTTGATCTTGGGCGAATGCTGGATCGTTTAGAGAATATGCACAGAGAGAGACCATCACTACGATCAAGTATCTCCATAGCAAGTAATTTCTGATCATGTTAAAAACTCTGATGTTGAGCACGAACTCGAAGAGTTTCTTTTGTTGCTGTGTCGATAACTGGCATTGGTGTTCCAGAATATACGCCTTTGTCATATCGTAGCACGCGACCTTGTTCTTCTTCTCGGCAAGCGACGAGAGTGAAACAAACGGTAGCTAGTATAATTGGCCAGTGTAACCGCACGGTTTAAGTATCTTCAGGATCGTAAGCGGTACCCCATCCCCAGGCTCCCGAACCGAATCCACGAGCTATTGTTCTTTCTCGATAGATGTCTGCAATTTCATCACCGTCTCCGGCTAGCAATGCTTTTGTTGAACACATTTCAGCACACAAAGGAAGTTTTCCTTCCGATAGTCGGTCTTTGCCATATTCGTATTCTGAGTCCTCGGGTCCACCCGCGCAAAAAGTGCATTTATCCATTTTTCCTCGTGTGCCAAAATTTCCTGCTTGAGGGTATTGAGGCGCACCGAATGGGCATGCGTAAAAACAGTAACCGCAGCCAATACATTGGTCTTTTGAATGCAACACAACTCCGTCTTCCGTGGTAAAGAAACAGTCGACAGGACAGACAGCTTTGCAAGGCGCATCAGAACAGTGCATGCAGGCGACAGATAGGGACATTTCTCCGGGTTCACCATCGTTGATCGTTACAACCCGGCGACGATTTATTCCCCAAGGTACCTCGTGTTCATTCTTACATGCGGTAACACATGCGTTACACTCGATACATCTCTCTCCGTCGCATAGGAACTTCATTCTGGCCATTATTTTTGCTCCTCTGCTTCCAGTTTATGCGGGCTCGATGCGACAAAGGGTGCATTTAGTTTCTTGCATCCCAGTGACGCTATCGTACCCATAGGTTTGTGCTGTATTGGCCGCTTCCCCAAGCACATACGGATCGGTTCCCGATGGATATTTGTCTCGAAGACTCTTCCCCATCCAATGACCACCAAAATGGAAGGGCATGAAAACTACTCCGCGGCCGACACGCTCGGTCAACATGGCCTTGACCAAAACACGAGCGCCTTCTGCTCCTTCCAACCAAATATTATCACCGTCTCCAATGTTAAGGTTGTTTGCATCGTAGGGGTTGATCTCAGCAAACATTTCCTGCTGCAGTTCAGCAAGCCAGGGATTCGAACGCGTTTCTTCGCCACCACCTTCGTATTCAACCAGTCTGCCAGACGTAAGAACAAGGGGGTATTCTTCAGAGAAATCTTTTTCTTGAATTGACTTATATAGTGTCGGTAACCGATAGAAGACCTTGTCCTCGTATGTGGGATAATCCTTAACGAGGTCGCGTCTAGGAGTGTATAATGGTTCTCTGTGAATCGGAACAGGATCTGGAAAAGTCCATACTACCGAGCGGGCCTTCGCATTTCCAAAGGGAGCACATCCATGCTCAATGGCTACTCTTTGGATGCCTCCAGATAGATCCGTTTTCCAGTTGACTTTTCCGCTATCGTTCCCGCCAATTTCTTCAATTCGAGCGCGTTCTTGCTCGGTGAGATCTTTGTCCCATCCTAACTTTACAAGCAACGCCATTGTGAACTCGGGGTATCCGTCTTCTATTTCCGAACCAATCGGATGACTCCCTTCAGCGAGCAAGTTTTCGCCATCCCGTTCTACACCAAACCTTGCGCGAAAACATAGACCACCATCGGCGACCGCTTTTGAAGTATCGTACAATATGGGCGTCCCGGGATGTTGCATTTCTGGAGGACCCCAAGCAGGCCAGGGCATCCCATAATATTCTCCATCGCAAGGGCCGCCCACAGCTTGAAGAGTTGTTCGGTCAAACGATTTTTGGTTTGCCATATGCTTCCGTATGCGCTCTGGCGACTGGCCAGTGTACCCGATTGTCCACATTCCACGATTGATCTCGTGGGTGATATCTTCGACGAGGGGAGCATTCTCGACGACTTGAATATTTTTGAACATCTTGTCTGCAAAACCGAATTTTTGTGCTAAGAGAAAAATGATATGGTGATCCGGCAGAGATTCAAATAGCGGATCAACAACTTTGTCGCGCCACTGAATAGAACGATTGGATGCTGTAACAGAACCGTAAGTTTCAAATTGTGTTGAGGCGGGTAAAAGATAGATGCCATCAGTCCGATCTTGCATTACTGCGGTCATGGTCGGGTACGGATCTACCACCACTAGTGTATCGAGTTGTTCCAAAGCCTTCTTCATGTCAGGCAGACGAGTTTGTGAATTTGGAGCATGCCCCCAAAATATCATCCCCTTTATAGGATTTGGTTGCTCGATTTGGTCAGGGTCTTCAATGACCCCATCAAACCACCGAGAGACAGGAATTCCCTTGGCTGACATGATTTCTGAAGAATCAAACCGATTTAGTAAGTAGTCGTAGTCTGTTTCCCAGACACGAGCCCAATGCTGCCATGCTCCAGAGGATAGTCCATAGTATCCTGGGAGAGTATTGCATAACACGCCCAGGTCGGTGGCTCCTTGCACGTTGTCATGTCCACGAAAAATGTTTGTACCCCCACCAGCCTTACCCATATTTCCAAGTGCCAATTGAAGAATGCAATAGGCGCGAGTGTTGTTGTTGCCATTTGTATGTTGTGTCCCGCCCATACACCAAATCACAGTTGCCGGTCGATTGTGGGCTAAAGTTTGAGCAACACGCTTTAGCTGCGATCCAGGAGCGCCTGTCACTCGTTCCACTTCTTTAGGTGTCCATTTTGAAACTTCTTCGCGTATTTGGTCCATTCCCCACACGCGTTGTTTGATGAACTCTTTGTCTTCCCATCCATTTTCAAAAATATGCCAAAGAAGACCCCAAACTAGGGCCACGTCCGTACCAGGCCGAAGACGCACGTATTCGTCGGCGTGTGCGGCTGTGCGGGTGAATCTGGGATCACAAACAATTAAGGGCGCCTGATTTTGTTCTTTTGCCTTCAGGATGTGAAGGAGTGAAACTGGGTGAGCTTCGGCTGGGTTTCCGCCAATGAAGAACATTGCGCGCGTATTATGAATATCATTATAACTATTAGTCATTGCACCATAGCCCCAGGTGTTAGCAACGCCTGCTACTGTAGTGGAGTGACAAATTCGAGCTTGATGATCTACATTATTGGTGCCCCAGAAGGCTGCAAAATTTCTAAAAAGATATGCTTGCTCATTAGAAAATTTTGCGGAACCGAGCCAATACACAGAATCTGGCCCAGATTCCCGACGAATTTTTGACAGTCGTTCACCGACTTCCTCAATTGCTTGAGTCCAACTGATGCGTTGCCATTCTCCATCAACTTTTTTCATTGGGTATTTAAGTCGGCGTTCCCCATGGGCATGCTCTCGAACGCTAGCACCCTTAGCGCAGTGCGCTCCTAAATTGAAAGGACTATCAAATGAAGGTTCTTGTCCAATCCATACGCCGTCCTTAACTTCAGCAGTGACCGTACATCCAACAGAGCAATGAGTGCAGACTGACAGAACCTTTTCAACGTCTCCAGCGGCAGAAATATTTCCTGCAGCCTGTGTTTTCTGTATACGGGTTATCGGTAATGCGGTCGTAAGTGCGGCGGTTCCGCAGGCAACCAATCCAGATTGTTTTAGAAATGCCCTTCGATCCATAAATTTTGGCGAAGCAGCCTTTAAGTTTTTTTGGTTCTCTACCGTTTTTAATGTTTCCCGTTTTACCAACATTGCTTCTATTCCTTTTAGAACCGCGCTAGTTTATATGCTTGTCGGACGTGGTCAGTTTCTCTGTACCGACTTGAGGTTGGTTTATCGGAAGGTTTTGTGTTTTCGGACTCAGCCAGTGAACTGCCAGCGGCGGTTGCCACTGCGACCCCTCCAACTGCCCCTATCCCTGCTGTTTTAAAAAAAGCGCGTCGATCCAGTGCTTTGCCTCGCGACGATATTATTTTTTGGGTCATGGTGTCGTACTCTTCACGAAGTCAGTGGTTGATGGAAAAGGCTTCTGTTTCTATTTGAAAAAAGATTTGGCCAATTGATGCAACGGGTTGGTAGAAAAATGCGGATGGGGCTGACTCGAGGTCAGAGAAAAACTGTGGCCCCCAGGAACCGATGTGCTGCTTGAAAAATTTAGATTGTGCAGATAAATCCTCTGGTGCTCCGAAATCACCGTTTATCATACAAGACATGATTTCACAGAGACTAGCCATACCATCTTCAGGCTCGGCATAACTGGTGTTACGTTCAATGCCCAGTCTCCGCAGATCCGCGCGCAATCGGGCTAACGGTCTTTCGTGCAAAAATCCGGAGAGATAATATGATCCGTAGGGCACCAGCTCCCCTTCGCCTAATCCAATAAACAACTTTTGAAATTCTCTCTCTATTGTTTCTGGATCGATTTGCTTTGAAAGTTTGACTAACTCTGCCACACTTTTTCCGATAGGGTTTTCTCCACTGGGCAAATTGACTATTAGGTCAATTGTTTGTTTATCTGGGGGCTTGCTAAGCAGAAGGGCTAACAGCCGGTAAGTGCCGGCACGAGCCTCCTCCTCTGCGGACAAAGGGACTAGTCCATCCACGGACGCCGCCTCTTCTATGGGTATGTCGGGTATTAGCACCAGACGATGAACCCTCCTTCGAGCCACGTTGCAGCTTGTTTAAGCAGTAACTGATATTTTTAATTTTGGAGGATTGGAGCTTTTGGGTCAACCAGAATAGGGGAAAAGAACTAACTTTCGCTGTTTTTGGGCGAATCTGTGCCTCGTCCCTGGCCAGAATTTGGATTATCTGAAATTATGTCTTCTTGAGGGTTAAGATCGGGACTCGACTTTTCTGCTAGCTGATCAGAGGTTTCAACAGCAGTGGATTCTGATTTTTCAATCTGTTCTACCATCCCTGCTCCGACCTGGTAGGCGGTTTTGACCAGTTTTCCTAAACCCATCGTGGCAAAATTTTCGTCATAATCATTCAGACCATCGACATTTGCGAGTACTGGATCGCTTAGCCACAGCTTTCGCAAAGCAGCCTTCTTTATTGAAGCGGGAACATCAGATTGGAGGAACCTGGTAAAATCGGAGTCCGAGTTTAGATTATCTAAGGAGGGAATATCACTAAGTTGTGCGGTAGATGAATTCTCTTTGGTTGAGGAATCGGTTTTGGCCCCATCTATGATCGGTTCCTCAGCCGTTTCGGCTTGGCGCGACTCAATCTTTTTCTTTGACCAGCGGGAAATCCTTCCGCGAGAAGGTTCATCCATAATTTTTCCTAGGTTGTTTTTCTGACGGAAAACTATTTTTGTTAAGTTTATGGGGTTTTCGCTTCCGCTTTACAAATTTTTCTTCAATGTGATGCTCAGAAATAAAATGTCCTACCAATGCCGAAATCTCTTCCGGCATATTTATCCTATCTGTTCTTTCTTCACCGCTTATTTCGTAATCTTCAGCCTCAAATGGACAGGCAGTTACTAGAAATGGTTTGGGCCATTCCTCGGTTATATTTTGAAGAATGACATATAAAGAGGGATTCCTTTGCGACAAATTTACTCGATAACCCTCGGTTTCCCCTCGATGTAATTGCAGTATTAGAGTGCCTGCAAAAAAGTGTGTTGAGCGGTCTGTATAGGACATTTTCTGCCATCTTTTTAATTTGGGGCCACCAGTTATGGCAGCGACCGTACGCCAGGAGAAAGTTGTCCAAGGGTTTTCAACTTTTTGCCGTTCCATAACGATACCGAGTGGAATTTGTTCCTGTTTTTTCATTGGTGGCTTTTAATTACTTTTAATGTTTCAGAAAATTTCCGGCTTCTACAAAATCACTGGGAGTATTTAAATTGAAAAATGGATCTATAGGATCCGTAGGAAAATCCACCGTGCCTGTTTCATACCTTGACGTCCAAACATCGATCTTCCGAATTTTCTCTTCCACTATGGCCTCGCGAAGTGCTGTACGCACGCCCAGCGGCCAAAGTCCAAATACAGGGTGGCGGCGACCGTTTGATCGGACGCATGCAAGTCCAAAACCATCCTCTATCTTTTTATAAAGAAGGTCTACCAAATCTTTGGGAAAAAAGGGAGAATCTGTGGGAAAGGTAGCAATGTATTCCACTCCAGAGGTGTTGTTATAGGCCCAATCAAGACCAGTCAAAATCCCTGCTAATGGGCCATGAAAGCCCTCTATAACGTCGCCTACTACTGGCAGACGATATGATGAGAATCGTTGAGGATTGCCATTGGCGTTTAAAACCAATGGCCCTACTTGTCCTTTAGCTCTGTCAATTACTCGAGATAGAACACTCTGGCCGGCCAGCTCCATAAGGCATTTATCAGTGCCGCCCATACGAGTAGATTTTCCACCTGCCAATAATACTCCAGCGATTTTATCTTTCATCGGCCTATCTACCTGCTTTCCTTTGGTAGCGCTCTGACTCCTCTGCAACCTCCTCTGGGTTTGAGTCATATTCGATGCGGTGGATTCCGGACAAAGCAATAAACCGTTTTCCTTTAGCTCGGCCAATCAAGGTCAAATTTGCCTGGCGTGCTAATTCAACGCCCCACGCCGTAAAGCCAGACCGAGAAACTAAAATTGAAATCTGCATCTGGACGGCCTTAATGACCATCTCACTTGTTAGCCTTCCAGTTGTGTACAAAATTTTGTTTTCACTGTTTATGCCATTGCGATACATGTAACCGGCAATTTTATCTACAGCATTGTGGCGCCCCACATCTTCCATGTAGATAAGGGGTTCGTCGCATTGACATAAGACGCATCCATGGATGGCACCAGCGGAAAGGTAGAGGCTTGGGGTTCCATTAATTGATTTACTAAGTGAGTACAACCAGGAAGTTTTTATTGTTGTCTCTGGAAGTATAGCTGTTTCAAAGCTTTCCATTACATCGCCAAATGCTGTGCCTTGGGCGCAGCCTGAAGTACGAGTCTTTTTAGCGATTTTTTCCTCATAATTTGTTTTTCTTTTGGTTCGCACAATCACGACGTCTACGTCGGGTTCGTATTCAATTCCGGTTATTATGTCGTCACGAATAAGCATGTTTTGATTGAGAAGGAATCCCAAAGCGAGATCTTCAGGAAAATCACCAATGGTCATGACGGTAACAATTTCTTGGCTGTTAAGAAAAAGTGTGAAGGGTCGCTCTACAGGAACAAGAGTATCGATATTGGTATTGTCTTGGTCGATGCCCTGTACTCGTTCGGTTAGCATAGGGTTGGTGGGTTCTGGTTGAATCAGGTACGTTTTCATTTGAGTCAGTATTGTATTAATGTTGGTCAAAAAATACTTATAAGAGTGGTGTATCTCTATTCTATATACAGTGTATGCTACCCAGCAGAAAAATATAGGTGGTTTAATTGTGAAGCTTTCTGACAAATCTATCATAATCTGTGATTGTGGTGGAACTATGAGTATAGATGGCGCGAACCTGGCAAAATCTCTGAGTTTACACAAAGTTCCTACCGTCCATCATAATCTTTGTACAAAGGAACTAATCCATTTTGAGAACGAACTAGGTAACCAACCCATTATTGTTGGTTGTACCCAGGAAAGACGATTATTTAATCGCACTGGGGCTAAGCACGGTTTTGATAAAGGCCTTCACAGCATCAATATTCGGGAACATGCCGCTTGGGGAAAGGAGGCGGCACAGGCCCAACCGAAAATAGCTGCATTGTTGGCTGCGGGAGGCGTCGTTGCGCCACTGGTTCAATCTGTAACTCTTTCGTCAACTGGTCGTGTTTTGGTGTACGGTCGCGATGAAGTTGCGCTTGAGGCCGCCAATCAACTCGCAAGTCGGCGCTTTGATGTAACGCTTCTATTGGATGGCACCGAGCCGATTGCCCCCCCGTCCATTATGGAGATAGAAATATTTTTCGGTCATATACGCGATGCGAGGGGTCATTTAGGGGCTTTTACAATAGTTTCAGAGGGGTTTGCTAAAGCCAATCCGTCAGCCCGTGCAGAGTTGTCCTACCTACAGAAACAAGACAGGGTTGAATTGGAGACAGATCTAATTCTTGATTTGTCTGGTAGCAACTCTTTGTTTCCAAATGCAGGCAAAAGAGAAGGGTATTTTAAACCAGACCCAAAAAACCCTGCTCTTGTCCAACGTGCTCTTTTTGATCTGGTAGATTTTATCGGAACTTTTGATAAACCAAAGTACGTTGATTATAAAGAGAGCTTGTGCGTGCATAGCCGCAGTCAAAAAATTGGCTGTAGTAAGTGTATTGATAATTGTCCAAATTCGGCGATAAAAAGTGCGGGAGATGGAGTGTCTGTGGATGCCTATGTTTGCGAGGGCTGTGGGCAATGCACGAGTCTTTGCCCAACAGGTGCTGTATCCTATGCTTTTCCCCCAGCTGGGATTGATTTAGAACGTTTGCGCATATTGCTTACTACTTTTAGGAGAGCAGGGGGAGTAGCTCCGGTTGTCTTAGTTTATGACGATTCTGGAAACGATATATTAAATGCGATAGGCAGGTTTGGACAGGGTTTACCGGCAAATGTTATTCCCTATGAAGTAAATGAAGTCACTGTCATAGGATTGGATGCTTTGTTGTTCGCTCGGGCGTATGGCGCCGAACACCTTATCATTCTGAACCAAAACATTGGGTCTGACGATTTGCATGCCCTGGAGTCTAGTATTGAGGTTGTTAAAAACATCTATTCAGGCCTCGCAATCAGGGGTAATTGTGATGTTCTTGATATGACGGATCCGGACATTTTAGAGGGAAGATTACAGACAATATCGGCATCTGCTTTGCAAAATCCCGACCCTATTTTTAAGCCAGCAACTTTTCTTCCTATGGGCAATAAACGAGACCGGTTGTGGTTGGCGCTGGACTACCTTTATGACAAAGTCGGCCCTATGAAGGAGCCAGCTTCGTTGACTGTTGGCGCTCCATTTGGTTCGGTTTCAGTGCGTGTTGAAGAATGTACTTTATGCTTGGCCTGTGTTAGCGCTTGCCCTACAGGAGCACTTCTTGATAACGAAGAACGGCCCGAATTGTCCTTTGTAGAAAGAGCCTGTGTACAGTGTGGTCTTTGTCGGGTTACCTGTCCGGAATCTGTAATATCGTTGCAACCTCAGATTGAATTTAGAGATCGTGCTCGTTTGCCAAGAATTTTAAAACAAGAAGAGCCATTCAAATGTATTCGTTGTGAAAAACCTTTTGGTGTCCGGTCCTCCGTTGAGCGAATTGTCGAACAACTTCGAGATCATCCGATGTTCTCTGGTGAGAATAATTCTTTAGACCGCATCCGAATGTGTGAGGATTGTAGAGTAACAGCTCAGTTCGATACCAAAGAACCCCTAGCACGTGGTGTTCGACCAAAGATACGTACAGCTGACGATTAGACAAAGAAGGAAAACAAATGAGATTAAGGTGGGTGATGGAGAAATTTATCGGAGCAATAAGCATTTGCTCGTGATTTGAACAATGAAGCTTGTTGCTGATCGATGACACTGTCCATTATCATCTTATTGATTTCGAGCTCCCGTTTACTGATGCATGCCATGTATTCTTTGTTTACTATTTCTCTCAGCTGTGTGTTCTGTGGGGAGGTGAAACGGTTATGAATAAGCACGGCCGTTGCAGTTATAATGATACAAAGGCAAAGTGACGTCCAACGTGCTAGGCTACTATCAAGCCAATGTTTGTGCGAAGGTACCGAAGTCATAGGGAAGGATTAGCAAACTTTTAGATTTTTGAATAGGCTGCTAGATTGGATGAGAGAAATTAGGTAACTTGTTTGTCATGATTTGGATCAAAATGTTTAAATGTTTGGGTTTAGCAATCCTCATGGCGGTGCTCTGGTTTTCCCCTGTTACTGCGATAGACGGTTGGGATGCGCTACAGAGGGGGGATTTTGAATTAGCTAAAAAAGCTTGGTTGCCCGGTGCACAAAGAGGCGAGGTCGAAGCACAGTTATTTCTTGGTCATTTGGAGGTAATGCGCGACAACCATGCCGAGGCTGCGAAATGGTATCACCGGGCGGCTATAAAAGGTAATGGCACGGCTCAAACATTATTGGCGAGTCAGTATCTTGTTGGCCAAGGGGTTAAAGCGGACCCCATTCGGGCATTCGCTTGGTATGAAATCGCGGCAAGTCAGGGGCACGCTAATGCCGCACGGGCACGCGAGGCGACGGCTAAACAAATGACGACAGAACAAATTTCAGTGGCGCGTCTTTTAGTTGATAAATGGATGACGGACGGGATGCCGAACCAGCCAGACTAAGAAAAATTATGTTTGAGCTAAAGCCTGTTCAAGATCAGCAATTATGTCGTCTACATCTTCTATGCCAACAGAAAGTCTCACGACATCTGGTCCTGCTCCAGCACCTTCGCGCTGCTCGTCACTAAGTTGTCGATGAGTGGTAGAGGCGGGATGAAGAATTAAACTACGAGTATCACCGACGTTGGCCAGGTGGGAATGCAGTTCAACGCAGTCGATAAGTTTTACGCCCGCATCAAATCCCCCTTTAATACCGAACGTAAAGACAGCGCCTTTTCCTTTCGGGAGATACTTTTGGCCTAGCTCATAAAATGGGCTCGTCTTCAGGCCTGGGTACGACACCCAGCTGACCTTCGGATGTTTTTCAAGCCATTCGGCGACCGCTTGTGCGTTATCACAATGTCGCTGCATTCTAAGAGGTAAGGTTTCCACTCCTTGAAGTAAGTTCCAAGCGGCTGTTGGATACAGTGTTGCACCATAGTCTCGCAAAGCGACCATGCGAGTTCGCATGGTGAAACCAAAATCTCCAAATGTTTCGGCGAAAGTAAGACCGTGATAGGCGTTATCCGGCTGAGACATGCCTGGATATTTGTCATTTCGAAACCAATCTATTTTCCCAGATTCTACGACAATTCCCCCCATGGTGTTCCCGTGGCCACCGATAAACTTAGTCGTTGAATGAAGTACTAGGTCTGCTCCCCAGTCAAACGGCCTCATAAGGTAGGGAGACGCCAAGGTATTGTCGACTATAAATATTACACCGTGTTTATTCGCTATTTCTGAAATGCGCTCGATATCCAAAATAATCCCGCCCGGATTTGCGACGCCTTCGCAGAAAATAAATTTGACTTTATCTGTCATTGCATCTTCAAAGTTTTGCGGATTGGTGGGGTCCACAAAGTGACACTTCCAACCCAATTTCGGGAAACTGACGCCAAATTGGGTTACAGAACCTCCGTAAAGATTACGTGATGAAATAAATTCGTCGCCGGCCTCTAAAAGACTGACCGCCACAAGAAACTGTGCAGCATGGCCCGATGCCGCCGCTACTGCCCCCCTACCGCCTTCAAGTTGAGCAATTCTTTCTTCGAACACAGAGACCGTTGGATTGGTCATTCTCGAATATACATAACCGAACGTCTGTAAATTAAAGAGTTCTGAGGCATGCTCAGAATCGTCAAATACAAAAGAGGTCGTATTGTAAATCGGGGTGGACCGGGCCCCTGTTACGGGATCAGGTCTGGCTCCAGCATGTACTGCAATTGTGGAGATTCCGTATTGATGTGGAGTATCTTCTTCTCCCGGAACGTTGGAAGAAACGTTTTTAATGTCAGAACGAACGCTCATGATTTTGGTGACCTTAATGTTTTAGCGGTTATAATTCCTGAGTTCACGCCGGACCAAGAAAGTTCACCCGATAGGCGGCCGAACTCTATTTTAGGACAGCGGTCCATTACTACTTCTAGTCCAGCGGATTCTGCTACTTCTGCTGCAGGATCATTACGAACTGTCAATTGCATCCAAAGGTACTTGATACCCTTTTCATTTTTATTGGCGACAACATCTTCCGTAATTTTATAAGCTTCCTCCGAAGTTCGAAAGATATCGACCATGTCAATTTGGTAAGGTGCATCGGCCAGTGATCCATAGATTTTTTCGCCTAATATTTCACCACCCGCTCTACCGGGGTTAATGGGAATAATACGAAAACCTTTATGTTGGAGGTATTTCATCGCATAAAAGCTTGGTCTCCGCCAAACTGTGCTTGCCCCAACCATGGCAAACGTTTTTACATCTCCTAAAATCCGTCGGAGTTTCGTATCACGATAGTAATTGTGGTGTTTTAAATAGACGAGTGGATTCTTGTCTTCTTTGGCATTGGATTGTTTGGACATTCAATTCCTTCCAGAGGACACTGGTTCTTCGCATAACTTAAAGTTTATAATCATTTGTTGTGATTTATAATTGGCCTGCTAAACAGGCAGTTCGTGGTGTCGTAGGACATATAGATCGCGTTGTCAAAATGGTCCACCAACCAAAGAATTATTGGGTTCTATCTGCCTTCCCATTTTGGCTCACGTTTTTCCATGAAGGCGTCGATCCCCTCTCTGGCGTCAGCGGCCATCATATTTTCTGTCATTACCTGGCTTGTATAGGCGTATGCGGAATCGAGGTCCATCTCAAGTTGTCGGTAAAAGGCTTGCTTTCCAATTTTCATCGTCAAAGGCGATTTTTTGGCAATGCTTTCCGCTAAATTTTGAGTCTCTGCCTCTAGCAAACTGTGAGCAACAACTCTGTTAACCAATCCCAATTCTCTCGCTCTGTCTGCCGAGATAGGATCGCCAGTCAGTAGCATCTCCATCGTCTGCTTTCTTCCGACGGCACGACTGACAGCGACCATAGGCGTAGAACAAAAGAGCCCAATATTTACCCCGGGGGTCGCAAAATGCGCTTCACTAGAGGCAACGGCGAGATCACAGCTCGCAACTAGTTGGCATCCTGCTGCCGTTGCAATACCATTAACACGGGCAATAACCGGTTTTGGTAATCGTACAATCGATGTCATTAATTGACTGCATTGTTTCAACAGGGCCTGGAAAATTTCTTTTCGATCATTGCTTCGAATTTCCTTCAGATCGTGTCCAGCGCAAAACGCAGGTTCGGCCCCGGAAATAATTACGGTTTTAGTTTGTTGATCTTTAGCAATTAGATCAATCTGGTTCTGAAGTGCCGACATTAAATCGTTGGAGAGGGCATTACGTGTTTTTGGCCGATTTAGAATTAATGTTGCGACACCATTTAAGTCGCTTCTAAGAAGCAAGTGTTCTTCTTTTGTTATTACGTCTGTAGCCACATTCATATCGGCCTCCTCGGGGCTGGTATATATATCCCGGTGACCTTATTATACCAGTCTAGTTCTGGTTGCCTAGGTTTTGGATAAGTAAAAAGGGCGATAAATCACTTTGATCTCGATAAATATTGGCAATAATTGTATTTTACCTAGTTGACAGGTGCCTTCCTATTGGCATACTGCGCGCCTTCCCATAGGATAGTTGGCTATGCGTACATATTCTGCGACCCCGTCTGAGGTCGAACACAAATGGTATCTTATAGATGCCGATGGAGCAGTGCTGGGTCGTTTGGCTACTTTGGTGGCCGTTCGACTGCGGGGAAAGCACAAACCCAGTTATACACCGCACATAGACTGCGGAGACCATGTTGTTGTGATTAATGCGGACAAGGTGGCTCTTACCGGTAATAAGCTTGAGGGGAAAACACATTATTGGCATACGGGGTACCCCGGGGGTATTAAGAGCAAACAGTACGGTGAAATGTTGGCTGGGTCTCGACCGGAGCAGGTAATCGAGCGTGCTGTGGAACGGATGTTAAGCCGTGGGCCTTTAGCACGTGCCCAGATCCGTAAATTACATGTATATAGAGGAAATGAGCATCCACATGTGGGGCAAAGTCCAGAGCTGCTTGATTTGAGAGCAATGAACAGAAAAAATATAAGGGATTCTTAACTTTTGGCTGAAGAAAAACGTACTCTTGAAGATTTAAAAGAACTTGCCCCAGCACCTGCGCCAGAGGAGGTGAGTCAGGATGAACCCAAGGTTGACACTCTGGGTCGATCTTATTCCACGGGCAAACGAAAGAATGCAATTGCACGAGTTTGGGTAAAAAGGGGTACCGGGAAAATAGTGGTTAACGGACGTGATCAGGATACTTATTTTGCTCGTCCCGTGCTACGCATGCTTTTAAACCAACCTTTCGTGGCGGCGGAGAGGGAGCAGCAATTTGATGTGCAGTGCACAGTCACTGGTGGGGGATTATCTGGACAGGCAGGCGCTGTGCGTCATGGAATATCTAGAGCACTTGTAAAGTTTGAGCCTCCACTTCGTGGTGTGCTAAAGAAGGGTGGATTTCTAACGAGAGATTCTCGCGTTGTGGAACGAAAAAAATATGGAAAACCGAAGGCTCGACGAAGCTTTCAATTTTCAAAACGCTAACCAGCTTCTAGGCATACATTTAAGGGCGCCCTGGCTGGGCGCCTTTTTTATTTCAGGAGACTATAAGTAATATTCAGATTCACCCAAGGGATAGGGATGATATTCGATGGTCGAGGAAACTAGGATCCCAGTAATTGTGCTGGGCGCGAGTGGTTATAGCGGGGGTGAGCTTCTGCGATTTGCCGTGCGGCACAAAAATATTGATATAGTGGCCCTTTCTGGCGAGCAGCACGCGGGAGAGGAAGTCGGAGACGTTTTCCCGCAACTGGCTGGCTTTAATCTTCCAAAACTTAAGAAAGTACAAAACTTGAGTTTTAGCGGGGTGAAGGCCGTCTTTTGTTGCTTGCCGCATGGGACTACCCAGGAGGTTGTTAAGTCCTTACCCAGCGATATTAAAGTGGTGGACCTTTCGGCTGATTTTAGGCTGCACGATGTCGATACGTATGCAAATTGGTATGGGCGTGCCCATTTAGCCCCAGAAATCCAGAAAAATGCCGTGTACGGATTGACTGAGTTGCGTCGCGACGAAATTAAAGTATCCCAAATTACTGCATGCCCTGGTTGTTATCCGACCACCGCACTTTTGCCGCTGATCCCTTTGTTGAATAGAGGCCAAATCCATCCAGAAGGAATTATCATCGACGCCAAATCGGGTGTTAGTGGTGCAGGGCGTGCAGCCAAACAGTCTACGCTATTTACTGAGGTAAGCGAAGGAATACACGCATATGGAATAGATGGGCATAGACACTCACCTGAGATAGAACAAGAGTTGACTTTGGCAGCGGGTCGAGAAATTATTGCCACTTTCACCCCGCATCTAGTGCCCATGAATAGAGGGATCCTCGCCACAATTTACGTGCGGCTTGTCAGTGGAGCTAAAATTGAAGATTTGAGAAATACTTTGCTCGAGCAATACAAGAAGGAACCTTTTGTGCATATCATGGCGCCCGGTAAGTCACCTGCGACCCGGCATGTCCGTGGTTCCAACCGATGTGCCATCGGTATCTTTGAAGATCGTGTAAAAGGACAGGTGATAATATTATCTGCACTTGATAACTTGGTAAAAGGTGCCTCTGGGCAAGCAATTCAAAATTTCAACTTAATGTTCGGTCTTTCGGAAACCACAGGACTTGAACAATTGCCGATGTTTCCATAAGCATGCTAGGTGGTTGGGAGAGGTCTAACCCTGAAGGGGAAATACGTGAACTTATATAAGCTTTTAGCCGCGCGTTCTGAAGCAGGGAATCCAGTCTCGGTTGGTGTAGTCGGTGCCGGCAAGTTTGGAACGATGTTTTTATCTCAAGCTAAAAAGACAGTTGGTATTCATGTATTAGGAATCGCTGATCTTGATGTCGAACGAGCTCGTGATGCTTGTACCCGGGCGGGATGGCCTAAAGAACAAACTGATGCAAGTTCTTTTTCTGAAGCTATTCGAAATAAAACCACGTTTATTACAGACGATTCAGATTCACTTATTGAAGCAGACGGGCTAGAGGTTTTAATAGAAGCTACTGGGGATCCCGCCGCAGGCATTCGGCACTGTTTACGAGCAATCGATTATGGTCGTCACGTTATTATGGTTAATGTGGAGGCAGATGTTATTGCTGGTCCGTTGCTGGCCCGAAAGGCCTCGGCAGCCGGTTTGGTATATAGCCTAGCTTATGGAGATCAACCTGCATTAATTTGTGAGCATGTAGACTGGGCCCGTACAGCCGGATTTGAAGTAGTGACAGCAGGAAAAGGAACTCGTTATCACCCGGAATTTCATAAGTCTACCCCAGAGACAGTATGGCCAAATTTTGGGCTTACTCCCGAACAGGCAGAGAGGGGAGGTATGAATCCAAAAATGTTCAATAGTTTTATTGATGGAACTAAATCTAGTATTGAGATGACAGCTGTTTGCAATGCTACTGGACTCACCCCCCAACCTGACGGGTTAAATTTTCCCCCGGTGTCGGTATATGACTTAGCTGAAATTTGTAAGCCAGAAGTCGATGGTGGCACCGTCAGCCATAAAGGGGCGACCGAAGTGGTAACCTCGATAAATCGAGATCGCAGTCCGGTCGAGAATAATCTCCAAATGGGTACGTTTGTGGTGGTTGAAGGAGGCTCAGAATATGTGGGAAATTGTTTCGAAGAATATCGTATGATGCCGGATTCCACTAACCGTTATGCAGCCTTATACCGTCCAATCCACATGATTGGGCTGGAGCTAGGTATCTCAGTTGCTTCGGCGGCGCTTAGAGGAGAACCGACTGGGAGCTCCACAGGATTTCGATCAGATGTTGTGGCTACGGCGAAACGTAAGTTAAAAGCTGGGGAAATTCTTGATGGCGAGGGAGGTTATTGCGTGTGGGGCAAACAAATGCCCGCTGACGCGTCCATGCGATTAGGCGGACTTCCTCTTGGTCTATCGCATAATGTTAAGCTTCTAAACGACATTGCTGAAGGCGAAAAGCTCACCTGGGCTGACGTGAAACTGGATGAAAAAGATCCTGCCGTTACGATACGACGAGAAATGGAGGCAGCATTTGGGCGGCCTAATAAAGAATCGCAATAGGAATTTTCCTAGGCGTGTTGCCCACCATTTATATGAATTTCGGCCCCATTAACGTAGCTGGATTGATCGGAACATAGAAAATATATTGTTTTTGCTACCTCTTCAGGCGTTCCGAGGCGCTTCATGGGTATATCTGGCACAAGTTGTTTCTCTGTTTCTGGTGATAATATTGATGTTTTAATTTCGCCCGGAGCAATAGCGTTAACACGAATACCATGGGGACCAAAGTCAGCAGCCATTTCTCTGGTGAGGCTCGCAAGTGCAGCCTTTGATGTCGCGTAAGCTGTGCCTGCAAACGGATGTACTCGACCACCAGCAATTGAGGTAACATTAACTACTGTTCCCCGGGTCTTTGAAAGTTCTTCAAATAAACCACGTGCAAGCATTATGGGTGAAAAAAAATTAACTTGAAATACATGGCGCCAATCGTCCATTTCTGTGGAAATAGAGTCTAACCTTTTACCAGAGACCTCTTTCGGCGAAATAGCCGCGTTATTTACTAATGCGTTTAGGCCAGATCCTTGCAATTTTATACGAAGGACCTCTATTTGTTTTGGCAAAGCTTCGGTATCGGCAAGGTCAATTTGCATATGGTCCTCGGGTCCAGCTTCCCACGGACAGTCTTCGGGGAAAGCGTGTCGGGAGCAGGTAATAACGCGCCATCCGGCACTTGAAAACCGTTTGACTGTGGCGTGCCCTATTCCTCGGCTCGCTCCTGTCAGCACTAATATTTTCCTTCGCCCGTCTTCCATTTAAGATAGCCTTACCATCGAATTATTATCCTCTATGACATTTGTCGAACATAGGAACCTGGGGCTGGTTCTATGGTCTTAAGTTGCCCATCTCCTGGCCAACGCACGGTTATTTTATTCCCGGCGTTGTTACATTGCCAGTCACTCCAGTCCACCCACCAACTTTCCTTATGTTCAGTCGCATTCATCTCCCAGTTTTCAGGAGACTTCTGATAATCATCGTTAGTCCAATGTCCATATTTGGCATTGGGTGGGGCATTTGTGACCCCGGCAACATGACCAGATCCCGCAAGAACGAACTTCACCGGTCCTCCAAATAAATGCGTTCCTTTATACACAGACTTCCAAGGAGCAATATGGTCTTCTTTATTACCCACAAGGTAAATGGGTATTGTAACCTTTGAAAGGTTAATTCTTTCACCCAACATCTCAAGGGCATTTGGCTGGGACAATTTATTTTGGAGGTACATATTGCGTAAATAGAAGGTATGCATTCTGCTGGGCATTCTGGTTCCATCGGCGTTCCAATAGAGCAGGTCAAATGATTGGGGGGACCTCCCCAGGAGGTAATTATTTACAACGAAGGACCAAATTAGTTCATTGGCGCGTAGCATATTAAAAGCACTAGCCATCGCCTCGGCATCCAGTATGCCACCATGTTTGCTCATCCGCTTCTCAAGAGCTGTAATTTGCTGGTCCTCAATAAACACGCCCAGTTGCCCTGGTTCAGAAAAGTCTACCTGGGTTGCTATCAAGGTGGCGGATTTAATTCTCGTATCACCCACAGCTGCGCAATATCCAAGTGTGGTAGCGAGCAACGTGCCCCCAAGACAAAGAGAAACAGCTGCCACTGCGCTTTCTCCTGTCGCCCTTTCAATGGTATCGAGGGCAGATAGAGGGCCTTGTCTCATATAATCTGAGAATTCTTTTTTTGAGTGACTTCTATCAGGGTTTACCCAAGAAATCATAAAAACTGTATAGCCTTTCCCCACACACCATTTTACAAATGAATTTTTAGGTTGGAGGTCCAAAATATAGAATTTATTGATCCAAGGGGGAATTATAAGAAGGGGTCGCTTGTGCACTGTGGCAGTTTCCGGAGAGTATTGGATTAACTCCATCAAGTCATTCCGATAAATTATTTCCCCTGGGGTCGAAGCTACGCTCTCGCCGACTTTAAAGGCATTGGGTTCAACTGTCTTGATTTTCAAAGCGCCTTTAGATCTATCGATATCATCGAGAAAATTCTCTAACCCACGAACTAGGCTAGATCCGCTCGATGCTATTATTTCATTGATGACTTGGGGGTTGGTAGGGGTAAAATTTGTAGGAGACATAGCGTCAGAAATTTGGCGGGTAAAAAAAGTCATTCGTTGCGAAGTCTTTGCCTCTAGACCAGGCAACTGCTCCACTGTATCTTGCATCCAATTTGATGTGAGCAGATAGGATTGTTTCAATAAATCAAAGATATCAGCCTTGTTCCAGGCGGGATCTTTGAACCGGCCATCCCATTTTTGTGTCTTGGTAAAGGGCTCATTTGGGGTTCTCCAAAAGTGTCGCCATAGACTCGCTTGATCTTGACACCATTGCAACCCAGCATTCACTGCGTACTCAGGATGTTCCATCATAGCGCGACCAAACATGGATATTGTTTTGCTGAATCCCAGGCTCTCGTTAGTAGATTTAATATCAAAGTTTCCCGAATGAAGAAAAATTGTTTCTAGGACCTTTTGCACTAGTTGATGGCTTTTTTGCAGATTTCGACCAAATTCTGCGGGATCAAAATCGGTGTTTGCTTCTTTATTCATTAGACTTTAGGTGACCAATATGAGTTTCTAAATTATACTTAACTGATTTCATTCAAAATTATGTAATACCAGTATATGCTGGTGGTTGATCTGCCATTTTTTTATCGTAGCCTAGTTTTCAAATATATTTTAGGGTCGTAGGCAGTTTGCTTATATCATGTCGGAGAATCTTTGAGGTATTATTAGCATATGTATTTTTTTGGAGACCCTTGTGGTTCCGACTGAACGGGCGTATTGAACTTGATGATATGTAATATAGGGTAAAGTAAGATATGGCTTTATTAGAGAAATGGCGCCTCTTACCGATATTGGTAGTTGCGACCCTTTTGGCAAGTTGTTCTTACCTGCCGGAGCAGTTGGATCCAATTGATTGGGTGGACTCTGCTAACGATTGGGTTAAAGATGGTATATGGGGGGAAGATACCTCAGGTCCTGAATCTGAGGCTAGGATTTCAAAAAGAGGGACTCTCCTTGAGCCAAATAGGGAAGATCCGTTTCCAAGTTTGTCTGAAGTGCCAGATGAGAGACCATCGATCTCTACCTTTCAAGAGAGAGAATTGTTAGCCGAAAAGTTAATCGCAGATCGTGAAAATGCAAATTATACTGATAGTATTAACGCTCCAAGAAGCACAGATCCATTGCCAGAACCTCGACAAACAGCTCAACTGGAAGGAAGGGAACCAGAACTTCTTGCCCGTCCAATCGAGGAGACAAAAGAGTTGGTCGTTGAAAATAAGGTAAATGGTGCAGAATCCGTTGTCAGCTCACCCGATCATATCGGTGGATCTCATTCGGATGGCCTACCAATTGTGCCGCCACCAACACAGAGTATCCCCGATTGGGGTACTGTTGAGGAACACTTTTACGCAATGTTCCAAGCTTCTGGCGGCTCGGGTGGTTCTTTAGAAGATTATACGATCTCAGGCGGTCCCCAATTTGATCGGACAGCCAACTATAGTAACAGCGATAGTTTTGCATCGCCTATGTCTTCAGCAGCAATTCATGCGGCTGTTATCTTCTTTGATCATGGCTCTTCTCGTTTATCGAGGGAGGATAAGGAGGTTCTTCGACAAGTGGTTGCGGCACAGGAAGAGTTTGGGGGAATTATTCGTGTCGTGGGTCATGCAAGCAGTCGAACAAAGACAAATGACGTTATTGGTCACCAAATCGCTAACTATGAAACTTCTCTAGCTCGTGCTCGTGTTGTTGCAAATGAGATTATTCGGTTGGGGGTAACACGCGATAAAGTATTCTTTGAAGCTATGGCAGATAAGCAGCCTGATTATTCAGAGGCAACCACGATGGGTGAAGCGGGCAATCGGAGAGCAAACATTTATATTGATTTTGATCATTCTCAGAATTGAATTTTATTAAATTGAAATGTCTGGTTAACTTCTCCATTTAAATATCGAAATATTGTTCATGAAAAACGAATTTGAACGGATCAAACGGCTGCCTCCATATGTTTTTTCAGAGGTGAACGAAATGAAAGCTCGTGCCCGTGCTGAGGGCCACGATATCATAGACTTTGGAATGGGAAATCCGGATTCAGCTAGTCCCCCTCATGTAGTGGATAAACTAATAGAAGCCGTTCAAGATACGCGGACTCATCGCTATTCCACGTCAAAGGGAATTAAGGGTTTAAGACGGGCTTTTGTGAATTATTATAAGCGTCGTTTTGATGTTGCGTTAGATTTTGAAGAAGAAGTCATTGTTACTCTTGGATCTAAAGAGGGTTTGGCAAATCTGGCTTCGGCCATTTCTTCACCGGGAGATGTCATTTTAGTTCCGAACCCAAGTTATCCAATTCACCCTTATGGATTTATTATAGCAGGAGCTAATGTTCAGTATGTGCCCCACGGGCCAGGCTTCGATCTCATTTCTGAGATCACAAAAGCAGTTGAAAAAAGTGTTTCTAAGCCTAGAGCGCTAGTTTTAAATTTTCCAAATAATCCGACATCGGAAGTTGTTGATATAGGGTTCTATAGTGAAGTGGTAAAACTTGCTAAAACGTATAATATCATCATCTTATCAGATATAGCTTATGCAGAGATATATTTTGAATCTGAGCCCCCTCCTTCTATCCTTCAAGTTCCAGGTGCCCGAGATATTGCGGTGGAATTTAGTTCGCTAAGTAAAACATACTCTATGCCAGGATGGAGGATTGGTTTTGGAGCTGGTAGCAAAGTATTGATAGGTGCCTTAGCTAAAATTAAATCATACCTTGACTATGGTGCTTTTACCCCCGTCCAAGTTGCGGCAACTGCAGCTTTGAATGGTCCCCAGGGCTGTATTAACGATATTCGAAGTCGATACCGTGAAAGACGGGACGTACTGATAGAAAGTTTTAGTGGGGCTGGATGGGAAATACCGGCACCAAAAGCGACGATGTTTGTTTGGGCTCCTATACCATCACAGTTCCAGCATCTGGGATCATTAAAGTTTTCTAAATTACTATTGCAAGAAGCTCATGTGGCAGTATCGCCAGGTCTTGGCTTCGGTAGATATGGAGATGGATATGTGCGATTAGCACTAGTTGAAAATAAGCAACGGATTCGTCAAGCAGCTCGGAGCATTAAATCTTTTTTTTGAGGCAACGTTATTCTAGGTCCTAACCTTACATCGGACTAATTATTATAAAAAAACGAATCAGGCCATATTTTTGTATCTCGGGTAGGACAGTTCCTTTTTAGGGGGCTAGAATTGTTGGGGCAAAACTCTCGATTTGGCGGAGTCCTTGCATCAGGAGCAATTGAGTGGTGTATGCTTCTTTAGTTCTGGGACGACTACAATTTAGACCTAACGAGGAAAGTGATTAAGCAGGTATGGTTGGTACTTTGGATAGAAATCTAGCTCTTGAGGTGGTTCGAGTAACAGAGGCAGCTGCATTGGCCAGTTCACGCTTAATGGGGTGTGGCGATGAAAAGGCGGCAGATCAGGCCGCAGTTGATGCGATGCGTCAGTCACTAAACGGTTTGGCCATAAATGGTACTGTGGTCATCGGTGAAGGGGAACGAGATGAGGCCCCCATGCTTTTTATTGGAGAAGAAGTTGGAGCTGGAGGTCCAAGGGTTGATATTGCACTTGATCCACTGGAGGGGACCACAATTTGTGCAACAGGGGGTGCTAATGCCCTTTCTGTTATAGCAATGGCTGAGGCGGGGGGGTTACTGCAAGCTCCTGACGTATACATGGATAAAATCGCTATTGGCCCTGGGTCGTCTGCCAACACTGTTGATCTCGACGAAAGTATAGGCAAAAATTTAGAAAACCTAGCAAAAGCCAAGGGCAAGGATGTTTCGGACTTAGTTGCGTGTATATTGAATCGACCCAGGCACGAAGAATTAATTGCCAAAACAAGGGAGGCGGGTGCACGAATTCAACTAATTCAGGACGGTGATGTGGCTGGAGTAATAGCAACGGCGCGGGAAGACACAGGGATCGATATATATATGGGCATCGGTGGAGCACCTGAAGGGGTACTTGCAGCGGCGGCACTTCGATGCATTGGTGGCCAGATGCAAGGCAGATTAATGTTTCGCAATGATGAAGAGAGAAGTCGAGCCACAAAACTTGGTATACAGGATTTTGCTCGAAAGTATGTAATGGATGAGATGGCAGAAGGGGAAGTTATGTTTGCAGCCACGGGCGTGACAGATGGGTCCATGCTGCGTGGAGTTAGGCGCAACACAGTTTCGGCTAGCACGCAATCACTAGTAATGCGTTCCAAGACAGGAACTGTAAGGTTAATTAGTGCCGAACACAATGTGACTAGGAAGTCATTTTTTGAGCCGAATACAAAGTAAAATCGTTAGAATAAATGTCTAACCACTACCAGTCACCACCCCTACTAAATGTAGTGAATTCAGTTCGTGGTCTTCGATGGTACGAACGAAATAAAGATAGTCGTGCGGCGTTGGCAATTTCGCAACGCCATTCAGTCCCGGAAATAATAGGCAGATTATTAGCGGGAAGGGGTGTCGGTCCAGAAGGCGTTATTAATTTTTTGGATCCTAAATTACGTGATCTAATGCCCGATCCTTATCAGTTAATTGATATGGATAAGGCTGTAGAACGCCTTTTGAATGGGATACTGAATGGCGAGAAAATTGCAATTTTCGGTGACTATGATGTTGATGGTGCTACGTCATCTGCATTGCTTAGAAACTTTTTGGTCGACTTAGGGACGGCGTCAGAAGTGTATATTCCGGATCGAATAAAGGAGGGATATGGGCCCAATATTGATGCACTTGAAAAATTAAGAGCCGCAGGAACACAAATAGTTGTTATGGTGGACTGCGGTAGTAGCGCCCATGAGGCGTTGAACAGTGCTTACAACGGTGGGCTCGACGTAATTGTTCTTGATCACCACTCTGTAGGGCCTGATTTACCAAAGTGCTATGCTTTGGTTAACCCAAATCGCATTGATGACAGCAGTGGACAAGGATTTCTGGCGGCAGTTGGTGTGACGTACCTACTTGTGGTTGCCTTGAGCCGGGGGTTAAGGCAAGTAGGATATTACAAAAATAAAAATGAACCAAACCTGTTGGAATTACTTGATCTTGTGGCTTTAGGTACTGTTTGCGATGTGGTCCCTTTGGAAGGGTTAAACCGGGCATTGGTGCGGCAAGGTTTAAAGGTACTAGCAAAACGAAAGAACAAAGGTATTGCCGCATTGTGTGACGTGGCTGAGATGGATTCGACTCCCAACAGTTATCATCTTGGCTTTGTACTGGGGCCTCGTATAAATGCTGGAGGTAGAGTAGGTAAATCGGACTTGGGGCATCGTTTGTTGACCTCGCAGGATAGTGAAAAAGCGATTGAACTCGCTAACCAGTTGAACCTATTGAACACAGAGAGAAAAACGATCGAATTACTCAACGTGGAACAGGCTATTGCCCAAGTTGAAGAGAATACATGTACAGGGTCGGCATTGGTGGTGTACAGCGACGACTGGCACATTGGTGTAATTGGTCTGGTCGCAAGCCGACTTTCGGAACGTTATAAAAAGCCAAGTTTGGTAATTTCTTTGAATGGAGGGATTGGAAAGGGCTCCGCCCGGTCTGTTCCTCACATCGATATTGGGTCAATAGTTATTGCAGCGTATCAAAGCGATATAGTTACAGCGGGTGGAGGCCACCCTATGGCCGCCGGTTTCACGATTGATAGAGCCAGAATACAAGAGTTCCAGAAATTTGTGGAAAAACGTATTGAAAGGCAAGGTCATTTTGAGGCTGAGCCCACTCTTTCAATTGACGGTGTACTTAGCGTTTCGGCATTAAACTCAAATTTAATAGAAACATTTGATCAGTTAGGCCCGTTTGGTGCTGGGAATCCTGCTCCTAGATTTGCTTTTAGCAACGTACGGGTACTGAAGGCAAGTAAAGTGGGTGACGGGAACCATGTGCGTTGCATCCTCGCTGGGGATGAGGGGGGTCGACTAAAAGGTGTTGCGTTTCGAGTGGCTGATGAACCACTTGGTAGGGCAGTTTTGTCAGCAAGACGTCTTCATGTGTCAGGGTTTTTACGAATGAATAATTGGGGCGGCCGCCAGGAAGTAGAGCTTTTAATTGATGACGCTGCCCATCCCGATAACGGTTAATATGTTGGGCTGACCATTGTAGTCACTGTGTAATAAATCCGAAGTTCCGTTGTAACAAGAGCTTTTTTTAGTTGGGAGCCTTTAATGGTCCAGGAAGTAGCATTAATAACCGGTGTCACGGGGCAGGACGGCACTTATCTTTCTGAATTACTTTTGTCAAAAGGCTATGAGGTACATGGTATTAAAAGGAGGTCTTCATCTTTCAACACCCACCGTATTGACCACTTGTACAATGATCCACATGAGGAAAAATCTAGATTCCATCTTCATTATGGAGATTTGACAGATGCGACAAATCTCATCCGAATTATTCAGGAAGTTTCACCCACTGAGATATATAACCTTGGGGCCCAGAGTCACGTGCATGTTAGTTTTGAAACTCCAGAATATACGGCTAATGCCGATGCTCTCGGAACTCTAAGAATTCTCGAAGCAATCCGTTTACTTGGGAAAGAAAAAAGCTGTAGGTTCTATCAGGCTTCGACATCGGAAATGTTTGGTAAAACGACCTCGCAATCCCAAAACGAGTCCACACCGTTTTATCCAAGAAGTCCATACGGCGCTGCGAAAGTATATGCGTACTGGGTGTGTGTAAATTATCGTGAAGCCTATGGGATACACGCGTCGAACGGAATTTTATTTAATCATGAGAGCCCTGTAAGAGGGGAAACTTTTGTCACGAGAAAAATTACTCGTGCAGTAGCTGCCATAGAACTCGGACTTCAAGACTGTATATTTCTTGGAAATCTTGATTCTATTAGGGACTGGGGGCATGCGCGGGACTACGTGGAAGGAATGTGGCGTATATTACAGCAATCAGAACCGGATGATTATGTTCTTGCAACGGGTGTGCCTCATAGTGTTAGGGAGTTTGTAGAAACTGCCTTTTCTGAAATTACAAAAACTATCGAATGGCAAGGTGAAGGAGAGCATGAGAAGGGAATTGATGTAGCTTCCGGCAAAGTTTTGGTGCGGATTGATCCTAGATACTATCGTCCCACTGAGATAGAGTTTTTATTAGGTGATCCAGAAAAAGCAAAAAAACTGTTGGGATGGAACCACACTATTTCGTTTAAGGACTTGGTTAGAGAGATGGTTGCCGCTGATCTTAGTTTGATGGCGCGAGAGCGCCGCACAGATAGGGATTAGAACCGTTGAAGAAGATTAGGAAGGCAGTTTTCCCTGTAGCAGGATTGGGGTCAAGGTTTTTGCCTGCGACGAAATCGGTTCCTAAGGAGATGTTCCCAGTCGTAGACAAACCTCTGATACAATACGGAGTAGAAGAGGCGACAAATGCGGGAATTGAGGAATTTATTTTTGTTGTTTCGCCACACAAGCGGGCCATACAAGATCATTTTCAAAAGTCCCTCTCTCTTGAAAAGGCTTTGGAACAAAGTGGAAAACAATCTCTGATAGACGTCGTTCGCGATTGCCAATTGAGGATGGATAGAATGCATGTCGTTGTGCAGGAAGAGCCTGTCGGACTAGGGCATGCCATTCTGTGTGCAAAGAATCTGGTGGGTGATGAGCCGTTTGCGGTCCTTTTGCCCGACGATCTGGTTCTATCAACTGTCCCTTGTTTAGACCAAATGATTTGTGCTTACCCTGAACATGGTGGCAATTTGATAGCGATAACTGAAGTAGATCAAAAAGAAACAGATAAGTACGGGATCTTGTTACCAGGAACCACTAGGGGAAAACTAGTGGAAATTAAAGGACTTGTAGAGAAGCCAGCACCTTCAGTAGCTCCGTCTCGGTGGGCCATAATTGGCCGATATATTTTGAAGCCAGTAATTTTTGGTCAATTGGAAAAACAGCAACAGGACAGGGATGGTGAGATTCAGTTAACTGATGCCATGGCGGCTCTATTAAAAACTGAAAAGTTTGATGGATATAGATTCGACGGTGAGCGTTATGATTGCGGGGATAGAATCGGATTTCTTGAGGCTAATATTGGATATGGACTGGCTAGAAAAGATTTACGGGATGACATTGTAGCGGCTCTTAAACGTTTTTCACTTTTCTTACGTGATGAATAGGAAAAAGCTATGCGGATAGCAATGGTCGGAACTGGTTACGTTGGATTGGTGTCTGGAGCTTGCTTTTCAGAATTCGGTGTTGATGTAGTGTGTGTTGATAAGGTGCAATCAAAAATAGATAAATTAAAAAACGGCGAAATTCCAATTTACGAGCCGGGTTTAGAACGTCTTGTTAAAGCGAACCAGGATTCAGGTCGTTTAACCTTTAGTACAAATTTGTCGACCGCGGTAACTGGGGTGGATGCTGTTTTTATCGCTGTAGGAACGCCGAGTCGACGTGGTGATGGGCACGCCGATTTATCTTATGTATACACAGCTGCAGAAGAAATTGCTGATTCGCTTTCGGGTCGGACCGTGATTGTAACAAAATCCACGGTTCCGGTCGGTACAGGCGATGAGATTGAGCGTCGAATAATGGAACGACGATCCGATTTAAGTGCAGGAAGTAGTTTTGATGTAGTTTCCAACCCTGAATTTTTGCGCGAAGGATCTGCAATAGAAGATTTTATGCGACCAGACCGAGTTGTCGTTGGAGCTCATTCTGATCACGCACGTATTCTACTCAGGAAACTTTATAGACCGTTGTTTTTACGTGATACACCGGTGTTATTTACTGACCGCTGTACTGCGGAATTAACTAAATATGCATCAAATGCGTTTCTTGCTACAAAAATTACTTTCATCAATGAGATCGCTAATCTTTGTGAGTCGGTTGGTGCCAACGTTCAGGATGTAGCCCGTGGTATGGGATTGGACGGGAGGATTGGGCAGAAATTTTTGCATCCTGGACCTGGATTTGGAGGAAGTTGCTTCCCAAAGGATACGGTCGCTTTGGCTCGTACTAGTGAAGATTCAGGATCACCAATGAAAATAATTGACTCAGTGATATCAGTGAATAGAGCTCGTCGCAAACAAATGGTTAAAAAAATTACCGCTGCTTGTGGAGGAGTAATTGCGGGAGAAAAAATAGCGATCCTTGGTTTGACGTTTAAGCCTAATACTGACGACATAAGGGACTCTCCAAGCATTGATATTATCAAAGAGTTACAAGAATCAGGAGCAAGTGTCAGTGCTTATGATCCCGTAGGGATGCCTGCTGCTTCGGAGCATTTGGACTCTGTGATTTGGGGAACGTCTGCCTACGATATTTTGGAGGGTGCGAGAGCTTTGGTAATTGTCACGGAGTGGAATGAGTTTAGAGCGCTTGATCTGAAAAGGATAAAGACTCTAATGAAAGTCCCTCTAATTGTGGATCTACGAAATATCTATCGATTGTCTGAAATGCGTGAGGAGGGCTTATATTACGTAAGTGTAGGACGTCCTGAGGTGGCACAGTGAAGGATGCTAGTATTCATTTAGATTCTTCGATTCTTAGAGCATATGACATTCGTGGCACTGTCGGGGATAGTTTGCGACTAATTGATGCGCATGCCATTGGTCAAGCTTTTGCGACAATAGCTAACCGTCGAATTGGCAGGCAACCGAAATTGTGTGTGGCATATGATGGCAGGGTCTCTTCTACAGATCTAGAAAGAGAGTTGGTAAAGGGCATGCTAAAATCTGGTGCCCAGGTAACGCGTCTCGGTTTAGGTCCAACTCCTATGCTGTATTTCGGGGTGCACGCCCTCAAGCATGACGGAGGCGTAATGATAACTGGCTCCCATAACCCAGCAAATTTCAACGGATTTAAATTGGTGCTTAATGGCATGCCATTTTGGGATGATGATATTCAGCATTTAGGAAACTTGATTTCCGACGGAGAATTCTTGGAAGGTGAAGGAGTATCGACAGATTTTAGTATTGGACAAGATTACGTTCAACGAATTCGGCAGGAATATAAAAGTAATACGGGGCTGTCGGTTGCGTGGGATCCTGGAAATGGTGCTTCAGGAGAGGTTTTGCAACGTTTGGTAGAGCAGTTGCCCGGGGAGCATCTAATTTTAAACGGTTCGATAGACGGAACATTCCCTTCACACCATCCTGATCCGACTATAGCGGAAAATCTAGAAGAGCTTATTTCAGCGGTTATTAACAATTCTTGTGATTTGGGAATCGGTTTTGATGGGGATGGAGATCGAATAGGTGTCGTTGATGACAAAGGTGAAATAATTTGGGGGGACCAACTCTTAACGCTTTACGCCAAGGATCTCCTACGTGAAATGCCGGGTGCTACTGTAATCGCAGATGTAAAAGCAAGTTTAGTGTTTTTTGAGGAGGTTGCAGCTAAAGGAGGGATCCCTGTGATGTGGCGGACGGGCCATTCGCCCATAAAGAGCAAAATGAGGGAACTCAATGCGCCATTGGCGGGAGAAATGAGTGGCCACATTTTCTTCTCGGATCGATACTATGGTTTTGATGATGCTATTTATGCTGCGGTTCGCTTACTGGACTTAGTTGTCCGATCGCAGAATCCTCTTTCCAAACTAAGGGAGTCACTTCCAAAGACTTGCCATACACCCGAGATCAGAATTCCGTGCAGTGACTCTCATAAGTTTCAAATTATTGAGGCAGTATACGAGAGCTTGGCAGAATTAAAGGGGATAGAGGTGAATCGTTTAGATGGTGTCCGTGTGACGACGCAAGATGGCTGGTGGTTGCTTCGTGCTTCGAATACACAGCCAGTTCTTGTGGCGCGTTGTGAAGGAAAGACCAAGACGCAGTTAGAGAATTTGAAATTGATGTTAAATCAGGAACTAAAGAAGCATGACATTGACTTGGAAAATTTAATTAGCTCTTGAGCTGGTATTTTAGTTGATAGATGTTTACTTAGTAAGAAGGACGAGGTGGAGAAATCATACAAGGCTTAGACAATGTTTTTAGTTTTTCACAAACTTGCCTCGCCAACGATTCGGTCAATCCAACGTGCCGCGCTCTATATAAAGTTCCGATAGAGTCGGTGACTTCAGAGATCTCTTTTCTAGTGTTTGCTAAAAGTTTTGGGAATAGTGGGACAACACTGTCGAGTACTCGTTCAGCTGCGTTGTACCGTGAAAAGGCACCAAGCTGAACGCTCCATAAATTTCCATCGATTATTCCCTCCGTATATTCCCTTGCTTCAGGCAATACCTGCTGACTCTCCAAACTGATAGTGAGATCGTCTGGAGGTTTGACAGGAGAAACACTTATTATCTTTTCTTCCAGAGACGATGTTAAATTGGGTTTGTGGTGAGGCCGTGAAATTGAGGCAAACAATTTGTCGTTGCGATTCAATCTATCGTACGCACGTTTGAGAAGACGAACCATTTGTGCGTCACGCCGCTTTGCCGTTTTACCTCCTAGCACAACTCCTATGAGATGGTGTCCTTTATAACGGGCAGACACCATCAAATTGTATCCAGCTGCACGTATGTAGCCTGTTTTTATTCCATCCACACCTTCATGGAGCCCGAGAAGGTTATTATGATTTCTGTACGTACGGCCCCGGTATGTAAATTTTTTCTGAGAAAAGTAGTGTGTATAATGGGGAAAATCCCGGTATAACGCTACGCCAAGTGTAATGAGGTCTTTCGCGGTAGTTTTCTGGCGGCTATTTGGCAAGCCAGAAGCATTTCGGAAAGTGGTCCTCGTCATGCCAAGGTTTTTTGCGGTCCTTGTCATTTCATCTGCAAAGTTACGTTCAGTTCCTGATACAAATTCTGCGACGGCTGTAGCGATGTCGTTAGCAGACTTTGTAGTAAGTGCCAGGATTGCATCTTGCAACATAATAGAATCCCCGGCCTTAAAACCTATTTTAGAAGCTGGCTGTTGTGATGCTCTTTGTGAGATAGGGACCATAGTTGCAAGTGTGAACTTCCCGTCATCCAATCCTTTGAATACGACGTAGAGTGTCATTACTTTGCAGATAGAGGCTGGGAAATTTTGTGTATTGCCATTCCGTGAATGGAGTACAGCTCCGCTGTTAACATCCAGGATATATGCCGCGTAGCCAGATTCTACAGGCCTTGTTAAACAAAAATTTAATGCAATCACTAGGGTAAATGCCACAAAGGATAATCTCAGTGCACCCATACCATTGGACAAGCAAGCTTGAGAAGTTTGTTCTGATCCCATTTCCGTGTTTTAAAATATTCAATCTAAAAATGTTGGTGGCAACAAGATGTGGAGTATATAAACACCAAATTAATACCGAAATAAAAATAATTGTCTACTCTAGTTTGGTGAAGGTTTAACTGCACAAAGAAGTTTGGAATACCGACTAGTGTACTCATTCCGGAAGCCATGTATTCAGTTTATTTTTTACCAAATTCATCAATTTGACAGTAAATCATCTTGAATTTTTTGATATCCTTCAAAAATGCTTAGTCAACAGTTTGGACTGCAAACTAAAAAATCCTAGGACGAATTATAAATAGTGCATTGCAATAAATTTTATATACTAATATATTGCGGTGCAATATAATGCGGGTCATCATATTGAACCTTGGAGGGACGTTACGTTGACCTGCCGGTCAAGTATGCCGGGTAATTAGAGAGTTGATAGGGGTATTTCAATGGCGGGCAGGAGAGAGAGGGTGAA
>CAZEWK010000046.1:0-87481 GCA_964515905.1 uncultured Rhodospirillaceae bacterium | reverse complement strand
GCAGTGAACTCAGCACCACCCGCCTCCGCTAAGATCTTCGTGATAGCAGCCGTTAGCGTTGTCTTACCATGATCAACGTGACCTATCGTACCAACATTCACATGTGGCTTTGTCCGTTCAAATTTTGCCTTCGCCATCGCTATATACCCAGTCTAATTTACCCAACACATTAAATTATGTACGTTCTCAATTTTCTAACTATCGCAACTATCAACCCAATCCAACCCTTAAATTGGAGCGGGTGATGGGAATCGAACCCACAT
Source organism: uncultured Rhodospirillaceae bacterium (assembly GCA_964515905.1). Lineage (GTDB taxonomy): Bacteria > Pseudomonadota > Alphaproteobacteria > UBA7887 > UBA7887. The sequence continues at coordinate 87,218 of CAZEWK010000046.1, read as the reverse complement.
GTCCAGCTTGGAAGGCTGGCGCTCTACCATTGAGCTACACCCGCCTGGCACACAACCTTAACTTAACTGCCAATCAAGCCGCACCCATCAAAATTGTGTCAACCTAAGTCTCCATCGAAGCCCCCGTGATGGTGGAGGGGGTAGGATTCGAACCTACGTAGACGTACGTCGGCAGATTTACAGTCTGCTGCCTTTAACCACTCGGCCACCCCTCCGCCCCATGACCCGCCAACAACTGAGCGGGACAGCGCACTATCGGAATTCACTCTTCAATGTCAACTGTAATTGAATAGTAAAAAAAAACGTGTGCAAAATAACGACAGACAGAAGGAAACTATTTCAAGTTATTGACCTATTAGATTAAAACTAACGTTCATAATGATCAATCGCAAGCCCCGCAAGAGGGCAACTAAACACAGAACAGAATCTAGTAGAAAATCTTACTGGATATACGGGTTACACGCTGTTCTGGCCGCATTACAAAATTCCACGCGGCAACATGATCGACTCATCGCCACCCATGCGACAATATCAATTATCGATAAGATCCATAATCCCAAGCCTGAACCAGAAACTCTCACATCCGAAAATATCACGGGCCTCCTACCCCCAGGGGTGGTCCACCAAGGAATGGCACTCTTGACTACTCCATTACAAGCACCCGTACTTAAAAATATTTTACCCAAAACAGCACAAAAAGATGCCCAACCGCTTTTAGTCCTGGATCAAGTAATGGATCCTCGAAACGTAGGGGCTATTCTACGTTCCGCTGCCGCTTTCAATGCCAAAGCTATAATCGTGCCGGACCGCCACGCCCCAAAAGAATCAGGAGTTATGGTGAAGGCAGCATCGGGAGCATTTGAAATAGTACCAATGATAAGAGTTCCAAATCTCTCTCAAGCGATCAAACAAATTGCTACAAGTGGCTATTGGTGCATTGGGCTTGATAATGGTGCAGAACGCACTGTTAAAAATGCAATTATTGAAAGTCCAATAGCTCTGATACTTGGGGGAGAAGGTAAAGGACTAAGGAGGTTAACACGAGAAAGATGCGACGACATCGCACAAATACCTATTGCCGCTGCGATTCCCAGCCTTAATGTCTCAACCAGCGCTGCAATTGCTCTGTATGAAATCAATACAAGGTTCCAGACTCGAGAATAAGCAAGCAACACTCACAATATGAAATCATTAGTTGACATAATGTTTATGTTTGGTGCCGCAAGAGAGACTCGAACTCCCGACCTGAGGTTTACAAAACCCCTGCTCTACCAGCTGAGCTATTGCGGCTTTCGTCACCATTCATAGAATCCAGGCTGATATGTCAACACTCAAATTGATTATTATTGTTTCTACAATAGGGCTGGCTTTTTTTTTGCCTTCCATAGGTACAATTATGAATCTCAAAATTTTTTAGAATCTGAGCTAATACTAGATCCTCGTCATCCACAACGGATATCTCATTTTCGTTATACAGTACGCATCAACAGGGTTACTGGTCATAGATGCATTTTGGAATTTGATGAACTCCCAAAGTCAAGAATTTGTGACAAAATGAAAAATTGTTGTTCAAGCACAAGGTGGTGGGAATTGCACCGATAGCAAAGGCATTAGTAAGTTACTACCCTTCCATCGTTACAATTTCTCTAAAGATCTAAAAGCTATAGCGGCTTGATCTTAAATAAGAACTATAATAGAACAAAGATAGAACATAAAGAGATCAATAACCTCAAACAAAAATTACGGTCATGTTAGAAAACGCCAAGATCCACACCTTAAAAGCGCTACAATCTCAAATTCAAGGCCTAGAATTTGGATCAGTCCTTAATCGCAACATACATGAAGTTGTCCCCCTAGGCACAGCAGCAATTGATGGCATCTTACCCTGGTCTGGTCTTCCAAGGGCTGCTGTCCACCAAATTACAGGCGAACGTGGTGCAGCTCTTGGTTTTACCGTAGCGTTATTGGCCCGATTTGCCATTAATCACAAGCCTGTATTGTGGTGTTTTCGCCATTTTAGCCCCTATGCTCCAGGACTACACTCACTTGGCTTTGATCCTAACCACATAATTGCTATCCGGCCGAGCCAAAAAACACAAGTCCTATGGGTTCTGGAGGAAGCGTTACGTACTCATTCCCTAAGTGTTGTAATAGGCGAAATCACAAATATTAGCTTGATTAATAGCAGGCGCCTACAATTGGCAGCCCAGGCTGGTAATACTCCGTGTCTACTATTTTGCAATGATGATACAAGCAATAAAAAAACAACCTCAATTACACATTGGCGTGTTCTTCCTTCCAATATTAATGCAAGTAATTGCGCTGGTAACAGTGATTTCCTGAGCGAATCTTATTGGCAAGTTGAGTTAGTTCGCTGTCGGGGCACCTCTGGTGGCCACCGCTGGATAGTAAGGTGGTGCTATGAGACGCATTGTTTCAGTGTGGTTACCCCATTTTCCAACCGACCTAAAACGTCATCAGTTCAAAAACTGCGCAAAACAGGGTGAACCAATAGCATTGGTAAAAGAAACAGGAGGTATCGTACGCCTAGTAGCAGTATGTAAATTAGCTCAAAAATGTGGTATCCAACCTGCTATGACATTGAGTGACGCACTTGCTTTAGCTCCTACACTCAAGGTTGCAAACTATCACTCAGCTAAGATTAAACTAGCGTTAGCTAAACTAGCTAATTGGGCAACTTGCTTCACTCCTTGGGTAGCAATTAATGGAGTTGATGGTCTGTGGCTCGATATCACTGGTTGCTCAGATATATTCGGCAGTGAAAAAGCATTACTAGATCGCCTATATCAGAAGTTAACCCAATTTAAAATAACATCCCGTATCGCTGCAGCTGACACACCAGGCGCGGCCTGGGCAATATCACATTTCACAAAAACTACTCAAATTCCACCAAAAGATAATAAAACATGGCTTAATCCGCTTCCAATCTCTGCATTGCGACTAGACCCCCAGATCGTCAAGGATTTAGAGCTTGTGGGCATACGCTATATTAAAGATTTACTAAAGATACCACGAGTCAGTCTTGCTGACGCTGTTGATCAAACAGTCTTGGTCCGTCTTGATCAAGCATTAGGTATAATCCCTGAGCCAATTTCTCCACGCCAACCAGCAGCCATATTCGTTGTTCGACACACATATGCAGAACCAATTATTACTGTTGATGCAGTTGTACACACCCTTAATCAGTTGCTACCAGAACTATGTGCCGCACTCAAAAAGAAAGAACAAGGTATTCGAGAAGTAGTATTAAATCTCTTTCAAATTGACGGCAAAACCAAGCAAATTACAGTTGGTACCAATCAGAAACTACAAGAACCCAAACTACTTTCTATTTTGTTTATAGAGCGTTTAAAGTTGTCAAACTTCTGCTTAACACAAGGCACCGGGATTGAGGCAGTAACTCTTACAGCAACTATTACCGAAAGACTACGATCAGTTCAAATAGTCCTAGATAATATTAAGCCTCAGATTAATAATAGCTATGGTAAAAATCATGGGCACTCACTTGCAGATCTTATAGACCGTATTACTAACCGCTTTGCTGATTGTGCTGTCGTACGATTTACTCCCCGCCAAAGTCACATACCAGAACGCTCAGTAAAAATTTCTAAACCTATTCTTTCGCATTCTATGAAACATTGGTCTATAATTTCACCACGACCAATCCACTTATTCACTCCATCTATACTTGTTGAAGCTGTGGCAATGCTCCCCGAAAGCCCACCGATTTTATTCCGATGGGAAAATCGTACTCATCACGTCGCGCGTGCGAATGGCCCAGAAAGAATAGCAGGAGAATGGTGGTACAATGAGAATTGGACACGCGATTATTACCAAGTTGAAGATTCGAATGGCGCCCGTTTTTGGATTTACAGAGAAGGACTATACCGAGAAAGTGTTAACCCAACGTGGTGGTTACATGGCCTGTTCGCATGACCAAGCAACTATAATATTACCAAATTTCTATTGAACTAAAAATGGAAATGTATGCAGAGCTCCAAGTTACAAGTAACTTTACTTTCCTACGAGGGGCTTCACACCCACATGAACTAATTGAAACCGCAAATGCATTGGGTCAACAAGCAATTGCTATTACTGACTACAATACTCTAGCGGGAATAGTACGTGCTCATATCGCAGCTCAATCACTAAGTATTAAGTTATTAATCGGTGCTAGACTCAACTTTGTTGATGGCCCAAGTCTTTTATGCCTTCCTACCAACCATACGGCATATAAACAGCTTGCAGCTTTATTGACACGTGGAAAACGGCGCACCGTTAAAGGTAAATGCAGGCTATCGTATACTGATCTTGCTGAAAATTACGCTGAGCAGGTCTTTATTGTTTTACCTCCCAGGAACTTTGATTCTGATTTTCTAGACCATACCAAACAAATAATGAACCATGCCTCTGGCCGCTGCTATCTTGCTGTAAGCCATAGCTATAATAGTGACAGTATAAAAAATATTGATGATTTAGCAGAAATTTCTAGCCTTTCCCGCATACCTCTAGTGGCAACTAATGATGTATACTACCATATCCCTGAAAGACGGGCTCTTCAAGATACTCTCACCTGCATTCGTGAATCCTGCACAATTGACCAAGCAGGATTTAAACTTAATGCAAACGCAGAACGACATCTGAAATCCCCAGAAGAAATGATACGACTTTTTAAGTCTTATCCTGAGGCTATTGCACACACCATTGAAATTGCAGAAACATGCTCATTTTCCTTAAATGAACTGCAATATCAATACCCGAAAGAGCTAACTCCTAATGGACTCTCTCCTCAGTCTCAACTTACAAAACTTGCACATGACGGAGTCAGAAAGCGATACTTGGATAGTGTGCCAAGTAAAGTGCATAAACAAATTAATCGTGAACTTGCACTTATTGATCAACTGGACTATGCGGCTTACTTCTTAACTGTCCACGACATTGTTCAATTTGCTAAATCTCAAAATATTCTATGTCAGGGACGCGGATCCGCTGCGAACTCATCAGTTTGTTACTATTTGGGAATTACAGCTGTAGACCCATGTCAAATTGATCTTCTTTTTGAACGATTTGTTAGCGCTGCACGAAATGAACCTCCAGATATTGATGTTGATTTTGAGCACGAACGTCGTGAGGAAGTCATTCAATATATTTATAAAAAATATGGCCGAGAGAGAGTCGGCATGACTGCTACTGTTGTCTGCTATCGAGCACGCAGTGCAGTACGAGAAGTTGGTAAGGCGCTTGGCCTGTCGCTTGATATGATTAGTGCCCTCAATAAGACAGTCTGGGGATGGAGCAAAGACCCTATTTCCGATCAAGACATAAGAGAAATAGGCTTAAATCCATCCACACAACGGCTACGCCTCACTCTAGATTTAGCCCGTGAGTTGATTGGTTTTCCACGATATCTATCCCAACACGTCGGTGGGTTTGTCATTACACAAGACAAATTATCTGAAATGGTACCAATAGAAAATGCAACAATGGCAAACCGAACAGTAATTGAATGGGATAAAGACGATATTGACGCACTTGGAATACTCAAAGTTGACATACTAGGACTTGGCATATTGACCTGCATACGGAAAAGCTTCGAACTACTGTATCAGCACTATGGAAAAAAACTAACCTTAGGTGATGTACCAAACGATGACCACAAAGTCTACGAGATGCTTTGCCAAGCTGATTCTATTGGTGTTTTCCAAGTTGAGAGTCGTGCACAGATGTCAATGTTACCACGTCTCAAACCGCGTAAATTTTATGATCTAGTCATTGAAGTTGCGATTGTTAGGCCAGGACCAATTCAAGGAGATATGGTTCACCCTTATCTGCGTCGCAGGAATGGAAAAGAAACAATAACATACCCATCAGAGGAACTTCGCCAGGTCTTAAACAAAACACTGGGAGTTCCTTTGTTTCAAGAACAAGCTATGAGAATTGCTGTAGTCGCCGCAGGGTTTACCCCTGAGGAAGCCGACGCGTTACGTCGTGCCATGGCAACTTTTCGTAAAACTGGCGTTATTCGTAATTTTAGAGACAAAATGATCAACGGTATGGTTTCCCGGGGCTATGATCGCGATTTTGCCATGCATTGCTTTAAACAAATTGAAGGTTTTGGAGAATATGGGTTCCCAGAATCACATGCTGCCAGCATTGCTCTATTGGTATATATCTCGGCGTGGCTCAAATGCCACTATCCAGCTGCATTCGCAACGGCACTCCTAAACAGCCAGCCAATGGGGTTTTATGCGCCTGCTCAAATTGTACGAGATGCAAAAAATCATGGTGTCAAAGTGCGACCTCCAGATATTAACCACAGCTTGTGGGATTGCAAATTAGAGATTCTTGAAACTAATCATTCTCAAACCACTGATAGCAAATTAACCAAACAAAATGAATCTCTCGCTCTCCGGCTCGGCTTTCGCCAGATCAAAAAATTCAAAAAAAATGAAGCCGAATGGTTAGTAGCCGCAAGAAACAGAAATTATAAAAGCCTAATAGATTTATGGGAAGAGACTAAACTCAGCTTAGCATCACTTAAGCAACTTGCTCGCGCAGATTCATTTACTTCAATTGGACTTAAACGACGCACAGCTCTCTGGCAAATTAGAAGTCTGGACACGACTTTACCGCCTTTGCTTGCCTCAGCCAACGCATATAATAGCAAGTATGCTTGTAAGCCAAAAATGGAAGTTATCTTAAAGGATATGTCCCACGAGGAAGAAGTCATTGAAGACTATGAAACCCTAGGACTATCGCTCAAACATCATCCTTTAGCTCTATTAAGAAAGAACTTGGGACGATTCCATCTAATACAAAATAATTGTTTATCTAGCATGGATCCTGGTCAAGTCGTAACAGTAGCTGGCCTAGTTTTAGTTCAACAACGTCCTAGCACTGCTAAAGGTATATTATTTGTGACGCTCGAAGATGAAACAGGAATTGCTAATATTGTCATATGGCCGCCGATTTTTGATTATTATCGACGAATTCTAATTGGCGCTAAAGTTCTTTGTGTCAGTGGCGAACTTCAGCGTGAAGGAATTGTGACACATATAATAGCAAAACATTTGATTGACTTAAGCAAAGAGCTGTCGGCACTTGCTGACTATGCAGCCAATCATAGCTTCGCAACACGACCTTCATTCACTTAAACACTATGCCAATATAGAATGAACCATTTATCGCCAGAGCCCTTGACCCACGGCTAAAACGGCTTTTATGCTGATTCCAAAGGGAGCGCCACGACAATGTTGGACCCGAAAACACTAAACCGGCCCTTTTTAAGTAGCCAAGGACAAAAATCGTGGCCATAGCCACTCATCAAAATAAAGAGCAACATATATTAAGTAAAAATGCTCTCGATATATTACAGGATCTTGTCAAAGATGAGCTAGTTGCAGTCAACCACACCATAATTGACAGGATGCAAAGCCCCGTTGGCCTGATCCCTCAGCTAGCTGGTCACCTCATTTCTTCTGGTGGCAAAAGGCTGCGTCCCGTATTGACACTATTATGTTCGCACCTATGTGGATACCAGGGAACACGGCATATCTCCCTTGCCGCATGCGTAGAGTTCATACATACGGCCACACTACTGCACGATGATGTGGTAGATGATAGTTCATTACGCCGCGGCAGTGAGTCCGCAAACGCACTATGGGGAAATCAAGCGAGTGTTTTGGTAGGTGATTATTTATTTAGTAAAGCCTTCCAAATAATGGTTGAAGATGGATCACTACGCATATTAGACATTTTATCGTCGGCATCAGCCATAATTGCTGAAGGCGAAGTTCGACAGTTGGCAAATGCCAACAACCTCAATACTGCCGAAGAAGACTGTTTAGAAGTTATCACAGCAAAAACTGCGACATTATTTTCCGCTGCATGTGAAGTGGGCGCTGTTGTTGCTGAACAGCCAACTCATATTTGTCGAGCACTTGCTAAATTTGGTCTCAACTTTGGTGTAGGGTTTCAACTAATCGACGACGCAATTGATTATGGTGGAGCTCAAGCAACTATTGGAAAAACAGTGGGAGATGATTTCCGTGAAGGAAAGGTGACGCTTCCGGTATTACTCGCCTATCAAAGGAGCAATAAAGAAGAACGTTCCTTGTGGGAAAAGACTATTGAGCAAGGAAACGTAACCGAAGGTGACCTCACTTGTGCCATCCGTTTGATGGATAAATACAAAGTTTTGCAAGACGTGAGAAGCAAAGCCAAAGAGTATGTTGCTACCGCCTGCAAAGAATTGGAGGTATTTACAGAGGGCCAAGAACGAAATGCTCTCATAGATGCCGCAAGATTTTGTACTACACGCGCCTTTTGACATACCACGAGACTTGTTACTAATTCTAGCACGCCTTGCTCTCCGCACAGCTTCCTATTATATAAAATCGATATCGCGGCCAAACAGGGTGACCTAATATACGTGATGTAAAGGGCCGAGAAATTAATTTTCGGCTGTGGGGAGTCTGGCAGTGTTCCCTTGGTTTGTTCAGAAAACTCGTAAAACTATAGTGCCACTTCGGGGCGTAGCTCAGCCTGGTAGAGCGCCATCTTCGGGAGGTGGAAGTCGCTGGTTCAAATCCAGTCGCCCCGACCATTTCTTTACTCAAACAACAGAAAATATCAACACGATTACATCTATTTGAATTGCTTGCCTAACCTCAATCCTTGGTCCTGATAAGAAGAACCGATAGTGGGCCCATATATGCGACTTGGCAGCCCTGTTAAGCGTTCATACCAAATTCGGCCCATAATCTGTCCATCATCGATGATAAAAGGTACTTCATGGGAACGAACTTCTAAAACAGCTTGGGTTCCATTTTGGCTGTTAACCCGATAACCAAATCCCGGATCAAAAAAACCGGCGTAGTGAACACGAAACTCCCCAACTAGGGGATCGTACGGGATCATCTCTGCAGCATGATCGGGTGGCACGGTAACCAATTCTTTAGAAGATAAAATATAAAAATCTCCCGGATTTAAAATCATTCCATTATGTCTGTAGTGAATTGGTTCCCAGTAGGACTCTGGTTCATAATAATTTATGCGATCAACATCTAGCACATCTGCATTCTTTCGTGCTTTATAACCGACAACCTCATCCTCGTCTGATCCGCAAAGCTTTACAGACAAAGCGATACCGTTTTCAATATTAGTCTCATGATCAGCACGATTAACTAGACCCCACTGTTGGTGAAGACGCCGTAGTGATGCATCACTACTATTTGGATTACCACGCCGAACCCGAAGTTGGTTGAGACGAGACCCTTCCCGCACAATGACGGAAAATGCACGAGGAGATATTTCAGCATAAAGAGGCCCTTGATAACCTGAAGGAGCCCTGTCAAATTCGGTGGCATTGTCCGTTATTAGACGAGTAAAAATATCTAGTCTTCCAATTGAACTTTTAGGATTGGCGATGGCTGACATCCGGCTTGTCAACGCAAGACTCTCTTTCAAAGGAACGATATACACGCATTCTTTTTCAAGTATTGCGCCGGCACTAAGGTCTAGCTCTCCCATGGTTAGGTCTACAAGTTTTTCTCGAACTTTGAGACCGGGTCCCGGCAAAAAACTGGAGCGGACACGATATGCTATGCAATCAAGACGAAGGTCGAGACTGGCCGGCTGAATCTGAGCTTCATTGATCGATTCAGAACTCAAGATCTCTCTATTTCTTATCAATTCAACAATTGCCTGATAGGGCAATAAACCGGTTGCAAAACTTTCCCCAGCACCCTGTTGATTAATCGGTGTCGGCAATAAATCAGCTTGCGTATTCATTAAACGGCCCTCAAAAAATATCCCTGACCGACCTGCATATAATCAACGACACTATAGACCGGCTTGGACATCAAGTATTACGACGACATAAACATTTGTCTAAACACCGCGTTGCAGTCACTAACTTTGTCCACCCCATAATGAGAAAAACGTTTTAGTTGTCAAAAATTCTACGAAGAACCGACAATTGACATACAACCGATTCACCACTTTTCACCGTTTATTTATAACTTAGTTATTTACTTCAGCTACTACGTAAGTCCCTAATCTTACTCCACCCAGCAGCCCCTCACATAACGATATGAAATTAAAAAATGGATCATTCGATATTCAACGCACTGATTCTCTCCTTCGCAGCAACGGAGCCAAATGTTCACGTAATACAGGATCCTGAGCATCCGGCGGGGTCACTACAGCACTATCCAATGAGGTCCTACATCCACTTGGACACGGAAATCCGTCTCCAGACAAATTAGCCACCACTTCTGAAACCACAGATCTCGCTTTATTTGCATTTTCAGTGAGAATTTTTACAATTGCACCGACTGTCACATCTTCGTGTTTCGGATGCCAGCAATCGTAATCTGTAACCATTGCCATGGTTGCATAACAAATTTCTGCCTCTCGGGCTAACTTTGCCTCCGGCATATTTGTCATTCCTATAACGTCACAACCCCAGCTTCTATATAATTTGGATTCGGCGCGGGTGGAAAATTGCGGGCCCTCCATTACCAAATACGTTCCTCCTTCCTGCATCTTAATTCCTACTTTTTTGGCACCTGTCACTAGTTGATCAACCAGTCGGCCACAGACCGGATCGCCTAACGCTACATGACCAACCAACCCAGTCTCAAAAAAACTCTTAGACCGAGCAAATGTTCTATCTATGAATTGATCAACAAAAACGAACATCCCAGGAGCCAAGTGTTCCTTCAAGGATCCCACTGCACTGATCGAAATCAGCTGCGTACAACCAAGCATTTTCAGAGCAAAAATATTGGCTCGAAAATTTATTCCACTTGGCGGAATTTGATGACCTGTTCCATGTCGCGGCAGAAATAAAATATCCTGTGTCCCAACCTTCCCAGTTATTATTGGAGTAGATGGTTCACCAAATGGTGTTTTAACGGATTCCCGGCCAATCTCGGTCAAATTATCTAGTTGATCTACGCCTGTTCCACCGATAATTCCAATTACTTCTTTCTGAACGTCTGCTGTTAATCGTTCCATAACCCGTCCCAATCCGAGACATCACATGCGCCGCAAATATTTTTGAAATTCATTACTGTCCAATCTGTAATAACTCAATCTCAAACACTAATGTGGACCCAGCTGGAATGAGACCCCCTCCCACTGAGCGATCACCGTAAGCAAGTTCAGGAGGTATCGTTAACTTACGTATCCCCCCTACTTGCATTCCCCGCACTCCTCGGTCCCATCCTTGAATTACTTGCTGTCCCCCTAACAAAAACGCAAACGGTTGACCACGATCTAATGAGCTATCAAACTTTTTACCATCTAGTAACCAACCCGTATAGTGAACCAGGACCTGATCACCGGGAACAGCTTCAGGACCAGTTCCGATCTTAATATCCTCAATTTCTAAAAACTCAGCGAAAGCGTTAGTTAAACAAAATCCAACCAAGACTACTATTAGGCTCAACAATCGCATTTAAACTATCCCCCCCTTAATAATAACCACCTTACCGTATACCTCTTGCAGACCCGCGTCCTACTTAACCAACGTGCTTAGAAAAGAACTCTAAAGTGCGATCCAATGCAACCTCGGCAGAGCTCTGATGATAACTGCCACGATGATCACAATTAAATCCGTGATCCGCATTCTCATATACGTGAACGGTTACATCAGACTGTGCAGTTCTGATTTGATCGACATCCGAAAGTGGAATCATTGCGTCCAAAGCTCCAAAGTGCATCATCACTGGGCATCTTGGGGCGCCATCCAACTGTTTAGCTATTCCACCGCCATAGTAACAAGACGCGGCAGAGACACCAACAACGCGACACGCGGACAACCAGCTAACTAGCCCACCAAAACAATAGCCTACGACACCTACTTCCCCTTCTCCACGTTTTTCTGTTACACAGGCTTGTACATCTAGGAGAAAGCTTGAATCATCTAGAGCCGTCCGCAGTTCCATACCTCGTGCAACATCGGCCTCGTCATACCCTAATTCCACGCTAGGTTCTATCCGATCAAATAAAGCTGGAGAGTAAACCTCGTAGCCCCTTGCGGCATAACCTTCACACACGGTTCGAATATGATCATTAACTCCAAAAATTTCTTGGATAACTACCAAACCCCCTCGGCGCCCATTACCGCCAGAAGCTGCTACGTGGTACGCAGAAAATTCGTGCCCATCAGCCGCTTTTAAACGCACTGTATCACCCATCTTTCCCTCCTCCAGAACTAGCTTGGCCCTAATCTATACAGCCTGCTACTATAAAATTATAAATACTAAATTGTTGCTCCTAGTTAACTGGTACATGCAAAACTACCAATGGTCTAGTATCATCATTTATCTTGCGGCATCAGCAACAACCATAACTCGCCGTGGACTCAATCAGATGCAGGACTTTCAACTCTTTTGAAACGTAATATGGAATAAAGTTTTAATAATGAACGAATATAGTGTGAACGTTGATCGGACTTCTTCACCGGCACAATTCTCATTTCAAACGCCTTTTAACGTCGCGGTCCCATTTATTGATAATCACCTTAAGTATGGCCGCCAAGAACGTGTCGCAATATACACGGCAGACAGCGCAGTAACCTATAAGTGCTTGGCGGAGCAAGTGAATCGGTGCGGCAATGCCCTCCTCAATCAAGGGCTCAAGCCAGGTGATCGCTTAATGTTGGTCATAAAAGACACACCAGCTTTTTTCTACTTGTTTTGGGGGGCGATAAAGACGGGAATAGTTCCAGTTCCTGCTAACTCCCTACTTCGGTCAGGAGACTATGCATATATGCTGGAAACAACAAAATCCAAAGCTATCTGTTTTTCCCCGGAATATAGATCGGAAGTGGTACTGGGCCTGTCCAAAACCTCTCACAAGCCCAAAATAGTCGTTATTGAAGGTTGTAATGACGAACAGCTAGTTGATCTAGAAACAATCATGAACAAGGCATCGCCAAGTCTAACGCCATATCCTGCTGCCGCTGACAGAGATTGTTTTTGGTTATTTTCTTCTGGTTCAACGGGTAAGCCGAAAGCTGTGGTTCACCGGCATCGAGACATGGTGGTAACAAGTGAGTTATACGGTGTAGGCTGCCTTGACATTACGGAGAATGACCGCTTCTACTCTGCCGCCAAACTATTTTTTGCTTACGGGCTGGGTAACGCCATGACTTTACCCTTGTGGGTCGGTGGATCTACGATATTAGATTGGCGGAAACCAACTCCAGATACCACAATCGAAAACATCGAGCGCTACCGTCCCACGCTATATTTCGGGATACCAACTTTATATTCCGCATTACTGAATGCGGCCACCCAACTGGACAGGCAAGCTGATCTAAGCTCTCTACGTATATGCGTCTCGGCAGGGGAAGCGCTACCCGCCGAAATCCTGCGTCGATGGCAAAAAAAAACAAACGTCGAAATTCTAGATGGCATTGGCTCTACAGAAGCACTCCATATCTTTATTACCAATCTCCCTGGCCAGGCAGTGCCTGGTGCAAGCGGACAGTTAGTACCAGGATACAACGCTAAGATACTTAATGAAAATGATAACCCCGTGGAACCGGGATCTGTTGGACGCCTGTTAATTAAAGGCCCATCAACTGCGCGTTGCTATTGGGGTGATGCAGAACAAACCTCAAAGACAATGGTCGGTGAGTGGCTTGAAACAGGCGACACATATTTTCAAGATCAAAACGGTATTTTTATCTACTGTGGACGTAATGACGACATGATGATAGTGGGGGGGATATGGTGGTCACCATTTGAGATCGAAGCCAAACTTATAGAGCATCCGGCCGTTCTTGAATCAGCAGTGATCTCCCAAAAGGACGATGCTGGGTTGGACAAACCCACTGCTTTTGTGGTTTTAAAAGACCCGACTAGAGCGAGTGATGAATTAAAGGAAGAGCTAACTTTTTTTATCAAGTCAAATCTAGCCAAATATAAATACCCTCGCCAGATTTTCTTTATAGAAACGCTTCCAAAGACTGCAACAGGTAAGATTCAAAGGTTTAAACTCCGAAAATTATAACTGACTCCGCCTATGATCCAATCTCTAAATTACAATCCTAATCGCCAAGGTCCGCTAAATAAGGCATACCGTATGGTTTCGTCGGGAGGAAACTCACTTCGTGTGGAATGGCATAAACCTATTGACACCGACGCCTTGACTATAATTTTTTTACATGAAGGGTTGGGGAGCATCACCCAATGGAAAGACATCCCAGTAACTTTAGGCAAACACTTGGATTGCGGCCTTCTAATATACGACCGATTTGGATACGGTGGTTCCACTTGTTTACCAGAACCCTACAAGCGCCCATTAAATACCATGGAAATAGAGGCTAATAATACACTCCCAGATTTACTGGATAGTTTTAACATTAATAATGCAGTCCTATTTGGCCACAGTGACGGCGGGACAATAGCCTTATTGGCAGCTGCCACAGGAGACAAACGCATTAAGGGAGCAGTAACTATCGCAGCGCACGTATTTGTCGAAAGCAAGAGCATAGAAAGTATTAAATCGATTCGTAGAGAATGGAAATCAGGCGATCTGCGTAGCCGACTAGAAAAACACCACGGGGACAACGCTGATGGCGCATTCCTTGGGTGGGCCAACTTATGGCTAGATCCAGATTTTGCTGCTTTTAATATTTGTGAACAATTATCGGAAATCACATGCCCTATTATGGCAATTCAGGGCACCAATGATGAATACGGAACTCTTCAACAAATCAATTCGATAAAGGACAATGTATCCGGCCTAGTGGAGACAATTGTTTTGCCTGGTTGCGGACATAGTCCTCACCTAGAAAAAAAGAATGTAGTCGTAAGAAAAATTATAAAATTCCTAAATACGATTATCTGCCGTTGACAACCTAGCCAGTTTAACCATTTTTCTTAATAGTGTTTATAAATTTTATACGGAAATCCAATGAAGTTATCCCATTTATGTTTATTTTTATTGACTATATCGGCGACCTATTCCGCCTATTTTAACACACCAACTCTTGCCATGATGGAAGCACATCTGGCGGATCCAGTTTGGGATGGGCAAAAAATTCCAGAAGGACAACAATGCTCTCGTTATGGCGGAGATGGCGCCACACCGAAACTGGTCATAAACGGGGTCCCAAATGAGACTGACGAAATAGCTGTCGCTTTCAATGACGAATCCTTTCCCTTGATGAATAACGGTGGACACGGTGTTATAGGATTTGCAATAGGGAATGAGCGTCCTGTGATACTGCACCCAGTCCCGGGAGAGACCAATGATTTACCTAAGGGGGTCCGGTCAATCGAACCTCACAGAGCAACTAATCCAGTATATTCACCGGGCACTGCATACCTACCACCGTGCTCCGGCGCAATGGGGAATATATACAGTGTTACAATTTCCGCCCTGGAACACACCACTGGTGGTCGAGCACACTTATTAGACCAAATAAAAATACCACTCGGCAGATACTAGAGTTCTGGACTGTACAAAAACAGATAGAATGACGGCCTTATTCTATTAATCTCATTGAATGTTAGCGTCATTTCTATCTCGAGTTAATGGAGACGAGCGTGAGTGAAGTCGGTAAAGATACCATGAAGACGCTAAGGACTTTAGACGTCGACGGCACAAAATATGATTATTTCAGCATAGCTGCGGCGCAAGATTCTGGGCTTGGAGATGTCGCAAGGCTCCCCTTTTCATTGAAAGTTTTACTGGAAAATTTGCTTCGCCATGAAGATGGAAAATCGGTAACAACAGCGGATATACATGGCCTAGCCAATTGGCTTCAAAAACGGCAAACGGGTCAAGAAATTTCATATCGACCTGCTCGTGTTCTAATGCAAGACTTTACCGGTGTTCCCGCGATTGTTGACCTAGCAGCAATGCGAAATGCAATGCAACATTTGGGCAAAGACCCTCAAAAAATTAACCCTTTATCAACTGCAGATCTAGTGATTGATCATTCTGTCCAAGTAGACCACTTCGGTCATAACTTGGCTTTCCAAAAAAATGTCGAAATTGAAATGACTCGTAATCAAGAACGGTATGAGTTTCTCCGGTGGGGCCAGAATGCTTTTGATAACTTTCGAGTAATACCTCCAGGAACAGGTATTTGCCATCAGGTCAATCTTGAGAATTTGGCCCAAACTGTTTGGATACAGAAATACGAATCAAGACTTATTGCGTATCCAGATACATTAGTGGGCACCGATAGTCACACCACCATGATAAATAGCCTGGCGGTCCTCGGTTGGGGTGTAGGAGGAATCGAAGCCGAAGCAGCTATGCTCGGCCAGCCAATATCGATGCTTATCCCTGAAGTAATAGGCTTCAAACTAATTGGCTCCTTAAAAGAAGGAACAACAGCAACAGATCTAGTTTTAACGGTCACTCAAATGCTTCGAGAGAAGGGAGTAGTTGGAAAATTTGTAGAATTTTATGGTCCGGGGCTCAACCATCTAGCACTCGCTGACCGTGCAACAATCGCTAACATGGCACCCGAATATGGAGCCACTTGCGGATTTTTTCCTATTGATCAAGAAACGATTAACTATTTGCAATTTTCCGGAAGACACCAAAATACAGTTAAGCTTGTGGAAGCTTATGCAAAAGTACAAGGAATGTGGCGAGATCAAGCAACGGCGGATCCCATTTTCACTGATCAGATAGAACTCAATATCAATTCGGTCGAACCAAGCATTGCTGGCCCAAAACGACCACAAGACAAAATTCTGCTACACCAAGCAAAAACTTCTTTTGAACGCCTGATAACGGAAAATCAAAGCATCAAAAATACTAAAACAGTTGGTGAAACACCGAACGAACCATCGGATCTGGATCATGGGGCCATCGTAATAGCTGCCATAACAAGCTGCACAAATACGTCTAATCCAAACGTTATGGTAGCAGCCGGCCTCTTGGCCCGAAAGGCTGTCAAATTTGGCCTTCAAGTTAAACCGTGGGTGAAAACTTCTCTCGCACCAGGATCAAAGATAGTCACCGATTACCTCAAAACAGCGGGCCTTGATGAAGATCTTAACGCCCTAGGATTTAACTTAGTAGGATATGGCTGCACGACATGCATAGGAAACTCGGGACCATTAGCTGAACCTATCGAAGACGCTATTCGGAGCAAGGATCTAACAACAGCTTCAGTACTGTCAGGCAACAGAAATTTTGAAGGCAGAGTCCATGCACTGACCAAAGCAAATTACTTGATGTCACCCCCTTTAGTTGTTGCGTATGCGCTAGCTGGTTCGATGCTTGTTGATCTGGCAAATGATCCAATAGGTAAAAATAAAAATAGAGAACCAATTTATTTGCGGGATATATGGCCCACGAACGAGGAAATCAAAAGTGTGCTGGAGACATCCCTTTCACAAGAAATGTTCCACAATTTGTATAATAAAGATACTGGCGGAGACCAAATTTGGAAAATGATCGAGCCACCTGATGGAAAAACATACGCTTGGCCCGAGTCAACCTACGTGCATCAACCACCATATTTTGTTGGCATGGAAGAAACCCCCCCCTCCATAAAGGACATTCTCAGAGCTCGTGTTCTATGTGTACTTGGTGATAGTGTTACCACTGATCACATTTCTCCGGCCGGTGCAATTCCAGTGGACGGACCAGCGGGCAAGTACTTAAAGGAAGCTGGCGTCCTTCCAAAAGACTTCAATTCATTTGGTGCACGAAGAGGTAATCACGAGGTAATGGTTCGGGGCACATTTGCTAATATTCGACTACGAAATGAAATGGTTCCGGAAATTGAGGGTGGATGGACCAAAATCATGCCCGCTGGGACTCAAGTTTCCATTTACGATGCTTCTATTGAATATGCGCTGAATGAAACACCCTTGGTGATTTTTGCTGGAAAAGAATATGGCACTGGTTCTTCTCGCGATTGGGCTGCTAAAGGAACTAAATTACTGGGCGTCCGGGCAGTGATAGCTGAAAGCTTCGAACGAATTCACCGTTCTAACCTGATTGGTATGGGTGTATTACCAATCACTTTTAAGAATGGCCAAACCCGGCAATCATTATCTTTAGATGGAAGCGAAATAATTGACATCATTGGGCTTGAAAATGGCATCAAGCCGCAGATGCCGTTAACCTGTGCAATCACTCGCTCAAACGGGGACAGGGAAACTATTTCAGTTTTATGCCGAATAGACACTTTCAATGAAGCTGAGTATTACAAACACGGTGGAATACTTCATTACGTGCTGCGGCAGTTGGCTGATCTCGAGTGACACCCCTACATTCAAAAATGCCTTAAAATAAGTTTGACCCTTAATAATGCTTAAAAGTTTTTTGCCATCATTGCCGTCATGCGTTTCGAAAAACTGACCGGATCCTTAATGGATTCTCCTTCGAGAATTCGCGCCTGATCCAGGAGCAATTGAGCACTGGCTAAAAGCTCTGGGTCATTGGGTTTCTCCTTCGCGCACTTAGATAGAGATTTTATGAGCTCATTATCGGGGTTGATTTCGAGCACTCTCTTTGAAACTTCTTCTAGTCTATTTTGTTGCTTAAGAAGGCGCTCTAGATGAATGTCTATTGCGCCTTCCTCGGCGACAAGGCATACGGCACTGTCCTTCAAGCGATTCGATTCCCGAACGTCACTAACTTCCTCCCCAAGCGCCAATTTAAACACTCCCAGCAAACTCTCAATGCCCTCGGTCGATTTCGCTTCTTTTTTTGCCTTTGATTCACTCTCATCGGTTCCAAAGCTAGAAAAGTCTATATTGCCTCGAGTAACCGAGCGTAGCGGTTTACCCTTATATTCTTGAACAACATTGGTCCAAAATTCGTCGACTGGATCATTAAAAAGCAGGACCTCAACCCCTTGCGCCCCAAGGCTCTCTAGCTGCGGACTATTTCGGAGAATTTCAAGACTTTCACCTGAAATATAATAAATTTCTTTTTGCCCCTCCTTCATCCGTTCTACATACTGAGCCAAACTAACGAGGTCGTCACCTTTAGTAGAGTAACAGTGTAATATCTCCAACAAACGGTCTCGATGACTTGCATCCTCATAAATGCCCTCCTTTAGCACAGCGCCGAAATTTTCCCAAAATAGTGAAAATTTCTCAGGCGATTTAGTGGCTGTCTTTTCGATTTCCCCAAGAACACGTTTGATTAAAGCAGTTCGAATTTTTGCTACCACAGAGTTATGCTGCAGTGTTTCCCGGCTTACGTTGAGTGGAAGATCCTCTGAGTCTACTATCCCACGCACGAACCTCATCCAGGCGGGGATAAGGTCCTGACAATCTTCTGTGATAAAGACTCGTTTTACATAAAGCTTAATTCCATGCTTTCTCGCCGGATCAAATAAATCGAAAGGCTTCGATGACGGAATGAACAATAAATTAGTATATTCAAGACGTCCTTCTGCTTTATTGTGAAGTGTAAGCCAAGGATCATCAAACTGATGCGCTACATGATGATAAAACTCCTTATACTGGTCTTCCGTAATATCTTTTTTGGGCCGAGTCCAGAGAGCAGCAGCACTATTTACTGTCTCAATTTCTTCAACTCCGGTGCCTTCAAGTGTGATCGGTAGAGCAATATGGTCTGAATACATGGTGACAATATGGCGCAGGCGGCCTGGATCAAGAAATTCACTTTCTCCTTTACGCAGATGGAGTTCGATCTGGGTGCCCCGTCTTTCTCTAGGTGCAGGCGAAACCGTAAAAGCACCAGTTCCTTCAGAATGCCATTTCCAGGCAGTATCTTCACCGGCTTTAGAGCTAAGAACCGTTACTTCATCCGCCACCATGAAAACCGAATAAAAACCCACACCAAATTGGCCAATTAAGGCCATATCTTTTGCTGAATCGCCGGTCAACTCTTCTACGAAAGCAGCTGTTCCTGAGCGCGCAATTGTCCCCAGATTCGCCACCAAGTCACCGTGGTTCATCCCTATCCCATTATCTGAGATAATTATCATTCGTTTTTTTTTATTAATTGAAATTCTTATAGAAAGGTCCGCGTCTTCTTTTAGGAGGTCCGGATCCGTGATTGCGGCATAACGTAGTCTGTCACAGGCATCCGACGAGTTAGAAATTAGTTCTCGCAGAAAAATCTCCTTATTGCTGTAAAGGGAATTAACGACTAAATCTAGTACTTTCCCGACCTCAGCCTGGAAGGATTTCGTCTCTGATTTTTCTTCTTCGACCATAGCCGAATCGTTTTTTGCACTCATGGCTTTGCTCCGTATTATGCCCGCCCATTTACGCCGGGTCCAAAATGACTCGACTAGCATTTCTCAGGATATGTGGTATTTGGCCGTCTGGTTCAAGGGTTTCAGCACTTAGTTAGGCACTTGCATTCAAGTAAATGAGAAGCCATCCTCGCTACACATGGCGCAAAAGCACACATCTGGCCGGTTAACAGCCGTCCTCGGACCTACAAATACTGGCAAAACACATTTAGCCGTTGAGCGAATGTTAGGGCACACGTCGGGAATGATAGGTTGCCCTTTGAGGCTACTAGCTAGAGAAATATACGATAAGGTCGCGAAAATACGAGGCGCACACTCTGTTGCACTGATAACTGGAGAGGAAAAAATTCGACCTCAGAAGGCTCGCTATTATATATGTACCACGGAAGCCATGCCTCGTGATCTCCCGCTAGACTTTGTAGCGATAGACGAAATACAGATGGCTGCTGATCCGGAGCGTGGCCACGTATTCACTGATCGTATTTTACACTCTCGTGGAATTTCAGAAACAATGTTTCTCGGGGCATCAACCATGTCCCCATTGTTAAAAAAACTTGTGCGGGGAGTTGAATACGTATCAAGGCCGAGATTTTCTAAACTTACCTATGCGGGAGAAAAGAAAATTGCTCGGTTGCCTCCCAGGACTGCTATCGTAGCATTTTCTTCTGCCGACGTTTATATGCTGGCCGAATCAATTCGACGTCTACAAGGCGGTGCTGCCGTAGTTTTAGGTGCACTCAGCCCGCGCACCCGAAATGCACAAGTAGAAATGTTCCAGGCCGGCGAGGTAGACTATATTGTTGCTACTGACGCTATCGGTATGGGCCTCAATTTAGATGTGAACCATGTTGCATTCGCAGAGATCAGGAAATTTGATGGTCAAAAATTGCGTGATTTGGCCCCAGCAGAAATAGCACAAATTGCCGGACGTGCAGGGCGTCATATGCGGGATGGCACTTTTGGAACAACTACTGACGTTGGCGCACTCAATGCTGACATTATTGAATCTGTGGAACAACATACGTTCCCTTCTATAAACCAAATATATTGGCGTAATTACCAACTGGACTTTAAATCGATAAAGCACCTCTGTCATTCTTTAGACCGTGAGCCTCCCACACCTCGCCTAATGAAGCCAAAAGGGGCTGAGGATTATTCTTCATTGCGTAAACTGATTACAAACTCTGATATCCTTTTGCGAGCTAACAGCTATGATTCGATTTCATTACTTTGGGACGTGTGTTGCATTCCAGATTTTCAAAAAATGTTAACAGACGAGCACGTGAATTTACTGACTAAGATCTACCTTCATCTTTCAGGTCCGGAAAGTGGCCTACCGGGGAATTGGGTCCAAAAAATGGCTGGTCGTCTCAATCAAACGGATGGTGACATTGATACTCTTGCCACAAGAATCGCGCATATTCGAACTTGGAATTATATAGCGCATCGTCCTGATTGGGTTTCTAATCCAACCACACTTCAAGAACAAACTAAAGCAATTGAGGATCGCCTCTCAGACGCCCTTCATAAACGCCTAACTCAAAAATTTGTTGATCTTCGAGCCAAAGTATTAGTGGGAAAATCGAACAAGCCAGAAGATGTTCCAATTAAAACACTTGATAATGGACAAGTGCTCCTTGGAGAAGAACATATAGGTGACCTATCAGGATTAGATTTTATACCTTGTCACGACCATGGAAATCGTAAAACGGATACCATCGCACGCACTATTAGGCACGTGGTAAAACCGAAAATTGAATCTCTTATAAGGAGCCTATCTAAAGACACGAATGATGCCTTTTGTCTGACCAATAAATCACAGGTTATTTGGCGTCACGGAGTTGTTGGACAACTGCTGCCGGGCCGCTCTGTTTTAAAACCAAAAATTGTTCCAGTCGCAGGAACTATGGCAGATGGCTATATGCGAAACATGGTTCGTAGTCGCCTTGAAAAATGGATTCTAGACCATATTGAACAGCAATTTTCACCAGTCCTTATAGCCAACAGACTGTCCCCTAGCAGCGCTGTTAGTGGGATTACTTTTCGCTTGCTGGAAGGCTTAGGAAATACTCAACGGAAATCATCAGAACAATTACTAGCATCTCTAACCAGGAAAGATAAAGAATATCTAGCCAAAGTTGGAGTACGCATTGGAACTGTTAATTTATATATGCCTGCTATGCTCAAAAATGCACCTATTCTTCTGAGAGACCTGTTGTGGAAAATTCATACCGGAAAACTATACTCACAAATACCATCTGGACGGGTCTCATTGCGAGTGTCTCAAGACGTTTCAGAAGCCTACTATCCAGCAATAGGTTATCATTCAATGGGCCCGGTAGCCTTGCGTGTTGATATTCTAGAGAGACTTGCGGCTGCGTTACGTCGTCACGCTCGTCGGGGGCCTTTCTGCATTGACGCCGATATGCTGAATCTGTGTGGCACTCACACAAAGGATTTTGAGAAAATGTTGGGTTCGATGGGGTACAGCTCTATTTCAAAAAACACAAGGCCATTAAAGAATAAAGAGACACCGAAAGATCCAAAGTATTTTTATTTTCCCAAGAAAAAAACGAATAAAAGTGAGACCTATAAAACAAAAGAACGTAACTCGTCACAGTCGCAACACTCCCCGTTTAGCGTGTTACAGTCTCTAGGTTCATAGTTAACAATGGGCAAAGTAGCGCCTCCTACTTCCACCAACCCCTCCGTTCGACTTGATAAATGGTTGTGGTACGCAAGATTTCTAAAGTCTCGCACTTTAGCAAATCATTTATGTGTAGCGGGCCGCGTTCGCATTAATCGAAAGAGAGTTGATAAAGCTCACGCACCGGTCCGAGTTGGCGACGTATTAACTTTCCCTCAGGCTAAGCAAATACGGGTCATCCGCGTCATATCATTAGGTGTACGGCGCGGCCCTGCAACCGAAGCAGCGTTGCTATATGAAGACTTAGAATCCACAAATCTTCAGTCCCCAGCTAAACCTGAACAACAAGTGTCGGGAAAACGCGATCCCGGCAAAGGAAGACCCACGAAATCAGACCGAAGAGCATTGGAACGATTCAGAGAAACTACCGGAACTTAGTTAAGAAAAATTAAGTAGGTTCCAAAAACTTCTTCTGTAACGCAAATGCACTTTCTATCAACGACTCCTCACTGTGAGGACGGCCAACTAATTGTATAGAAATGGGCAATCCGCTTGAGCCAAAACCTATAGGAATGTTGAGACAAGGTAGATGGAGTAGCGTCCACGCCCTATTTAACACAGGATCTCCCGTAGTTTCTATCCCAGGTGCTTCACCAAGAGCTGAAGGCGTAATCAAAATCTCGCAGTCCTCAAAAAGTTTTGACACACTGTTCCGCGCGCGAACGCTAATATCGTAAGCAGCCTGAATTTTAGGCACACTGAGTGTTAAACCGTCCTCTATTAAATGACGTAGACCTTCGCTTAGTTGATTTGTATGTTCTTCAAATTCAAATTTCAAAGCCTTAGCTATATCTGAAGACATCAAAATATGTTGGGCTTCTGTCAACTCTTTAAAACAAAGGGGGCGCTCAGACTCAATGACCAACGAATCGGAACTCCCAAAGCAACTCCAGATTTTTTCTATGGCTACACGCGATGAAAGCTCTAATTGTTCCCAATACGGACCCCGGAATAACCCTACCCTTGGGTGCTTTGAATATTTGTTAAATCTAATATTACCTGAGTCCCTTAAACAACTAACAAGTAGAGCGATATCTTCTAAAGATCGTGCAAGTACACCGACAGTATCTAACTGCTCCGAAATCTGCTTCACACCCTTAGTCGACACAAAACCAAAACTCGGTTTGAATCCAAAAACACCGCAAAACGCTGCGGGTCGAATCACCGAACCTGCCGTCTGAGTCCCTAATGCTAATGGAACCATTTTTGCAGCGACAGCAGCAGCCGAGCCACTTGAAGAGCCCCCCGGTGTGCGATCAAAGTTGTGGGGATTTCTAGTAACTGGCGCCTTAAAAGTCGCAAATTCTGTTGTTACAGTCTTTCCCATAATTACCGCACCAGCTTTTCTGAGCTGGGCAACAGACTCCGCATCTTTCAAGGGTTGCCAATTAGCATAAATCTTAGAACCATAACTTGTTGGCATATCGCTGGTATCAATTAGATCTTTCACCCCTATCGGGATGCCATGCAATGCCCCGATTCTTGGACCCTTATCAAGAGCTCTAGCCTGAGCAATCGCATTTTGAGCATCCAGATACTCCCATGCTTTTATTTTTGGCTCGTTTGTATTTATCTGGTCCAAACAGGCTCTAACTAGTTCTTCGGAACTTATGTCTCCGTTACATATGCTTTTTGCCGCTTCGTAAGCACCGAGTTCGTGTAAATCAGTTTTTGTAGCCCTTACTTTCATTTCTAAGCTGTAACTCGCCAACCTATGTCGCGCCGACAGAACCCAGACGGCCATTCAACCAAGTCAACTGCTTCATAAGCTAGAGACTGGGCCTCCTTTACCGTTGGACCAAGCGCCGTGATGCCCAGGACTCTTCCTCCCGCAGCCAAAATTTTCCCTTCCGAAACACGGGTTCCAGCATGAAAGACGGTTACTTCGCTTAGCTGCTCAATTTTATCGAGACCACCGATTTCAGACCCTGTTTCATACTCTTGTGGGTAACCATTGGCGGCCATCACAACGCATAATGCTGTCGCATCCGACCAACGTAGGTCAAACTGACCAAGTTCACCGTCTCTAGTCGCTATTAGCGCCGACAATAAATCAGATTTTAGGCGCGGTAAAAGCACCTGGCACTCTGGATCCCCAAATCGAACGTTAAATTCAAGCACTTGAGGTCCTGATTCGGTAATCATGACGCCTGCATATAATACCCCAACATATGGATAGCCTTCGACAACCATAGCCCGAGCGACCGGAGTAATAATATCTTGAATGATTTGCGTCTCTATACTGCTAGTTATTACAGGTGTCGGAGAGTAGCAACCCATCCCACCAGTGTTTGGTCCCGTATCACCCTCGCCTACCGCCTTATGGTCTTGCGCACTGGCCAAAGGAAGTACCGTTTCACCATTCACTAAAGCAAAGAAACTCGCTTCTTCTCCCTTAAGACACTCCTCAATTACAATTTCTGATCCCGCCGATCCAAAACTCCCTTTCTCTATTTCTAATATGGCATTCTCGGCCTCAGAAACTGTTGTGGCCACGGTTACCCCTTTTCCTGCAGCTAGTCCGTCCGCTTTTACCACGATAGGGGCCCCTCGCGATCGAACATACTCTAGGGCAGCGGTGGGTTCGGTAAAACGCGCGTATTCCGGTCCAGGAATACCGTGCCGATAACATAAGTCCCTCGAAAATCCCTTAGACGCTTCGAGTTGCGCAGCTTTGGCAGTTGGACCAAAAGCGGCAATACCTAATGTCTCCAACTGATCGACCAGACCAGCAGCAAGGGGTGCCTCTGGCCCAACAATAACGAAATCAATATTCTTGTCCTGTGAAAATGCTATTAACGCGTTAATATTTGATGGAGCAATGGGGACGCAAACCGCCTCTTTTGATATGCCACCGTTCCCAGGGGCACAATAAAGCATATCACATAGCGGAGACGCCACAACCGACCGACATAAAGCATGCTCCCTACCACCAGATCCAACCACCAATATCTTCATCGTTTCCTCTGCTCTAGCAAAAACTACTCACCAAATGCTTTCAACCTAATTCTTACACCGGTATCATGGCACACCAAAACCTTTTAAAACTTTTATATGCCAAATAAAAATCATTTCGATAGTAATTTAACGGAATTCACCGTCAGCCAAATTTCTTCCACTTTGAAGCGCACTATCGAAAATGCGTTTGAAAGGGTCCGGGTGCGAGGTGAAATTTCTGGTTTAAAGCGTGCCTCCTCAGGTCATATATACCTTACTCTCAAAGACGAGAAAGCCGTTTTGGATGGAGTCATCTGGCGCGGAACCGCCTCCACCCTGCGCGTTATTCCGGAAGATGGCCTGGAAACTATTGTGGAGGGCCGCCTAACTACCTATCCGGGTCGTTCCAAGTACCAAATAGTTATTGACCGGCTGGAACCAGCAGGGATCGGCGCACTTCTGGCGTTACTTGAAGAAAGAAGAAAAAAACTCAGTAAAGAGGGCTTATTTGACAAAAATCGTAAAAAACCAATTCCCTATCTGCCATCTTCAATTGGGGTTGTAAGCTCACCTACAGGAGCCGTGTTTAGAGATATTCTTCATAGGCTACGTGATAGATTTCCGCGGCCCGTTATACTTTGGCCCGTGCTCGTGCAAGGCAAAGGTTCCGCTGAAGAAATTGCAAGTGCAGTAGAAGGTTTCAATAAATTGAAATCACAAAACTTTCCTCCTCGTCCTGACTTACTGATTATAGCGCGTGGTGGAGGAAGTGTGGAAGATCTTTGGGCCTTTAATGAAGAAGTAGTGGTCCGGGCAGTCGCAGAAAGTTCGATTCCAGTAATTAGTGCCGTAGGACACGAAACAGACAACACCTTAATAGATCTTGTAGCAGACCAACGCGCGCCAACCCCCACGGCCGCGGCGGAAATGGCAGTTCCCGTGCGTGCTGATCTAATGGTAACTATTACAGAGTTAGATAGGTTGATTTTAGCTGGAACCAGACGCGCTCTGATCGAACGCAAACAAAAAGTCACGACCCTAGCACTTGGTCTACCACGACCAGAAATATTGATTGGAGATTCAATTCAACGGTTGGATGAACGGAACGACAGCATTCATCGTGTGTTCTCTGCATATTTTGACCGAAGAAAAGCGGCTTTAGAGGAAAGTTCCCTCAAATTGATACACCCCAGAGAACGCTTGTTAAGAGCCCAAACCCATCTTTCGTTCACTACGAAACAGCTCGATAACGCAACCTATTCAATTATCAAAGAATGCTTTTATAAATGGCTTCTCTATACCGAAGACGATCGTGTTGAAATAGCTATCAAACGCATTCTTTCAGAAAGGCTAAAACAAATTAATATGGCGGCTATGTTGCTTGAAAGTTACAGTTACCAACGGGTTATCGAACGTGGCTTTACTGTGATCAGGGATCAGGATGAACAACTTATTACGCGATCCTCTCAAGCCACAGAGAACACTAACGTCATAGTAGAGTTCGCCGATGACAAAAGAGCAGCAATCCTTGGGAAAATCAAACGAAATAGGAAGAAACAAAAAGATCCCAAAAACACCGATAAAAAAAAGCGCCCCATCCAGGAAAGTCTTCTGTGAAAATTGTTATTTTCACGCTATTTGCATTTGCCACATTCAGCTACGTTGCCGATGGAGGGCAGATATTGCTGGAAGGAACACTCCAACAGGGAGCCCTAATTCTTGGAAACGCACCTGCCAATACACGCATCTCCATTAATAACCGGACAGTCAAAATTGATAAAAACGGGGCATTCTTATTTGGTCTTGGAAGAGATCACCCCAGAACCTTAATAATTAAAGCAGTATACGAAGATGGATCTATCGTAAGCGAGAAAAAGTTTGTTCAACAACGTGAATATCAGGAACAGCACATCAATAATCTGCCTGAACAAATGGTGACCCCACCCCAAGACGTAATGGATCGAATTTCACAGGAGCGTAACATCGTGCGTGCAGCTCGTTCACATTATACAGCACCCGCCCACGTCCGGAGCGGGTTAATTTGGCCGACGGTAGGCCCAATTACTGGAGTATTTGGAAGCAGGAGAATACTCAACGGAAAACCCCGTTCACCTCACTTTGGCATCGATATTGCTGCTCCATTGGGCGAGAATGTTAGGGCAATGACAGACGGGGTTATTCGCCTAGCAAGCGAGCTTTATTTATCTGGCAATACTGTAATTATAGATCATGGGCATGGGGTAACCTCCAGCTATCTTCATATGGACAGTATCTTGGTAAGCATTGATGAAAATATAAAAAAGGGACAGATAATTGGCCATGTCGGGGCGACGGGAAGGACCACTGGACCACATCTGGACTGGCGCGTTAACTGGCTTGAGGTCCGTCTTGATCCTAATTTAGTCGCGAAGTTGTTAAACGTATCACCTAACACAAATTAAATAGCACTAACCGTTGTTTGGCCAACGCCTGTGTAGCCAGTACCATTGAGCAGGATTTTCTCGTATCCATGATTCA
Source organism: uncultured Rhodospirillaceae bacterium (assembly GCA_964515905.1). Lineage (GTDB taxonomy): Bacteria > Pseudomonadota > Alphaproteobacteria > UBA7887 > UBA7887. Next base: position 58,806 of record CAZEWK010000046.1, on the reverse strand, counting down.
AATAATGCATTGATCTTATAAGTAATCGAATGCGCATTATTACGCGTCGTACCTTCAGTATCTAACGAAAGAGGTGGAAATATAGTTAATTTAAAATGTGCCCCTTGAGTCCGCTCGATCCTGACTGGCACTAAAGGAATATTGTATTTATAAGCCAAATCAGCTGGAGTCGTCGTTGTCATCACTTTCCTGCCAAAAAAAGGCACAGGAATCCCTTCATTGTATTTCTGGTCTACCAGTAAACCTAAGTGTTGCCCTTTTTTTACTGCTTCCAATAACGCCTTCGACCCTCGCATGCCTTTAGGATAGTGTTCAGAACCGTTTAGACTTCTGTACCTTTGAATTAGTGTATCGATATAAGGATTATTTGCCGCCCTATATATTTGGACCAAAGGCAAGCTTCGTTGAGATGCCGCTAAAGACAATAATTCCCAATTTCCTAGGTGTGCCGAAAAAAATATCCCAGCTATCCCATCGTCTCTGAGTTGATCAATATACTCTGATCCGATGACTTCAATTCGGGAGCTACCATCAAAAAATTTGAATTCTTTTAAATGGGGATACTCCCCCATTATACGACCTAGGTGTTCCCACATCTCCTTGGTCGTCTCAATGACTTGTGCATCACTCCAATGTGGAAAAGCATTCTTCATATTTTGTAGCGCGCGCCTCGTAATTGGTAAACGAGGCCCAATTGTTGAGCCAAGGAAACCACCAAAGGCGGAAGCCCGATCAAGGGATAAAAAACCACAAAAAATAAATAAGCTTCTCAGTAATAAATACTCGACAACATAGCGAACACGGGTGATTGGTCGCTTTTCACATTCCATGTCCCTCACCAATCAAATATCCAATTCTTTCGCAAATCCATCAATTGCAGTTTCGTCATCCCAAGACACAGAGATGGTAAGAACTTCGACCATCGATCGTAGATAATTTGGCATACGAACTGCGTCCTTTTCTGTGGTAACAAGCTTCGCCCTCAACATTCGGGCTTTATCAACTAGAGCGGACAATTCATCATCTCGATATTGGTAATGATCGGGAAAACTATGAGTCTCCAGCACTTCACAACCTATCCGTGGCAACATTTGAAAAAATTTAACAGGTCTTCCTATTCCTGAAAAAGCAATAACTCGTTGACCCGCCAATCGTAACTTCTCGGACCCAGCCACAAGATGCGCTGTTAGAACAGGCAAATGGTTTGGCAAATCATTGCGCAACCCAGTCTTGTCAGAACCAATAATAACTATTACATCAGCTCTGGCTAATCCATCATTTACAGTTTCACGAAGCGGACCAGCGGGTAACACACGTTGGTTCCCAAAACCATATTCGCCATCTATAACCAGTATTGACAAATCTTTATACAATGATGGGTTTTGAAACCCGTCATCCATGATTATAGCATTTGCTCCAGCAGAAACAGCAGCAAAAGCTCCAGCGACTCGATCTCTAGCAATCCAAGTCGGGGCGACAGCAGCTAAAAGCAATGCTTCATCGCCAACTTTTACTGCTATGTCTGTTTCTCGATTCACACAATATGGACCTTTTATAGTTCCCCCATAGCCCCGTGTTAAAAAGTGAATTTTTGAAGTCTGTTTGCGAAACCGGTTTGCCAATGATAAAGAAACAGGTGTTTTCCCAGCACCCCCTGCAACTAGATTCCCAATGCAAATTACGGGGACAGAACACCTCACTGGATTCGTCAAATTCCGCCTCAGTCGACCAAGCGAGGAAAAAATAAATCCCGCCGGGACTAAAACCTTTCCGATTAAACCATCCTCATTCCAAAATTCTGGTGCCCTCATACCTTATTCCGAAACTGGCAAGTAACCGGCTATAATTTGAAAAACCGACTCTAAAACTTTGCTTTTTTTTGCGATCACCTTCTGTTGCTTTTCTGCACAATTTTGTGCGAATTCAGGACTTTCCAAGAACGTTGTTAGCGTATCCAAAAAATCCTTCTTTGAGGACAAAGACAATGAAGCATCATTAACATCAAAATCTTCAACTATCTCAGAAAAATTAAACATGTATGGCCCAGCCATGATTGCACAATTTAACTGAATGGCCTCTATAGGATTTTGTCCACCGTGCCTCACGAAACTACCCCCAATAAATGCCTGATTGGACAAACGATAAAACAATCCTAATTCTCCCATGGTGTCACCTATGTACACACTAGTGCTCTCTCTGAGCGCTTCACCCAAACTCCGCGATGAATACACCAGTCCCTTAGCTTCCAAGATAGGTTTTAACTTCTCGGTATTAGATGGATGCCGAGGTACTACCACCATAAGAAGATTTGAAAACCTTTTTTGCAACTGCGAGTGCACATCACAGATTAATTCAAACTCACCAGGATGGACGCTGGCTGCTAACCAAAGTGGGCGTATTCCAACTAACTCCCTTAGACACTGTAGTTTTCCTTCATCAGCAACCAAGAGAGGCGCAGAATACTTCAGAGTACCTGTAACTTTTGGGTTTATTGCACCCAAATTTTTAAACCGAACTCCGTCTAACTTGGTTTGTACAAAAACCTCATCAAATTTGCTAAGAAGAGGCACAATTAACCCTGGCAACCATCGCCAGTACCGATAAGACTTTTTCGACATCCGACCTTGAACCAAGATCGAAGAAATTTTTCGATCATGGGTTGCGTTCAACAAATTGGGCCATAGCTCGGACTCAACCCAAATGGCCAGATCGGGAGCCCAATAATCCAGAAATCGGCATACAGACTTTGGATGATCGATTGGCACAAATTGATGAATCGATTGCGCTGGAAGGCGGGCTTGAAGCAGTCGAGCAGATGCAACAGTGCCAGTCGTAATTAAAACATGTCCCTTCGGCAACGCGGCAAGAATTTTCTGGATTAGGGGCACCACGGACAATGACTCGCCCACACTAGCTGCATGCACCCAAACTATGGAGCCAGACGGACGTGGCAATGAAGGAAAACCAAATCTTTCTGACAGGCGAGATAAATCTTCTTTGCCTAGCGATGCCCGTCTATGGAGAAAAAGCCTGGCTGCGGGACCTATTACTATTGTTGCCCATTTGTAGAAATTTAGCATAAAAGCACATTTCGACAGTCACCACCCATGACAGGCTCAGGCATCTGTCCAGCAAAGTTTGTCCTCGAGCACCCATTTAGTGATCGAGTTGAGTCGACTTTGCGCCATCATTATCTCTTCTCTCATCTTCAAATTGCAGCGCATACAACCTACTATACAGCCCTTCCATCGAAATTAGTTGCTCATGCGAACCACTTTCTACCATCTTACCACTATCAAGAACATAAATCCTGTCTGCATCACGCACTGTAGCTAATCTGTGAGCAATCACCAGGGTTGTCCTTCCTTTCTTTAAGGTAGACAGAGCGGCTTGAATTTCACGCTCGGACTCCGCATCTAATGCAGCGGTTGCCTCGTCCAACAATAGAATGGGTGCATCCTTGAGTAATGCCCTAGCAATAGCAATCCGCTGACGCTCCCCTCCAGACAATTTTGCTCCCCGCTCACCCACGATGGTTTCATAGCCATCCGGTAAAGCGCTAATGAATTTATGTGCCGCTGCAGCCTTAGCTGCAGACAAAATTTCATCCTCACGGGCCCCGGGCCGACCGTAAGCAATATTCGCCCGCACTGTATCATCAAACAAAATTACATCCTGACTAACCAATGCAATTTCTTTTCGCAATGAGGCAAGCTTTAAAGAACGAATATCTTGTCCATCAATAAACACACTCCCCGAATCTACATCATAAAATCTTGGAATTAGATTCAGTATTGTCGACTTTCCAGCTCCTGATGGTCCCACTAAGGCTGTTGTTTGACCTTCTGGGACCGCCAGAGTTATATTTTGAAGTGCTACTTCCTGATTTACATAGCTGAAGTCCACAGCGTTAAAATCGATCCGCCCCTGCTCAACTATTAATTCTTTAGCACCCCCTTGCTCTGTAACATCGGGCCTCACATCTAGAACCATAAATATTCTCTGCGCCGCAGCCAAACCTTCCTGCAAAGAAGTATTTAAGTTGGCAATACTTCTTATCGGGCGATAAGCTAGAAGCAATGCAGTAAAAAGGGCAAAGAACGCACCCGGTTCAGCTGTCCCCGCGATTACTTGGCTACCTCCATACCAAATAACCACAGCAATTGCGATCCCGCCTAATATCTCCATCATCGGTGTCGTGAGAGCGCGTGTTCGAGTCGCCTTCATATATAAAGAAAATAATCGCTCAATGATTTTTTCGGTGCGGCTTATTTCATATCGTTCCATTCCATATGCCTTGACATGTCGAACTCCCTGAAGCGTCTCAGACAATATCGTGGTGAAACTACCCACCTCCGCTTGGGTTATACCAACAACCTTACGCATTCGTCGCCCAAGCCGTCCGATTGGCCATGCAGCCATTGGAAATACAAAAAAAACAACCAATGCGAGACGCCAATTCTCGTAAAACATTAACGCAACTAACAGGGATACGGTCAGCAAGTCCTTAACCAAACTAGTAAGAGTACTAGCTGTCGCTTGCCTGATCAGATAGGCATCACTAGTCAAATGAGCAATTAATTTTCCAGTCTGAATGCCCTTGAAAAAAGCCAAATCAAGGTACAAAAGATGCGAAAAAACACGCCCCTGTAAATCCGCAACTATCCGTAAACCCACCCAATTCATTAACACAGCTTGGCCAAAGTTAGCAGCCCCTCCAATCACCATTACAACCATAATTGCAATTGGAACTAATAAAAGCATTGTCTGGTCACGATTGATGAAAATGTCTCGCACAACGGGTTCCATTAACCAGGCCAAAAGGGGTTGGGAAGCAGCAGCTATTACCATACATATCAAGGCACCAGTTAACACAAGACGGTAGCGTCCGATATAACCTCGCACTAACCGCTTCACTAATGCACTGGTTGACAAATGACCTGTTGGGTTCAAGACGTTCTTTCCTGGTTTTTGGGTTAAATAGCTCTACGGTATAAATATTTTCCCAAATTTAATTCATATTTAAAGCCACTGGTGCAAGCATCGCTGTATCGAAAAATCGATACACCAACCTTTCCAAGAGCTACACGTTATCTCCGTCAATTCGCAACGATTTTGGGAACATAACTACCGTTGTCAAAGCACTCAAATATTGAGGGCACCAAGACATGATTAATCGGCTTCAAATTCCGATCCTTTTTTAGATGTCGTTCTGCAACATATGTTGTGTGGTATGCGTCATGTACAAGCAGATGGTACCAAGGCTTATTCTTTGGTGGCCGGCTCTTTGCAACTTGCTCATACCAAGCTTCAGTACCAGAAAAGCAAGCGTCGACGTCAAATATCACCCCTCTATAATCAAATAGAACATGATGTACCAGTTCTCCAACTGCGAAACGGGCTTGTATAGAGTTCATAGCATAATTTCTCTTTATGAAGATATTTGTAGCCTTTTCTTTAGCGGTTGTCTTGCTCCATCGTGAGACTAGTCTTTCACAGCCTCCTTCCCTTCTGTATAAGGACCTTATACCATATTATAAAAGTAGAACTTTTAATCAAAATGCCCATCTATGAAACTATCAACTAAAACATTGCCATGAGGGAATCATGAATTTGCCACCGGTCCACCATATGCGCACACGGGCTTTACTATTGGTAATGGCCTCTATTATGGCATTCACATTCCCAGCCACTGCCCAACTACAAGATCCCCTCAATATTCGGTTAGCAGTTCTAAAATTTGGCACAGTTAACTGGGAACTGAACGTTATCAAACACCATGGTTTAGATAAGCAAGCGGGGCTGGTCCTAGACGTTGTTGGTCTTGCAAACAAGGATGCCACCGCCATTGCTTTAAACGCAGGCGATGTTGATATGATTGTTACCGACTGGATATGGACATCACGACAACGAAGTACCGGCGCTGATTACACGTTTGTGCCATATTCAGAAGCCGCAGGATCCGTCATGGTGCACCCAGATAGCGGCATAAATCGCCTGGATCAACTCCGCGGAAAAAGAATTGGTGTGGCCGGTAGCCCAATCGATAAAAGTTGGCTGTTGCTGCGCGCATATTCTCTTAAGACGTTCGGTGAAGATATCGCTACTATCGCAAAACCGGCCTATGCCGCCCCACCACTCCTGAACGAAAAATTCAAACAGAAAGAATTTGATGCAGTCTTAAACTACTGGAATTATACCGCTCGTCTTCGAGCGGCTGATATGGTTGAATTAATAAAAGTACAGGACCTACTCCCAGCTCTCGGTGTACCTGGAAGACTTCCACTAATCGGTTATGTTTTTAGCGAGTCCTGGGCCGAACAAAATCTCGAAGCAATAAACGCCTTCTTTAAAGCTTCAGAAGATGCCCGTAAAATTATGATGCAATCCGATGCTGAGTGGGAGCGTCTAAGACCAATGACCAGAGCTAAAGATAATAAAACTCTGGCAGCCTTAAAAACAGGCTACAGGGATGGAGTCCCAGAAGTTTTTGGAGGCGCGCAAGCTGAAGCTATACGAGCTGCGTTCCGAATTGTTGCTGAACACGGAGGAAGAAAACTGGTAGGACGCAACAAAGAACTTGCTCCCGGCACCTTGTGGCAGGGAGCCACGTATTGAACACTATCCGGTCAATTACCAAAGGCGAGATAAGCCCAGGGTGGCTCCGCACTATCTCTTTTGTCCTATTAATTGTGATATGGGAGGTTTCCGCCCTTCTTGCCAACAGCCGCGTCCTCCCAGATCCATGGTCTGTAGCTGTAGTTTTTTATGACCATTTGATTAACGGTAGCCTTATCTATGACCTCGGGATCACCCTGTGGCGGGTTATTGCTGCCTTCGTTCTGGCAATGGTTACCGGAACAGCAATCGGTATACTGATGGGTCTTCGTAAACGTCTAGACATCTTATTAGATGGTTGGCTAATTTTGTTTCTTAATATCCCTGCCTTAGTTACCATAATCCTATGTTATGTATGGTTTGGATTAACAGAGGTTGCGGCTATAACTGCGGTTGCTCTGAATAAATTCCCAAACGTAATAGTCACACTTCGTGAGGGAACTCGGGCAGTAGACCGAGATCTTCTTCAAGTGGCACAAGTATTTAGAGTGGGCCACCGGAAAGCATTTTTTAAATTCTTCTTGCCCCAACTATATCCATATATAATGGTAGCTGCCCGTTCTGGCATCGCCTTGATCTGGAAAATTGTTCTAGTTGTGGAACTACTTGGACGCAGTAATGGGATCGGGTTTCAGTTAAGTGTATTTTTTCAGCTATTTGATATTTCTAGTATCCTTGCATATACCCTCGCATTCGTGATCGTCATGCTAATAGTTGAACTACTTTTTATTGGTCCAATGGACCGTTACGCAACACGTTGGCGGAAATGAGTATGGCCTCCTTAAACATACAAATAGACGAAAAAGCCTATCCAATGAGTGTTGGTGGAAACGAGCGAGTTGCAATTAAAAATCTCCGATTAACCGTGCTAGACAGTGAATTTCTATGTATCGTCGGACCATCGGGCTGCGGGAAAACAACGCTACTCAATATTATTGCTGGAATAGATCAAGACACTAAAGGGACTGTATCGACTGACGGCAATCTTGGGATCGAATCGATGCGTGTGTCCTACATGTTTCAAACACCCCGACTTCTTCCATGGATGACGGTGAGAGAAAACGTTCAAGTCGTTCTAGATAAAACAACTGCCAATAATGGGAAAGCAGAAGAACTACTTAGCAGCATGGAACTTTCTGACTCACTCGACGAATTTCCAAACCGGCTTTCAGGAGGCATGCAACGGAGAGTTGCACTCGCGCGTGCCTTTGTAACTGAACCGCAGTTACTACTACTTGATGAACCATTTGTGTCTTTAGATTCTCCAGTAGGGAACCTTTTACGGGGGCTGCTTCTTCAACTATGGAAAGCTCGACCTACAACAGTTATCTTTGTTACCCACGACTTGAGAGAGGCAATATATTTAGCAGATAGAATTGCTTTTCTGTCGCGAGGGCCCTCAAAGGTTATATTGGAAGAAACAGTACCCTTAGCCCGTCCTCGTAAAATTGAAGATCCTACTATTGACCACTTCCGTCGGGACCTGCTATCGCAACATGATAATTTACTTCAAGGTATCGCGCCTCCTTCGGACAAATCATAAAAAAATAAGAAATACTAATGATTTATATGGATTACATTATTTACATAAACTCAGGATTGTGGACTGGATAGCGTGAACACTAGCATGACAAACAATAAAAAATCGGTGCTAAATGCAAGAGGTGTAGTCAAATCGTATGGTTCAAAAAAAGCTCTTGATCAGGTAGACATTACGATCAAACCAGGAGAGTTTGTGGCTCTTTTAGGTCCAAATGGTGCCGGCAAGACGACTCTTTTCCAATTGCTTACAGGTTTATTTGTGGCCGACGATGGAGATATCGCCATCGATGGAATTGATATTCGCAAAAACGCTGTGCCGGCTCTTGCAGGAATCGGAGTAGTTTTTCAACAACCCACCTTAGACCTCGATCTTAGTGTTAGAGACAATTTAAAATTTCATGCCAGCCTTCACGGATTGAGTGGAAGTAACGCCCACGATCGGATCGAAGAAGAACTCCAAAAATTAAAACTTTCCGATCGAAGTAAAGATAAAGCAAGATCTTTAAGTGGCGGACAAAGGAGAAGAATTGAACTTGCAAGGGCACTGCTTCATCAACCGAGGTTTCTTTTGATGGACGAGCCGACAGTCGGACTTGACCCAAGCAGCCGTAGAGACTTGCTTTCGCACGTTCTACAACTAAAGCAGGAACGGCAAATGGCCATCCTGTGGGCGAGCCACTTAGTGGATGAAGCAGAACAGGCCGACAGAGTTATAGTCTTGCATAAGGGGCAGATAGTGACCTCGGGGGACCCTAAAGAGTTGGTACAGTCCACTAATACCGAGAACCTGCACGATGCGTTTGTTTCTCTAACTATGGAAAAGTGAATAACGAGATCAAATAGAAGTTGCCTGCAGTTGTATACAGATTTTGGGGGGATATTTAGATGCACATTTCCAGGCTTAACTTATTATGGAAAATTGGGTTTCTCTGGGCACTATCAATCCCAGCTTTAGCAGATGGCACAGGTAATATTTTTGTGAGCAACGAGGCCGACAACACGGTCTCGGTTATTGATGGTAAAACTTTTGAAATCATAAAAACTATTCCTACGGGTGAACGCCCAAGAGATATGCGTTGGCATAACAACAAAAACCAACTTCTCATAGCAACCAGCGGAAGCGATCGAATAGAAGTATTGGACATTGCAACGTTAGAAATAACGGGTTTTTTGGAGGCTGGAGAAGACCCAGAAATATTTAATATCGACCCAACGGGACAAATTCTCGTGGCAGCCAACGAAGATGATAACGAGGTGAGTGTCACAGACCTTAACACGGGGAAGCGGATTCGGACTATTGAAAATGTCGGCATCGAACCTGAAGGTATAACTTTCCGAAATGATGGGGCAATGGTATTTGTGACATCAGAAGTCACAAATACCATTATTATGTTGGACCCTTGGACAGGGGAGATTCTTGATGAAGTGTTGGTCGGGAACAGGCCCCGACGTGGAATTGTTACCCCGGATGACACAGAATATTGGGTAACCAATGAACTCGGGGGTACAGTATCCATTTTAGATGCACAAACGTTTGAAGTGATAGATGAAATAGTCTTCGAAAAAAGAGGTATGCGTGAAGGGGATATTAACCCTGTTGACTTTGCAATGACGAGTGACGGGAAAACCGCGTTTATAACACTCGGTAGGGCCCGCCACATTGCTATTGTAGACGTGGTATCCCGGGAGGTCACAGATTATGTGCTGGCAGGCGACCGAGTTTGGGGAGCTGCACTCACTGCTGATGAGAGCCTATTAGTTGTGACTAATGGTGCTAGTGACGATGTAACAATTATTGATACCAACAAAAAAGTTGCGGTTAATTCGGTGGCCGTGGGGAGAACACCACATACCGTACGAATTGATGATTAACAATATGCAGTCTCTGTCCAAGCTTTTAAGTCTTGTCCTATTGTGCTTGTTGGTAGCAGAAGTCTCCAATAGTGCAGATGAACTCCCAACCATCACGATTGGTCACATGGATCTTGCTGAAGATATCCGATATACTGACTGGAACGTACACCCGGTAGATATTAGATCGGCCACAGCGATCATTGACCACAGAGCATATGCAGGAGCTCAACTGGCGGCTGAAGAATTAAAACAATTTCAGCGTATAGCTAAGGTGAATTTTGCGTTACAGAGGAATACTGTCAATACCTATTCCGAGATGATTCAAGAAATAACGGACATGAGAAAATCAGGGATTCAATTCTTTCTCATTGATGCACCTGAAACTGTTGTCTCCGAAGTTGCACGACAGACTGTTGATCAGGGTATTTACCTATTCAATACCACTTCGATAGGTGATAAAATCCGTAACGAAGACTGCCAGAAACATCTTTTCCATTTTTCAGCAAGCCGCTCGATGCGAACGGATGCGATCGCCCAGTACCTAGTTTCGCAAAAATGGACTCGTATTTTGGTTTTGCAAGGGCCGCTGCCAGAGGACTTAGAGACGACACAAGCATTTGAAAGGTCTTCGAAACATTTTGGGCTTGAAATTGAGGAAATAAGAAATTTTGTATTGGGCAATGACCCGAGATCAAGAGACATTAATGACTTAGATTTTCTCACAGGCAAAGCAAGGTATGATGCGGTTTTTGTAGCAGACGCAGACGGGGAATTTTCATTGGGACTACCCTATGCCACTCAAAGGCCAGCTGCTGTGGCGGGTGCAAGTGGAATCATAGCCCGAGTATGGCATTGGTCCTATCTTAGACATGGCGCCCCCCAAGTCCATGGCAGATTCGAACGAATGCACGGTAGAAGAATGGGTGAATCTGACTGGGCCGCTTGGGTTGCCCTAAAAACTTTGGGAATGGCCGTTGCAAGATCCAAAAGCAAGGATCCTGAAAAAATAGCTGCCTACTTGCGTAGTGGAGAGCTAAGAATAGATGGGAGTAAGGGGCCAGGCATGAGCATTCGACCCTGGAACAACCAACTACGACAACCAATCCTGTTAACCACTGAAAATTGGACTATTTCCCGTGCTCCGATCGAGGGTTTCAAACATCGAACAAACGATCTTGACACAATCGGCTTTGGAGAACGAGATACAGCTTGCCAGTTTTAGTTGGAAAAGCAAAATGAGTAAGGTAGCAACGTAGGTTACTTTTTGCATAAAAACGTTTAGATTACGTAGTATGACAAGACGAATAGTAGAGAGCAATACACTATGCAACTGAGTCACATGATCGCGGCACTGTCTGCTTTGAGTAGGCGTGAGACAATTAAATTTTTTCAACAAAAAGGTCGTTTGTTTTCCGCTTTTGTACGTCCTGCTCTTTGGCTTTTTGTATTTGCCGTGGGATTTCGCGGGGTATATGGCGTAGATGCAGGAGAGCCGTACCTGCAACGTAGCGTCAACTACGAATACTATATACTTCCGGGGCTCACATGCATGGTGCTGCTTTTTAGCGGCATGCAATCGTCGCTGTCCATGGTTTATGACCGGGAAATGGGCGTGATGCGGTTACTTCTTACTGCACCTCTACCGCGCTGGTATTTACTTACTGCAAAATTACTGTCCGGAACATTTTTGTCCGTAGTACAAGCATATGCTTTTTTGGTCATCTGCTTGCCATTTCATTGGTGGACTGGCCTCCGGGTCGGTTTTTCCGATCCCCTGGCATGGCTTTATGTTTTTCCGGCATTAGTGTTAACGGGTATGATGCTAGGCGCACTGGGACTACTTTTATCGGTTCATGTAAAACAGCTTGAGAATTTTGCCGGTACAATGAATTTCGTCATTTTTCCAATGTTCTTTATATCACCGGCACTTTTTCCACTCTGGTATTTAACAGAAAGTGGAGCCGACATTGTATATCTAATCGCTAACTTGAATCCTTTCACCTATGGTGTGCAATTAGTCCGTTACGCTAGCGAGGGACAATTCTATGGCTTCGGTGCGGTCGTCGTATGCGGGTGTATTTTGGTGTTTTTGATCGGTGCGATATATGGGTACGACCCGCAACGTGGTTTTGTTCGGCGTGGTCCACAGGCGGCTACTTAATTGGCTCGCCCTATTAAATGGGATGGTGTCTGATGCGCCTAAATTCGAGCTTTACGGATTTGATAGGCAATACGCCTCTTATTAAACTAAAACAAGCGTCAGAGGCAACCGGTTGCACAATCCTAGGGAAATGCGAATTTTTGAACCCTGGCCAATCAGTTAAGGATCGCGCCGCACTTTATATCGTTCGAAAAGCTGAACGTGACGGCAAACTAAAACCGGGTGGCGTAATTGTTGAAGGAACGGCTGGAAATACAGGAATCGGACTTGCCCTAGTGGGAAAGGCGCTCGGTTATAGTTCTGTCATTGTGATGCCGGAAACACAAAGCCAAGAGAAAAAAGATATGCTAAAAATGTGCGGCGCGGACTTGCGTTTGGTACCAGCGCTCCCATATAGCGACCCAGGGAATTATATCCGTTATTCTGGTCAACTTGCAGAAGAAATAGCGGCTGACAGAAAGTCCGGCGCTATTTGGGCCAATCAGTTCGATAACGTCGCAAACCGACAAGCTCACATTGAGGGAACCGGTCCCGAAATTTGGGAGCAGACCGGCGGTCGGATTGACGCCTTTACCTGTTCCGTAGGCACAGGAGGAACTCTTGCCGGTGTTGGTATGGCATTAAAGGAAAAGAATGACGATGTCCAAATTGTGTTATCTGACCCGATGGGTTCCGGGCTTTATAGCATATACACGGAAGGCGAAGCTAAACCCGAAGGATCATCCATCACTGAGGGGATCGGCCAAGGTAGGATTACCAAGAATCTTGAGGACGCGCCGATAGATGATTTTCAGCAAGTTACAGACGAAGATGCGTTGCAGGTCGTATTTGACCTTTTAAAAAATGAAGGACTCCTAATGGGTGGATCCACAGGCATCAATGTCGCCGGAGCAATACAGCTTGCTAAAAAGATTGGGCCCGGCTGTACAATCGTTACTATACTTTGTGATTGTGGAAGCCGTTATGCCAGTAAGGTTTTCAATCCCGCATTTCTCAAAGAAAAGAATCTACCTATTCCAGATTGGATGTCTTAAGACCTAATGGAAACCACTAAGTTATTATTCCATGAAGATCCATATTGCAAAGCTTGCGACGCACACGTTCTTTCCTCTGACGACGAAGGCATTGAACTAAACCAAACGATTTTCTATTACACAAGTGGTGGCCAACCGGGTGACTTCGGAACACTCACTACTGAGAATGGAGCCACTCTAGACGTGATAGGGACCATAAAAAGCAAGCTAAGTGGCCGCTTAATCCACATTCCTACCTTAGGGTCGAAGTTACCAAAACCGGGCGAGAAGATTTTTGCCCAGATAGACTGGAGACGGCGATACCAATTAATGAAAATGCACAGCTGCTTGCACCTCCTGTCGGCAGTTATTAAAGCACCTGTTACGGGAGGTCAGGTCGGAGAAGAGGAAAGTCGACTGGATTTCGATCTCATGGAAGCAAATTTAGACAAATCTAACATTAGTAATTCGCTAAATACCCTCATTAAAGAAAATCATCCGATTTCATCAAAATGGATCTCTGACAAAGAATTAGAAAGCGATCCATCTCTGGTCAAAACTATGTCAGTCGCCCCACCTAAAGGGGCTGGCATAGTCCGACTAATCGACATAAAAGGAACGGACATTCAAGCGTGCGGTGGCACCCATGTCCAAAGAACAGGCGAAATAGGTCAAGCAAAAGTTACAAAAATTAAAAACAAGGGTCGGCATAACCGAAGAATTTCCATTACGCTAATTGAGGGCAGATAAGAATCTAATGGCGGATAACGCAGCAACACCTTTGGTAACAGTCGAATGGCTTCGGAGGGAATTACTCTCCGAGAATCTCTGTGTTGTGGACGGATCTTGGCACCTTCCAGCGTTTGAAAGAGATCCAAAAAAAGAATACGAAAAATCACACATACCCGGGGCCGTTTTTTTTGACGTAGATGATATCTCAGACAACACGACTAAACTCCCGCATATGGTTCCCACTGAAAAACAATTTTCGTCCCAGGTTGAATCCTTGGGAATCTCATCTGATGAACACGTAATCGTGTATGATACAACCGGTATCGGAAGTGCAGCTAGAGTTTGGTGGATGTTCCGATTATTCGGACATGACAACGTGTCGGTTTTAGACGGGGGGTTTCCTGCTTGGACCAATGCGCAAGGACCTTGTGAAGGCGAAGTTCCTTTATCGAAAAAATCTAGCTTTACAGCTAAATTTAATAAAAATTTGTTGCGTACAATTGAGGACATACAACGCAATCTAGAAACGGGAAAAGAACAAATCATAGATGCAAGGAGCGAGGGACGTTTTAAGGGTGTCGAGCCTGAACCTCGTGTAGGACTGGCCAAAGGCCATATTCCACAGAGCATAAACCTTCCTTTCCTACAACTATATGATCCCAGGACAAAATTAATGAAATCAAAAAATACACTTCTTAACCTATTCGATTCCGCGAAACTTAGCGAAAAATCGGGCCTAGTTGCCTCCTGTGGATCCGGAATTACAGCTTGCAATATTGCACTTGCATTGTACATGATCGGACGCAAAAACTGTGCCATTTACGATGGCTCGTGGGCCGAATGGGGGGGAAGGCATGACACCCCAATTGCAACCGACTGAGATCTAATTTTTTGTCCTATAAACGCCTCTGTAACTGACTTTAGCCTCGTCTGTATGAATCTGTTCACTCTTAGTTCGTCAAAGGTATTTCTACTGGTCTAAACCTGCTTGGCGATCTTCAAAAATTCCAATATCCAAGCTGCCTTCACTGCGAGCTATAATACAGGTGGCAGCCGCGTCCCCTGTGATATTTACCGCTGTTCTCATCATGTCCAATAGCCGATCAACTCCAATGATTAGTGCGATACCCTCTACAGGCAAACCAACTTGCTGCAGAACCATGGCCAGCATTATTAATCCAACACCGGGCACCCCAGCGGTCCCTATTGACGCAAGAGTAGCTGTCATGATTACCGCAAGATAATCAGCAAGACCCAAGTCAACACCATAAACCTGGGCGATAAAGACAGTAGCGACACCCTGCATTATTGCAGTACCATCCATATTAATGGTGGCACCAAAAGGAACAGTAAAAGAGGCGACACTACTACCCGCCCCGAGTCGATTTGTTACGGACTGGAGCGTAACCGGAATAGTAGCGCTACTACTCGCCGTAGAAAACGCAAATAATTGTGCTGGGCGCATTTTGGCAAAGAATACTAGTGGATTTAATTGCCCAACAACCTTTAACAAAAGACCGTAAGTAAGAACGCCATGCACTAGAAGAGCAACCACGACGCAAAGAAAATACGTCCCCAATGGGACCAAAGCTTCTACACCCTCTGTAGCAAAAGTGCGCGTGATAAGACAAAAAACACCGAGCGGTGCAATGCGGACCACAATCCAAACCATACGCATAATGATAGAGTTAAGCCCATTAAATATCTGTAGAATAGATGTTCCGTGTTCTCCAGTTGCCGTTATTGAAACCCCTAACAATAACGCGAAAACGATAATCTGAAGCATTTCTCCATTTGCAAGAGCAGCAACTGGGTTACTAGGCACTAAATCAATTAAAACCTGGCTTAAGGGTGGCGCCTCTCGAGGCACATAGTCTACCTCAACCTGAGTGATAGAAAAGCCTTCACCCGGAGAAACCAGCAAGGACAATAGTAACGCTAAGGAAATAGCTATTGCCGTGGTAAAAATATAAATCCCTAAAGCTTTGCCACCGATTCTTCCCAGAGCCGCAATGTTTCCCATATTGGTAACACCGCACACAAGCGAGACAAAGACGAGAGGAACCACCATCATTTTTAATGCTGCAATAAAAATGGAACCAATTACTCTAAATAATCCATCGACCAAAAAAGTTTGGACCCATTCAGTACTTGCGGTAAAAATATTAAGTAAAATCCCAAGGAAGAGACCCAGCAGCATAGCCACTAGAATTTGCGTAGTTAGCGATATTTTTTTGTCAGCCATACCATATTCCATCTACAATGCGGGCCAGGATAATAAGGAGAAACGGTAGCATGCACTTACCAGTCCCCTCAACTACAGTTGCAAAGTTTCCGGCATGGTTTATGCATGGCGGCACCCAACAACATTCTATTAATATAACTTGAAAATCATGGTTAAAAAAGAAGACACGTTAGTTGTAACAGCCGGCAGAGATCCAGAATCTAACTACGGTGTGGTGAACACACCTGTGTATCATGCTTCTACCGTTCTGTTTCCGACTGTAGCCGACCTGGAGAAAGCTCAGAGGGATAAATTAAAGAACAATACAGTTTATTACGGACGCTATGGAACTCCAACCACTTTTGCATTCCAGAATGCTATTTCACAGCTTGATGATGGGTACAGATCAATTGCGGTTGCCTCGGGCAATTGTGCGGTTTTGATTTCCTTGATGGCGTTTCTCAAAACTGGCGACCATCTTCTAATGGTAGATTCTGCCTATGGTCCTACGAGGACGCTCTGCAAAACTCTTCTCTCCCGATTTGGTATTACAACAACATTCTATGATCCCTTAGTTGGGGCAGATATCGAAAAACTTATTCAGAGGGAAACACGCATAGTATTTACAGAATCTCCGGGGTCACAAACATTTGAAATACAGGATATCAGTGCCATTTCTCACGCGGCTCATGAAAGAGATTGCATAGTAGTAATGGATAACACATGGGCTACCTCTTTATTTTTTAAACCCTTTGCTCATGGTGTAGACGTAATAGTTCAAGCCGCAACAAAATATATCCTAGGCCATTCAGACGCTATGCTCGGCGTCATAACAACTAATGAGGAATCTTTTGATCTAATTCAGCGTGCTGCCCTTGACTTTGGGGCACCTCCTGGACCCGATGACGTGTACCTCGCACAACGTGGACTGCGTACTTTAGGAGTTAGACTCCAGCGCCACATGGATACAGGATTAAAACTTGCCTCGTGGCTAGAGCAACAACCCCAAGTTGAACGAGTCCTCCATCCGGGCCTTCCGAAAGATCCTGGGCACAACATTTGGGCACGGGATTTCTTTGGAGCAAGTGGACTTTTTGGACTAGTCTTAAAGAATACTACCAAGACAGCCTTAGCCAGAATGCTGGATGGAATGGAATTATTCAAAATGGGTTATAGCTGGGGTGGTTACGAGAGCCTAATTATACCCACAGATCCTGGGAAGGACCGAACCGTGACCAATTGGACCACCAACGGCCCCACGCTTCGAATACACGCAGGCCTAGAGGATCCAGACGACTTGCTTCAAGACCTCAGATTAGGATTATCTCGTCTCTCACCACACTCATCAAATTGATGGTCAACTACAGAAATTCACCCCTCTTACCTTCCATACCATAAAATGGATTTAGACCAAAACTATAGTTGGCCCCAGTCGAAAATACTCGAAATTACGCTCCGATATTTTACCCTTGTAGTTATGGCAGCTACTCTTAGTTCTCCAGCATTACATGCTGAGGAAATCGAGTTTGAAAGCTCCGAAGTTTGGATACACACAAATAAAGGCCCTGTACATTTTTTTGTGCAGTTAGCGGTTACACCCCAACAGCGACGACACGGCCTCATGTTCCGTTCAGATATGCCCAGTGACATGGGTATGCTTTTCGATTTTGGTCAAGAAATTCAATTAGCAATGTGGATGAAAAATACGTTTATTCCATTGGATATGCTCTTTGTTGACAAACAAGGTCGGATTCACAAAATCGCTCGGAATACTGTTCCTCTATCCCTAAAAGCGATACCGTCTGTATCACCTACTTTTGCGGTCTTAGAGTTAAATGCTGGAATTACCCGAAAGCTGGAGATCGAAGTAGGTAACTTGATAGCACACAAGATTTTTGACAAAGATTAAAATTTAGAGACTAAATACAGTCACAAAATGACTTTCCCTTTTCATAAAAAATGTTTTAGGAATTGAAGTGACTAATAGTAGCAAGCTCCGGTTACGATTGCTCTACGGCAGAGAAATAGCAATGGGCCCAGGAAAAATTACCTTGCTCAATGCAATAAAAGAAACGGGTTCCATTTCAGCTGCTGCCAGAGAAATGAATATGTCGTATCGTCGAGCATGGTTACTTGTAGATACAATGAATCGATGTTTCCAAAAACCTCTGGTAGCGGCTTCACCTGGCGGGAAAGGTGGTGGCGGGGCAGAGGTTACCGAATTTGGAACCATGGTTTTGAAAATGTACCAAGATATGGAGAATAGAGCGATTAATGCTGTAGACCAGGATTTGGAAACCTTTTCTAAACTCTTATCAGATCTGCCACCCGAATAAACCTGAATGGGCCATAAAATGGTTTCTAGTATACCTAACATTGACAAAATACGTTATATACTGATATATATAGTGCCGTTATATAGCATCGTATATTACGACTAGGCTGCTATTGACCTAGGGATTTCGAGTGTCCACGTTGTATAAAATATACCAGCACGCACTTAAGCAAATAAATTTACCTAAAGTGCGTGCTTTTCTTTTACCTGCCGCTCTGATTGGACACCTTCTACTTCAATTTCCGGCCAACGCAATGGCGGATGATATTCACCTTTTGGCAGCGGCAAGCCTTACTGAAGCTATTACAGAAGCAATAGAATCATATAAATCGATAAGTAGCGATCGGGTTATTGGTTTATTTGCGAGCAGTTCGTCACTAGCAAAGCAGATTCTAAATTCTTCACCTGCAGATATTTTTATATCAGCTAATCTAACTTGGATGGACACACTGATCCGAGAAAACCTAATTGAAACAGGAACTAGAAAAGATATATTGGGGAATCGACTTGTTCTCATTGCTCCGATCTCGAACACAATGGACCTCTCTATATCAAAGAACCTTGATATTACTTTTGCACTTGGCGATAGCCGTTTAGCAATTGGTGATCCTAACTTTGTCCCAGCGGGGCAATACGCTGCTTCCGCTTTAAAACAGCTAGGTATATGGCACCAAGTAGTTGATCGACTAGCACCCGGAAGTGATGTTCGCAACACATTAACACTGGTTCAACGCGGAGAAGCTGTTCTAGGAATTGTTTATGAAACTGATGTCCCAGCCGGCAAAAATATAAGAATAGTCGATTATTTCCCAATAGATTCCTATCCGCCTGTTATTTATAGCTTCGGGATTGTACGAGGCAAGAATAGTCCGGCCGTTCAATCATTTTACGATTATCTAACCGGAGTAAAAGCAATGGAAATTTTTAAAACTTTTGGTTTTATCCCTCGTTAGCTGATGGTTCCCCTCTCCCCAGACGAGTTGACAGCGATTGAATTAAGCCTACGTATCGCCTTTTGGAGTGTATTAATTAGTACCCCCTTCGCATTGTTTTTTGCTTGGCTTCTAGCGCGCAGAAACTTTGTAGGAAAGCTTCTAGTTGACGGAATCATCCACCTACCACTAGTACTTCCTCCAGTGGTAGTGGGTTACATCCTACTTGTTTTACTCGGTCGAAATGGCCTTATCGGGGCGTGGTTATATGAAACGTTGAATGTCAGTGTAATTTTTAAATGGCAAGGAGCCGTCATTGCATCGGCTGTCATGGGATTTCCCTTGATGGTGAGGGCCATGCGGTTATCTCTAGAAGGTGTGAACCAAGGTTTGGAGAAAGCAGCACGCACCCTTGGCGCGGGACCAATACGCGTTTTTCTTACAGTCACACTGCCTTTAATTTCGCCGGGTATTCTAACAGGAGTGGTTTTAGGCTTTGCCAGGAGCCTAGGGGAATTTGGGGCGACTATAACTTTTGTTTCAAATATTCCTGGGGAAACTCGCACACTACCGTTAGCCCTTTATACTTTCACGCAAGTACCAAGTGGCGATTCCATGGCATTCCGCCTAACAATAATTTCCGTAGCGCTAGCGTTTATTTCCCTTTTTCTATCTGAACTCTTAGCTCGTCGCATTCGGGCAAAAGTGGGAAATTGATCAATGCTTAACGTCAACATAGTTGGTCAAATAGGTGATTTGGACATCAAAGCCAATTTCACTGTAGAAGAAGGAACTCTTACCGCCTTATTCGGGAGATCGGGTTCTGGCAAAACAACGATAATCAATATGATTTCAGGACTTCTTAGGCCAAATCGTGGATACATTGCTATTGACCAAAATATTTTATTTGATTCTGAGCACTCTATTAACATAGCCCCAGACAAACGGTCGATTGGGTACGTTTTTCAGGAGAATTTATTATTCCCTCATCTTTCTGTTGAAAAAAATCTCCGCTATGCGGAAAAATTAACACTAAAAAAGGATCGTTTTACCGAATTCGATGAAGTTATAGAATTGCTTGGAATTTCCAATTTACTACAACGCAGGACCAGTGCTCTTTCTGGCGGTGAACAGAAACGAGTTGCTCTTGGACGCGCCCTGTTAGCAAATCCACAGGTCCTGCTCATGGATGAACCTCTAACCGGTCTCGATCTGGCTCGTAAAAGCGAAATACTTCCTTTTATAGATCGGATAAGAGAGCGGGTGAAACTGCCCATTATCTATGTAAGCCACGATATTGATGAGGTTCTGACACTGTCAGATCAGATAGCCCTGGTTCATGAAGGACAAACACAGTTGGTAGGGCCCACGGAAGACGTAATAAATAAAGCGGAGCCATTGTTGGGAGGGAACGAACCTTTTACTGTTTTATCCGGAAGCATTACCGACCACGTGAACTCTTTCGGACTGACCACAGTGAAAACACTCGCTGGACCCATTCAAATACCAGGATTAGTATCCTCTCTTGGGTCTAAAGTGCGATTGCGTATCCTAGCTCGTGATGTTTCCTTGGCTTTGAGAAAGCCTCAAGATATTTCCGTCTTAAATATTTTAGAAGGAACAATTAAGGAAATTAGCCATCTGCAGCTTGGAATTGTGATGATTAAGGTCGCGCTCCGCGATAACCTGACAATACATGCTCGAATTACACGACACGCCTGTGACAAATTAAATTTGAATGTTGGTGTCTCCGTATTTGCGTTAATAAAAAGTGCAGCCGTCGATAAATTTTAAATGAAGATATTAGCCTCTTTATTTAAACTTGAAAGAAGCAATAGAGAATAGAATCATACGTTAAATCTTGATTGGTTTCTTGGGAGAGAACTTTGGGAAAAAAGAAATATCCTCGTACTGGTGGGCAGATTCTAATTGATCAACTTTTGCTGAACAGTGTTGATACGGTATTTGCAGTGCCCGGGGAAAGCTACTTAGCAGCTCTAGACGCACTTTATGGTGCCCGTAATCAAACTCAGGTGATTACTTGCAGGCAGGAAGGAGGAGCCGCTTTTATGGCAGAAGCCTATGGTAAAGTAACGGGGAAACCAGGGGTGTGTTTTGTTACGAGAGGGCCTGGAGCATGCAATGCCTCGATTGCTGTCCACACTGCGATGCAAGACTCAACACCGATGATATTGCTTGTGGGCCAAGTAGCTCGACACATGCTGGGACGCGAAGCATTCCAAGAAATAGATTTTGGGCGAATGTTTGCTCCCCCTATTACAAAAATGGCCGTCCAAATCGACGATCCTAAAAAGATTCCCGAAGTAATGCATCAAGCCTTCTCAACGGCGATCTCTGCAAGACCGGGACCTGTTGTTATAGCTCTGCCAGAAGATATGCTAGTGGAAGAATGTATTGTTAATGATGGTAAGGCCGCTTCGGCAATATATCCTTCACCAACAATCGAACAACTAGAAGAAATGCGTGAGGCTCTCTCAAAGGCTTTACGTCCAATAATGATTTTGGGTGGAGGAGGATGGACGGACGCAGCACACTCAAATATAGCCAAATTTGCGAAAGTCAATCATATACCAACTGCCGTGTCTTTTCGACGTCAAGATCTTATTGATAATTATAGCGAAGTCTACATCGGAGACCTAAGTACCGGCGTTGACCCTGCATTAGTCCAGAGAATAAAAGATTCCGATTTTTTACTTGTAGTTGGATCACGTCTCGGCGAGATGACTACTAAAGGATATACCACTATCTCGTCACCGATTCCCGATCAATATTTAGTTCACGTCTATGCAGACGTAAGTGAATTTGGAAAGGTATATCAGCCGAATTTATCAATTGCCTCTGGAATGTTGTCTTTCTCAGAGGCTGCAAGCCAACTTCCTCCTGTTGATTGGTCCAAATGGGCCAACTGGACTAATGCCGCACATCAAGACTATCTAGGAACACTAATTCCAACGGATCTAGGTGGGCCACTTGATCTCGCATTCATAGTTACCCACCTACAAGAACGATTAGGTAAGGATACAATAATCACAGTGGACGCCGGCAATTTTAGTGGTTGGGCTCATCGCTTTTGGCGATTTCGAAAATCAAAAACCGAGCTTGGTCCAACGGCAGGCGCTATGGGTTACAGCGTTCCGGCTGGAATTGCAGCTAAGATCGCCTGTCCAGATCAGTCTGTTGTAAGTTTTGTAGGTGATGGCGGATTCATGATGACGGGCCAAGAATTAGCAACCGCAATTCAGCATGGTGTAGCACCAATTATTTTGTTATTTAATAATAAAATGTACGGCACTATCCGAATGCACCAAGAACGCGAATACCCTGACCGAGTTATCGCCACTGATTTACAAAATCCAGACTTTACGGCCCTAGCTCATGCTTACGGAGCACACGCTGAACGCGTTACTTGCACGAAGGAGTTTGCACCAGCTTTGGAACGGGCACAAGCATCTGGGAAGGCCTCTGTGATTGAACTAATTGTGGACCCAGAACTCTTAACAACGCGTTCCACCCTGAGTCAGATTAAAGAGTCAGCGCGGACGTCTACCTCCAATTGATAATATTTTAGTCTACAAAATGTGGCCGGAGAGCCATGGAGAATTCGAATGAAAATTACCGATATTGAAGCTATACCCATTCCCATTCCTTTCACACAAGGTGGTAATTCAACTAATTTCATTGCTGGGGAAGGCAACGAACTCGGACACCTTCTGGTCAAAGTAGAGACAGATAGTGGCATTACAGGATACGGAGAGGCTTTTGGATTTAATGCCATTCACACTACAAAAACTGCTATCGACACCTTAGTTGCCCCAATGGCTCTTGGGCGTGACCCACTCCAAATCGAAGCACTCATGAAAGAGTTATCAGTTAAGACTCATATCTTGGGCAGGTATGGAGTGACCATGTTTGCCCTCAGTGGCCTCGATATTGCACTCTGGGATATTGCTGGAAAAGCCGCAGGATTTCCCCTTCATCAAATGCTAGGAGGAGCCCAACGCCTTAAAATTCCCACCTACGCAAGCCTTCTAAAATATGGTGATCCCAGCGTATGTGCGCGACTCACTGACGAGGCGTTAACTCAAGGTTACAGATTGATAAAATTGCACGAAAACACCGTGGCACCTGTCGCAGCTGCCCGTGCCGCTGCAGGAGAAGACATCCCAATTACACTTGACGTAAACTGCAGTTGGTCGCCACAAGAGGCAAATGAAATGGCCAGTAAACTCGCTTCGTGCAACTTACACTGGCTTGAAGAACCAATTTGGCCTCCAGAAAATTTTGAAGCTTTGTACGAACTCCGTAATCTGCACGGGATACCCATTGCTGCCGGTGAAAATGCATGCACAGCTTGGCAGTTTTCTCAGATGTTTAAAGCTGGAGCAGTTGACTACGCTCAACCTAGCGTCACGAAAGTTGGCGGAATAACAGAAATGACAAAAGTTGCTACTCTGGCAGAAATGGAAAACGTTAACCTACAGCCACACTCCCCCTACTTTGGCCCAGGATTTTTGGCAACTCTACACGTGCTAGCAGCATCGTCTGGCATCCAATCAATAGAACGATTCTATGTCACTCTTGACGCAGACATGTACGAGAAAGCACTGGACCCGATCGATGGGTTTATCACAGTTCCAAACGGCCCCGGGCTTGGAATAAATCCCGATACTAAATTTATTGAGAAATACCGGATGGACAAAAGCTAAGTTTTATATCGCCAGATTCGTATTTTAGCCCTAGATATTAGACCTACCCATTAAGGAGGGAGGTAATAACATACCCAACGATAGCCATAACAATTACTGTTCCGATCGTTACCTTTATTAAACTAGGATCTACTGCATTGTCTTGCTCTGCCATCTTATTTACCTTTTATGATAACGTTATTCCCAACCTTACATAGCAGGCTCATAAAATTTTTGCTAGCCTCAAAATATTATCAGATAGGTACCAACTGACTGTCTTATAACATTAGAGATCGACTAAAAATAAAATAAGTTAGAATATACGTCCTAAGTTCAAATTGTGGTCTGATGTGGAGTCTGATTCATAGTGGTTTTAGAGAGTGATAGGATTATAAAAGAGTTAACCGATAATTATGGAAGGAACTCAGTTGATGACCGAATTACGGAAAAACAGAGTTAAAGAGAAATTACGGGATGGGAAAAATGCTGTTGTCTTAATGGGGCTGGACAACGCAGATGAGATAGAAATGTATGGACCTGGCAACCATGATGGAATTTGGCTCGAAGGGGAGCACGGAGGACTAGGATTTTCTGATCTAACTAATATGACACGTGCCTGTGATATATGGGGAAAAACCTCCATCGCTCGAGTGCATCAAAACGAAGCAGGAGTGATATATCGGACCTTAGACCGCGGAGCCCAAGGGATCTGTGTCCCCCATATCAACACTGCTGATGAAGCAAACAGTGTCGTCAAAGCAGGAAAATTTCCCCCCATTGGACAAAGAGGAATGTTTCCTGGTCGTCAATCATACGGCGTTCAGGATTATTTTATAAAGGCCAATGAAGAAACTCTGCTGATGGTATTGATTGAAGATATTATTGCAATTAATAACTTGGAGGAAATTCTTGAAGTAGATCACATAGATGTTTTTCTTGTAGCACCAAGCGATCTTGCCGCCTCGATGGGATATATAGGTCGTCACACAGACCCCAAAATACTAACTACAATAGATAATGCGCTAAAGAAAATAGTCGCAGCTAAAAGAACCGCGGGAACTCTAGTCTATGAACACAACATTTCGCATTATCGCGATCTGGGCGTACAAGTTTTCTTGGCACCGGTTCAAAAATTGATTTCGGACGGAATAGAAAAGCTTGTAATGAAGTCAGAGTAAAATGCTCTCAGATAGATCTTGCCTATTTGATTTGCAATATTGAATAAAAACAAATGAAGAACTTGATCTACCAAACCCCTCTACACTGATGAGGATATTATTACTAGCCAGTGGATTTCTTTCCTCTGTACTATTTATAGATAGTGCTGACGCGCAAAAACTCGACCACGCAATTCATATAACGTCATATGCGGGTGCCGAAGGGCGGCGCATTTATATTACGAAGAGTGAGAAAGAGGCCACTGAGTTATGGTTTGTAAAAGATGCCTGCCCAACCAAACCGGGCCTTTCCGTATTTATCTCCTTGATGCCAGTTTCAACAGAACAATACATATATATAACAGATCAATTGGGATCTGCTGACAAAGTAGTATGCGTCACAAATAAAAGCCAACTTGACCGAAATATTCTTCGAGCTCTAAAAGTTCTCGATTAATACATAGAGAACGGTCCCCTTTGCCAGCAACAACCCTAAACAGCGAACCACCATTATTAGTTTGGCGCGCTCGGCAGGACTCGAACCTGCGACCACCGGATTAGAAATCCGGTGCTCTATCCATCTGAGCTACGAGCGCATACACTTTTTACTTCACTAAACCTTTTACGATATTTTCTCAAGGAAATCACAATCATGTCATAAGGAAGGGCGGGGTTTCCTATTCACTAACTACTCACTTATGTTCATTTGGGGATATTGGATTGCGGAACCTACTGGTTTAACTGAATAATTGTGGATAATAGGATGGATCCTTAAGCTAGCAACCTCGTGCTCTCTTCAACTGGGTGAAGGGCGATAGGTTTGTTACCATTGTCAGGGCGATCGATCAAAAGATTTGTATTTTAACTGGTCATCATCGAAAATAGCAGGCTCATCCACAACATTACTTGCCATACAACTGTGTTCGTTGAGGACTATATGGGAACCCAATTAAATCGTGTTATAGAGCTGTTAAAAGAAGACCAACCTGTTTATTACACTGGCGACCACATTGGCGCCACCCTGTCCAGATCAAAAGGAAAAGAAGCTGCCAATACATGGGCTGACTATATCAATATTGGTATGGAACACGGCAGTTTCGATATAAATGGACTGGGCGCATTCATGCAGGGATTGAGGGAAGGAGGGCCAACCAATAGTGGTCATACAACTCCGAGTGTAGTGGTAGAAATTCCAGTAGTAGGATCAAGTACCGAAGTAGTGCAAGCCAACAGCTGGCAAATCACTCAAATTCTAGCAAAAGGAGTACATGGCTTAGTACTATGCCACGCTGAATCTGCTGGCGCAGTTAGAGCTTTTGTCGAGGCCTGCAGATACCCCTTTCATAGACTGGGAATTGGCCCAAATCTTAAAGAAGGTCGAAGAGGTTCTTCTGGCGAATATTCTGCGGCTCCAATCTGGGGTGTGACACCTGATGAATACCTAGAGGTTGCGGACGTATGGCCTCTAAATCCTTCTGGTGAGATATTACTAGGGCTTAAAATTGAGAATAAACGTGCGGTCGACAACCTCTATGAAACACTTTCGATCCCAGGAATTGCTTTCGCCGAATGGGGACCCGGCGACATGAGTATGTCCTTGGGATATCGGACAGTGCCAGAACCACTAACAGAGGAGTTGCTGGAATTAAGAAACAAAGTCTTTCACGGATGCAAAGAAAATAATATCAAATTCCTTGAAGATGCCACCACGGGAAATATCAAAGACAAAATAGATGAAGGGGTACGGATAGTCTCGGCAACCGGCCAATTGGGGCACGAGGTAGCTGAAGCCGGGAGACTATATACCAGCAGATCTCTCCCTGTGTAACGCGTCAGTCTCACACCGACGTGCTTGCGAACCTAATTCAGTTTAGGAACCACCATTACAGACAAGTTTTGAAATCCAAAGAACCGTTTATTTATTCATTTCAGGCAGATGCCCGGAGTTCCTCAAACAGCTTGGACCAGGAACGCGGCGGGAGAAGACACATATTATCATCCCTTACAAAAGCGCACTTCTTCTCGGTCGAATTATTCCTGCAATGGTCGGGATTGGAATGCCTACAACCCAAAGTTTGGGTCTTCGTGTCCGCCTCCGAAAGCGGGCGCCTTTGATCGATCTTCATGTCAGCTACTTTTCTCTTTCGTAATCATATCTTACTTTACTATTTTTCATCCCTAAAAGCTCTAAAACACTTCCCAGCATTAGGATTAACTGGAACGCCGCCTTGGACCAATTTATTATATATTAAATCCAGAAAATTGCGTGCTCATTTTAGAAATTTTTAGATCCGGCCGTAAGTATAATAACCCTATGCTGTTCTCTCCACCAGCTAAAAAATTTTCCCGTTTAGCCTGCTTCAGCACGCCAATCGGTAATTTTCAACGTTTTCACTTCAACTTCTAACGACATTCCGTCATTAAGAAACCTCTTTGGCTTCTATTCATTAATTCACAAGAACATACACTCAAATATTGTTTTGCCAGATTATCTATAATGACATGGACCAATCGGTAGTGCCATCACCGGTTTCTGCCATAGGTTCAAATACACGTAACGCTGTTTCATAATCGTCCAAACTATAGCCCCTCCTAGCCTGCTCGAAACTTTGTTGCGGTACATCAGTGGTACTAAAAATACGACATTATACCATCCCAATTTTTTGGTACCACACATGACAATGCTCTTAATAAATAATATTGGTTCTAGAACCTTCAATTCTACAAGACACCGAATCACACAAAACATTGAGCAATCGCGTAAATCCTATTACCAGCTAGCGCTTTAAAAAGATGCTTTGAGGTAACTCTCCCAAGTCGATGCCAGATCAATTGTATATGGTTTTTCTCTTAATTCACTTAATACCTGAAAAGCTTCTTCTTCAGTACACGTTCCGATTTTTACTTCCATGACTGACAGCATTGCTTCAATTAAGTTACTTCTATTTAAACTCATGTACGTTACTCCCAACCCATTTTACTGAGAAACTATTATGAAGACGTTAGTCGACGCTTTATACCCCACCTAACACAACAGCAATAACCTTTATAAGATAGATCTAGAGAACCGATCTGAATTTTCAAAGGATAAGTAAAGATGACCAAGCAAGAATCAATTAGTCGTTACCCCACAGCCAATTTAGAACATCTCCCAGTTGATATTAAGGAAAAGATCTTATCCATTCAGGAAAAAGCCGGCTTTATCCCAAATGTTTTTTTGGTCTTAGGTCATCGTCCAAAGGAATTGAGAGCTTTTATTGACTACCATGACGCACTCATAGAACGCGAATCAGGACTTACTCAGAAGGAAAAAGAAATGATTGTCGTCGCAACTTCTGGCGGAAACAATTGCCTGTATTGTGTCATCGCGCACGGTGCCATATTACGAGTAAGAGCTAAAAACACTACTATTTCCGATCAAGTCGCCATTAACTTCCGAAAAGCAGACATCACACAGCGAGAATTGGCTATGTTGGAGTTCGCTGAGAAAGTGTCAAAAGAATCTTCACATGTAAAGCAAAGTGACTTCGAAAAATTAAATTCTCACGGCTTTAATGACGAAGACATATGGGATATTGCGGCTATAACAGCTTTCTTCTCTCTTTCTAACAGGATGGCTAACTTCACTGCTATGCGCCCAAATATTGAATTCTATGGAATGGGACGATAGGCATAGTTCAAACAAAACGGACAGCTCATTATGTAATCATAAAAATAGTCAAGTGACTTTATCGTGTCGGAAATTGTCAGCGTATGATTTATGCCTTCGTTTTTGCTTGGGGGGGCTTTCAACCGTATAGGAGAGACCGTTTTTCTCAGCAAAGGATATAGCCTGGTCTTTAGTTCTAAATGTTAGTGATATTTGTTGGGTAGTATCTCCAGAACTTGTCCACCCCATTAATGGGTCGATACCACGCAACTTCTGGGCCTCATGCTCCAGCACCCAATAACGAGTATGCGCTACACCCGATTGGGTTGCTGTTTTACTAGGCTTAAATATTCGTACCCCCATAGCGTCTTAACTTCTCCATTAACAAGCATTACATCATATTGATACCGCTAAAGGATTTTGTCGTCTTCACTTCCATAATAAAAAAAACATCTCTAAAACTACCTTTATTCCATTGTCCCCAAAAGATCTCGGTTTACCAAATCCCAATCGATTTCGAATCCTAAACCAGCTTTCGTTGGCGCTTCCACATACCCACTCATGAAATCTATATCTTCGACCAAACCATACATATTCGCTCCCGTCGATGGGAAAAACTCAAAAAATTCACAATTAGGTACCGCCATCGTAACGTGCAGGTTTGCCACATTATTCAATGAATTACCCCCATGATGAATCTCGCATTTCATATTGAAACCTTCAGCTAAGTGACAAAGCCTGACTAAAGGAGTTATTCCTCCAGTTGCAGCGACATCTCCCCGCAATATGTCAGTCGCATACTGGGTAATCCATTGTGTCATACCATAGTATCGACCAGGCGCGTACTCGGTTGACATGATCGGAATATCCAATTTCTGGTGAAGTTTGACATAATTATAGATATCTTCCTCTGCCAACGGGTCCTCGTACCAATAGTAATTGAGGTCTTCGATGGCTCGACCAACGCGCATTGCATCCTCGTACTGATAAGCCCACATGGAGTCGAGCATTAGTTTCATATCGTTTCCAACTGCCTCGCGCACAGCTCGTGAAATTTCAATATCGGTGGCCGGATTTCCATGTGGATGAATTTTGTGGGCTTCCCAGCCCATTTCCTTAAATTTTAAAGCTTCTTCAACATACGCCTGTGTCGTTTCGTGGAAAGCAGTGCTAGAATACACTGGTACCTTGTCCTTGCATGTGCCAAGTAGCCTGTGTATCGGTAGATTCGCAATCTTACCATTGATATCCCAAAGACAAATGTCGATTGCGCCAATCGCAGCCAGATTTGCCGCACGATTCATTTTCCAAAGTTTTTTCCAGAGGCGGCCGATATCTTGTGGATTTTGCCCCACCACTATGGGCTTCAAAAACTCTATTAGACCTGGTCCTGTATGTTTGGGACGACTAAGGAATGCATTCCCACTAATACCTTGATCGGTCTCCATCGTCACTACCCCGAGCTCTTTCACTCCACCCGATTTCATATGACTTAACCCAACCTGCCAGGGTTCCGTAGACCACGAAAAAACATCCATCTTAATATTTTTAATTTTCAATAACTTACCCTCCCCTTTTTAACAAAACGTATAATATCTTCAGCAAATAACGCCAATTTTGTTTTCACTCTTCTCCAAAACCACTACCAACTCTTATGTACTTCCTTCTATACTGCAACGCTCCATAGACTAGATATGAGCCATTTCCATGCATCAATTCCTGTTAGGAGAAATTCCTCTCGGCAACTCACAGCATGATTTTAAATATGATATACTAGAGTAGATAATATATAGATAGGTCAAATCATGACGACTATTAGCCTGACGATAAGAGCTACCACAAGCACCTTCTTCTGTACCTTATGCATTGTTTTCTTGCTCTTAGTTACAGGTCCTGCAAGAGCGGAACTGGATTTTGGGTACAGCGCTAAGTATCAGAATGACCACGAAAGGGCCCTTCAAGAATTACTCCCCTTGGCCGAAAAAGGAGATGCCAAAAGTCAGCTTTGGCTTGGTCTATTGTATTATTACGGCAGAGGTATTGATTTTAATCCACGACTCGCCGACCTGTGGATACGTAAATCAGCCGCTCAGCTTTACCGCGACGCTGAATTTACTGTTTGCCTTTTGTATAGTTGTCCTACGGGCGGATCACCCCAAAATTAAATCGTTGTTTTAATATTATAGATCACAGAAACATTTAGCCCAGGAACTAAGGATTGTAGAGAGCCATTGTATGATTCTGGCTTTTTTTCTGTTCGCCAGGTGCCATAACTCTTACCGACAAATTACATATGGCTGACTTTTCCCCTGACCGACCAGCTTCTACTAGGGGCATGATTTCAATCTATTTCACTCTATAGATAACTCCTCCGAAAAGCAGCTTATTTACTAAATCTGAATAATTAGGTAACTCCAAGTGACACCTGGCCAAATCTGAAATTCCCATCTACCATATCGCCAAGGTTTGAACTTTGAACAAATTTAACCAAGAAAAAGGAAAATGGGATGTGGAGGATTTTGAGTACGTTTATAGCGGTGGCCACAGTTGGAGTATTTGCCGTAGCAAATATTCTACATGCTGCTGAAACAGGAACAGATACAGGCGGAATGGCTGGGTTTCATGGACAAGGCAATTTTCAAGAATTCGCCCCTGACTTTGGCCTTTGGACCGGTGAATTTTGGGGTGAAAGTACGACTGATTCCGGACGTGGTCCCATGCACCGAGGAGGCTGGTATTGCACGGGGGAACAGGCATTTCAGGGTGGCGTTACTAAATGGGGTGGAGGCTTTTGCACAATAACGGACGTAGATGGAGATACCGTTAACCTACGTTGGCAGGCAACTGCACCCTGGGGACCTGGCGCCGATATTGGGACACGTGGCGATTATTATTCAGGCACAGGCAAGTACGAAGGGATCACCGGATGGTATACTTTTGATTGTGATAATGTGGCAATAAGCCATTTCTTCTGCGAAATTACAGGTGGTGAATACAATATTCCGTAAGTCTTAAAATGTTAAAGCCGGTGCCTTGGGTCATAGCCTAAGGTACCGACTATCCTAACAACCAACCTATTTAATCGATATTTGGAACAATGAATACCGCACTAGGCCACATTAATTGAATCGTTCCCAATAATTATATTCGTGATTGAGAACATCTTGTGATAACATACCTGTATTATAAAGCCTTTAGGCCACAAACGAGTTCAGAGGGGTGTTGGACATGACTACAGTAGGTTACCGGGAGATACTTATCGCTATTTCAATCCTCTTCTTTACCACCAGTTCATCACTCGGTGGAATGCTGTGCAATAAAGGAACTACCGCAAGTCAACAACAAGTTGTCGTTGCCAATCTTGAAAACGGTGCCAAAGATCATTCGACGACTACACCTATGTTGGAGACCGACAGTCAGTCAACTGATCTCAGAAACTCTGAACAGAGTTCTAAACTGCCTCAATAATCAAATGTTTTCGTCGAGTTTGCTGGGTTGTGGCGAACAGCTTTAATTTAGGGTTACGACACAACTTCTGACGCGGTGTGAAGAATAGAGAAAGGAGCCATCATGAACTAATGGCTCTAATACCTCATGCCATGAGCTACAAATTCCATATGTTAGTCAGTTTCTCGGCGATCACTCAAGACCTTCAAACAACCTGATATCTCTATCTGCTCCGCCATCCAGCGCTCGCAACGCTTCTTGATAGGCATCACTCTCGTACGCAGCTATCGCCGCCTCGTAGCTCTCAAATTCAATCAGAATGGTTTTTCCAGCTATTCCATTTTCTCGAGCCTCAACTTTCCCACCCTTTGCCAAAAATTTCCCCCCGGCTGCCTCTAACGCAAATGCTGCAGTCTTTAAATAAGCCTCTCTCTTTACTGGGTCCGCTTCGGATCGATGAGCGCTCAGCATATATCCCTTCGGCATGTTATTGCTCCTAACGTTTAATAGTGGAAGATACATAGTACATGTTTTACTAAAAGATCCAGAATCAAGGCTTTTACCACTGATTCGATATTAGCTACTACATTCTTTGGAGTTCTAGCGTGGAAGTTCACTATTCTTTCTAGAAAGGCGCTCTTCTATATCTTCTGGTTTCTCGGAGAAACAGAGACCGCGAAAGAAACCTCTTTTTCCACCATCTGCTGTATGCTTTAAGAGGCGCTTATCTATCTCGTGAAGAGTTCCTTTTAATTGCCATACTATTTTGTTTGGACCAATCAACCTATAGGAGACATTTTCGTTCTTTTTGGGCGTATAATCATCAAATTCTACCATATCAATTTTTACAAAAGATAACATCCTCACTTTACCTTCCTCAAAAATAACTCCGTAAAAAAAATCTTCACCTGAATCCTGGACACCCACACAAAAAAAAGCGTTCCCCTCCAGGGGATCACCCACAACAGAGGGCGCAACAATTAAAAAAATGAACAAACTCGATACATACCTCATTAGGTGATTTTATAATCACAAGAGAGTTGGAACAACGGGATGGATATCAATAGAAACAGAATATCGAATATGCCATAACCTCTATTACTTCAGATATCTGCAACCTCCATGTCTCCATTAGCGGTTATGCTATCAAAATTGTAGGACACAAATAGTCCTGTTGACCCTGACAAAAACAGGGATCCTTCTACATTTGGGCAAAAGTCTTTAATTCTACAAAGATAGATCAAATTATTTTATGATTATCATAACCTCCTAGACAATTACTCTATACTTACGTAAGAGCGCATATTCAACACATGCCAAACGCAAGGTACGATTACAAACAAGTAGCTATTAGCGTATAAAACATATATTCCTTCATCTCCTTTTTATTATGAAGCTAAAGACACAAATGATAGGTTGCAGTTATGAAGCCATCCATCCAAAAATTTGAGGGACCTCTAGGAGCAGAAATCTGTGGCGTCGACCTTTCGACCCCATTGGATCCGGACACAAGAACTACGATCGAATCTGCTTGGAACCAGTTTGGAGTTCTGGTGTTTCGTAATCAAAATATAAGCGACTCGGAACACGTGGTGTTTAGTAGAAATTTTGGAGAACTTGAAGTCTTACCTGAGACCGATCGCACCGATACCGACCTACCGGAAATTTTTATTCTGAGTAACGTAGACCCCAACGGAGAAATACTGCCTGCAGAGAGTGAAGCGGTCATGTTTAATAGTCTTACTTGGTCATGGCATACAGACAGTTGTTATCGAAAAATTCCAAGCAAGGGCGCTATTCTTCATGGAATTGAAGTTGTCAAAGGCGGAGGTGGAGAAACTCAGTTTGCCAACCTACGACAAGCTCTTGAAGAAATGCCATCAGCCCTCCGAAGACGAATTGAAAACCTTGAAGGAGAACATAACTGGTCTTGGATGCGTTCGAGCCGACACTTACCACCCATGAGCCCCGAAGAGGAGGCCCAGGTTCCTCCAGTTCAACACAAATTGATCCGTAACCACAGTGATGGCAGTCAATCCCTTTACATTAGTCCGATTTATATGCGTCAAATAGTTGGTTGGAACGAGGATCAAACGCGATCCCTGGTAAAAGAACTAACCGAATGGGCAACTCAGGACCGCTTTATATACGAACACTCCTGGAAGCAACACGATGTCATCATGTGGGATAATAGATGGACCATGCATATGGTATTACCTTACGATCCGAATTCCCA
The DNA here is from genome assembly GCA_964515905.1 of uncultured Rhodospirillaceae bacterium. Taxonomy (GTDB): domain Bacteria; phylum Pseudomonadota; class Alphaproteobacteria; order UBA7887; family UBA7887. Next base: position 24,200 of record CAZEWK010000046.1, on the reverse strand, counting down.
ACGAAGGATTATGCATCGAACGGCAATTGCTGGAGTTGAAGCAGTACTATAAGGGCGTTATATTCAACAAAACTTCAGATGATCTGATACTTGCGATTTACGATTGAAGACCATTAAAAAGTTGTGATATCGCCCCTAGTACCACTCTTTTTCTATATGCTTTCCCGTGAAACTAATGCTGTGCCAACCGAGATATGTGTGAGCGGCGCAATTACCCTGCTCTATTGTACATGGATCTCGCTGGTACAAAAACTTTAGAAATCGTCATCTTTGGATCCTTCTTCGCCATCATTTGGCGTTTCTTCAGATTCATTTGAATATCGGTCTGCATAAACTGGTGCGGCAAACCACAACATCATAGCAATAATTAAAAATAGATGCTTCATGACAATCCTCAATTTCTAAAAGTCCGTATATTTAATTCCAGTAGAACCAAACTATAGACAGAGATCCCGACCAGTCCCAGTTATACTTCACCGTTTTATCTATTTCAGTTCGAAAACCGACATCAGAATTAGAAACCAAGTAATAGCGGGATTCTTATTTTCTAATATTATTTGCTACAATTATTAACGTTTTCGATACAATTTAAACCATTGGTGACCTTCATAGAGGAAGGTCGATTAAAATTGGGAGAAAAAAACCATGAAAATCTTAAAAACCCTGCTTCTAACTGCAGTATGCTCTAGTTTTCTGAATTTTTCGTCCTTTGCAGACGAATTTGGCACAAAAGAAGAAGCTGCAGCCTTATTAGAAAGAGCGGTTGCACTATTACGAATAGACAAAAACAGGGCCTTGGATTTGTTTACCACAGGCGATGGCGGACTAATAAATAAAGATTTGTACGTCTTTTGTTTCGCCCCTGATGGAACGATCACAGCTCATCCAAGCTTTATTGGATTTGATATCTATTCAAGCGAAAATAAAGATATACATGGAACTCAACTTGGAGAATCATTATTTAAGGCTGCCCCGTCCGGTGGAACTGGAGAGGTAACATATGAATTACCTCGATACACTACTGGCTCAGAACAAGAGTTTACCAAGACCACTCTCGTAACTCGCGTTGCCGGGCAAGTTTGTGGAGTAGGGTATTATCATCCACAATAATAGTCTGCAAAATTATTTCCCTATAAAAAAAGGGCGACATATTAAACGTGTTACCCTTTTTGTAAACTACAGTCGTTCTATTAGTCCCTTTGCCATTGGCAAGTGCCAAGAGCAGTAACTCTATTATCAATTAGGAAATCCACCGTGTATTCGCAGCTCCCACGTACCCCCTCATACTTCCCAGTGCCGCCAGTTATTTGTTGATGCCCGGTACCACCCCCACCAACTGCGGTGTCTCCGGCAGTTCTTTTGGCCACAAAAAATATCTTATCCCCGGCGGAATCAGTTTGTGCACCGGATGCCTCAAGGTCCATGCCAGCATCTGATTTCTTTATGTGAATTACAAACACCTGCGTCGCACTTGACCCTTCTACCCAGGGTCCACCGCTGCTTTTAACAATCGTGACTGTACCTCTCCCCGGCCCTCCAATCACTGTCTGGTCAGACTGTTCCACCACCGTGTAATCAGTAACAAAACTGGCGACAAACTCATAGGTGCCACTCTTAACATGGTGATCTGCAGAGGCCATTGAAGCAACACAAAAAATACCTCCTACAAAGATTAGTACAGCACCTATTTGATTCCGAATTGACATATTTCCTCCACAAAAATTGTGCATTTTTTTCTATTGGACTTATAAGAAATTGGTCGGGGTGGACGGATTCGAACCGCCGACCCTCTGCTCCCAAAGCAGATGCGCTACCAGGCTGCGCTACACCCCGAAAGATAAAAAAAATAGTGCCCAAAGTTTATCCCAAACTTTAGGCCTGTGTTTCAAATAAAACGGTTATCCTACGAAACTCTGTATCAGGTCAACGCACCCGTTTGCAAGTCCTGTTAATAGTTCCCTGTCATTTATAAAAAGCATTCAGCACTAGGCCGATTTTTGCTGAGACCCCCAGTAAATTGCTAAAGACGTGGGTTCCGCACCTATGCTGAATCACTTCAACTTTCATCATTTGTAGCTCATGTGCACCTTTTTGTGCAAAAAGTAGGCGACGTTCTGTAAATTACTTCCTCTCCTTTGACTTGACGAACAGCTTAAGCCTCTTTATTTCACTTGCTCCGGAATCTAACTACAGCTGCGGCTTTTGATAAATGGCTAAGAAAAGCACTAAAACTACGACGTCCAAAAAAATACCGAAACCGAGTTCAGATGCGGATAGTAAATCTGAGATAGCGTCAGACTCTGACAACACCAACACATCTGAAAACGAAGGAGCCACAGGCTATACATTGGGCGAACGTCAGAAACCAGTAACCGATAACTATAGAACCAGCTGGGACCGAATTTTTAGCAACCGCCGAGGGAAGCAATAATGCGTTTACAACTGAATAGTGTTTAGTTCAGCTGATCTGTTTTCATTAAAACAAAAAGACTTGTCACTCTCCTTCTAGTTAGCTAAACGAATTCCAGAAAACAAATAGTCAGCATCTGCTACGTAGTAGTTCCGAAAAGTTGGACGTTTAATTTCCTCTTCGGTATAGCTACTTCCTCCTTTTAATAAAAAATGACGTTGGTCAAACCAAGGAACGGAATATTCTGGATACGGATATACGCCAAAACCAGGAAAAGGATGGAAAGTATTTGCACACCACTCCCACACTTCACCGGTTTTCTCCAGCAATCCCAATTTAGCAGCTATCTCCCACTCAAACTCGTGAGGAAGTCGCGCATGCGCCCAAGCAGCAAATGCCGCCGCCTCGTACCGGGTGACCCCACAAATTGGAGAGTCTTTTAATAAATCAGACGGACCATTCAGTGTTATTTCAAACCAATATTTGTTTCCGTCCTGCCTCCAACGATTTGGTTTCTGAATATCGGAAGTGCTTCGCCAACGCCAACCCGCAGCTGACCACCATCTGGGATCAAGATATCCCCGGTCTAGCATAAAAGCCAAGTAATGACCGTTGGTCACGGGCCTTAAAGAAATACGAAAATTTGTAAGGTCCACTTGGTGCGGTGGTGTTTCGTTGTCATATAAAAACGTCGTGTCACCGCCTATCTTAGCGGCACCTGGGTCTACACTTATAAAAACAAGATCGGATTCAGATGGTGTCAAAGGGGTTTTCACTTTATATTTGGTCATATCCAAAGAAGAATACCATACTGCATTTGCCATACTTAAAATTTCCAAATGCTGTGCATGATGGTTAATCAAAAAATGTGTTATGTAGTCATTCTCCAGTAATTTATTTTTTTTTATCCGAAAAGAGGGATCACTCATTCTTTCGCAATTTTCTCTCATCAGGGCGCGAGCCCACTCAATCAACTGATTACATGGTGGCAGAAGAAAACCGCGATCACCCTTGGCTGACAGTTCTGGAGTATAAAAATTCCTTAGATCCTGGTCGATGCAGTTATCCCCTGTCAGAATTTCACGAATCCAAAGACATTCGATGTAAGCGCAATGCCCAAGGTGCCAACCAGGGGGGCTGATACAAGGATGCTTCTGAGATCTAAAGTATTCCTCTTCATCCCCCACCCTGCTAGTGCGCCTATTGGTGCTATAAACCACCTGGATTAAGTCTTCTTGAAGACCTGAAAGCCGATCCAATAAAGAAACATTCATATCGTCATTTTTTCTGGTTCTGAGCCAGCAGAAAGAATAATGACCTGGCACTTATCGACTGGACTCCATTCGCCGCAGTCACTAAACGGCTCAGAAGCAATAAGCCAGCCTCCGGAAAAACTGTTATCATCGCGTCCTAAATACAAGCTCGGAGCGTCATGGCCTATAGAGTATCGGGTTGCAAATATGCGTTTGCCATCTGTCATCAAAAAATTGAATGAGCCAGATCCGCCCTCCATCCACGTTCTAACTTTTATAAATAACCGTTCAAATACCTCAAGAATATCCTTGTTTTCCATCAACATTTGCCGGATTAGTGCAAAAAGGTACTCCGAATCAGTGTTTCCTTTTATCTCTGCCTCGATTTCTGGATACAAATAACCTCTAAATTTTGTTCGTACGCTTCTAGCAAAATCGTCAATAAACCCGTTATGGGAAAATAATAGGTGGCCAATACCGTAAGGGGGCGTGTTGACGAGGGTTGGGATGCATGGAATTGTTGCACTTCTTACATTTGCTAGCCAAACTCCGCTTTTCAGTGCGGGCCCAAGCTGAACTATATTAGGGTCGCTCCAAATAGGGGCTGGGTTATTATATTGGCGCAAAGTGCCATCCTCGAGATACCATCCGAATCCAAACCCATCTGCATTAACTGTTGCCGAATTCATCTCTTTTGGTCTATAGGACTGCTTCAACAGACCATGGCTTGGTCTCAACAAAAATTGCTCCAGGGTAATAGGTGGACCGATATATGCAGCGTGTCGACACATTAAATTTTTCCAAATAAATTGACGGTCCCAGTCAAACTCAGTATCCAAAACTCCAAATGACTGTCTTACTTCAATAGAAAACACAACAATCAATGATTGTGTAGCCAACAATAGTTATTATGAATAATTCCAAAGTTCCTGCAAATAACTCCGACCCACTTTTTAAGTGTGAACAAGTAGCGCCGGTTCGGTGTGTACCAGGTCTGGAAGATGATGCCCGACGCGGTCTCTTATTAAGGCCGCGGTGGCTTTTACCTAAATATTTGTATGATCATAACGGGTCTGAGCTATTTGAAAAAATATGCCAAACTGCTGAATATTACCCTACTCGCACCGAAGATTCATTGCTAAAGCACTGTGCCAAAGAAATCATCGAAAGAACAAAACCAGATAACATTTTCGAATTAGGAAGTGGGTCTTCTACGAAAACACAACGTCTTTTAGATGCTTGTAGTCAAACCGACCACCTCCCGACTTATACGGCATTCGATATTTCTGAAAGCTCACTGATTCGGGGCGCAAAACACCTGTCACAAAAATATAGTTGGCTGAGAACAAATCTTTTGCTTGGGGACTACGAGGCAGGATTTGAGAACGTGCCTACAGGGAATGGTAGTCGTTTAATTCTTTTTCTTGGAAGTACCATCGGAAATTTTGAACATAATCAAGCAGTTGAATTTGTGAAAGACTTACGCAATAGCATGTTTGATACGGACCATATATTGCTTGGTTTTGACCGGGTAAAAGACCCAGATATACTAAACGCAGCATATAACGATGGCCAAGGTATTACTGCTCAATTTAATTTAAACGTCCTAAACGTGTTAAATAAACAGTTGGGTGCCAATTTCGAAACAAATAATTTTAGACACTCAGCACAATACGTTCCTAGTAAATCGCAGGTCGAAATGTATCTTGTCTCATCTTGTGCACAACGGATCCAGCTAAAAATACTGAATGAGTCGATTGACATCGTTGCAGGTGAACAAATTCGGACAGAGATCAGTCGTAAATTTACCAAATCTTCGATGGATCAGTTACTTGTCGAAACCAACTTATCGCCAGTGAAAATGTTCACCTCCCCCGACGATTATTTTTCGTTAATGTTGGCGCAACCGAATTGATTGGTACACTTTTATTGTGGAGATTACATTAAGTTGCCCATTGGAGATTACTCCACCTTCAGGCATACTCTGCAACCAGGTTAGATTGGTATATAATTTCATCCAATTAGAGCAGAGAGAAACGCTTGCGCTATAATTGTTCCCTATTCTTGGTGTTATTCATTGCGTGGCTACTGATGTCTGGGCATTTAGAAACACTTCCAGTAGTCTTTGGCATAATATCATGCATATTAGTAATTTATTTATCTCGTCGAATGAATATTATTGACGGCGAAAGTCACCCCCTGCATTTAAGTCTAAGTTTACCAGTCTATTGGGTCTGGCTCAGTTGGCAGATCTTAAAGTCTAATATTGACGTGGCCTTACGGATCATGCATCCCAAAATGCCCATCAGTCCGCGACTATTTAAACTAAGAAACCAACAAACTAGTGATCTAGCTCGTGTTATTTACGCCAACTCAATTACTCTTACGCCTGGCACTGTGACTACGGATTTAACAACTACCGATATTCAGATCCACGCGTTGAGTGTAGACGGTGAGAAAGAATTAAAAACTGGCACTATGGCGTCAAAAGTAGCTTCGTTGGAGATGCCTAAGTGACCATAGGTTTTATTATACTTGGGACAGCCCTTTTAGTTGCCATGGGCCTGACTGTTGTAAGAGCAATTTTCGGACCCACTTTGTTTGACCGGATTCTTGCTGCTAACAGCTTTGGGACCAAAACTGTCCTCTTACTTTCGTTACTTGGCTTTATAGTCGGACGCCCAGACTTTCTTGATTTAGCACTGGTCTATGCTCTAATCAATTTTATTGGAGTTATTGCTGCACTGAAATTTATTAAATTCGGGCATTTTTCTGATCCCGAAGAGCCAATACGATAATGAGTATGATTTTTGACATATTGACCTTTTTTTTTCTGATAGTCGGCGGATCTTTTCTATTAATCGGCGCTATAGGTCTGATCCGTCTACCCGATTTCTTTACCAGAATGCACGCGGCAGGGCTAATTGATACCACAGGTGCTGGTTTTATTCTGGTAGGTCTGATGATCGAAGCAGGCTGGTCACTCAATCTTGCGAAACTAGCAATGATTCTGCTGTTTCTTATTCTTACGAGCCCGACCTCCAGCCATGCCTTGGCTCATGCGGCATTAGTGCATGGCTTAAAACCATGGAAAAAACCTAACACTACTGATGATTCTGAAACTGCAGAGGGAGAAACATCATAGAACAAATACTTGGAATTGGTCTCTTAGTGTTTCTGCTACTGACAGCAGTTGCAATTATATGGGTGCAAAACCTTTTTGCAGTGGTAATACTCAGCGGAGTTTATAGCCTGCTAATGGCAGGAACTTTTACTATTCTGGATGCAGTAGATGTTGCCTTTACTGAAGCAGCAGTCGGAGCAGGAATTAGCACTGTCCTACTCCTTGGAGCACTTTCACTGGTTGGTCAGGAAGACCGAGGGCGACGCCTTCATACTGTCACACCAGTCGCTATAGTCGTTCTGGCCGGCTTGATGTTAATTTACTCCGTTCCGGACATGCCACAATTTGGGAATAGTGATGCGCCAATTCATAATCACGTTGCACCCGATTACATTAAAGATACACCTAACCTAATTGGGATTCCAAACGTGGTTACAGCAGTTCTAGCAGATTATAGGGGCTTTGATACCTTAGGCGAAGTGACCGTTATTTTTACTGCCGGAATAGCTGTACTTCTCTTACTCTCTGGAAAACGGAGAAAACAGAGATGAACGAGTATTTAATACTACGTGTCGTGGTTAAGGTTTTAATTCCTTTTATTTTACTCTTTGCCCTATATGTTCAAGCCCATGGTGATTATGGACCAGGAGGAGGTTTTCAAGCCGGCGTTATTTTTGCATCAGCTATAATCTTGTATGGGATCGTGTTTGGTCTCCGAAAGGCTCAAACTGCATTGCCGCCCAAGGTTGTTTTATTTTTTGTAGCCTTAGGGTTATTGCTCTACTCCAGCGTTGGGGTCATCACCATGCTCCTTGGAGGTACTTTTCTTGACTACAGTTATCTTGCCCATGATTCCGTGCATGGCCATCACTACGGCATAATATTAATTGAACTGGGTGTAGGGATTACTGTTGCTTCAGTAATGATTACAATCTACCAGAGTTTTGCCGGTCGCGGCACAAAAACATCGGACTAATAATGTCTATATTGGGTAATTTCAATTATGTCGTTGCAATTATACTAACAATGATTGGTCTGTATGTTTTGATAGAACGTGGAAATTTAATAAAAAAATTAGTGGGCCTTAACTTATTTCAAACATCCGTTTTTCTTCTGTACATCTCTATGGGGAAAATTGATGGGGGTACAGCACCAATTCATTATGACGGGATTGCACCCTTCTCTAATCCCCTCCCTCACGTACTTATTTTGACTGCGATCGTGGTTGGAGTAGCAACACTGTCTGTCGGACTGGCCATTGTAGTCCGAATAAAAGAGGAATATGGGACTATAGAGGAGCGAGAAATCCGTGTTCTTGAGCAGCAGTCCAACGGAGGAGTCCAGTGATTGGACTCAATTTAGTTGCTCTTCAGGTTATCATCCCGTTGATTGGCGCTCCAGTTTGTACACTGCTCGGACGCGGAAATCGCGCGTGGATCCTAAGCACCTTGTTTACTTGGTGTGCGTTCGTAATCGCCATAGCCTTAATGATAGAGGTTAGGTGCTGCGGAGTGCTGAGTTACGTAATGGGTGGCTGGTTAGCACCATGGGGGATCGAATATAGAGTGGACCCTCTTTCTGCATTAATTTTAGTACTAATCACCGGGGTCGCATCGGCGACTATGCCATTTTCCTATTCAAGCGTAGATCGCGAAATCCCGAGAAATAAACACTCCCTCTACTACACTGCCTATTTGCTGACCCTCACGGGTTTAATAGGAATGGCCATAACAGGCGATGCATTCAACGCATTTGTATTTATGGAAATTGCCTCGTTATCGGCGTACGTCCTGATCAGTCTAGGAAAAAATCGGCAGGCGTTATATGCCAGCTTCCAATACCTTGTGTTAGGAACAATCGGCGCAACATTTTTTGTAATTGGGGTCGGCCTGTTGTACATGCTCACCGGCACATTGAATATGCTTGATTTAAGTGAACGCCTTAGCGAATACCACAATAATCGGGTTCTCTTCGTTGCATTTGCTTTCCTTGTAGTTGGTCTAAGTTTAAAGTTAGCTCTATTCCCATTGCATGTTTGGCTTCCTAGTGCATATTCGCATGCGCCATCGGTAGTCTCAGTCTTACTTGCAGCAACCGGAACAAAAATAGCTGCCTATCTTTTAATCCGTTTTTGTTTTACGGTCTTACAGATTAATCAGCACCCGGCCCTGCTTTCGGTTCTGGATTATTTTTTCCCTCTGGCCGTGGTAGCTATGTTTGCCGGCTCCATAGTGGCAATTTATCAGTCTGATATTAAACGTCTTCTTGCTTATTCCAGCATTGCACAGATTGGGTATATCCTTCTGGGGATCTCCTTTGCCACAAATACTGCACTCACAGGATCCATACTCCATATAGTTAATCATGGTATCATGAAGGCTACTTTGTTTGCTTGCGTTGGTGGCATGGCCCTTGTACTAAGCAATGTTTCTCTCCAAACCATAAAGGGAATTGGCAGGCGAATGCCATTAACTATGGCTGCGTTCACGGTATCTTCCTTAAGTTTGATCGGTATACCAGGAACCGTTGGCTTCATCAGCAAATGGTATTTGGTTTTGGGTGCCTTGGAAGCGGGGACTGTAAAGGGACTAGTAGCTACAGTCGCAATAATCGGATCCTCTCTGTTGGCTGTCGTATACGTTTGGCGAATTCTTGAGCTCGCTTATTCTCCGGATCCTTCAAAGACGGATTCAAGAACCAAAGAAGCACCTTGGCCAATGTTAGTTGGAATTTGGATTCTGGCGTTGTCTTGTGTTGGCTTTGGTTTGTTCACGAATGTTCTAATTGAACCAGCTTCTATGGCAACGCAAATGTTGTTGGGCGGTAACTAATGGATAGTGAAGCAGCAATTGGCTTGGCGCTCTTAGTCCCCATTATGGGTGCATTGTTTATTTGGATTACTAGAAGTTTCCCAAATGTTCGTGAAGCCGTAACATTACTTACCTCATGCCTTTTATTTTTGATAGTGCTTTCAATCACTCCATCGGTCAGTGCCGGGCTACGCCCCTCCCTAGAGTTTTTTGAACTGTTTCCTGGACTTGCTATCACTTTTAAGGTTGAGCCACTCGGAATGCTATTTGCATTGGTTGCGTCCTTTTTATGGATCCCAAATTCTCTTTATTCTATCGGGTATATGCGTTCCCACAATGAAACCAACCAGACCCGCTACTACATGTGTTTTGCTCTTTCCCTTGCCAGTGTTATGGGACTCGCTTTTTCCGGTAACTTGGTAACCCTGTTCCTGTTTTATGAGATGTTAACCCTAAGTACATATCCATTGGTTACTCACAGGGGAACCCCAGAATCAAAAAAAGCTGGACGGATTTATTTAGGCCTTCTTTTAGGCACCTCAATTGGGCTGCAGCTTGTGGCCATTATAGGTACTTATGTTGTGTCTGGAAGCACCGAATTCCGCGCCGGAGGTATTTTAAACGGTCAGGCAACACCAGGTATAATTGGAGTATTGTTTGCCCTATACATGTTTGGAATAGGAAAGGCGGCACTAATGCCGCTTCACCGCTGGCTGCCTGCTGCTATGGTCGCCCCTACTCCCGTCTCTGCATTATTGCACGCTGTAGCTGTTGTAAAAGGCGGCGTATTTACCGTACTCAAAGTAATAATATATGTATTTGGTATAGACCTAATGCAAATATCCCATCCAGGCCAATGGTTGATGTGGATTGCCGCCTTTACCATTCTCATCGCTTCGCTGATCGCACTAAATAAAGACAATCTCAAGGCAAGGCTTGCCTATTCCACAGTGAGCCAATTATCCTATATCGTGCTCGGTGCCGCCCTCGCGTCCAGTGCGGGGATCCTTGGAGGGGGCATGCATATCCTGACACATGCATTTGGAAAAATTACGTTATTTTTCTGCGCTGGCGCAATTATGGTTACAACGCATAAACAAAACATCAGTGACATGCGCGGAATTGGCAGAGTTATGCCAGTAACTATGATTGCATTTTCTGTTGGTGCATTAAGTGTAATTGGATTGCCACCTTTCGCCGGCGCATGGAGCAAGTGGTATCTGATATTAGGAGCTTTCGAAGCGGACCAAGCGTTCTTTATTGCAGTACTAATGATCAGTAGCTTACTAAGTATAGCTTACCTGCTACCAATCATTACAAATGCTTTTCTCGCACCAGAAAAATCAGCCCATCTTGACGGTACCATTCGTGAAGCACCTATAGCGTGTCTTATTCCTATTTTGTTAACTGCAAGCGGATGTATAGTTATATTTATCTACCCGGATCCATTTCGCAATTTGTTGCTACAAATCGTGACAGGCTGATTAAAGATTATGGATAAGAAACGCTGGTTAGATAATCCCAACAACGTAAAGAAAGTCTTATTGTGTCTTTATGTGGCCTGTGCGTTTCTTTTTTCTCTCGATATCCTTTACCATCGCCATGCCATTCTATCCTTCGAAGAATGGTTAGGCTTCTACGGGATATATGGTTTTGTAGCCTGTGTATTGCTTGTTTTGGCTGCAAAGCAAATTCGTAAGTTCATATCCCGCTCAGAAAACTACTATGGAGATCAGGATGGAGAGTAATGTACCACCATTTCTGATTTTTCTGCTTGGGTCCATCCTAGTTTGCTTTATCCCTAAAAGGTGGCAGGGCTGGTTCTCAGTACTGGTTGCCATAGCCGCGCTAATAAATTTTTACTACCTGTCTCAAGGAACGTTCTGGCAGACAGAACTCCTAGGATACGAATTAACCTTCGGAAGAATAGACAGTTTAAGTTATCTGTTTAGCCTACTATTTCATATCGCTGCGATAATCGCGACATTGTTCGCGCTGCACGCACGGGATCCACTGCAAAACGTGGCCTCTCTTTCGTATATTGGAGGAGCCGTTGGAGCTGTTTTTGCTGGTGATTTTATTACCTTATTTATCTTTTGGGAGATAATGGCACTTGCTTCAACTTTCTTGATATGGGCTAGGCGTAGCAACCGATCTAATTCAGCTGGTCAAAGGTATCTCTTAGTTCAAGTCACATCTGGATTGTTGCTGCTGGCTGGGGCCGCGGCCCACTATATAGACACAGGCTCTCTCACTTTTAGTGAGTTGAGCACAGAGACAGCAGGGGGCCTACTTATTTTTGCCTCTTTCGGTATCAAATGTGCTTTTCCCTTCCTACATGGATGGTTGGTGGACGCATATCCGGAAGCCACACCCAGTGGAACCGTCTTTCTAAGTGCTTTCACAACTAAATTAGCTGTATATGCATTGGCTCGGAGTTTCGTTGGCACTGAAGCGTTAATTTATATTGGAACGGCAATGGCAATGTTCCCGATCTTTTTTGCCGTAATAGAGAACGATCTACGTAGGGTTCTTAGTTACAGTATGATCAACCAAATCGGATTTATGGTTTGCGGGATCGGCTTAGGTACCGAGCTCGCTTTGAACGGAGCCGTAAGCCACGCTTTCAATGACGTTCTATTCAAAGGCCTATTATTCATGAGTATGGGAGCAGTCCTCCATATGACTGGGCGGATCAATGGAACTGATTTAGGGGGCCTTTATAAAACCATGCCAATAACTACGACACTTTGTATTATTGGTGCAGCATCCATCTCTGCCTTCCCATTATTTTCAGGTTTTGTGTCAAAATCCATGGTCATGGCCGCGGCGGCAGAGGAAGGCTATAGCATTATCTTTCTTTTACTACTATTTGCGTCCGCTGGTGTATTTCATCATGCTGGAATTAAAATTCCCTATTTCGCATTCTTTGGTCATGATTCGGGTATTCGCACCACAGAACCACCGATCAATATGCTAGTCGCAATGGGTATAGCTGCTGGTTTTTGTATCTTTAACGGATGCTACCCATCAGTTCTTTATAGCCTCTTGCCGTGGGAAGTTTTGTACCAACCTTACACTTGGAGCCACGTCATCAGTCAAAGCCAATTGCTATTTTTTTCAGCCCTAGCTTTTGCTCTTTTAATGATTAATGGCCTATATCCCCCAGAGAAGAAACTAATAAACCTGGATGCGGACTGGCTATACCGGAAGGTCGGATTAAAACTTTATCGATTGATTTCAAAACGCACAGAAACCATAGGCAATACTGCCGAGACTATCTTTGTAAACTTAGTGGATGCAATTTTATCGCAAGCTAGAAATATTGGCAGACCAGGCGGAACGTTGGAAAGGACCTGGAGTACAAGAACAGGTGTTTTATGGGTACTAGCCCTACTCGTGATATATCTACTTATTTTTTATGTATAAATTAATAGGCCGGTACCACTATTATATATTTTCTTAATTAGCTAAATTCTTTTCATAATAGAGAATGACTATTCAAATTATAATTGCGTGTAGTGCACGGGGACAATTATGGATTTTGCTCTAACACCAGATACTGTTCTACCTGAAGATGGATACAGAGGAATGTTGATCGGCCGAGTTTGGCTGCCAGGGACAAATGGTACACCAGCGGGCCCTTCTGTCGTCGTAGTCGCTCAGCATGGCGTTTACGATATTACTAGTGCCTATCCAACTTCCTCTGACTTAATGAACACGAAAAAACCCACCATTGCCGCAGCAAATGCTGATGGTGCGGTTAGAATTGGTAGTCCTGAAGACATTTTACTAAACAGTAGTCCTGATAAAAGGGATCCCGAAAAACCTTATTTTCTAGCACCCATAGATCTTCAGTCTATAAAAGCTTGCGGCGTCACCTTTATTGATAGTCTTCTTGAACGTCTAATTGAAGAAATTGCAAAAGGCGACTCATCGGCAGCAGATCAAATACGCGAAACTATTGGCAAGGAAATCGGCAGTGACTTAAGCGGAGTTCGCCCAGGTTCGAAAGAAGCTCAACGACTGACTAAATCTTTAAAGGCTCGTGACCTTTGGTCACCATATCTGGAAGTGGGAATTGGACCGGACGCGGAGGTATTCACTAAAGCTCAGCCAATGTCTGCCGTTGGACTTGGAGCAGAAATTGGTATTCTCGAAGGGTCCACTTGGAATAATCCTGAACCAGAAGCCGTGGTTATAGTTAACTCTCAAGGAGAACTTGTAGGAGCGACACTCGGAAATGACGTGAATCTTCGTGATATGGAAGGACGTAGCGCACTGCTTTTGAATAGAGCAAAAGATAATAACGCTTCATGTGCAATTGGCCCTTTCATTCGATTATTTGACGACACTTTTTCTTTATCTGACTTAAAGAAAGTGGAGATCGAACTCGTGGTGGAAGGGGATGATGAATTTTCTTTAGTGGGAAATTCAAATATCGGAATGATCAGTCGTGACTTAGAGGATTTAGTTGGTCAAACCATTAACGAAAACCATCAGTATCCCGACGGTTTAGCATTAATGTCAGGCACCATGTTCGCGCCAACAAAAGACCGAGGAGAACCTGGAAAAGGCTTTACACACCACTTGGGTGACGCAGTAATGATTTTTAGCCCTCCGCTGGGAGCCTTAGTAAATCGGGTAAATCTATGCAGTAAAATACCAAATTGGGAGTTCGGAACTTCGGCCCTACTCCGAAACCTTAGTGCCCGCGGCTTAATGTAATCTCGTTTCAAACAAACTTCCCCTCTACCAAAGAATCCGCACAAGTCTTTACTCAGGGGTTGTCGCTCCACTACTAGCTGGCTTAAGCACATCAAGGTCGCAACCATAATTGGCTTGTTCTACATGTTCGAGATGGAGGCGTAGATAACCACGGTCTGCGCCAGGCGGGAGAACTGGAGGTACCCATTGAGACCGCCGTTCTTCTATAATTTTGTCGTCGATTAAAACATCTATACGTCTATTTGGCACGTCAAGACGTATCAGATCGCCGTTTCGGACAATAGACAACGGACCTCCAATTGCCGATTCGGGACAGATATGTAATACAATCGTTCCAAACGCGGTACCACTCATTCTTGCATCTGAAATACGCACCATATCCTTTACCCCACGAGCGGCGAGTTTTTTGGGGATGGGAATGTATCCCGATTCAGGCATTCCAGGGGCACCCTTAGGTCCGGCATTCCGGAGTACTAAAACATCGTTCTGTTCCACTTCCAAATTTGGATCATCAATTCGGTCAGCCAAATCCTCTAACGAATCAAATACAACCGCACGACCCTCATGCACCATTAAATTCGTAGTCGCCGCGGATTGCTTTATGATAGCAGTATCCGGAGCTAGATTTCCAGTAAGGACACAAATCCCGCCTTCCGAACTCAGAGGAGATTCAATACTTTTAACAATTGTCTGGGACCAAGTCGGTGCTGCTTCTATTTCCTCTCCAAGGGTCCGTCCCGTGACCGTTATACAATCAAGATGGAGTAAGGACGATAACTCTCGGAGTATTGGCGCTAAACCTCCTGCTTTATGTAAATCCTCCATATAGTGTTCTCCAGAGGGTTTGAGGTCCACCAAAACTGGTGTAGTGCGACCCATAAAGTCGAGCGCATTAAGGTCTACCTGAATACCGAGTCGTCCGGCAACTGCAGTCATATGCACCAGGGCATTAGTTGATCCGCCAATTGCTAAAAGTACCCGAAAAGCATTTGAAAACGCTTCCGGTGTCATAATCTTTCTGGGGGTTAATCCTTCGGATGCAAGCTTTACGGCTCTGGCACCAGTGAACTCTGCAATTCTATATCTCTGTGCATGGACTGCCGGGACAGCTGCACCGCCAGGCAACATCATCCCTAACGCTTCAGTGATCAACGCCATCGTACTAGCGGTTCCCATCACCATGCAGGTCCCGGCCGTAGTAGAAAGCTCTCCGCTAACTTCCGCAATCTGCTGGTCGTCTAATTCTCCTGCTCTATAGCGGCCCCATTGGCGTCTGCAATCAGTGCACGCCCCTAGTCGCTCTCCCTGCCAACTGCCCGTCAACATCGGTCCAACAACCAAAGAAATTGCCGGCAGATTCACGCTCGCAGCGGCCATAAGTTGCGCAGGGACAGTCTTATCGCAACCACCCACTAGCACTACGGCATCCATGGGTTGAGCACGAACCATTTCCTCTGTATCAATGGCCATCAGATTTCGAAACAACATGCTAGTGGGATTCAGGTAAGGTTCCCCAAGTGAAATAGTAGGAAACTCCACTGGTAAGCCACCAGAATACATTATTCCCCTACTAACAGCCTTGATCAAATCGGGTATAGAGCGATGACAGTTATTAAAGCCACTGCTGGTATTGGCTATGCCAATCACAGGGCGTTCTAGATCCTGCTCCGAGTACCCCATAGATTTAGCAAAACTTTTCCGAAGGAATAAAGAAAATCCTGTATCCCCGTAATGAGTTAAACCACGCTTGAATCCTATTCGCTGGCCTTTCTCAGCCATAAACCCACTCCTCTTAAACAACGTCTACGCAAATTACGCATAGATTATCAGTTGTTGCTCTTTATGACCTAAGGTACGTTCTCTCGCAATGAAATCAATTCAACTTACCGAACCCCTGTACGATTATTTATTGCAAGCATCACTTCGCGAAACAGAAGTGCAACGCCGCTTGCGTAAAGACACAGCATCTTTACCAGGTGCAATCATGCAGATTCCTCCGGAACAGGGGCAATTTATGGCTCTACTAGCGCAACTCATAGGTGCCAAGCGCTGCATAGAAATTGGGGTATATACTGGGTATAGCGCGCTTAGTGTGGCGTTATCATTGCCGCCAGACGGAACATTGGTAGCGTGTGATATTGATCCAATTAATACTCAAGTTGCAAGGCGTTACTGGAAAGAAGCCGGAGTTGACGGCATTATTGATTTACGATTGGGTCCAGCACAGGAAACTCTTCAAGATCTTATCCAGAAAGACGGAGAAAATGTCTACGACATGGCCTTTATTGATGCTGATAAAACAGAATACGAAGCTTACTATGAGACATTACTGAAACTACTAAAAAAGGGGGGAATTCTAATCGCTGATAATGTCTTATGGGCAGGACGCGTCTCCGAACTATCAAACGATGATCCGAATACTGCGGCACTTAGATCTTTTACCTTGAAAGTGCGCGACGATGAACGTGTATCAACAAGTTTATTGCCGATTGCTGATGGTTTGCTATTAGCCATGAAACGCTGAAATAGACTTTATTCTGAGTTACTAGGTTCTTTTATGGATGCTGGAGCAGAAAACGGATCCCTAATTGCTAATTGATCTATGATCGCTAATTTCTCTTCATTTGAATAGAAAAGCCACTCTGCTACCTCGGCGGTAGACCGGTGGCATCCCTCGCACAACTGACTCAAACTGTTAATACGACAAATTCCAAGGCAAGGAGTAATAACATTGACTGCACCAGTTACTGGCTTGGTCATCTACTTACACCCAGTTCTTTTTTCCGCCAGGCGGCGATATAGTTTTGACAAAATTCGTCGCGCCCTAATATTACGTCTTCAGCCATCTGGTATTCCTTGGAGCTACGATCCATCCCAAATACATTTTCTGGATTACTGACAACAGGGTCAATGATTCCCCCATCAGCACCCGCCTCAACCGAAAGGATCAAAAATACTTCATTGATCAACCTTCGACCGGGAATACCAAAGGAGGCGTTACTGACACCTCCAGTAATATGAATATCAGGACCAAACTTTTCCCGTATCTCACGAATAGCATCAAGACAGTGCATACCAAATTCCTTATCTACAGACGCCGGAAAAACCAACGGATCTATAAATAAATCGTTTAGAGAAAATCCTTTACTAAGCGCCGCATCCACCATTCGCGATGCATTCGCTACACGTTCTTTAGCTCCACTTGGCATGCCACTTTCACCTGCCGCTGTAACGACAACCCGAGCTTTATACTTTGACGCAATGTCCAAGGCCTCAATCCGTTCCAGAGATGCCGAGTTGAGTAGCGGAGGCGCCCGTCCAGGGTCGTACGTAGATAACCCTACCTCTATTACCTCCACGTTCGAAGAATCAATCGATAATGGGAGGTCCGTCATTCCCTGTATTGTTTTTACAAGCCACTCCATAGCACTTTTTTGTTCATCTAGTTTCCAGGAAATCTCATCAACATTAAGGTCGAGAAAATGCGCATTTGCCAAAACCTGTTTATCTACTAATTGTCGTAAATAAATTAACGATTCTTCAACATCACCATTTGTCGCCATAGCTGTCTTAACGGCTATCATGACGTGCTTAATCTGTCCTTGCTGATACTCCTGTCTCTCCTTGAAATCATCGGGTATGGCGAGGTATCGAAAAGCGCCGCTAGAGTCGGTGTACTGTATCACTTCAACTCCACTTCGTTCGACGACACTTGGGCCCTTTCGGCGCAAAGCCCGAGTCGTATGAATATTCTCACCAATTATAGTTAACTTAGTACTCGTCACAAAATTTTCTCCGTCTTGATCTCTTTAGGACGCCCTATTTAATATCTGTCATATTGGTTGAAGAACATACCCTATTTGGCATAGGTGTAAACTGACACCCCTCGACAAAAATATCAAAAAAATCAGCTGTAGTTTCCAACTCAACGTGTTCGATATTTCTGATTAGAGAAGAAAGTTTTTCTCTTTCACGTTGGGACAGTAGCAATATTCGTGCTCCGCTTATTGCAGCATTACCAGTTTTAACAATCCGTTCTTTCGGTACAGGTGCCAGGAACCCTATTTCTATGGCATTGGCAACGTCTACGTAATTAGCAAATCCTCCGGCTAAATAAAGTTTTGAAATTTGTAGTGGATCAATCCCAAAGCGCCTCATAGCAATAAGTTGTCCACAATAATTAGCCGCAGTGGCTTGGGCTAAAGCACTCCCATCGGCACGTGAAAAGGTGATTCCGCTATCAGCAACCACCATGATTTCGCTTTGCCTCTTTTCTGGAAGAAATACACCTTTCGCAGTCATCCGCTCATGTCTTCGTAACTCAGCAACCAAATCTATTAGTCCGGATCCGCACAGGCCTTCTGGTCGCACCCCACCAATAGTGGAATATCTAAAATCGCCACTCTCAGGACGATATTTTATTGTTTCAATGGCGCCTTGATACCCTGGCATTCCGTATTTTACTACACCACCCTCAAAAGCGGGGCCAGCAGGGCACGAGGCAGCTAACATTCTATTCGCATTTCCAATTATCACTTCTGTATTGGTTCCTACATCTACCATCATGATAATCTCATCTTGGACCTCCGCCATACCAATGGCAGTTAGACAAGCCGCGGCATCTCCGCCCACATGACTCCCTATTAGAGGAAGTCCATAAAGCCGAGTTTTCTTATTTGCCCGAAAACCTAACTCCCAGGCATTGCAAATTAATTCGGTGGACGAGCGCTTACCAGCTATATAGTCAAGTTCTATTAATGATTTGTACGGCTTCTGGCCAATACTCTGGACATCTAGACCAAATACTAAATCTCGCATAGTGCTATTTCCTGCAACGAGTATTTCGTAGATTGATCGACGAGGAATCTTTGTTCTCCTCGACAAAGTCCGGATAGTTCTGTTGATTGCGGTTACAATGGCTTTTTGCAATTCACCCCTGTAGGGACCGCCATCATATGAAATTCGATTCATCACATCGCTGCCACCGAATCTCTGAGGGTTTTCAAAACTGGAGCACTCCACGCTATCGCCCGTTTCCAAATTGACAAGGTCCACCACAATTGTGGTGGTACCAAGGTCAACAGCTAGGCCATAAAGAGACCCCCTATATTGGTCAATCATCTCGTCCTTGTAGAACACGTGATTATCTTTTCGAGTCACCGCAGGGTTTAAGTCCAACACCTTAGAAGCATGTCCCGAAGTTAGAATTTTTGGTTTTCTACGTAACGGCAAAAAACAGATGTCCACATCTGATCGTTCCACCAACGCTTGGCATGCTAGACGATAGTTCCCCCGCAAAAATGACTCTGGTTTGCTAATTGAATTGAGTGATTCTATGCCACTTAGAATTTCTACTACGCACTCATGGCACTCGCCATTTCTGCCACAAGAAGTTGGGACTTCTACTTTAAGCAGATCGGCAAAATCGAATACAGTTTTGCCGACTTCAAGAGGTTCCACCCTATTTTCAGATGTAATAGTGCTCAACGTTTTTTAGACGTTAGTTTTGACGTTTTACGTTTCGCCACGGAACGATCCTTGTTTTCTTTGATACGAGCCTTTATCCGGTCGTAGGATTCTGGTCTTGTTTCCCATGCACTGCGGTAATCAAACTTCCCGTCGTGTGTGCATACGGATAAATCTTTACCCTCCACTGATTGTTGATTACGACAACTAAATTTGCTGGTACAACGATCCAGACGGTCGCGGTAAGGGCATCGAAACTTTGAGACCGCCTCAGCTCGGCCTGCTATGTCAGCAAAAATCGCACTGATGCGGTCAATTCTCTGACGATACGATTCAGGATCGACTGTTTGAGTGGGTTTATTTTTGGAGGGACGATCAAGCCTGGACACTCACAAAACCTTTCGCTACAGAGACACAGTCCAACGCGTCTTTCCCGTATGCATCCGCTCCCATATCATCAGCGAACTCTTGCGTCACCGGCGCACCTCCAACCATAATTTTTACATCTTCACGTAAATCTGCATCAATAAATGACTCAATTGTCTTCCCCATGTTGGGCATTGTTGTAGTCAACAAAGCTGACATGCCTAATATGGGAGCGTTATGTTCCTCCACCGCATCTATAAATTCATCGTCTGACGTATCCACACCGAGATCAACGACTGTGAAGCCCGCACCCCTAAGCATCATTATGCAAAGATTTTTGCCAATATCATGTAGGTCGCCTTTGACCGTCCCCATTACTACAGTGGCAAGAGGTTTCACCCCCGAGGCCGACAAAATCGGTTCAATATAATTCATGCCTGCCTTCATCGCACGAGCACAAGCAAGGACTTCAGGAACAAAAATAAAGTTGTCACGAAACTTAATGCCTACAACTCCCATTCCAGCGATAAGCCCATCGTCCATAATCTCAAGCGCCTCAATATCTTCTTCCAGTGCTTTTTTTGTTAGTTGATCGACGACGCCATCATTGCCCTCAATCAAGGCCGCAGCAATTTCCTGCATTAGAGGACGCATCCGAGAAAATGTATTAACATTTCGCTCTACCTCTTCGGGTCTCTCAATGTATTCTTCTATTTCTTTGCGAATAATTTCATTCGCGATGTCTGTTACTTCCGTCATTGTTTTTCTATCGTTTTAATTTAGGTAAAATTACATTAGTTCGCTGCGTGCCATTCGCGCACAGTCCGAGGAATTTCTCGCAAGTTTTCAATAGAAGTCTGGAGTGGAATAGCACACTCGGGACCAACCATATGAACACCGGCATCCAGGTTCGCGCACACTTCCGCATGTACTGCATCAGGTTCCTTTGCGTATAAGGTTTCTGGATTGTTGATATTTCCAATCAAAGAGATACGTTCCTTAACGATATCCATAGATTCCTGAGGTTTATTCTTGGAGTCAAAGTGAAATGCCGCCATACCTGTCCCGGCAATGGAGTCCATGCGGTCAACAGTACGTCCGCATATGTGTAAAATAAGGGGGCAAGGAATTAGATCGACGAACTCGGCATGCATATCCTTTAGGTAACGGTCGTAATATTCCCCGCTGACCAAATCTCCTGTAGCGTGATCCGGTACGGTCAACGCATCGGCGCCCGCCTCAATTTGGGCCACACCAAACTGAATAGTCGCCTCTTTCATTCTCTCCAATGCGAGTTTAGTTTTCCCAGGATCATCAAGAGACATCAACAAAAATGGCTCCACTCCAAAACAATGATAACCCAAAGTCCACGGGCCCATTGTTTTACCAATAACTGCAACTTCATCTCCAAATTCTTTCTTAAGGAGCTTTATAGCCTCCAGTACGCACGCTGTATCAGGATGTGTTAGAAAATTACCAGGAATCTCGATATCGTCCACATCACGCCAAATAGGTTCACGCATGCGAACGGTCGGCCAGTTGTCCTTCTGTTCCCACTGCATTACACAACCCAGCGCCGAAGACTCTTGAATGATAGAAAATACCGGCATGATGCTATCGAACCCCAGCTCCGTGTACCCTGTAGCAGCAAGACGAGCCATCATTTCGGGATCCCGGTTCGCTTGTGGAAAATGAGCGTCGACAAGATCCATTAATTCAACTGTCGCCACAGATGTAGGATTACAGACAGGAGTTCTGTCAACCGGTTGTCGATTTAGCCCCGCAATAACCCGTTCCCGACTCGTCATGGGCTGGACTGGCACATTTTTCATTTCCTACTCCGTTAAAGCTCTAAATTTACTACTGCTGAGCACTTGGTGCGGCGAGCATACCACGTCCTGCAGAGTCATCATCTTCCCTAATTGCAGCACGAACGTTTAAAGCACGACCTAATAAAAGACCGATTAGCGAGGCATGTTCATTTCCACAATCAAACGTGATCCCCGTATCATTACCATCGATGTATTCCATCTCAGCAAGTTTCACAAAACCCCCTGCAATAGCAGAAATGCGGCGATTACGACCCGTTTCATCACCATCTGCATTAACCTGGTAATTCCCATTTCCTAAATATTCTAATGTAATCTGTCTTTCCGTCTTTTTATCAAAGGTTGATAACTTTTTGGATTCTATTTCAGTGCCTAGCGCAATCTTGCACGCCTCAAGAAAAATACGTTTACAAGCCTTCCGATGTTGCAAACCACAGTGAAAATGAACAATTTTTTGTTCTGGATTGTCACTACGAATCATACCTCCCAAAATCACCATTGCTGAAATCACATAATCCAGACACTCGTTAACACCCTCCTTACCCGCATAGCTGTGAACCTGAAATTCGAAATCACCATTCTCTAATTTCCGTTCGTACAAAGCGATAGAAATATCGTGAAAATGTGGGTACATGGACACCAATTCTATGCGGGTGCCGAGATCTAATATACGTGTCATCGGAGGAATCCCTCACCAAAACCAAAGTTATAGTTTACCGCAAGACAACCTAAATTGCTCCCATATTTGAGCATATAGGTCAAATATCGGCAAAGCGCGACAACTTTAACCACCTTATTAACTAATAAACACCATATTTTATCCTACGAGACGAAAACCAGTCATATCGGTACTTTATTTCTGACCTTCGTTAAACCTTAAAGTTGGTACTTATTAGCTGCCATAAATCTTCGCACTACAATGACCACGCATAATTCATCACCCTAACGCGCCAAATATTTCATACCTTCCCCAAGACCCGAAAGGGTAAGTGGATACATACGATCTGCAGTCAATTCCCGAATCATTTGATTGGACTGAGTGTATGACCAATTTGATTTGGGTTCTGGGTTGAGCCAAATGGCGGAAGAGTAGATATTTAAAAGACGGGCCAACCAGACCCCGCCTGATTCTTCATTCCAATGCTCTACGCTACCTCCCGGATAAGCTATCTCATACGGGCTCATACTCGCATCTCCAACAAAAATAAGCTTATAATCAGAGGGGTAAGTGCGGATTACATCCCACGTTGGCATCCTTTCCGTATGTCTCCGTGAGTTATCTTTCCAAAGGGCCTCATACACGCAATTATGAAAATAAAAATATTCTAAGTCTTTGAACTCTGTTCGGGCCGCCGAAAACAGTTCTTCGCAGGTTTTGACATGAAGGTTCATCGAACCTCCAACATCCATCAAAAGTAAAACCCTTATTTTGTTGTGCCGTTCTGGGCGCATACGAACATCAAGCCACCCACCATTATCGGCTGTAGCATGAATTGTGTCATCTAAATCAAATTCTGACTCCGCCCCCTCCCGAACGAATTGCCGCAATCTTCGTAGCGCTACCTTAATATTCCGTGTTCCAATTACCACAGAATCATCAAAGTTCTTATATTCTCGCTTGTCCCATACCTTAACCGCACTTCCTCTCCGACCTTCTTCTTGACCGATACGAATTCCCTCAGGATGATCACCATAAGCACCAAAGGGCGATGTTCCTCCGGTACCAATCCATTTAGATCCTCCTTGATGCCGAGCCTTTTGCTCCTTCAATCTTTCGCGCAAAGTTTCCATTAATTTTTCCCAGCCTAACTTATCGAGTTTTGCGCGTTCCTCTGGATTAAGAAGTTTCTCCACCTCACGGCGAAGCCATTCATCTGGAATTTCAGAGACAAGTGCCTCACCTATTGCCTCTACTCCTTTAAAATATTCGGAAAACACCCGGTCAAACTTGTCAAAGTTGCTTTCGTCCTTAACTAAAGCACTGCGACTTAAATAGTAAAACTCATCAATCGCCATATCGGATGCGTTTTTTTCCAATGCCTCCAGTAAAGTTAGGTATTCTCGCAGAGTTGCAGGCACCTCGGCGTTACGAAGCTTTAAGAAGAAGTCTGTAAACATTTAATCACCTAAACCAAACAGGAATAAATTGGAGGCATGTAGTCAATGTAATGAGGAAAACGAACATATTTAAACTAATTGTCATGACTGCGTGAC
>CAZEWK010000045.1:0-94374 GCA_964515905.1 uncultured Rhodospirillaceae bacterium | reverse complement strand
CCTTGATTGGTCCACGGCATACGTTATGTTCCTCTAATTAATTATGACCTTGATAGTTCCAAGCGTGCCTTAGTAAGTTTAGCAGTAAGACATAGTAATATAAGCTGTTGTAGACGACATAGTTAGGCTTGTACAAGGATTCTAGAAGGATATTGGCTTAGATAGGCAAATTTAAAGAATGTCAATTATTACCCAAGAACAAATTTTAAGTGCCCTGAGTGCAGTTAGAGATCCATTGACCAACAAAAATGTGGTCGAACTTAACCTTATTTCCGGCGTGATTATAAAGAACGGCAATATTGGGTTTTCTATTGAAATAGAAGCCTCCAAAGCGGAGGAAATGGAGACCGTTCGAATCCGTTGCGAGGAGGTGGTGAGAAATCTTCCAGGGGTCCTCTCCTGCACCGCAGTATTGACGGCGGAGAGGCAGGCCACTGAGCAACCCAAAGCCAACACAGTCACAGCGGAGAAGACCAGGCAGGTCAAGCCGCCAGCACTTCCCAACGTCAACGCAATACTTGCAATTGCTAGCGGGAAAGGTGGTGTGGGAAAATCCACTGTTGCTGCAAATGTAGCACTTGCCCTTGCCATACAGGGCAAACGCGTGGGCATTATGGACGCAGATATTTACGGCCCGTCCATTCCAAGAATGCTGGGCCTAACGGGGCGCCCAGAGGCCGGCGACGACAAGAAACTAAGGCCTCTTGAAAATTATAGTGTGAAATGCATGTCGATGGGTCTCCTAATGGAAGAAGATACTCCTATGATTTGGCGCGGCCCAATGGTTCAAGGCGCACTAGAACAGATGTTACGTGACGTGCAGTGGGGTGATCTCGATATTTTGATCGTTGACATGCCGCCGGGAACTGGGGATGCACAGTTAACCATGGCTCAGCGGGTTCCGCTCGCAGGCGCCGTTATTGTCTCCACACCCCAGGATATTGCGCTGTTGGACGCAAGAAAAGGATTAGCCATGTTTCAAAAAGTCCAAGTGCCAGTTCTCGGTTTTATAGAAAATATGAGTTATTTCCACTGCCCAAGTTGTGGGGAACGGAGCGAAATTTTTAGTCATGGCGGAGCTAGAAATTGGGCGACGAAGCTTGACGTCCCTTTCCTTGGTGAACTGCCGTTAGATATCAAAATCCGAGAAACGTCTGATGCCGGAACTCCGATTGTGATGACGGAACCCGAAAGCTCTAATGCCCAAACTTTTTTAGATATTGCGTCCCGCATCTCCGATCAGGTCTTGAACTCTGCTAAAACCCGATCTGCACCAAATATTTTGGTGGAGTAGGTCTTCCAACCGAACTACGACGATCCTTGAAAGATACATAACTTTAGGTCTGTTTGCCAATGATCGTCATGAGTTCGCTCCATTCTCGGGTCGAGAGACCACTACCGGATTGTGCTACTTTTTCACCAGTCATCATCCTTTTAACGACTGCAAGTGCCTGTGCAGATAGCTCCACTGCCCCTAATCGATAGTCAGAAAACGCTTCAAAAGTAAATGGAACCCATTCTTTTAAAATCTCCAGCATTAAATCAGCATAAACTCGAATTTCGTATTGTGCATGCGCATCCGATCGTAACGAAAGAAAATGCATAAGATTGTGCAAATTGACCTTCCAGTACCACTGTGTGTAGAAATTTAGGGTCAGATTCATTCTGGCAAGCTCGCGCGCGAGTCCATCTGGGTCTTCCTCAATTCCATCTCCATCGCTCCCACTCATCATCTGGCGGTAGTGCTCATGGGCACGGGTGGCGTCCTCGTGTAAGATCTTCATGACCCTGGCTGCTTGCTCGCCCTCTAACACTAGACCTCGTCCTTGACGGTTTGTACTAGATTGTCGTGCCAGATTTTCCGGAGATGGAACGTAGAACTCTTTATCTAGGATAGAATACCGAGCCGAATATTCGTTGATATTGGCTGTTCTATGCCGTATCCACTGCCTCGCCACAAAAATCGGTAACTTCACATGGAATTTTATTTCACACATCTCAAAAGGGGTAGTGTGCCGATGGCGAATGAGATAGCGGATCAACCCCCTGTCTTCCCGCACCTTTTTGGTACCAGCACCATAAGAAACTCTGGCTGCCTGCACGACAGCGCTGTCATCACCCATGTAGTCAATTACCCGTATAAATCCATGATCTAGAAGAGAAAACGGTTTATAAAGCAAGTCTTCCATGGCCGGGACGGTAGCCCGATAGGTCATAGATTGATGGGCTCGTGAGCTCGATAACTCGCTCTTTTGCTCTGGGGTCAGATAACTCGTGGATTGTTCTGTCTTGGGAATACTCATGGAAGTAGTCGATTTCTCGGTTCATTATAGATTTTATCGAACACGTTTAATGAAATTACCTAGGGTTTCAATATTAATCTACCGAGCGTATATTTAAAGGGTCGGTTATCCGGCTATAACGATAAACGCTGTATGGAATAAGCGTCATGGACCCGGGGGCAGTACCCGGCGCCTCCACCACTAACCATTATCAATTCTGCTGGGATTGGGAATGTTATGGGGGCGAACTAGGTTCGACATGCGTGATAAAGGTGCAGTTTTCGTTCGGCATGATACCACCGTTATCGGGTCAAACATAAAACTGCCAACGATAATGAATTGGCACTTGCTGCTTAGACTTTCTAGGTAAGCGCGGTCACGGGGGGTACCGGGCAACAGAAACCCCCCACTAAATAAACGACACCGGCATTAATGATGAATACTGACAAGATAGATTATGAGGAACTAGTTGATGGTGCACTACGTACGGTGGTACGCGAAGCGCTTAAACAGGTTGCTAAAAGGGACTCTGCTCCGCAGGCGCATCTTTACATATCCTTTAATACATTCGCTGATGGTGTAGAACTCTCTCAACTACTGCGCGAACAATTTCCAGGTGAAATGACAATTGTTCTGCAAAATCAGTTTTGGAATTTACAAATAGCTGAAGATCATTTTTGCGTTACACTCAACTTCAATAAAATTCCAAGTGACTTAATAATACCATTTTCTGCCCTCACAGGATTTGTCGACAAGCACACGAGTTTTAGTCTTCAATTTGGGAAAGTATCTTCGTCAAATTCAATCGAACAATCCGATGGTGGTCGAAAACAAAACGATATACATGAAAACTTTTCACCAGAAAAATTAGATCAAACCAAGCCAGAAACAAAAGTCGTGGCTTTGGACACATTCCGAAAACGATGAAATAAGTCCATGACATATCGGAATGGGCAAAAATTGATTAGCATGAGTTCAACTTTTTTCATTTCAAGCAACAATATATCACTTGATTAAGTCCTATAGGCGTTGAAACCATTGAGACGCCAATTACCAACTAAGATCGTGAAAGACCGATTAGAGGATCTTGTACAATGACCGAATTCAGCTTTCATGAGATGTTCCCATTGAGTAGAGACGAGACACAATATCGACGATTGAAGTGCGAACCTGGCATTGCAGCTCCTTTTGAAGGGGGCCGATTACTAAAAGTAATGCCTGATGCACTAAAACTACTTACCTTCGAAGCATTCAAGGATATATCTCATTTGCTAAGACCAACCCATTTACGACAACTGTCCGATATTCTCGCTGACCCACAAGCATCAGAGAACGACAAATTCGTAGCACTCGAGCTGATTAAAAATGCAAATATTTCGGCAGCCGGAGTACTACCTATGTGCCAGGATACAGGGACCGGCATTGTGGTTGCAAAAAAGGGTCAAAATATTTGGACAGGATTTAACGATGAGGCTGTAATTTCCTCAGGTATTTACCAAGCTTTTCAGAAACTAAATTTACGATATAGCCAAACCTCTCCATTATCTATGTTCCAAGAAAAAAACACAGGGACCAATTTACCAGCGCAAATAGAAATTTTTGATACGCCTGGCCACGCATATAATTTTTTATTTATTGCTAAAGGGGGTGGCTCTGCTAACAAGACTTTTTTATTCCAGGAAAGTCCCGCTCTTCTGCATCATCGACGTTTGTTGGAATTTTTTGATGAAAAAATACGGTCTCTTGGGACCGCCGCCTGTCCACCATACCACTTAGCCATAGTTGTGGGTGGGACTTCAGCAGAAATGACTCTCAAAACCGTAAAACTCGCTAGCTGTCATTATCTAGATAGTTTGCCTTCAAATGGAAGCATAAATGGGAGCGCGTATCGGGATGAAACCCTGGAGAAGGAAGTTCTTAAACTCACCCAAAATTTTGGCATAGGTGCTCAGTTTGGCGGCAAATATTTTTGTCACGATGTCCGTGTGATACGTTTGCCAAGGCATGGGGCTAGCTTACCAATTGGTATCGGAGTCTCTTGCTCGGCCGACCGCCAAGCCCTTGGGAAAATTACAGCGGACGGGGTCTATCTTGAACAACTCGAGACCAATCCGGCAAAATACCTCCCAGATGCTAGCAATAAGGAACTCGGAGGAGAGGTTGTCGAAATTAGCCTAACTGGTTCAATGGACGAACTTTGCCAGACGCTGGCCAAACACCCTATCAAAACAAGAATCTCACTCTCTGGTCCCATGATTGTGGCGCGTGATGCCGCCCATGCGAGGTTGCGGGAACGCATTGAGGCGGGGGGAAGTCTGCCTGAATACTTTAAAAACTTTTGCATCTATTATGCTGGGCCAGCCAAAACACCAAATGGGTTTGCCACAGGCGCCTTTGGTCCCACAACAGCGGCTAGAATGGATCCATTTGTTGAGCAGTTTCAAAAAATGGGTGGATCACGAGTGATGCTAGCTAAAGGAAACCGTTCAGTCGATGTCGGAAACTCTTGCAAAAAATATGGCGGTTTTTATTTAGGTTCAATTGGTGGGCCAGGGGCTCGACTGGCCCAGGATTGCATCAAATACGTTGAATGCATAGAGTTTGAGGACTTAGGAATGGAAGCCATATGGAAGATAGAGGTGGAAAATTTTCCCGCATTTATCGTTATGGATGACAAGGGGAATGACTTTTTTAGACGTACTTGATTGATGGCACTGTGTGCTATCGTAGGTATTTATAAGGAACTTTGAGCCACAGGATAAATAAAGGCTGTTTAATCTGAGAGTCTGGCTTTAAATTTTTGGGCCTCAGTATTCCAGTTTTCCACTAAAGTGTTTCTATCATCTATGGCCATCTGCGCCGCGTCGATCAGAGCATTACGTTGATCCTCTGCTGCCTGTGCCGCTGCTATTAAACAGTCCGCATGGGCCTGGATGGTCTCTGAAAAAGAACTTGTCAAATCGAGACCCTGCTTCATTTCTTCTGGCCCAGCAGCGGATCCGTCCGGCAAAGCCGGAGTGATAGGCCGCGGCCCACAATCTGCTTTTGTTAAAGATGCACCAACCAAACAAAGTGTAAGACATATCACAAGTGACGCTAGGTAATTCATAAATCCTCCAATTTCCGGATATACACTAGCATAGCTCTCTGTGCCAAATGCAAGTACAAAACAAGGAAAATTGTTCCAAACATGAATCAAACAAATACTAAAACTGTAAAATACAGATATTTTCCATGAAAATACGCAAAATCAAGCGGTTAATATGACATATTTATATATAATTTTGGGTTCTTAATCACTCAATAACCTTTGCATTAAGTCTGTAAAAGGATCTGGTTTCTGTCCTTGGATCTGGTCAGTTTCGGTTGATGAAGGAATATTTGAAGAACGTTCTTCCCCTGACCCTTCAGAACCATCAGAGTTGATCAATTCTTCGATTAGCGCATTTGCGATTCCTCGAACGTCGTCACTCAATTCTTCCAACTCATCACTGTCATTAGCAATTCCCAGTACTTCTCGGACTATATTTGGTCCCGACCCAGAGGTAGCCTCTCGGATCACTGATTCAAGCCCACGAGTTAAGAAATATTGTTCAATTTCGGAGGTTTCAAAAGTTAGAGTAGGTGCATCGATGGCGCCTTGAAACAGCATTTTAAACTTCGGCAAGTCAGGATGTTCTGTAAGTTTAAATGTTAATATGAAATTCTGCTGCAGCGCCGCTAAATCAAGTGTGCCAACAAGCTCTCCTGCGCCACCGTCTGCCACCAGGCTAAAATCTTCAGTAGTTAATTGGCCGTTTTCTATGCTAAACGAGCCGCTTAAATCTGTGAATGTGGTGGAGCCTTGCTCAAAGCTGATTTCGGCTAGTCTGACAAAATCACCTATATCGTTCAAATTACCAATTTGATCGGAAAAGCGCCGTAAATTTAAGCCACTAATTTCGCCATCACCAATATTTTCTATTTGTATACCACCATTTAGTGACGAAATGAGTTCTTGGCCATGTCGGCCATTTCCATTAATCGCCACTTCCATATTGATCTCACCTGTCAACTTATCGTTATCAACAGTGCGTGATAATATTTCCTTTAGATCTAGTCCTTCTAACTTTATCGAAACACCCAATCCTGGCACCGCACCCAACTCAAAAATCCCGTTAGCTCGAAATTCACCCCCAAAAGCGCTTCCTACCGCCTCTCGCACAGTAAAAACGCCATTTTGCGCACTGGCATCCACATATACTTCCTCAAAGTCATACTGGGATATTTTAACTAAGTTTGCATTTATCTTGAACTCAGCATCAAGAATCCCCATCCATTCTGTGACAATTGGATTTTCTGTTAGTTTAGGCACATCACCACCAATGTCTCCTAAAACCCCACTTGGTTTATTAGATGGACCAGGATTAGGGTGGTCTGCAACTAAAACACCAAACAAACCCATAAAATCATCAACTAATAAACGATCAGCTTTTAATTCAACTACAGCCGACGGCTGAATCCCTAGTGGATCTATTTTTACCGCACCAAATATTTTACTCTGGGCGAGTTCTAGCGTTAGATCGGGCACAAGCCACTTGTCCGGATGGATATGTAGAGTAGCACTTAAACTCAGGGGAAGTTCCACAGATTTGGAATTGCTTAACATACCGAATTGTTCCAGTAGTTTATTTAGATTTGGATGCGAGATAGAAACATCTGTGTTGTAGGAGTTACCCATGGGAAGTCCTTCAACTTCTCCTTTAAGGACTATCGCTAAGTCCAAAAATTTTGATGTTCCGTGCAATTTTAACTGATCGAATGGCCCTTCCACATCAACTTTTCCTTGAATTGGACCACTTGGCATTAATTCAAATCGGTTCTGTTCTTTAATAGTTGCGGCAAGAAATGACTGCAAATCGGCATGCCAAAACTCTGATGAAAATTTGAGCCGTGCTCCATCAGTAAACGACCCTTCCAATATCAGTGTTGCCTCGTTAAATTCTATTTTACTTTCGAGATCAAACTCTGAAAAATCTCCAACAAATTTATAGTCAACAGACAAAGGTAAATTAAGGTGGAATTTATTTAATCTTTCCAAGCCTTGACCATTTGTGGCTACTTCCACGAAGGATCCTAGATCTGCTGTGCTCCAATTACTCGATATACTGAATTCGGGACCGCCAAACGGATCAGAAATCACTCCATTAAACTCAATGATACTATCCTGTACAGCTAGCATTCCTTCCATACCGAGTGCATCATCGGATCCTTCGACCTTTGTATTAATACTTATTGGTCCCTTGAAAAAATGTTCGGGCACATAATTCAGTGCGGGTATTACGCGAGCCAAAGGACCTTTTTTGTTTATCGTGAATTGCAGCCCTCCATTTAGCAATGGGTCACTGTCCAAACCTGAAACCAGTCCAGAAAATTCGGCCATTGCTCCTGAGAAATCAGCAACTTTCGCCTGGTGTATTTTTAGCGTATCCTTCTGCAGCAACCCATCCAATGCTAAGCCATTTATGGGAACCCCTCCGGCAATCAGATTCTTTAACTCTATCTCAAAGTCCGCGTCAAAAGGGAACCAGTGCCTCAAGGTGATAAGTTTGCTTAGACCGTCGTCGACTGATGCGAACCCCTCATTATTGGGTTCACCAATCAGTCCATTAGTGGAACTTTCTGATCTAGCATTTAAGTCTGGAAAATAAGCATCCAGGTTTAATTGATCGAGGTACAGACCTATTCCAAATCCGGGTTTTCCACCGTTCATTGCGTAGGCTATCCCACCAACCAAACGACTAGTATCAAAATGTAGATCGATATCCGTGATTGTTCCACTTTTGTGTGTCCCATCAACAATGGAGGAAATGCTTACCCTTCGTAACCGATCTGCCGGAATTTTGGTCACATCTACGCCGAGCCATTCCAGAAATCGCCTGAAGTTGTCTGATGCGCCACTGACCTGCCCTGCGAAATTCACTGTCTCGTCTTTAGGAGTTAGTGACCCAAAAAGCGTGATATCAGTCCCACCCGGAAATAATCCAGATAACTCATTGACGTGTATACCAGTGGACTCCAAAGCAATTTGGATTTCTAGTTCTCTAATTGCTTGCGACCTATATAACAAAGCATCAACGGCAATATTGAGAGTTCCTGATATTTGGTCCGGAAAAATAGTCGATGGCCAGTCCATTTTAGATATAAAAAAAGGTTCTTCTCGCTCCTCTACTTGCACGCTCTTACTATCGCTACTGACTAAACGAGGCGGTAAAAATGTATCTAAATTTATTCTCGTTAGCGAAATATTTGCGTCCAAGTTGACAGGAACAGTTAGAGACAATCTGGCAGATCCT
This sequence comes from uncultured Rhodospirillaceae bacterium, assembly GCA_964515905.1. Taxonomy (GTDB): domain Bacteria; phylum Pseudomonadota; class Alphaproteobacteria; order UBA7887; family UBA7887. Next base: position 85,757 of record CAZEWK010000045.1, on the reverse strand, counting down.
GTAGCAGCGATATTTCCAAAACGGACGTTTGCCGACGTAATTTGCAACGTCCCATCGGTATAAGAGAAGCTGCTTTTACCAAATAACTGAAATTCGGAAGAAATGTTTGTTGAGATAGGTACAACCTTTTCAACTATTTCCAAAAACTCTTCGGGAACGGTGACACCATCCAGGCTCACTTTTCCCCCAATCCTATGAGCACCTACAGTGTCGCCCCTAGCCGTCACACTAACTTTTAGCCCATTTAAATAAAATATTCCTGATACACCAATCTGCTCATCGCCCAACGCCTCTGCAATACCTGACGCCGCCTCTACTAAAAGATTCTTATACTTAGCTGTGCCAGAGAATTTATAAGGGCCATTTAAAGTCGAAGCAAAAACCGACAATGAAATTTCTTCAACCTCTTCTAACCTGCCTTTTTCCGCATCAAGAAAGGACAAAGATCCTTTCACTATTCGCATATCCTTAAGCGACATTTTTGGAGATCGAGGAACTGTCCCAATATCTGCAGGAGACTCGGATGATATAAGTTTTTGCCAATTAGTTTCGCCATCCGGAAACATTTCCAGCAAAATATCCGGCTCAATCAAAACAATTTTATCAACGTAGACTTTACCTGAAAATAACGGCAAAAGGGATACTTGAACGTCCAGGCGTTTCAAACGAAGCATGTCCGATTCTGTCGAACCCTCAACATTGGAGACACGGACACCAGCTAAAGAAAAAGCAGGATACGGGAAAATAGACAAGTACATAGCCCCATCGACAGAAATCGTGTGTCCGAGTGCCGTACTTAGATGGGAGACGATCTCATCCTTATATCGTTCCCAGTCTATTACTTTTGGAGCGATGAAGGCGGTCACAACTGCAACACCTACAAAAGCTGTTAACAGGATTATAAGTTTTTTCAAAATCGCGTCCTACACGACATGTTCTGGATATTGCACCACTTGCCAACTCTTGCATTCAGTCAACGTTCAGGTACTGTAAATTCTTCTAAGAACTGGGGCCAATCCGACCAAATTATGTCGAGATGTCTGGCAGTCCCAGCAAGAAGGAATTCTGCGAGACACTCGGAAAATGGCCCATTCTTTGAAGGCAATATGGCACCTGAAACTAAAGTACAACATTATAAGAGCTTTTAAAAATAACCCACCAAAGAATCCAACGACACACATAGGAGTAATAATCGACCCTTTGTTCACGACAGATAATTTGTAACAGTGAAATTTGGCTTTTTGAGGGCATAATCGTATTTGTTACTAAAGTGCCACAAGATTTTGTAAGATGTTTAATATCGTGATGTCACTAACTGTCACTTTTTTAATATTTTAGTCATCGGGAGACCTTATTAATGAAAGCTTCAGACCTTTTTGTCCGATGCCTCGAAGCTGAGGGCGTTGAGCGGATTTTTGGCGTTCCAGGCGAAGAAAATGCAGATTTTATGATTTCTTTGATGGATTCAAACATTGATTTTGTCCTATGTCGTCACGAGCAAGGTGCAGCTTTTGCCGCAGATGCATACGGCCGTTTAACTGGAAAGGCGGGCGTTTGCCTAGGCACTCTAGGCCCCGGAGTGACGAATCTTTTGACGGGCATAGCGGACGCTAACATGGACCGAGCACCGATGGTCGCGATCATCGGCCAAGGATCTACCAAGCGACAGCACAAAGAAAGTCATCAAATCATGGACGCTATTGGCATGTGCAAACCCATTAGCAAATGGGCACAAGCAGTCCTAGCGGCAGAGAATATTACTGAAATCGTGCGTAAAGCTTTTAAATTAGCAGAAACGGAAAAGCCGGGTCTTTGTGTTATAGAACTACCAGAAGATGTTGCAAAAGAACCCGTCGATGACGTTCCCATGCCGGCCACCAAAGTTCGCCGTCCCGGAGCAGACCATAAGGCTATAGCAAGTGCTGCTAAATTAATTTCCAGTGCACAAAATCCAATTATACTTGCCGGTAATGGCGCCATACGGAAACGCGCGGCCTCACAATTAACACGATTGGCACATAATCTAGGAGTTGGAGTAGTAAATACATTCATGGGGAAAGGAGCCATACCCATGGATGATGAGCACTGCCTATATACCATGGGCCTCGGCATGGGTGATTACAATAATTTAGCCTTTGATACTGCGGATTTGGTCATATCATGCGGATACGATTTGGTGGAATACGCTCCCAACGCATGGAACCGCTCAAACAAAGATAGCAAAAACATCATCCATATGGATTTTTGGCCTGCGGAAGTTGACAAAGATTATTTACCAACTGTTGAAATTGTCGGAGACCTGGCCGATGGTTTATGGCAATTAAACGAGTTAATTGAACAACAGCACGAAGACAAACTTCCTCTTTTCGACATAAAGAGCCGTAGTAACTTAAGGACAACACTCACTGAGGATTTTGCTCAAGAAAAAGATGACACCAGTTTTCCGATGAAACCACAGAAAATTTTGTGGGATGTTAGAGAGTTTATGGGCCCCAGTGACATCTTATTGTCCGATGTGGGTGCCCATAAAATGTGGATTTCCAGATATTATCAGTGCCAAGATCCTAACACATGCCTGATTTCAAATGGTTTTTGCACCATGGGGTTTGCAATGCCAGGATCTATCGGGGCTAAATTCGCATTTCCTGAGCGAAAAATTCTCTCAATAAGCGGGGATGCGGGCTTTATGATGAATGTCCAAGAATTAGAAACCGCCGTACGAAGGAAATTGAATGTTGTGGCTATGGTGTGGGTCGACGGGGAATACGGTCTAATAAAATGGAAGCAGCAAGATCACTTTGACGGGAAACACTCTAAACTTGATTTTGGAAATCCCGATTTTGCGAAAATGGCCGACTCCTTTGGCATGTGGGGACGCGAAATTACGGGCTCTGACCAGCTATTGCCAGCACTGGAAGAAGCCTTTCAACAGGAAGGTCCCGCATTGATAGCTGTTCCCGTAGATTATGATGAAAATACAAAACTTACGGCGCGATTGGGGGAAATAGAGGTACCAATATAGATTGCAGCACAAATATTCTTGGTCTCCAACGAAATCTTAGTTTTGCTAGTCTCCTGCAGTAAATCCACGCTCTCGCCATTTGCCTGGTGTGGGCGCCCTTTACCATAAATCCCAAAATATGGTCACTCACATAGGCTGTAGAAACATGAAGCAATAGTTTTTAGTGTTCAAACTTAGGTGCCACAGTACGTTGCTCGAACAACTTGTTCTGAACGAGGTGGCACCGAATATTTTTCGTTCCCTGGTTGATCTTCATAAGGCATTGATAAGATCTCAACCGACCGATGGAACAGAGAAAAATCCTCTCTGGTTATCGCCGCTTCAATAGCCTCCTCAATGATATGATTCCTTGGAATAAAAGCGGGATTAACAGTTCTCATTTTTTTACTTAGTTCTGACATGGACTCAGTTTCTTCATATAGCCGTTGCTGCCATTTGAGCTGCCATTTGTCGAATTGCGCCGGTTCATTAAACAAATCTCTCACATTAGCCTCTCCATTCCCAGCACCTGAGACTATTGAGCACAATCCTCGAAATGTCGAAGTATAATCTGCTTCGTTTTCCTGCATTATTCCCAATAACTCCATAGCTAATTTCTGATCTTTTTTGCTCTTCATAGAAAAACCCATCTTCTCACATAAACCCTTTAAGTAATTTTCCTGGTAGAGATTCGGGTATGTCTCGAGAATCTCTTGGGCCTGTTCAAGCGCTTTTTCAGGATCCTCATTGATCAGGGGTAACAAAGTTTGGGCAAAACACCCAAGATTCCAATATCCGATTCCAGGCTGATTTCCAAAGGCATACCGACCCGATTGATCAATAGAGCTATAAACAGTGTCTAAATGATAGAAGTCCATAAAAGCACACGGGCCGTAGTCAATTGTCTCTCCAACAATCGAAGTATTATCGGTGTTCATAACTCCGTGGATAAAACCGATTAACTGCCAACGAGCAATCAGTTCTGCTTGTTTCGAAACCACTGCCTTCAGTAAATTCTGATAGGGTGATATATCTATTTCTATATCTGGGAAGTTACGAATTATTGTATAATTTGCTAACGCACGAACCGCCTCACTATCGTCACGTGCAGCAAAAAATTGAAATGTACCAACCCGAATATGACTCTTTGCGACACGGGTTAAAATTGCCCCCGGGAGGAGATTTTCACGAGTAATTTGTTCCCCTGTAGAAACCGCAGCAAGAGCCCTTGTAGTTGGAATTCCGAGGAAATGCATGGCTTCACTAACAATATACTCTCGCAAGACTGGGCCAAGAACCGCTCTTCCATCCCCCATCCTTGAGAAAGGAGTTCTGCCTGAGCCTTTCAACTGTATATCAAATCTTGATCTATCCTTCGCTAACAATTCACCAAGGAGAATTGCACGGCCATCTCCCAATTGGGGCACCCAATTACCAAATTGGTGACCAGCATACGCCATTGCGAGAGGCTCTGATCCTGTAGGCGTTCTATTACCTGACAGAATCTCTATTCCGTCGGTTGTAGAAAGAAAAGTCGGATCTAAGCCTAAATATATCGCCAATTTTTCATTTAGTTTGATAAGAGTAGGGAAACGTACAGGGGTGGGCTCAAGACGCGCGAAAAATCTTTCCGGCAATCGAGCGTAGGTATTGTCAAAGTTAAGCGTTGTTGCGTTTTCCATCAGTCCGATACAAAAAAGATTCCCTTATTCTAGAAGAACGGCCAAATTCCTGTTACTTAATTCTAAGTAGGAATAATTCCCATCTCCCAACACGCACTTATAGCGGTACCACCTTACCAGGATTCATAATATTGTCAGGATCAAGAGCTTTCTTAATCTCTCTCATGACCCCAACACCCTCTCCAAGCTCGGCATTCAGAAAATCGATTTTCCCATAGCCGATGCCGTGCTCTCCAGTGCATGTTCCACCCATAGCTAACGCTCGCATTACGAGCTTATCGTGCATATTTTCAGCTTCCTCGATTTCTTGTTTATTACTTGGATCCAACAGATAAACGACATGAAAGTTTCCGTCGCCGACATGACCCGCGATTGGTGCTTCTATGGTCGAGCCATCTATATCATGTTTGGTTTCAGCAATACATTCGGAGAGCCGGGATATTGGCACACAAACATCTGTAACCATTGGCTTGGATCCAGGCCGCAGCGCATTCATCGCATAGAGCGCATCGTGCCGTGCTTGCCAAAGACGACTTCTATCTTCCGGTCTAGTTTCCCACTGGAAGTTACCCCCACCAAACTCTGCCGCGATATCTTGAGCCTGGCGAGACTGCTCTTCCACACCAGCCTTCGTGCCATGAAACTCGTAAAAGAGAGTTTGAGCTACCGGGTAGTCCGTCTTGGAAAAATTATTAATCCCGCGCATAGTAATATCGTCAAGCAGTTCTATACGAGCAACAGGTATACCAGATTGAATCGATGCTATGACCGAGTTCACCGCATCTTCGATCGTTTGAAATGAGCAAACAGCGGATGCTATTGCTTCAGGTATTCCAAATAGTTTTAGCGTTACTTCACTTATAATACCTAATGTACCCTCAGAACCCACGAACAAACGCGTCAGATCATAACCAGCAGAGGATTTTCGACTGCGTCGTGCAGTCTGAACTACTCGACCGTCAGACAAAACCACGTTAACAGACATAACGAGCTCACGCATCGTACCGTAACGAACAGCGTTTGTCCCGCTCGCTCTTGTCGAAGCCATTCCACCGATGGAAGCATCAGCCCCCGGATCAACCGGGAAGAAAAGGCCAGTATCCCTTAGATATTCATTCAGTTGTTTTCTGGTAACCCCTGCCTGCACCGTACAATCAAGATCGTCTTGGTTAACTCTTAAAACCTTGTTCATGCCGCCTAAATCCACACAAACACCGCCATAGAGGGCTGCTACGTGTCCTTCTAAAGATGTACCTGTCCCGTAGGCAATCACCGGGGCATGATACTGGGCACAAAGCTTGACTATTTCGCTAATCTCTTCGGTCGAATGCGGAAATACTACCACGTCAGGCCTGTGCGGCGAGTGAAATGACTCATCTGTTCCGTGCCGCTCGCAAACAGCCTCAGAAGTTGTTAGTCGTTCACCTAGAAGAGTAAATAGATGGTTTATCAAAGGGCTAGAGGGATCCATCCGCCGTTTAAGATCCTTGTTAGAAATAACCATAGCTTAAAATTCCGTTCTCAAAGATTTGGAAAACCCTCTCTTATATCCTAAATTGGCTTTACACCCAAATTAGGATAGTAGTTATTTCATTCCTAACTGATTATAGGTTTTTGCCTTAAGTTCTATTAATTTGATTTTTGCCTTAAACAGACAACGCTATCAATATAAGCCTACTCCATCGTTGATGGCAGACAATCACTAGACTTTATTAAAAATTAATTTTAATACCCAGGAAACAAATGCGGGAAGTCTCAGTTCGAAGTAGACACAACGGAACTCTAGCAACGTTAACACAATAAACCGCAAAAACAGCAGGATCACATACTTTGATGCTAATGAAACCCAACTCCGATATATCAGCACCTCTTTCATTGTACAAAGAAACCGTGAGACCAGAATGGATAGACTACAATGGACACCTGAACATGGCTTATTATCTCCTAGCCTTTGATCATGCTACTGACGCCCTATTTGATTGGATAGGACTAGGAGCGGAGTACGCCCAAACAACTGATGGAACCACCTTTACCCTAGAGGCGCATCTTAGTTACATCGCAGAGGTCGGAGAAAATGATGTGCTTAGATTCGAAACACACCTATTTGACTTCGATGAAAAAAGAATACATTACGCTCACTCAATGTACCACGATAAGGAAAATTATTTAGCTGCGACAAACGAATTGATGACACTTCACGTTAGTCAGTCTAAGCGTCGGGCGGCAGCAATGCCTAAGAACGCATTGGACCGTCTCGGTTTGATTAGAGTGGCTCACGACGGACTCCCTCCACCCCCGGGAATGAGTGCGAATATGGGACTAAATCGCAATAAACATTAAACCACTATTTTTTTCTTGGCACAGGAAATAGTGTATACATAAAAGTAATGGAGAAACTATTACATCACACCCAAACAAATTGCGAAAATTTCAGTCTTTGTTGAATATATCGTACGAATCGCGTGATATACTTGAGGCTGCGGCAAAAAAAGGACTTGTAAATAAGGAGATGGACCTTGGCGAGTAATCCGAGGAAACCGACAATGATCACCATTGACCCACCACTTTGGCAGCGGGCTCTATATATGGTCCTGTTTGCGATAATCGCATACATCCTTCTTTGGTTTATTTTTTTCCTAGCCCTAGTTCAGTTTTTGTTGGCAATTATAAATGATACAGAAAATGATAATCTCCTGCAGTTTACGACTCGACTTAATTTATATTTAGGGCAAATACTTGCATTTTTATGTTTTGCAAGTGAGGCAGTACCATTCCCTTTTTCCTCTTTACCTCGACCACCCGAACGTTAACACTTTTAAAGTCAATACTTACGATAAACTAAGTACTCATTTAGCTTCAAACGAATGCATTCCATGTTAACCGACGTGACCATCCATGGAGAAGATTTCAATAACGATATGCGGCCAGCCACAGTGCCTGAAAAAGTAATATTTCTGTCTCCTGAACAGCTTAATAAATTGACAAAAATCGATAATCGTCAGTCCACATATTCCGTTTGCCAAACTTTACTAATATTGTCTATGGCGCTGCTGATAGGGTTATTTTTCTGGCAGCCATTAGTTTTAGTAATTGTGATAGTGATAATAGCAACGCAGCAACACGCACTAATTGTTCTGGCCCATGAAGCGACCCATTATCGACTTTTCGAACCACGCCAACTAAATGAATGGATTGGCAGAACATGTGGAACCATGGCGGGAATTTCCATGTGCACTTATCGGATTATTCACCGGCTACATCATAATTATTTGTACCAGGAAAATGATCCCGACATTCCACTTCATGGCGGATACCCGCGTGGACGTATTTATCTTATCAAAAAACTGCTGCGAGACCTTTGCGGGCTCACAGCGTGGAAAACATATGGCTATTTTTTTGGGTGTCTATCACAAAACGGTGCAATGGGAGCACGTAATTTACGATCACAGGACACATCTTTCAGTCTACTTACTGCGGCTCGAATTGACCGTTACATAGTTGCCGCTGCCCATTTAGCTGGGTTTTTCATTTCTATAATCACCGGGTTTGTTTTGGAATATCTGATTCTATGGATCCTTCCCTTAGCAACCGTGGTTCCCGCACTCCTACGCCTTCGAGCACTTTGCGAACACGGAGCCGTAAACAACCTGGAGTCTCCAGTGACAGCAGCACGAACGAACATCTCACCCAAGTGGTTCAGATTTTTTCTTTTCCCACACCATGTAAACTATCATATGGAGCATCATGTATACCCTTCAATTCCGCACTACAATCTTCCCGCTTGTCACGACCAAATGACCAAACTGGGCCTTCCTGAAAGCGCTGAAGTACGATCTATTTGGAAGACACTTAGCACTTTGTTCAGCGATCACCCCAGAGTTAACTAATAGTGGGGTCACTCTATGCCAACTAATCCTTGTATCCTTGCTTTCGCTGGTAGCACAAGAACTAATTCGTGGAACCAAAAGTTAGTCGATATTGCATCGGAAGGTGCACGACTTTCCGGAGCAATGGTGACACAAATAAATCTGTCAGACTACTCGATGCCAATTTACGACGGTGACCTGGAGGCCTCTCAAGGGATTCCTGACCATGCTAAGGAATTAAAACTTTTGATGTCAGAACACAGTGGGCTGCTGCTGGCATCGCCAGAATATAATAGTGGCTACTCACCATTGATCAAAAATGTAATTGATTGGATTTCGCGACCGCTTTCGGGAGAGACAAGACTCAAGGCTTTTTCTAATAAAACCGCTGTACTCATGAGCGCTTCTCCAGGATCCCTTGGAGGATTACGAGGTTTAACCCAGTTAAAACAAGTACTTGAAAATATTGGGGTTCTTGTACTCCCCCAACATGTTACTCTGTCGAATACTAGTAGTGCTTTTACACAAACCGGCGAACTCTCTGATAGAGGAAAACATCAAGAGATAATGAGCCTCGGTGACTCTTTAACAAAAGTAATCAGAAAATTACAAACAGAAAATGAGGACTCTTAGTGATTTAAATACCGTGACTGTAGATGTTCTTTAAATGGACTCGTAGTCAAGCCTTTACCAGTGACACGAATTATTAGTTCGCTAGCTGGAACCGAGCACCCTAACGAGTGTATGTGTTTTCCCAACCAACCATGCAACGGCTCAAAGTCACCCTGCTCAATACTTGTCAAAAGATTAGAAACCTGATTTTTCGCTGCCTCAAAAAACTGCGCCGCGCTCAAAGCACCTAATGTGTATGTGGGGAAATAACCAAAATCGCCGCCATACCAGTGAATATCTTGCATGCATCCATTGCTATTATCACCAATATGGAGTTTTGCTCCTACAATATCCTGCATGCTAGCGTGCCAAGCATCGGGTAGATCTCTAGGAAGCAATTCTCCGGAAACAAGCATTTTTTCTAATTTATACCGTAAAATTACATGACTTGGATAAGTGACTTCATCCGCGTCAACTCGGATTAAACCACGTTCGACTAGATGATAGTGGCGCAACAAGCTTGATTCCGTGATGGGCCCACTCCCACTATCAATAACTTCACTTATATGAGGAAGAATGGCGCGAATAAATTCAGGTGAACGGCAAACCTGCATTTCCATCAACAAAGATTGACTCTCGTGGATACTCATACCCAATGGTCCCCCCACGGGCTGATATCGCCAAGATTTTGGCAAACCATGATCATAAAGAGCATGGCCTGTTTCATGCAGTACAGCCAGCATAGCGGTGGTAAAATCTCTCGCGTCATATCTGGTGGTAATACGAAGATCTTCTGGCGTTCCCCCTGAAAATGGGTGATGGCTCTCATCTAGGCGACCGTGTGTGAAGGGAAAGCCAACCATCTTCATGAGAGTTTCACACAGTTGTCGTTGTTTTGTCTCACACAACGACCGCCTAAATAATTTTTCAGCGGGCCTTGATCTTCTTTGAAATTCAATAACTTTATCCGTGAATCCTGGAAGGAACTCCGACAAGTCATCGAACAGTGGGTCAATATAGGTAGTGCGTCCAGCCGGTTCATACTGGTCCAACAAGGCGTCGTATGGCTTTAGCGACAATACTTCTGCCTTTGCCTGTGATTTTTCCTTTATTAGGGAAACAACTCTCTCAAATTGTGGCAAAAGAATAGAAAAATTATTTTCCGATCTCGCGTTGCGCCAAGCCAATTCACACAACGAGTTAGCCTGTGTTATCTCCGAAACCAGGCTTGCTGGAAGAGCCGAATTATGGAGCCACATTCGACGCATTTCTAGGAGATTAGCCATCTGCCATTCATCGAGTTGTTCAATATTAGCCTCGGCCTTTTCAAGGCAAACCTCCACCCTTGGATCTGATAGAAACTCATGCCTAATTACACTTAGCTCGGCGGACTGCGCAGCCCGACTCGCAGCACCGCCTTCCGGCATCATTGTTGCCCAATCCCAACCCAATACCGCCTGCGCTTCATCAAGTAAGGATAACCGTCTAAATCTCTTTTCAAGCTCCTGGTAAGATTCCACTAGTTATTACCTATTTCCCAGCATGGTGAACCGTCGGACTCCAAAATAACCAAACCAAAACGGTAAATATTATAACGGCAAAAGTTTGATGCACCATACCAAGCAGCACCTGAAATAAAAGAGAATCCCCCGCATAAATGACCAACACCAAAGCACCAATAAGAATCTGCAGAACTATCAAAGGATAAATAAAACGAAGCTCCCTTATTTTATAGGAAAATCCAAAAAGACTAAGAACAGTTACCAAAGCCAAGAACCGATGGGACATATGCAAAGCCACGTCTTTCTCGAGAAAGGATGGTATAAGTTCGCCATTGCACAACGGCCAGCCACTGCAGGCCAAAGCGGCCCAACTTTTTGCTACCACTGCCCCTGATATAATTGTTACCAAAACGAGAACTGCAAGAACCGCTGAGATAGCACTAAATTGAGTTATCTTGATATTGCTTGATTCACCAACGGATAAGCCTTTTAGTCTTGTGAGGCTCACAACAAGAGCCAGCAAAAATAATGCTAAACTAAGATGAGTAGCAACAGACCATGGGCTATTACGATCGAACACCGTGAGGCCCCCAACAGCACTTTGAAGCAACAGTGTCACCAATGCTGCTCCGCCTATTTTCCAAAGAATAGGTGCGCTTTGTTTATCTCGTAACGTCAGAATAAAAACATACAGCACAAGTGGCGCCACTAAGATTACAGCATTGCATCTATGGCCCCATTCCAACATTACTTGACCAAAGCTATAGTCAACTTCTGGGATACTAGCCAGTGCATTGGCTGTGGGAAACCATAGCCCATAACATAATGGCCAGTCCGGACATGCTAGACCCGACCCTGTTAACCGAGTCACCACGCCAAGAAGTATTTGAAGAAAGACAGCCCCACATGTCAAAAGCGAAAAGAAATGTGCTCGATCGGAGACTTTATATAGACTCACTTATTATTACTCCGAGCTATTTTAGCATACTGCCGATAATACAAACAAAACCCGACCAGCAAGAAAAATGCCAAAGCAAACCAGGTAACAGCGTACTGCAAATGATCGTTTGGAAGCCGAATACGGGTCTGCCCACCTATGGGAAGCGAAGTTGGATCAGGTCCCATTACTGCCTCTATAATTACAGGCGAAAGCTCAACACCCACAATTCTGGACATCTCTGCTAAATCAATCCAATACCACTGGTTGCGCAGTGGATCGTTGTTGGGAATAAACCAACCTTGATTATTTGGGATCCTAGCTATGCCACTAATTATAACCTCTTCATTAAAAGATAGCTCTCGAACGGGAAATTTTTGAGGCACCCATCCTAAATTTATTAAAACAGCCTTGTTATTTTCCAACATCAAAGGCACCAAAATGTGCGCTCCTGCCTGTTTCCTATATGTCTTCGCTAATAGCGTAAAAATATTATCAGACCACAGGTGCCCTTTTACTTTAATGTGCCGGTAATCGCATGAGTAAAAACTTCGATTATCATTTGAGATGCACTTACTTAGGGCCACAGGAGAATTTGATAGTCTAGTTTCAATTTCAGAGATCAATTGGGTCTTCCATGATAAACGATCCAACTGCCAAATTCCGAGACCAACTAGTGTAAGAAACACTGGTGCAAAAATAAGTGGCGTCCAACGCACTCTTGAGGAAAAACTATCGTGTATCCGCTGTTTCACCTTTATTGACTTTCATCCTTATCACTCCCTCTCAACATTCCATGTTTAAATTGGAGTGCAACGATGAGAGATTTTATTGGACGTAAAAGGAGTATAGAACCACCTAGTATTACGGGTGTCCAAATAAAGAGATGTAGCCACATAGGTGGGCTCACAGCTAGTTCCAAAGAAGCAGCAGCACCTACGACGAGGAATCCCAAAATTAATACAACAAACACCGCTGGGCCATCACCAGAATCTTGGTCTCCGATCTCTAGACCACATGATGGGCAAACCCGAACAACCGTTAGAAATCCAGAAAATAGTTGCCCGCGTCCACAGCGCGGGCATCTACATTTTATACTAGACTGAAATAATGTTACTGACGAATAACTGGATTTAGCCATGCATCTTTTCAAATCATGCCTTAACTTCCACCCCACCAGTAGATGCAGAAGAATAGGAACAACCAAACAACATCAACGAAGTGCCAATACCATGCAGCAGCTTCAAAACCAAAGTGATGGTCTGGTTTAAAGTGATTCTGATAGGATCGATACAAGCATACGCATAGGAAGATAGTGCCAATAAGAACATGAGCGCCGTGAAATCCTGTGGCCATGAAAAATGTGGACGAATAAATACCATCTGTAAAGCCAAAGTTAGCATGACCGTATTCATATGCTTGGACGCAAGTAAACGTTGCACCAAGCAAAATTGTCAACCACAGACCAAGAAGGAGATGACGGGCATTACCTTCTCTTAAAGCGTGATGCGCCCAAGTCACAGTTGCCCCAGAGGTCAGTAAAATAATGGTGTTCAAAAGTGGCAGATGAAACGGTTCGAGCACTTCCACACCTTGTGGCGGCCAAGTGCCGCCAGTAAAGGCAACTCGACCTACTAACTTAGCCTCATCCACAAACAAGCTTGCATCGAAAAATGCCCAGAACCAGGCGGCAAAAAACATAACTTCTGAGGCAATAAAGAGTGCCATTCCAAAACGGAGACCAATTTGAACGATGGGTGTATGATGCCCTTCGAATGTCGCCTCTCTAATTACATCCCGCCACCAAACAAACATGGTTAAAATTGTAAGAACAATGCCAATAGTCGCCATAGTAATACCGCCCTGCATCTCATGCATGAAAAGGACGGCTCCAGCAGTCAAGAAAAGCGCCGCAATAGCTCCTAAAGCTGGCCATGGACTGGGATCTACAAGATGGTAGGGTTGTTTAGCGGTATCAGTCATCACTTTTCCTCTGCCACTTTGGCCTAACTGTTCATTGTCATCATAAACCGAAGCAAGATGTCAGTTTACCTGCGGGCTAACCGAATAATCGGCCCTCGATAGCTGTTCTTGCTCCGAACTTTTCGCCTTAAAAAATGTATAAGATAGTGTCACTGTCTTGATTTTATCCATCTCAGGATCATCAATTATAGAGGGATCCACAAAAAAGCTCACCGGTAATTTGGCGACTTCTCCAGGCTGGAGTACTTGCTCAGTGAAACAGAAGCAATCAATTTTAGAGAAATATCTGCCCACCTTAAGAGGTGTAATATTATATGTGGCAGTCCCTACAACTGGCTGATCACTTGTGTTCTTAACCCTGTAAAAAGCTAAAAATGGTTGTCCGATATTCACTGTCACTTTGTTTTGTGTTGGTCGGAAGCTCCATGGTAACCCTCTGTTTACGTCCGCATTGAATCTTACCGTCATGGCACGGTCTAAAATATTGTTCGGTGCCGCTAAAGAGACACTTGGTGTCCCGGCATATCCCGTTACTCGACAGAATAGGTCATAGAGTGGAACCGAAGCATAGGACACACTAACCATCCCTAACACAAGTAAAAGCAATCCGACCGCAGTCATTTTGGGCATACCCTCAGAACGCCTCATTGCCCGTGCTCTGGGTTCATCTTAGCTAGTGTTACCAGAAAAAATAAAACTACTAGGCCAGCCAAGCCTAAGGCGATGGCAAAATTCTTGGCTTTTTGGCGGCGATGGACATCATGAGGCGGCATAATTAGTGTCCTATACTCCGAATCCTGAAACAATCGTAAAAATATGATCCACTGCCAGCAACACAAAAATCAAAAATAAATACAAAATCGAAAATGAAAAAAGCCGTTTTGAATCGTCAATATTGTCACGCCACATGACCTTTACGGCTAGTAAAAAGAAAATTAAACCAAGTAGGGCAGCCCCAATACCATACACTGCCCCGCTTAGGCCTATAGCCAAGGGAAGAACTGTAGACAATACCAAGGCGATGCTATACCAGAAAATATGGCGCTTAGTGGACGTAATGCCGGCAACCACTGGAAGCATGGGAACTCCAACCTTCTTGTATTCGTTAACACGAACTAACGACAACGCCCAAAAATGTGGCGGAGTCCAAAGGAAGATTATCAAAAACAAAGCTAACGCAGCCAAACCAATATCCCCTGCCACAGCAGCCCACCCGATAACTGGCGGCAAAGCCCCCGCGGCTCCGCCAATCACGATATTTTGCGGAGTTTTTCGTTTAAGCCACATGGTGTAAATAAAAATGTAGAAACAAATAGTAACTGCCAACAATAATGCACAAAGCCAATTGATCGCCAAAGCCATCAAAGATACCGAGCCAACTGCCAGCCAAATACCTATAGTGAGGGCAGTAGCGGGCGCTACCCGACCCGCTGGAAGTGGCCGAGACTGTGTCCTCAGCATGATTGCGTCAATATCTCTATCAAACCACATGTTAACCGCACCAGACGCCCCTGCCCCAACCGCAATACAGAGAAGCGCCGCAAACATCAGAACAGGGTGCAAATTTCCTGGCGCCAGGAACATGCCGACTGCACTTGTAAAAACCACTAGAGACATTACCCGTGGTTTTAGTAAGGCAAAATAGTCCGACAATGCCCCATTTTGTGTAACAGGGACAACGGAGTCCGCAGTTAACATGCTATCAGACATAATATAAAACCAAGATCAGTTTTCTCATTTAATCACTGGCAACTCTTCATATGTATGAAATGCAGGAGGTGAGGGCAGCTTCCATTCCATGGTTGTCGCACCTTCGCCCCACGGGTTTTCCGCCACCCGTTCACCTGCGGTGAAGGTTCGATAAAGCACAAATAGAAACAGCAAAGCAGAAAATGCCGAGATATAAGAGCCTATCGATGCCACCATATTCCAACCAGCAAATGCCTCCGGATAATCAGCATAACGACGAGGCATGCCGGCCAATCCAAGGAAGTGCATAGGGAAGAACGTCAAATTAACTCCGACAAATAATGTCCAAAATTGCAGTTTCCCAAGTGTCTCGGGATACTGACGACCACACATTTTACTAATCCAATAGTAAATACCAGCAAATACAGAAAAGACCGCGCCCAGACTTAACACGTAATGAAAATGTGCTACCACGTAATATGTATCATGCAGAGCAATATCAACTCCAGCATTTGCCAACACTACACCAGTCACCCCGCCAACAGTAAAAAGAAATATAAAACCGAGAGCATACAGCATAGGAGTTTTTAATTCTATTGAGCCGCCCCACATCGTGGCAATCCAACTAAAGATTTTGATGCCAGTAGGTACAGCGATAACCAAAGTCGCTAGCATAAAGTACGCCCTAGTATCGGTATCCATCCCAACCGTATACATGTGATGCGCCCAGACCACGAATCCAATAAAACCTATTGCTACCATGGCATATGCCATTCCGAGGTAACCAAAGATTGGTTTTTTTGAGAAAGTCGCTACAACTTGGGAAACTATTCCAAAGCCAGGCAAAATCAGAATGTAAACTTCTGGGTGTCCAAAGAACCAGAACAGGTGTTGGAATAGTATGGGATCTCCTCCCATCGAAGCTTCAAAAAATGCAGTTCCAAAATTTCTGTCCGTTAACAGCATAGTGATGGCTCCGGCCAATACCGGCAACGAGAGCAGCAGTAGAAAAGTGGTTACCAAAATCGACCACACAAATAATGGCATGCGATGAAGAGTTAACCCTGGCGCACGCATGTTCAGTATTGTCGTAATAAAATTAATTGAACTTAGGATTGAGGAAGCACCCGCTAGATGCAAACTAAAAATCACCAGATCAACGGCTGGACCCGGGTGACCGGCAGAACTAGATAACGGAGGATAAATTGTCCAACCTGTTCCAGCACCCATCCCACCGGGAGCACCTTCTACAAAAGCCGACGAAAGCAATAGCGTCAGAGAAGGAATGAGCAACCAGAAACTAATGTTGTTAAGGCGCGGAAAGGCCATGTCAGGCGCCCCTATCATTATTGGCACCATCCAGTTACCGAACCCACCAATCATAGCTGGCATAATCATGAAAAAGATCATTAATAATGCGTGAGCAGTCACAAATACGTTGTAGAAGTGGTGGTCGCCACCAAAGATTCCATCTCCTGGAGTACCTAATTCTATCCGCATCATGACTGAGAAAAATGCACCAATTAGTCCCGACATAATGGCGAAGACCAAATACATAGTCCCAATATCTTTGTGATTGGTGGAATAAAGCCAGCGCCTCCATCCTACAGGATGGTGTGCATGCCCAACTTCATTTACATCCGTTGCACTCATCAGATTCAACCTTTATTCACTGTGACTGTTTTGCACTGCCAACACACTTGAGTCGGCGACTTTGATAGTATCATTGGTTCTAGCATATTCTTCGCGTGCCTCGCTTAACCAAACCTCGTAGTCTGATGCAGCCATGGCTTCGACGGCAATCGGCATGAATGCATGCCCTTGGCCACAAAGCTCCGAGCACTGACCATAATATACACCCGGCTCATCTACCTGGAACCAAAGTTCATTTAGCCTGCCAGGATAAGCGTCCATTTTTACACCAAGAGCCGGCACCGCCCATGCATGGATAACATCAGCTGCAGTGATTTGAACACGGACGACCTTTCCAACTGGTACGACTACCTTGGTGTCTGTGGCCAACAAATAGGGCTCCCCTTCCTCCTCAGCATCCTCCGGTTCCATTTTAAAGGCATCAAACTCAAAATCCTCGTCTGTGTATTCGTAAGTCCAAAACCACTGATACCCAGTAGCCTTTATATTTAGGTCTACTTGCTCCGGCACAGTATCCTGAAAATACAATAACTTAAAACTCGGAATTGCCATAACAACCAAAATCAGAACTGGAATAGCAGTCCAAAGCACTTCAATGACTGTATTGTGGGTAGTACTCGTCGGTGTCGGGTTAGTCTTCGCATTAAAGCGAATAATCACGTAAATCAATAGCCCTAAGACAAATAAGGAAATCAAAGTAATCAATATAAGTACATAATCGTGCAAAGTATCGATTGACTGCATTACTGGAGTAACGGCGCGTTGAAAGCCCAACTGCCAGTCTATTGGTTGACCTGTTTGGGGATTCGCGAATACCTCGGCACCGGAAATTATCATTCCGACGACCAAGGTACCGATCCCTGTCAGGATGCTCCTGGTTAACATGCTAAAAAATGCCTTTCAAATTTTCAGACACATACCCACGACACCTAACCTCAACCATTGGAACCTACCGACGCCCAATGGGGAGACAAGTGGCGTGCACGTGGGCACAATACACATCAGGTTTAACCCAAATCAAGCCCTGGCAGACAAACAAATCACTATATCTGCTACTTTTAAACAATCATTTTTTAGTAACGCGAAAGCATTGTTAAGAAATTCGGTATAATCAATATGGGCTCGAGGCTGTAAAAGGAATCTATCGGAATCTTAGCCGCCTCGGAATTTTGGTTTCCTCTTTGCATTGAAAGATTCAACCCCCTCTCGGAAATCGTTTGAACTACGCAGGCGACCGTATGCCTCTCCCTCCATTTTAATCCCCACATGAAGAGGCGCATCTTGAGCAGCAGTTAAAAGATTTTTGCTGGTACGCTGTGCAAGAGCGGAAAACTGGGTCAGTTCGTTCACCAATGAGACGACAGTGTCCTCTAGGGCATCGTCAGGAACACACTCTGACGCAATCCCCCAGTCATGCGCCCTCTTTCCCGAAACACGCTTCGTCCTCATTACAATATCTTTCGTACGTTGTAGCCCTATCATGTTTAACAACCGAATGGAGCCTCCTGAGCCCGGGATCATGCCGATACGTTGTTCTGGCAGTCCGAGAAGACTAGATTCGGTCACTATTCGAAAATCACAGGCCAAACAAAATTCAAATCCAACGCCGAAACAATAACCATGAATTGCCGCAACAACTGGTTTTTGGCACCTTTCAGGCGCCATAACGTTTTCTGCCAGAAGAGAGACGTGTTCCGGTGAAGATTCCAGAAACCCTTTGATTTCTCCACCGCTCGAAAAATGATCGCCCTCTCCGCGCAACACGATCACTCTCACTCTATCATCTTTATCTAAAACATCGAAAGCATTTGCCATCCGGTCCCGTTGAGACATCGTGATTACATTCAACGGCGGACGATCCAGTACAATATCTCCGCGGCACTGATCCTCGCTAACTTCGGTCCAAAATCCATACTGATCCGAAGACTTACCACTCGCCTTCCCATGAAGCCCAATCATATGTTTAACACACCTTTGCAGTCATATTATTGTTTGTTTAAGTGAATCGTTCATCTAATTTATACTCACCGGAGACTAGCAAACGCCGAAGTATTTTACCTACGGGAGATTTTGGAACTTCTTCGATAAATACATAACTTCGGGGGCGTTTAAAGTCCGACAAAGACGATTCCCGACAAAATTTATCAAGAATTTCACTGCAGATCACCTCCTGAACCCGCAAAAATGCTGTCGCTTTTGCTCCCCAACGCTCATCCGGAATTCCAGCCACTACCACCTCTAGCACTTCAGGATGTTGCAATAATATTCGTTCTATTTCTTCGGGATAGATGTTTTCGCCGCCGCTTATGATCATATCGTCGAGCCGACCTTCTATAAATAACCTACCTTGATCATCAAACCACCCGAGATCTCCCGTAAAATACCAGCCTTCAATCAGTGATTTTTTATCTGCATCTGGCCGTTGCCAATAGCCACTGAATGCTTCTTCACTGCCAAGATCAGCAATAATTTGGCCTCGCTCACCTGTCTCCACGGCATCATTTGGATCATCAGATCCTGTTTTTACTACGCGAATTCG
The DNA here is from genome assembly GCA_964515905.1 of uncultured Rhodospirillaceae bacterium. Lineage (GTDB taxonomy): Bacteria > Pseudomonadota > Alphaproteobacteria > UBA7887 > UBA7887. Next base: position 66,293 of record CAZEWK010000045.1, on the reverse strand, counting down.
CTGATTAATCCCTGCCCGGCCTGCAGAGCCAGGATTACCAGCAGCATCCTCTTCCACGGTAAACGTGTATATTTCTGAAGACCCATAGTGATTGACAAAGCGCTCCGGACGAAAACTTTCATTTATAAGTTTGAGCAAATCGTCCTGCATTGATGCGCCAGCAAACCCAAGTTTTCGAACCGAATTTAGGTTACATTTTGAAAAACTATCGTGCTTAAGAAGGTCATGATAAAGAGTCGGAACCATATACAGCGCCGTGATTTTTTCTTTTTCGATTAGGCCCAACGACGCTCCAGCATCGAACCTTGGTTGACAGACGAAACAACCGTTTGCAGCCACCATAGAAAGAAGTGAGCGAATACCCATCGTGTGGTATAGGGGCATGACACCGAGTATTCGTTCGTTCTGCCCATACTGGTTTTGCACGATATGGGCGATTGCAGCCGACCTCTCTGCTGAATGGCTCCGAGGTACCCCCTTTCCCCGCCCCGTGGTACCCGAGGTATATAACATAACGGATATGTCCTCCTGCCTGCGGCAACAAATGTCCTGGGCTGGCTGGCTCTTTCTAAGAGCTTCGAAACTGACGTCACTTTTGCTGTTGACTCCAATGCTTAGGACTTGGACGGAGGCGATAGCCTTCGCAACAGTGGAGGCAGTACTCGATTCAAAGGCGATCGCCTTAGCCGCAGTATCTCCGAGAACAAAGAGTATTTCCTGAGCCTTAGCACGCCAGTTTATTGGGGTCGCAATGACCCCTATAAATTGGCACGCCCAGTGAAGGGTGGCACTTTCCCAACGATTCTGCAGCACGATGACAAAATGATCTCCTGGAAGAAGACCAATACCCAATAGTCCTCCAGCAACTTTGCGAATACACTCAAACCAGGCCCCATAAGTAAAGCGAGTTACTCCATCTACGATGGCTTCCGCATCGGGTTTCCGTTCTGCTGAAGCTAGAAAGGTCGTACCCAGATCAAACACCGTTTTCAGGACCTTTCGGTTGCGTTCCGTTGAAGACTGATAGGACTGCGCGCACTATATTTTCATAACCTGTGCAACGACACAGGTGTCCACTTAGAACATCTCGAATCTCTTCCTCACCGACAACGGTATTTGAATTCATGAGTTCTGAAAAAGACATGAGAATGCCGGGAGTACAAAAACCACACTGCAAAGCATGATGCCGTTGAAAAGCCCGTTGGAGGGGTGAGAGTTCCCCGTCCTTTGACAAGCTTTCAACCGTTTCTAAGGATTTGCCATCAACTTGAACAGCTAGGGTAAGGCAAGAGCGTATAGCTAGTCCATCAATTTTGACGGTGCAAGCTCCACAAACTCCGTGCTCACATCCTACGTGACTCCCTGTGGCTCCAAGCTGCCCTCTCAAATAGTCTGACAACAAAAGACGTGGCTCAACTGCATCTGATACGGGCTTACCGTTAAAAGAAAAAGTAACCTTTTTTGAGACCATTATTCTACCCATCCTGAAGCCTCCCTGACCAATCGGAAACCCAATGAACGGAATAAGCTCCGCCTGTAGAAAGCAGTCGCATGGTGATCACCAAATATTTCAGTTTGTCCGCACAACTCACTTAGCATTTCACTGAGGTCGGCGGAATTTTTCGTGGGGAACCACTCAAAAATTTTCGGCTTGTCGCTTATCCCTCCAACTACCATTCGAGTCTTTTGAGGCTTTGACAAAACAGCCATTGATACTATAGCGAAGTCTCCATGCCTGTAGGCCACTTCACCGAAGGCATAACCTGTGCCAGTTTCAGATACTGGAAATTGAATTGCGCGGATCATTTCGTCGGGTTCACACGCTGTTTCCAACATTCCAGTCTGGAGTTCATCCCATCCGAGCAGTCGTTCACCGCGCGATGAATAAAGCACCGCTACTCCTTCCAAAGCCGCAAAGCACACAGGCAATTCTGCGCTTGGATCTGCGTGAGCCACAGAACCACACACTGTCCCCTTATTACGAGTTTGAGGATGACCAATCCATGGCAGCGCCTGAGAAAGAAGGGGGAGCTTATCAGAAAGTTCCGCCCAAGATTGAAATTGCCTTTGTGTAGTGGCACAACCGATCTCAACAACATTATTTTCGCATCGAATAAAGTTGTGATCGGGTAGACCGGATATATCAATTATCAGGGAAGGATGTAATAAACGCATATTCAGCATTGCCATAAGCGACTGGCCCCCAGCGAGCAGTCGTGCATCACTTCCTGACTCAGATAATAAGTTTACAACCTCTCCGATGTCGTTTGGACGAACGTAATCAAATAGTGGTGGTTTCATGTCATCTCTTCAAATTTTAGAATTTCTAACTTCCTAACTTAATCTCTTGAAGACATTAACAACGCCAAACGAGCCGGCGTTAAAGGGAGCTCAACATTCTTTAAGTCCAATGCGTCCGCCACTGCATTAGCAATGCAAACAGGTGTGCTCATAGAGTTCCCCTCTCCCACTCCTTTCGTACCAAGAGGGGTAAATGGCGAAGGTGAGTGAGTGTGAAGGATGATGGGGTCAGGCACTTCGTTAACGGTCGGGATCAAATAATCCCCAAACGTCCCCGAAAGGAATTGACCTGCCTCATCATAATTAAACTCCTCATACAAAGCCATTCCAATACCATGGGCAAACCCACCTCTAATCTGCCCATCAACAAGCGCCGGGTTGATTAGCACCCCTGCATCGTGCGTCGTGACATATCGATCGATACGAACTTGGTGTGTTTCACGATTCACCTCAACTCCGCAGAAATCAAATATAAATCCGTACGCAGCGGAACCATTTATTCGATCTAGTATATCTGGAGCTTCTAGCTCTGGAGGTGTCCAGACGACTGTTTCAGTAATCACCGGATCCATACCTTCCGGCAAAGTTGCTGGTGACCAATGACTAGAACCAGCGATCCTCCGAAAGGATACATAATTAGACGGATTATTAGCCGTAAATATTTTCCCCCCTGAAAATTCTATTTGGTCCATCGCAGCATTAAGTTTCTGACTAGCAATAAGTGTTAGTTTTTTCCGTATCCGTTCTGCAGCTAAATAGGCGGTGCCTGCTACGGCAGGTCCAAATCGGCTCGAGTAATTCCCGGCAGCTATTGACCAACCGGTGATATGACTATCAAACGAGGATTCCACTGCAATTTCTCTAGGAGATAGTCCCAGCACTCCGCCGACTACCTGTGAGATAGCGGTTCGATGTCCTTGTCCCTGTGGCACCGAATCAATCGTAACATTAACTGACCCAAGCGGATCCAGTGCTATCGAAACAACAGTTGAGGCACCATTTTTAGGCCCGGCGCGCGCGCGTTCAGCTGGAGTCAACACCGTCGTTATATAGCCCATATTGGACATGCTCGGTTCCACTATAGCCGAACATCCAAATCCGTACAGCCGACCAGCATTGCGAGCCGCCTTGCGTCTTTCTAGTAAATCGTGCAGAGAGCCTTCCTTTTCTGCTACTTCTATTGAACGATGGTAATCACCAGAATCCAAAACTGCTCCAGCCGGACAACGGTAGGGAAACTGATGGGCAGACACCAAGTTTCGTTTTCTTAACTCAACAGGATCGAGTTCTAATTCTATAGCTATTCGATCCATCAATCGCTCAATGGCAAAGTAGAGTTGTGGCCCACCAAAACCACGATTAAGACCGCTAGGAACTGTATTCGTTAGAGCTACACGATTCCGAACTCGTAGGTTTTGCAATTTGTACGCACCAGATAGGTTGCCATGCATACGATACAGCGAGGCGGGCTCTGGCGCCCTCAAATATGCCCCGCAATCTTCGAGTTGGTCCATATCAAACGCTGTAACTACTCCCTCCTGAGTCACTGCCGCCTTTATTTTTGTGACTCTAGCCGTTGACGCATTCGCTCCGACAAGATGCTCAAGTCGGTCCTCAACCCATTTAACTGGACGTCCCACTACACGAGAAGCAGCAGATATCGCAACTATGTATGGGAACACTGCCTGTTTAACACCGAAACTTCCGCCAGAATCAGGTGGTGTACGAATGCGGAGTTTATTAGCATTAACCTCCAAAGACAGCGCCATTACCGAATGCAAGGTGAAAGGACCCTGAAAATTCGCTAATACATCGTATTGACCGTCAATAGGATCGTATTCTGCGACTACCACAAAGCATTCAATTGGTGTGCAAGTATTCCTTGGATACCGAACAGTTAGGGTCACCGTCTTATCAGCAGAAAGGAAGCTACTATCAGGCGATCCATACACAAAGGTGCGATCACTTACGAGGTTACTTTTGGCCTTTTCGTGAAGCACGGGCGCATCAGATGCTAATGCTTTCCGAGAATCCACCACCGCGGGCAGCGGTTGGTACTCTATTTCAATTTTTTCGCATGCGTCCTCTGTTATGTATCGGTCTCGACCAACTACAATCGCAACTGGTTCACCAACATAGCGCACTTTATCTGCGGCAATACAGTAATGCTCGATGGGCTCTTTAACCCCAGCAATAAATGGTTTGGTTAAACTTTTTACTTGTTCGCCCGTGATGACAGCCTCTATCCCATCCAGGGCTAGGGCCGCTTCGTAATTTATCCTTGCAATAAGGGCATGGGCGTGAGGAGATCTAACGAAAACAGCGTGCAAAGTATCAGAACGAACGGGTAAATCATCCGCAAATCGTCCTTTTCCAGAGAGGAGCGCTGTATCCTCCACCCGCTCTATTGATTGACCTAAAACATTCCTAAACAACACCAATATTACTCCGTTAGTTTAAACCTAACAAAGGCCGCACCTCGTTCGAAAACCGCTCTATTTGTCCATTACGGTCTTCATGTGGTCCAACGAAATCAAGAACAAAATGTCGAACACCACTATCGATAAAAGCTTTGATTTGGGCGGCAATATCTGCAGAAGAACCAAGAGCACAATATTTCTGCGCAGCTCGACGAAAATCCATATTGTACCTTAGGCTCAAAGTCTCCGTGGCCACATCCAAAGCATCTTCATAGCGATCATCAATCCTTAAAAATAGAAGGTGCCCCGTGCCGTATACTTTCATATCCCTGCGATTTTCTCCGGCCGAACCCTCTATTTTGATCAAAGCCTGTTTGAACATTTCCGGAGTTACTACATAAGAGATATAGCCATCCGACAATCTACCTGCGCGATCTAAAGCACTATCAGACCTACCCCCACACCAAATTGGAGGTCCCCCAGTTTGAAATGGAGTGGGGAGCAATTCGACTTCAGGAAAAGGATAAAATTTTCCGTTGTTAGAAACTTTCCCCCCCCGCCATAGTTTTTTTAACACGCTAATGCCTTCAGAAAGTCGAGGGCCACGTTCACTGACTGAAACCCCACAACCTGCATATTCATCTGGGAATTCTCCCCCAACTCCTACACCGAATATCAGGCGGCCCCTGGTTAGGTGATCGAGAGTAGCCAGCACTTTAGCCACTGGGGTGGGATGACGAAGCGGAAGCAGGAAGATTGCTGAACCAAACGTAAGACGGTCACTTTGCGCACTTGCCCAAGCTAGCTGGGAAAGAGAATCCATTATTGGGATTGGATATGCTACATGATCCCCAACCCACACCGAATCGTAACCAAGATCATCAACTAATCGAATAAGACCCCGAGCATCTTCGATATCAGGAAGCCATGGCTCACTCGAAGAGGTGGTCCGATGAAAAATTGTTTGAATTCCGAACTTAATCGACGTTTCTAATGACAATATCATAGCATGTAGTACTCACTCTCATTCATTGTTCCAGATGATCCATAACAGCTTTCTGCGCCGAATCGAAATCTAATCTTCCATCGAGTCCTATACAAATTTCGGAATAAAGTAGGCGGTCAGACTTACTAATTACGAATACAGCTGGCAAATAAAGACCGATGCGTGGGACAAACACCCCAAAATTCTCAACAAATTCTTCATAATTTACCGTCGGTGTAAGCCATCCAGTGCGCCTGCCCCAGATATGAAGGATAGGAGTATAATCAAGACTTATAGCTAAACACCTCCAGCCAATAGTGTATTTGCCTATAAAACTTGCGAATCTCCGCGCGGGAAGTGTTTGATATCCGTCAAATGTTGGCCTGGTGAGCACTATTCTTGGGCCTCCGACGGGGCCTTGTATTGCAGAACCTATTGCCGGGATTGAGCCGTGTACGTCCAAAAACGCACCGTCTACTTGTACTTTAGTTCTGATTTTTATATCTACCACCATCGTTCAGTTGGCTACGATCCATCAATGAGGTAAGTATTAAACAAATTATTGACGTTGAAAACTAACTGGAAATCTGGACCTCTCTAATGACTGACATTGCACGACTTAATAAATTATTTTTTGACAATACCAGCATGGATAAAGGGAAGGTCACGTCGATTGTAAACGACTCTCTGAATGGAGCTGACGATGGAGAACTATTTCTAGAATATAGGCAGTCGGAGAGCTTCTCGTTCGACGACGGAAAACTCAAAGCAGCAAGTTTTGATACATCTCAAGGATTTGGTCTTCGTGCGGTATCTGGTGAAGCAACGGGTTATGCGCATGCTTCTGAGCTGAGTGAATCAGCAATAGGACGAGCTCGTGATACCGTAAAGGCTGTAAGAACTGGTTCTCGTGGTGAAATGGACTTATCTCCAGCAGACACAAACCAACAATTCTATACTGATGAAAACCCTCTCCAAGACACACCGTTTGAAACTAAGGTCAAATTGCTTCAAGAAATTGATGCTTACGCCCGGGGAAAAGATCCACGTGTGCAGCAAGTTATGGCGTCTCTGACCGGAAACTGGCAAGCCGTACAAATAATGCGGTCCAGCGGTGAACTTGCTGGAGATATACGGCCTTTAATCCGTCTTAGCGTTACCGTTGTGATTAACGATAACGACCGCATGGAAAGTGGCAGTTTTGGTTCTGGCGGAAGATATGGTTATGAGTTAGTACTTGGCAGCGACACATGGCAACATCATGTAGACGAAGCGTTGCGACAGGCCGTCACCCTGCTTGATGCAGAACCAGCCCCCGCTGGCGAAATGCAGGTTGTATTGGGACCAGGGTGGCCTGGGATTTTGTTGCATGAAGCCATTGGTCACGGTTTGGAAGGCGACTTTAATAGAAAACAAACAAGTGTATTTGCCGGCCTAATGGGTGAACGAGTAGCAGCACCCGGAGTTACCGTAGTTGATGACGGAACCATTGATGACCGGCGTGGATCCCTATCCATTGACGATGAAGGGACTCCCACACAATCAACCGTACTAATCGAAGATGGAATTTTGGTTGGTTATATGCAAGATCGAATGAATGCCCGCCTTATGGGTACAAAATCTACAGGAAATGGACGTCGCCAAAGCTTTGCCCACCAGCCAATGCCTCGAATGCGAAATACCATCATGCGGGCTGGATTAGATGCACCGGAAGATATCTTACGGTCCGTGAAATCGGGCCTTTACGCAGTCAACTTTGGAGGTGGTCAAGTCGACATCACCAACGGAAAATTTGTTTTTTCTGCTTCCGAAGCTTACAAAATTGAAAATGGTAATATTGGTGCACCCGTGAAAGGTGCGACCCTTATCGGCAGCGGTTTTGAGGTGCTCAAGAAAGTAAAGGCAGTCGGGCACGATATGAAGCTCGACCCAGGCATTGGCACTTGCGGAAAAAATGGCCAGGGTGTGCCTGTGGGAGTCGGTCAACCGACTCTGTTGGTCGACGGACTGACAGTAGGTGGCACTGAAGCACTAGAGTAATTTGGACTGACACAGCTCAATATAGTCAGAGTCATGACATCGGGGGATTTGAAATTACGAGGCGAAATTCATGCCGTTTAGTGATAAGACCTGCATGCAAAAATACATCAAGGGCCCCTTCAAAAGCTTCCTCGGTAATTTCTAGATGAGGTGTCCAACAACCTAAGTTCTGATAAAAACTTATGGTCTTGGCCAGAACATCCGCGTCTATGCCTGGGAAGAAGTCTCTCTCTAGTCTTGCTATTTCAGCTGGGTTAGAGCCAATCAAAAACTGACGAGCATCACGATAAGCCTGCATAAAAGAGAGAGAGGCATCACTGTTCAACCAAGTTTCTGTTGCGGCCAGACTAGAAAATGCACACAGTCCTATCGCTTTGCCAACAGAAGCTACAACGTGCCCGAAACCTTCCTTTTGAAGTTGCTGCGGTCCTGGTCCTTGCAAATGGATGTAATCTCCCTCGCCTTCTCTATATGCTTGCTCCATCTCCTCCGTAGCACCTGCGTCGATCGCTTCAATATCAGAAAAATTTAAGCCTTCCCGATGGCAGGCATATTTGAACATTGCCAGAGGTTGGCCCCCATGGTCGACCAATACTTTCTTTCCTGCCAACATACCCCAGGAAAAATTTGGATCAGGGTTACGCGCGTTCAAAAAGAATCCATCCATTTCATTAATTTGCGCGAAGTGAGTAACTGGCGGGGTCTCACCCCTCTCCAAAAAAGAAAATGCTTGTGAAGGTGCTGACTGCACCACGTGAACGGTACCATCCAACAATGACTTAACCGCGGATTGGCCAGGCTTTGAGACACTGTACTCTGGGGTGAAGCCTTCGCGTTCTAAAAATCCTCCCGCCATTGTCATTATTAGAGGAGAATAAAAAGCAGAAAACCTTGAAAATTCAATTTTTATGATACTCATCAATCCTCACGATTTTCTATGTTTTTAACTTGACCACTTCTATCACCGTTCCGAATATCAAAGATACTAAAAATTAAAGAATTGATTTAGTAGGAAAACTCCGCAAACACAGGGTCTATCGCTTGCTGCCAACGCCCATTAAAAGCATCGAGGAGTTCCTCGCTCAAGGTTTTCTGAGTCTGGACCACACCGATAAGAGGCGTTAAGAAGCCTGTCTCGTCACTACCTGCATTGTCTAGAAACTCCCGGCGCCTAAGGCCATCAGATGCTAATTTCAACATGTTATCTGCGATTTCTTTAACAGGTATATCCCGAAACTTAACTCCAAAACCGCCACGTACAACGTCAGAGCGCAATTTAAGAATTTCATCATATGTCCAATCTTTAATCCACTCCGCTGCCTCATCAAGCGAAGAAGAATCATATAGAAGACCCACCCATAAGGCCGGTAAGGCGCATAGTCTATTCCAAGGGCCCGCGTCGGCACCCCGCATTTCTAAAAACCTTTTCAACCGAACCTCTGTGAAAATAGTCGTAAGATGATCGGACCAGTCACTGATCGTTGGCTTTTGACCAGGCAACACAGATAGATTACCCGCCATAAAATCACGAAATGAATGACCACTTACATCAACGTAATCTTCACCTCTGTGAACGAAATACATTGGGACGTCTAAGGCAAAATCGACATACCGTTCAAACCCCATGCCATCTTCAAATACAAATTTTGGTATTTCACATCTGTCTGGATCGGTGTCAAACCAAGCTTCTGATCTAGCACTCAAAACCCCGCTAGGTACGCCATCAACAAAAGGAGAATTGGCAAACAAACAAGTCGCTATAGGTTGCAATGCAAGTGCAACCCTAAATTTCTTAATCATATCCGCTTCTGATTCGAAATCTAAATTGACTTGGACAGTGCAGGTCCGGAGCATCATATCAAGACCTCTACTTCCTTTGGTCGGCATATAGGCTCTCATAATGTCATATCTCTGTTTTGGCATTACTGGAATTTCCGATCGTTGCCATTTTGGCTGCATTCCTATGCCAATAAATCCAACTCCCAGCTCTCCCGCTACGTCACGGACTTGTGCAAGATGGTTGTTTACTTCAGCGCATGTCTCATGAATTGTTGTAAGCATCGCACCAGACAACTCAAACTGTCCGCCCGGTTCCAAAGTAATGGACTGTCCATTTTTCGACAGCGCAATGATATTCTCTTTCTCAAAAACCGGAGACCAACCAAAACGTTGCAAACCAATAAGCATAGCCTTAATACCGAAAGGCCCATCATATGGGAGAGGTCGTAAGTCATTGATATTATATCCTATTTTCTCATGTTCCGTGCCAATTCGCCATTCGATTTTTGGCTTACATCCCTGCTCAAGATATTCGACAAGAACATTTTTGTTCTCGATAGGTTCTTGATCGTGGTTATGGCTCATTAGCACCCCTGGCAATACCCGCGACACCAAATATGGAGCGCTGATATTATTTAGAATAATATGAAATTCTTATATGACGAACCGCCTCGCCTTCAATTACGCCGCTGTACGATTTTGAACTGCACTCTGCCACAATGCCATTACCACCAAACTAGCGGTATCAGAACGCAAGAGTCGAGGACCTAAATCTATACCCTGTGTGAAATCATGATTTTTCAGGAGGTCCCGTTCGGTCTCATCAAACCCGCCCTCAGGACCTATCAAAAAAGCAGCTTTACCAACACAGCTTTGTAAAAGTCCCAATGCTGGAGCCCCCCCTCCTGTTTCGTCTCCCCAAAATAACGTACGGCCTGGTGGCCAATTATCTAGCGACTTTGCTAAGTTCGTATAATCACGCATCTGGGGTACAGTCAAGCGTCCACATTGCTCGGAAGCCTCTATCGCATTGGCCCGTATACGCGTTGAGTTGACATTTCTAACCATGGTTCGAAGAGTCCTTATTGGCCAAATCAGCTCTACACCCAGCTCAACTGATTTTTGTATGAGGTAATCGAGTCTCAGTTGTTTTATCGGAGCGAATAATAACCAAGGTCCATCCTCACTCTCTTGTTTGCGCATCCTTTTATGAATTCTTAAGGAGCACTCATTTTTGGTCATCCTCTCAACCTCAGCTAACCATTCTCCGTCTTGCCCATTAAAAAGGGCAGCTAATGCGCCATTTCGAGCCCGCATTACATTTCGTAAATAATGTGCCTGCTGTTCAGTTACCAAAACCGCCTGGCCGGCGTTCAGCCGTTCATTAACAAACACACGAGCGACCACACCATTCTGCCTAATACGTTCCATTAAAAGACAAAACCTCTTTTATTTTCTGACAACAATCATACGTAGGCAAAAAGCCTCTGTCCAAGAGATACGATTTAAGGCTCTTTACAAATTAATAAAAGACCTCAAACATCGAATTATGAACAGGACTAAAATAATACTAAGCCCAATACTACCTTATTTACGGTTAATTCGTGCCGATGCACCAATTGGCTACTGGCTTCTTTTATGGCCCTGTTGGCTATCTGTCGCCCTTTCCAAACCCCCAATAGAAAACATGCCTCGGCTTTTGTTGTTGTTTTTACTAGGTGCAGTAGTAATGCGAAGCTCCGGGTGCATTTTTAATGACATCATAGACAGAAATTACGATGCCTTGATAACTCGCACAAAACAACGCCCAATTGCTAACGGAGAAATCTCGGTAACCCGAGCGATCTTGTTAATGTTGGCTCTTGGCCTGTTAGGCTTCATTATCCTAATACAATTCAATGCTATAACAATATTCATTGGTATATGCTCCCTGCCACTGATTGCCACATACCCTTTTATGAAACGGATAACTTGGTGGCCACAACTTTGGCTTGGGTTAACTTTTAATTGGGGAGCCTTGCTCGGCTGGACCGCAACAAACGGCTCTCTGGAATTGCCTGCTCTTATTCTTTATGCTGCGGGCATAACCTGGACTCTAGGTTACGACACTATTTACGCGCATCAGGATAAAGTTGGCGACTCTATGATAGGCGTTAAATCGGCAGCGCTTAGGTTAGGGAACAAGAGCAAAGCCGCTGTTTCCTCTTTTTACTTTTTAACAATAGTAGGCCTTATAGTCGCAACAACGATCTCCAACCTATCATACACCGCATACGTTGGTGTAATAGTTGGAGCAATGCAGCTGGCATGGCAAGTTAATAGAGTAGATTTTGATGATCCTGAGATTTGCCTTACCATGTTTAAGTCGAACCACTTATTTGCCGCCCTCGTTTTCACCGGATTCCTCATTGGTTAAAGTGGATAGAGTTCATTTTGGCCAATTTATGGGTGCGATGTTTGATACGCCCAAAAAAATAATTAGATAAAGAGATTGCAATGCCCTACGAAAGCTTACGTGATTTCATTCAACATTTGGAGCACATCGGGGATTTAGTAAGGGTATCCGAGCCGGTTTCAACCGAACTAGAAATGACGGAAATTCAAACACGGTTGCTATCCGAAAATGGACCAGCTGTCCTATTTGAAAACCCCATCCACAAGGCCCAACAATCAAACATCCCGGTTCTCGTTAATCTGTTTGGCACCACTAAACGAATCGCTGCCGGAATCGACAGAGAACCCAGTACGCTGAGAGAATTTGGTAACATGCTAGCGGCCTTACGCCAACCGGAACCACCCGAAGGGTGGCGAGAGGCAGTTGAAATGTTTCCGCTGTTAAAGTCAGCATTGGCAATGAAACCAAAGACAGTTCGATCTGGTCCAGCACAAGAGGTAGTGATTGAAGGCAAGGATATCGACCTTGGTGCCATACCAATACAAACGTGTTGGCCAAATGAACCTGCACCCTTGATAACTTGGCCACTTGTAGTGACTAAAGCCTCCGCCGAATACGATGATGAGCATTTTAATTTAGGTGTCTATAGAATGCAGGTTTTAGACGAAAGTAGAACTTTGATGAGGTGGTTAAAACACAGAGGGGGAGCCCAACACCACCAAAATTGGCAAAGCAGAGAATCTCAACCTTTTCCTGCTGCTGTAGTCATCGGAGCAGACCCTGCAACCATGTTAGCTGCTGTAGCCCCAGTTCCTGAAACGCTGTCTGAATATCAGTTTTCAGGACTCCTCAGAGGGACTAAAACCAAATTAGTAAATTGCAAGACTATACCCATCAAGGTTCCTGCAGAAGCAGAAATCGTTCTTGAAGGGCACGTTTCTCTCACGGAATACAGAGATGAGGGACCTTACGGAGATCACACTGGATATTATAATTCCGTTGAAAAGTTTCCCGTCTTTTCTGTTAGCGCTATCACACAAAGGGCTAACCCAATTTATTTGTCCACTTTCACTGGCAGACCACCCGATGAACCAAGTGTGCTAGGCCAAGCACTAAATGAGTTATTTATTCCACTCCTAACACAACAGTTTCCCGAAATTGTTGATTTCTGGCTACCGCCAGAGGGATGCAGCTACCGTATTGCAGTTGTTTCCATCAAGAAAGGGTATGCAGGACACGGGAAACGTGTGATGATGGGCATTTGGTCCTACCTTCGCCAATTTCTATACACAAAATTTATAATCGTCGTTGACGACGATATTAATGCAAGGGATTGGCGAGACGTAATGTGGGCGGTTTCAACCCGAATGGATCCTGTTCGTGACATCACACTGGTAGAAAATAGCCCAATTGATTATCTTGATTTTGCAAGCCCGGAGCCCGGTCTAGGCGGAAAGATTGGGCTTGACGCCACCAATAAGATACCTCCAGAAACAAAAAGAGAATGGGGTCGAAGAATTTCAATGACGGAAGATGTCATCTCGAGAGTAACCGAGAAATGGCCGAAGTACGCCATCCCCACAAGTGGAAAATCAATCTGGAAATAATTTTATCTTAATCAGACAATCATCTAAAACTATCGTACCAAGCTACCAGATAAAGATCTTTAGTAGACCCGAAAGCAGCGTTGATAAAACCTATGTTGAAAGCCTGCACACTGATACGACGGAAAAAAGGTATGTCTATTAAAACGTTCCAAACTTATTGGAGAAATACGCATGCCGACATCGTCCGGAAATTACCGCTCGTAAAAAAGTACGTGCAATCTCATCCGTTAATCAATAGTTACGACAAAAACAAATTACCTTATGACGGATTAGCTGAAATATGGGTGGAAAATACGGATGCACTTCGCACATTAGCTGACACTAAAGCATATAAAGATGTTGCAGCTGACGAAAGTAACTTTATCGACTCACAAAATACAGAACTACTTTTGACAGATGAACATATAATAAAAGATGGAATTGTTCCAACGTTGGGGGTAAAAAAGATAGAGTTTGTCAAGAAAAACTCTGAACTGGAAGTTGAAGATTTCCAACACTATTGGAAAAATATTCACGGATTAATAGCTACAGATATGCATAACATTCGGAGGTATACGCAAAGCCACACAAAAAAATCAGGCTACAAACGCAGCCCGTTACCTCGATGGGATGGAATAGCGATAACCTGGTTCGATTCCCTTGATGCAATGGGCAAGACGACAGGTGCGCTAGACGGCTTACGTTCACACGATGATGGTATCGAACTTATCCAATCTGACGAGACTTCTTCTATAATCACCAGTGAGCATGTAATCGTCTAAAATTCCTATAACTAATGATATCACCAAAATCAGTTGCAGAAGTTATGAATTTCCACAGACTTAACCGAGGTTTCGCGCTGCGTTTGAAAAGAAGCACTTACTAATTCGTAGACCACTTCCTTGTACACCTCTCACTTTTTCTTGGAAAGAATTGTCAATTTGTTTTACTTCCAAAAGCTCAGTAAGCCCTTCATCTAGTTTCTTTCGGGAAACTACTTCAATATTGCCCCGATCACGGCCAAGTCCATCCCTAAAAGCTCTAGAAACTCCACCTAGGGTTGCGAACAAGTCAACGGTGACAGGACGGTCTATTATAGGTAAATTTAAGTTTGGCCCACGACCAAACACCGTAATGCCCACTTCTCAAAGATGAGGAACTGGTAATCACACACCGTCTGTGAAAATGGTAACAACATCCTTATTTGTCGATAAACACCATCTTATCCAATATAATTGCGCGGCTGTGTGCCCTCCTGCAACAAGCAACAGTGCACCCTGGACTTGCCAGATCGGACCTTCCATGAACCATCAAATTACCAAAATTTGTTAATAATTGTATGCCAAATTCGCTGGGTTTTTATGTCGATTTAAGAATAATTAGTTTTTTTCCACTTTGATGGGTCGAATTTCTTTGCGACTCAGGATATACGTCTCCATAGAATACACTAGGTTACCTTGAACCTCTTTCCGCAAAGATCTTAATTTATGCCACAGAACAAGCCCAATCCAGATTTCTTAGCCAGTTTTGTAACTAAAGCCTTAAAAAATGGGGCCGACGCTGCAGACGCCGTCATGATCAAATCGACGTCGTCTAGCGCGAGCTGGCGCATGGGACAAAATGAAGGTGTCGAGCGTGCAGAATCAAGCGATCTCGGGCTTCGCGTATTAATTGGCCAAGGCCAAGCAATAGTTTCTAGTACCGATTTACGACTAGCAACACTAAATGAGTTAATCGAAAGAGCAATTACGATGGCCCGGAATGCTCCGGAAGACTCTTTTGCTGGCCTTCCAGAAAGTAGCGACATGTCTGGAGCTGACACCGATCTTGATTTAGCAGACACTCAGCCACCATCACAAAGTGTTTTGTTGCAAATAGCCGCTCAAGCAGAGGACGCAGCTCGTGCAGTTCCTGGTGTCACAAATTCGGAAGGAGCAGAGGCAAGCGCTGGAGAAAGCGCAGTAACACTGGCTAATAGTTTAGGGTTTGCAGAAGGCTACACGGCTACGAGTTTTGGGATCTCAGCATCAGTAATCGCTGGTTCGGACACCCAAATGGAACGAGACTATGAATACACTTCAAGTCGCCATTTTACTGATTTAGAACCGGCAGACGAAATCGGGAAGCGAGCTGGCGAAAGAGCTGTCCGCCGCCTAAAACCTAAAAAGGTAAAAAGCCAGCAGGTTCCTGTAGTATTCGATCCTAGACTCTCAGGTGGATTTCCGAGACTTTTGGCCGGATTGATTTCAGGTGCAGCAATAACGAGGGGAACAAGCATTCTAAAAGACAAGATGAACAAACAAATATTTTCCAAAAACATCAATATAGTCGACGACCCGCTTCGATCGCGTGGGCTTGCATCACGACCATTCGACGGGGAAGGAGTAGGGGGCGTAAAAAGAAATATTATCAAAGATGGTGTGCTCGATAGTTGGCTGCTCGACACGAGATCAGCGAGAGAACTAAAATTAAGAACCACAGGCCACGCAAGTCGCGGAACTTCTTCACCCCCCAGTCCCGGACCAAGTAATTTGTACATGATGCCTGGTTCTGTCTCCCCTAATGATCTTATAAAAAGTATAGCAAATGGGTTTTACGTGACCGAAATGATGGGAATGAGTTTTAACAGTATCACCGGTGACTATAGCCGAGGTGCATCTGGATTTTGGATAAACAATGGCGAACTCATTCATCCAGTAAATGAAATGACGGTGGCTGGAAACATAACGGAGATGTTTATGGAGATAACTCCAGCGAGTGATTTGTTATTCCGGTATTCCATAAATGCTCCAACGATTCGGATCGAAGGAATGACAGTGGCTGGGGTATGACACGAAGGTTGTACTAGGGCTTTGGACATATAAGATTTGCCCGGCCGGATGCAACGGATATCCTGGCCGGCAGCCATGCAACTATGTCGCCATCAGCCTGAATCGGGTCAGCACTGTGTGACCTCAGTTCAACTTCCTTTGCAGTTCGAATTTTGATTCCTGGCATACGGGCTAATATTCCTAGGAAAAGTGCCACTGCATAGAGTGGAATCTGAAGCCGTCCAGCGTTAGCAAAAACTCCTACCTTAAGCGATTGATCTTTGATGCTTGCCTCTCGGGCCCAGATCTTTCGACCAGCGTAATATTTACCATTTGCAAACAACACGGATTGAGCGGATATAGTTTTACCATCGATGGTTACTTGATAGGATGGCCGTTTACCAGAGAAGTATTCTTCGATACCCGCGGCAATGTAGGCAAGCCTGCCCACAATTGTTTTGAGTTTCTTTGAAAGCCTACGTACAGCTCGAGCATCAAATCCAACACCCGCAGTCATAAGAAATATTCGAGATTCTGTTTCTGTAGATATTTTACCCAACACCACCTTTGCAACATGTGAAGTGGAAATAATTTCTGCTAGCAATTTTGGGTTGTCCGGAAGCATAATTTCGTTAGCCAATAAATTGACGGAACCGGTTGGGATAAGAGCAACTGGCAAATCCAAACGATTAATGCAAGAGAGTCCATTAATCACCTCATTTACTGTCCCATCACCGCCGGCAACGATCAAAATATCTGGGATTCGTTCCTTTTGACGCTGCAGATCAAGAACTATTGTTTCTGCATGCCCTACCTTCTGAGTCTTTATCATAGACGTCTGCCATCCCTTTAGACGAAGCTCTTGGACAACCTTTTCGACAAGCACGGTCCTCCGGCTTCCTGCTATTGGATTAAAAATCACTAAAGCCTTCGAACATAATTTTTTCGGTAAACTACTCAAATCTCCCTCCTGTTGGATTTTACGACTCATGGTTCGTCAATCTACTACTCTCTGTGTGCACATATACAAAACAAACAATTATCTTATCTACATGTATTCCTGAAACATTTCTTGGATAAAACGCAAAAAATACGCAGGAATTATTTTTTTACGGACACTGTCCGGAAATCAAAATAACATGCCAGAAATAACACAAAGATTTTAACTAACACCGTAAAGAAAAATTAAACTATTGCATAAATTCCCCAACTGTCTTTTTCTCTCTATTTGACTCAGCAACAATATTCTTTCAGCTGTTTTTAAAAAGCTAAAACAAAGTTATAGATAGCCTAAAAGTAAAGAGTCTCGATTTAACCACTTGGCATTGAATACCACTTCACAAAAAAGATAATGAAAGAACTGCGGCAACCATTGGAATACGTAAGCACACGCAGCACCATAGGTCCGGTAGGATTTAAAACGGCGCTTCTGGAAGGACTAGCACCCGATGGGGGACTTTTTGTCCCTACTAAATGGCCTAGCGTCGCCACAGAAACAACAACAGCATTACATAGCTATTCAGCGAACGCTGCACATTTAATACACCCATTCGTAGAAGCCGCGATTCCCAGACCGATTTTGAACACAATAACCGAACAAGCATACACCGGTTTTTCTCACAATGAGGTAGCTCCACTAGTTGAGATTGGGGAAAATCACTGGCTACTGGAACTCTTCCATGGGCCTACACTATCCTTTAAAGATTTTGCCCTTCAGATACTTGGCCGACTGTTTGATTATGTGCTTTCAGAGAATTGCCAGCAGATAACTATTA
This sequence comes from uncultured Rhodospirillaceae bacterium, assembly GCA_964515905.1. Classification (GTDB taxonomy): domain Bacteria; phylum Pseudomonadota; class Alphaproteobacteria; order UBA7887; family UBA7887. The sequence goes on along the minus strand of CAZEWK010000045.1, from coordinate 48,202 downwards.
TCGGAGCAACATCCGGCGATACTGGATCTGCAGCTATTGCGGCCTGCAAAGATCGGCCAAATATTGATATCTTTATCCTTCATCCCCGCGACCGAATCTCAAGCACACAAAGACGTCAAATGACATCAGTGCTCGCAGATAACGTTCACAACATAGCGGTTGAGGGAACGTTCGACGACTGCCAAAAAATAGTTAAGAAGATGTTTAACGATGAACTATTCCGTCGTGAACTAGGGTTATCTGCAATAAACTCTATTAATTGGGCCCGTATTTTAGCGCAAACCGTATACTACCACGTGGCAGTGGAAAAATTAAACAAGAGTGACACTATTTTTTCTGTTCCGACGGGTAATTTTGGAGACGTATATTCAGGATATGTTGCCCATCTCAGGGGCCTACCCATTAGAGGACTGATAGTAGCCACCAACGAAAATGATATATTGGTCAGAGCATTAACAACTGGAAAATACCAGATTGGCGCTGTTAAGCCTACTATCGCTCCTAGCATGGATATCCAAGTCGCTAGTAACTTTGAAAGACTTCTGTTTGAATTGTATAATAGAGACGTCGAAAAAGTGTCGGCTTGTATGAATTCCATATCAACTGCAGGCGGGTTTACGATTGATGAGAACAGCATTGAAACAGCTCAAAGTTTATTTAGTAGTACCGCAATCGACGAGCGGGCAATGCTTAACGAAATGGAGAAAATATTTGCAGAAACTGGATTCTTAATCGACCCACACACAGCGGTGGGTGTCGCAGCGGCACGGAAACACCCTTGCTATAGGAAACATCCGATAATTTCGTTATCCACCGCAGACCCATCAAAATTTCCTGAAGCGGTCGCGCGGGCCACGGGCAAACGCCCAACCCCGCCACCCCGGCTGGCAGAAGCTTTGGTTGCTGAGGAACGATACCAAGTTTTGAAAGGTGACGTAGGGGAAATTCAAGCTTATATTCGGGCGCTTAGCCGTTTCGCCCGATAACAACCGAAAAGTGGGAATTAGTGCATGGAACCACAGGTTAGCACTTTAGACAGCGGACTTAAAATTATTAGTGAATTTATGCCTTCACTAGAGACCGCTTCTGTTGGGGTATGGGTGGACGTTGGAGCGCGCAACGAAACGCCAGAAATTAATGGAATATCACATCTCCTAGAACATATGGCCTTTAAAGGCACGGAACGAAGAAGTGCACGTGCGATTGCAGAGGAAATAGAGGCCGTCGGGGGCCACCTGAATGCCTATACCTCGAGGGAGCAAACTGCTTATTTTGCTAAAGTGCTTAAGGAAGATCTACCATTAGCAATAGATATATTGGGGGATATTCTACAAAACCCCACCTTCGCTCCAGAGGAGTTAAAACGGGAACAGGGAGTTGTACTTCAGGAAATTGGTCAGGCCCAGGACACTCCGGACGATATTGTGTTTGACTATTTTCAAAATGCGGCCTTCCCCGACCAGGCTTTAGGTCGCCCCGTTTTAGGTACTGCGGAGAATGTTTCCAGTTTTAAGCGTGATACGTTACGTTCCTATATGAATCAATATTACACTCCCAAGCGCATGGTCGTCGCTGCTGCAGGAAATATTGACCATGCGCAATTAACAGCTTTAACTAAAAACTCGTTTTCTCAGCCTATTATTGAGAACAAGAGTCAGAACGAACAGGCCAAATACTCCGGCGGAGAAGATTACCGTGCCCGTGAACTTGAGCAGGTACACCTCCTTATTGGTTTTAATGGACTCGCCTACTCGGACGAAGACTATTATGCTCTGCAAACATTATCTGTTCTCCTAGGCGGAGGCATGTCCTCGCGCCTGTTTCAAAAAGTGCGCGAAGAACTAGGACTTGCCTACTCTGTTTACTCATTCTCCAGCAGTTATATAGATAGCGGCATTTTTGGCATTTACGCCGGCACCAACCCTAAATCTGTTGGAGAATTGATTGAAACAATTTGCGGAGAACTATTGAGTATATCGAGAAATATTTCGATATCGGAAACAAACCGTGCACGAGCCCAACTTAAATCCGGGTTATTGATGTCGTTAGAGAGCACAGGAACCAGATGCGAACAAATGGCCCGTCAATTGCTTCTGTTTGGTCGCCCTCTTTTAAACTCTGAAGTCATCGAAAAAATTGATTCTATTGACCCTGATCAATTGATGACAGTAGCTGGACGACTTATTTCCACGAGTAATCCAACGGTAACAGCTCTCGGCCCAATCGATAAAATGCCTGATTACGGATCAATTAAACAAAAATTTTGTTGATAACTGCCATGACGCACACTGAACCGAATATAGCGAGCTTAACGCTTGATCTTTGCCATCTAACCTGCCCTCTACCAATCTTAAAGGCAAAGAAAGCTATAAAACAACTTCCATCTGGCTGTTTATTAACTGTACTGGCTACAGACCCTAGTGCCGAGCAAGATTTTAAGGAATTTTGTAGTTTAACCGGAAATAATCTTGAGTCTCATTCTATCAATGATGGGTTATTTACGTTTCATATTAGAGTCAAATAATGATCGGTCTTTTCAAATCTTTATCTCAAGCACTACGTGGAAAACCAATAAGAGCTGGTCGAGTGTACCTACGGCCACCCAATCGTAGAGACACAAAAAAATGGCTTGCGCTTCGAACAGCTAGCAGACATTTTCTCGAACCTTGGGAACCAACTTGGTCAAATGATGCTCTCACTCGTAAGGCGTTCTTACGTCGGCTCCGCGCCTACGCAATCCAAACCAATTCGGATACCGCCTATGTCTTCCTAATCTTCAGAAGCTCTGATCGAGCCTTGTTAGGAAGCATATCAATCAATGATGTACGACGCGGTGTAGCTCAAAGCTGTAGTATCGGATACTGGGTTGGTGAAGATTATTGCCAACAAGGGTATATGACAGAAGCTTTATCCGCACTACTTCCCTTTATATTCGAAAGATTACGACTCCACAGAATTGAAGCTGCATGTCTTCCGAACAACCAGGCAAGCAGAGCTCTCCTAGCAAAAGTGGGATTCCAAGAGGAAGGCTACGCACGGCGTTATTTAAAAATAAATGGCAAATGGCAGGACCACATCTTGTTTGGGCTTCTAAATACTGACACTAAATTAGAGACTATACCCACAGCAAAGGATCTATCCGCATCGTCAAAGCCGTCAAAGCGAATTAGGCACCTTTCCTCAGGCCGGCTGCGGCCCAATCGGTCGACGTCCAGCAGTTTATAGACCGACTGGTTGAATGATCAACGACGACATTGTTTTTCTATGCAACCAAAATAATAAGAGAAAACCTCACGGAAACCTATGCATGGCCCATTTCCGTCGACAGCAAGGACAAATCTATACCCATATTTGCTGCAGCCGATCTCCATTTTAACTCATTCTCTCGTCCATAGACGATGCCAGAGTCCGCAGTGCAATGTAGCCACCCGTTCTTTTGTATTTCATCATCCAGTTGTCCAGGAGCCCACCCCGCATAGCCCAAGGCAAATAGCACGTCTGCTGGACCCTCACCACACGCGATCGACTTCAGAACATCCACCGTCCCAGTCAAGGCAAAGTCATCGTTTACCTTCATGGTTCCATCACTGTCGTAATCAGTACTATGAAGCACAAAACCTCGTCCAGCATCAACGGGACCACCAAAATGAATTTCTAAATTTAGTCTGTGGTGATTCCCAGAAATATCCATTTGTTCGAGTAATTGTGAAAATTTGAGGGAGTCGATAACTTTATTCACGACTATTCCCATTGCACCATCCTCGCTATGAGCACATAAATAAATGACACTCTCGGAAAAGCGAGGATCTTCTATTCCAGGCATTGCTATCAAAAGTTGCCCCGGCAAGTATCCATCTTTTTCTTTTCTTGGATTCATGTCGTTATTACCTATATTCCTAGCTAACTATAGGCTTCAAGAAGCCGTCCGTTTTATTTGAACCAATATGCTCTAGGTATGCCATCACATCTAAGTGAGAATAAGACCACTATGATAAATGAATATATCAAAAAGCTCTACCATGTGCTGATTTTTCTCTTGTCGCTGTTCCCTCTATTGACCCCTTCTGCAGTCGGGGCAAACCCAACTAGCGAATGGGACAAAACTGAATTCACCGCTGTTCGAATGATTTCAGCACAAAATTCTATTGGGGATTCCTATATACTTTCCATTGGACTAGAGTTTAAGTTGGAGCCTGGGTGGAAAATATACTGGAGAAGCCCCGGTGACGCTGGATCACCCCCTTCTCTTAATTTTGAGGGCTCGGAAAACCTGAATACCTTTCAGATTCACTGGCCCTCACCGCAACGCTTTTTTGAAGCCGCGAATTTAGAAACGGTGGGTTATCTAAAAACTGTCGTAATACCAATAACTATCGATTTAATTTCACCAAATAAACGCACGGTTCTGAATACGATCATCGACTACCAAGCTTGCAAAACTATTTGTATTCCTATTCAAGCTAAATTGAGACTAGCCCTTCCTGAAGGATCCGGTGAAGATACAGCCTACTTTAACCTTATAAAAAAATACCGAGAAATGGTTCCGGTTACATTGGGCGAAGACCCTATAATTTTGGAAAAAGGTGCGTTGAATGCGAATGGTGATCTTCTGGAATTGATCCTTAATCACCCCAAGAATGAGGCTTTTGAGAATCCAATTTTATTTGTTGAAGGACCCGCAGAAGTTCGTTTTACCAAGGCAAAAAAAAACTTCAGAGAACATCGAAAACAAGCGATTTTTCAGATCCCTGTTGAGACGGTCCGTGACGCTACTCTGATCAATCAAACAATTACAGTTACACTGATAGATAAAAATACCTCTGTGGAATTCTCCACATACATTTCCCCTAGTTGGCAAACAGAAAAACTTTTTGACGTTGGTTCATTGTTAGCGATTTTGAGCCTTGCTCTACTTGGCGGTCTAATACTGAACGTTATGCCCTGCGTACTTCCTGTATTAGCAATAAAGGTACTGGGAGTTATTCAACACGCTGAGCAAAATAATAAAGAAATACGCGTACATTTTTTGTCAACAGCAAGCGGGATAATATGTTCTTTTGTTCTGTTAGCTGCTGGAGCAATTGTTCTAAAAGCAGCAGGTGTTGCTGTCGGTTGGGGTATGCAATTTCAGGAGCCACTTTTTCTAATATTTCTAACTCTCATAGTAACAATTTTTGCTTCAAATCTTTTTGGTTTTTTTGAAGTGCCCATCCCTTCTTGGGTAGGTGGGAACATGGTGCTTACCTCTAGATTTTCTATTTCTAACAGTTTTTGGAGTGGTGCCCTGGCCACATTGCTAGCAACTCCTTGTTCCGCCCCCTTTCTCGGAACAGCAGTGGGTTTTGCTCTTATCGGAGGACCAATTCAAATAATTTTAATATTTACAACACTCGGTGTGGGCATGGCCCTACCGTACTTAATTCTATCGGTTGTTCCCACTTTCGCTGGATATTTACCTCGACCCGGAAAGTGGATGAACACAGTGCGAGCCCTTCTGGGCCTCATATTACTGGTAACCGCCGCCTGGTTATTGTTGGTAATTTCTGCACAAATTGGGCTATTGGGTGCCTCGTTACTTGCAGCATTAATGGTTATTTGCGTTCTATTTCTTGGGCTTGCTTCGCAGACTAAAGAAATAGGAGCAAAAATTACGGCTAGCGGTGTTATAGTTTTAAGTCTACTTTCTTTTACTATCCCTCACATGGTGCCACCGAAGCAACCGATGATCGGAGGCCACTTCAACAGTGAAGGTCCCTGGAAACCACTGGATTTACTAGCAATCCCTGGCCATATAGACCATGGAAAGATTGTATTTGTAGACATAACGGCAGACTGGTGTCTGACGTGCAAGATAAATAAATCGTTAGTCTTAGATCGCCAAGTCATAGGAAAAGCATTAGGTAAATCCGATGTCATTCTCATGCAGGGCGACTGGACTAATTCTGATCCAAACATTGCTGCATATCTGACAAATTTTGGTCGATATGGACTTCCTTTTGATGCAATATATGGTCCAGGGGCGCCAAATGGTATCGTCTTACCGGAATTATTAAGTGTATCTTCTGTGTTAAAGACACTGCAACAAATCAGAGGTGCATCAGAGGCAAACACGATAAAATAGTATAAATAGGTCAAACCTGTACAGAAAGCTTGTACCAATGTATAGGGAACGTGTCTTTGGTCACAGGCCGTCACAAACTGACTTTCCGATTTATATGGAAGCCGGCGCGAAATTAGTACAGTAAAAGAAGATGCTCACTCACCTAGACAAATTTATTTGGGAGATAAAAATAATGACAATTAAAGTTGGAGAACAAATTCCGAAAATTGCCTTTAAGCATATGGGCGATGGGGGAATGGAGGACATCTCGACAGACGACATCTTTTCCGGGAAAAAAGTGGTCCTTTTTGCTGTACCCGGCGCATTTACGCCGACATGTTCAGCCAAACATGTCCCTGGTTTCCTAGAGCACGCATCAGAAATTGGGAGCAAAGGAGTTGACCAGATCGTCTGCCTCTCTGTTAATGATCCATTTGTTATGGATGCATGGGGCAAAGACAGAGGGACCGGAAACGATATTCTTATGCTCGGGGACGGGAACGGTGATTTTACTAGTAAGATTGGTCTCAGCATGGATGGCTCTGGTTTTGGTCTCGGCACAAGATCACAACGTTACGCTATGATCGTGGAAGATGGTACAGTAACAGCGCTAGAGATTGAAGATGGGCCCGGACTAAGCGTTTCGAGCGCAGAAAACATCCTGAGCAAACTATAGACCACTATATAAAGGCCAGAGTTTCTCCATTTAAGGTTTCTTTTGAAAAGTTTGCATGGAACGACTTCTGTCAACCAAAAGACTGTGTTGTCGCCGGGTGGTGTCGCTAGCTTCGTTGAAACGCTAACTAATCGACACCACCCGCGCCCTGTCGAGCCAAACTGTCGGCACGTTCATTGTGTTTATTCCCAGCATGTCCCTTAACCCAAATCCACTCTACCTGCTGCTGCTGCTCGACAACGGCCAACAGCTCACGCCATAAATCAACATTCTTTACGGGCCTCTTATTGGCCGTCCTCCATTGATTTGCCCTCCATTTAATTATCCATTTTGTTATTCCGTCGCGCAAATAGATAGAGTCCGTATAAATTTTTACCGACGAAGGGTGGCGCAATTCTTTAAGTGCCTCTATAGCTGCTTTCAGTTCCATTCTGTTGTTGGTGGTGTATTGCTCACCACCTTTAATCTCCTTTTCAAGACTACCAAATAATAAAACAGCTCCCCACCCACCCGGACCAGGATTACCTGAGCACGCACCGTCGGTGAAAATCTCTACAAGGTTTTGCTCAACCATATTTATCATTCAAGACCATATTCACCAGAACCTTTAACTTGTCTGTGAAAACTAAGTTTATGAAAATACTCTAAGGGATCTTTTGGACGAACTAACGCCTCATTGGGTAGATTGAGCCAATCATATAGGCGAGTTAGCAGAAATCGTACAGCTGCTCCACGACAAAGCATGGGCAGTGCGCTTACTTCATTAACAGAAAATGGTCGTATTTTTCGATACGCAGAAAGCATAAAACGTGCCTTAGTGGAATTAAACGAACCATCTGGCTCAAAACACCATGCATTGAGACAAATCGCAAGGTCGTAAGCAAATAAATCTGAGCAGGCGAAATAAAAATCTATTAAGCCAGAAACTACATCTCCTCTAAAAAAAACATTGTCTGGGAAAAGATCTGCATGAATAATTCCCGTTGGTAAATCAAAAGGCCATTTTGGAACTAGTTCTTCAATTTCTATGTTTAACTCGTGCAAAAGCCCCGGTTTCAGATCGTTTGCACGATCATCGATGCGTTCTAGTAGGCTTTGCCAGTTTCGGACTGATAGATCATTTCGACGTTCCTTTTCAAAACCCTGTCCCGCCAAATGCATTTTTGCTAATGCTTTTCCTAGGCTGTGACACTGTTTTGGGTTTGGGTTTCCTGTTGCAGATCCCCGCAAGAAAGAAAAAACTACGGCCGGCTTTCCTGAAATTTCGTTCAAAATTGTTCCGGCATTATCCAAAACCGGCACAGGACATTCTATACCGTTTAATGATAAATATTGGAGCAGATCAAGGAAAAAGGGTAAATCTTTAGGCTGAACACGCTTTTCGTAGATAGTTAGGATATAGCGCTTACCTTTAATCTTTAGCAAGTAATTCGAATTTTCCACACCTTCCTCAATTCCAGTATAACCCGACAACTCGCCAAGCGAATATCGCGAAAGGAACAGAGACAAGTCTGATTCGTCAATTTTAGTGTAAACAGCCAATTTTCAACAAATTCCGTTTTATAATATAACCTTTAATAACCGCCTTTCATAAGTAGTAGCAATCTAGTTCATATGAGATACTTCATTTCTGTTATCCTATACGGCATAGTAAAATAACTGTAATTTGATTAGCGAGCACCCAATAATAATGTCTGACCCGGTAATAGCCCAAAAATCACCTTATACGATAGAGGCCGAAGAAGGTCGAAGCTACGCTTGGTGCCAATGTGGACTGAGTGCTAAACAGCCCTTTTGTGATGGAGCCCACACCACCACTGATCTCAAACCTATCGTTTGGAAAATGACGGAAACAAAAACGATCTTCCTATGTGGATGCAAGCAGAGTAAAAATAAACCATACTGCGACGGGACCCACAATTCGCTGTGATTCAACTTTTTTCTCAAAACCAACTATGAACCCACTACGTATATTTATACTCGCCGGAATTTCTTTATCCCTTTCGGCGTGCGACACAAAGTGGTTACCGGATTCCAATTATGTCCTTGAGAAAGTTAACATATTTGCAACACCTACACTGCCTTGCCCAGACGTGCGAGTTCTTAGGGCCGGTTCAACTTTCGTCAGATATCGGGACGGAGACGGTCGTGACATCACAGATATTGAGACGGAAGCTCGGATTACTGATTTGACATTTACTTGCGGATTGACGGAAGCAAATGTTGTGTCAGACACACCTCTGACCACAGCCTGGAACATTCTTGTGGAACTAGACATACAAATGGCAGTTCGCCATGGTAAACTCAGCGACAGCAGTTCTACTGTATCGGTGCCCTTCTTCGTCGCACTAGTAGACCGATTCGGAAAAATTGTCCAGAAACAAACTTTTTTGGCAAACCTCGACTCTGCAGTAGGTGGTGAATATACATCTAAAGTGCACTCTGAAGAAATCGTACTCAAGATACCAGTTCATGATGTTGGAGAAGCCAATCTCTATGAAACTATAGTCAGTTTCCAGCTTGACCAGGAACAAATTGATCAGATGTAGGAGCAATAACCTGTGTCGATAAATTTAAATAAATGATTTTGATTTTGTGACAGTTGACGACATATTCCGGGCCCCTATCATAATAACTATATATATATTGGATTGCAGGAGAGATGGGCCAACCCAACCCGCGCCGAAGGAGCAACCGCCCCGGAAACTCTCAGGCAAAAGGACTGTAAGCCAATTAAAACTCTGGAAAGAAGAAGTTACTGTGTCCTAAAACAGTAGTGATTTCTCACCGACGGAGTAAACCGATTGGTTACCGGTGAATCTCTCAGGTTCTCAGACAGAGGGGGCAGTGCATGGAGTGGTGCACGTGCAACCGTCGGAGAACTTAATGACACAGAATCCCATAAAGAATACTAAACCTCTAAAGCAAACGCCCCTGCACAGACTCCATCACACGCTGGGCGCCCGCATGGATGAATTTTCTGGCTTTGAAATGCCAATAAATTATCCAGAGGGAATACTACGAGAACACAACCATTGCCGAAATAGCGCTTGCCTCTTTGATGTGTCTCACATGAACCAATTCATTGTGAGAAAATCTGGCCGGCCCACAGATGTTTCTCTAGGCCTTGAAAGGCTTGTCCCCGGCAATATCAGCGGATTACACAAGGGCCAACAGTGCTATACCATGTTCACCAATGAACAAGGAGGTGTCATAGACGATATTATAGTATGTCGGGATTCTGATTATTTTCGAATAATCGGAAATGGGTCGCGACTCAATATTGACCAAGCAGTCCTTAAAAGGGGCCTATCACCCGACATATCTGTGGAACATCTCGACTCTGCTCTTATCGCTCTCCAGGGCCCAAAAGCGGACTTAGTCCTCCGCAGGCATGCATCAGATTTAGCACTACTCCAGTTTATGTATGGGGAAAAAACTCAAATCGCCGGCGTAGACTGTTGGGTGTCTCGTTCGGGATATACAGGTGAGGACGGATATGAAATATCAATCCCAAAGGATAAAGCTCTCGAAATTGTTGAATTACTCCTGGGCGAAGACGAGGTAATGCCCGCCGGCCTTGGGGCACGGGATTCACTCCGGCTTGAGGCCGGCTTGTGCCTCTATGGAAACGACCTAACAGAATCTATTACTCCAATTGAAGCTGGGCTTCACTGGACAATTCCTAAACGGCGACGAGAACAGAATCATTTCCCTGGTTCTTCTGTGATATTGCGTCAACTGAAGGAAGGAGCTCAGCGATACCGAGTTGGTATACAACCGTCTGGTAGGACAATCGCTAGGGAAGGCACTCAAATATTTGATACTAGTCAACAACTTCTAGGCTTTATCACTAGCGGCGGGTATGGCCCAACTGCACGACATCCGATTTCCATTGGATATGTTGTCAGGGCATTTTCGAATATTGGGCAAAGTTTGCAGCTAGAGGTACGTAACAAGAAAATAAAGGCCTCTGTAACAGCTTTGCCGTTCGTTAAACACGAGTACCACCGCAACTAAATTGGGGCTTGCCAACATTGAGAAGCACATAAATACGAATTTAAGGATATCAGAATGCCTAATGTAAAATATACGAGAGATCATGAGTGGATCCGAGTAGAACAAAATTCCGGAGATGTCCCTTATATCGGTTTAGTTGGGATTACAAATTATGCCCAGGAACAATTAGGAGATATCGTTTTCGTAGAACTACCGGAGTTAGGGACTGTAATGACGCGTGGCGATGAAGTTGCTGTTATAGAATCTGTTAAGGCTGCAAGTGAACTTTACAGCCCTGTTAGTGGTGAGGTGATTGAGATAAACGTCAAACTATCCGAACAACCCGAATTAATAAATAATGACCCCTCCGGGCAAGGTTGGTTTCTCAAGGTGCAATTATCTGATCTGAAAGAGCTTGATGAACTAATGGATGAGGCCGCCTATCACGCACATATTGCGGACTCCGATTGAGGGGAAACAGATATCATGCGCTACTTGCCCCATACTGATGAAGACCGACACATCATGTTGGAAAAGATTGGTGTCAAAAATATTGACGAGTTATTTGCAGACGTACCAACTGAAGCCCGTTTAGCTCATCCACTCGACTTACCCGTTCACGCCGACGAATTAACTGTAGAACGGAAACTAACAGAATTATCTGAGCAAAATATATGGGCCGGTGCAATTCCATTCTTCCTAGGCGCAGGGGCTTATCGACACCATATTCCAGCAGCAGTGGACGCTCTTATACAGCGAGGAGAATTTCTAACTTCATATACACCCTATCAACCAGAAATTAGTCAAGGAACACTGCAAGCTTTGTACGAATTTCAAACACAGGTTGCCTTAATAACCGGAATGGACATAGCTAATGGGTCAATGTATGACGGATCAACAGCCTGTGCAGAAGCTGTCTTAATGGCAGGACGAATCACAAAACGAAATAACGTGGTCCTCTCTGGGGGCCTCCATCCTTTCTATTGCGACGTAATCGAAACACTAACGCAATTTACGGGGCTCAACATTACACGGAAAAAACCCGAAGCACCAACATCCGACCATCATGACACTGCAGCTCTTGAGGCATCAATTGACCAAACTACAGCAGCGGTAGTGGTGCAATACCCTGATTTTTTTGGCTTAATCCGAGATTTTTCTAAGCTCGGGAAAGCATGCAAAAAACAAGGGGCGATGCTAATAATAGTTACCACAGAACCAGTTGCGCTGGGCGCCCTAAAATCTCCAGGGAGCATGGGCGCGGATATATTTGTCGGTGAAGGTCAAGGCCTTGGCGTCGGCCTGAATTTCGGGGGTCCATATGTTGGGCTTTTTGCAACAAAACAGGAATATTTGCGGCAACTACCTGGAAGGCTAGCAGGTGAAACCCAGGATCAAACTGGCCGAAGAGGATGGGTTTTGACACTGAACGCACGCGAACAACATATCCGGCGGGAAAAAGCAACAAGCAATATATGCACGAATTCGGGTCTCTGCGCATTGGCCTTTAGTATTCACATGTCACTTTTGGGAGAGGATGGGTTTACGCGATTGGCTATGCTCAATCATGCAACAGCACAACTACTCGCGAATGAATTAGGGAAAATATCCGGTATCGCAGTGCTAAATAATAACTATTTTAATGAATTTACGGTTCGGTTCCCATGCCAAACTGCACCGCTAATAGAAAAACTTGCTAGCCAAAAAATCCTGGCCGGTGTTCCACTCAGCCGGCTGTATCCCAATCGAAATGATTTTTCAAACTTAGCCTTGTTAACTGCAACTGAAACTACGACGAAAGCCGATATCCAGAATTTAACACAATCTTTGTCGGAAATCCTGATATGAACGTAAACCGAAGCCAAGGGCGTCAGGCGAGACGTAGAAAAAATAATAATACACTTAATGAACGAAGTAATTCAGCTTTGCAGTTGGAAGAGCCTCTGATTTTTGAACAGGGTGCCAAAGGACGAACTGGGGTTGATCTTCCCTCACCAGGGACAAAGCCTGACTGCCTTGGGGGACTTAAGCGGGACGCAAAGATCGGGCTACCTGGCCTATCGGAGCCAGAGGTTGTTCGCCATTACACTCGGTTGAGCCGTAATAATTATTCCATTGACCTTGGGATGTATCCCCTCGGATCCTGCACAATGAAGCATAACCCACGATTAAATGAGCGAGTCGCCCGTCTTCCCGGATTTTCCGACTTGCATCCATTACAACCTACATCAACGGTACAAGGTGCCCTAGAACTAATAGACCAACTGGCAAACTGGCTCATGACCTTAACAGGCTTTTCCTCAGTTGCGATGTCGCCTGCCGCTGGAGCACAAGGCGAACTATGTGGCCTAATGACCATCAGGAAATGTCTAGTGAAGCAAGGGAACGCGAGGAATGTCGTTCTGGTTGCCGACTCTGCGCACGGTACTAACCCAGCGACAGCTACTATGTGTGGTTATAAAATTGAGACAGTGCCGTCAGGCCCAGATGGAAGAGTTGATACGTCTATCCTTCAACAACGACTTAGTCATGACGTTGCCGCCTTGATGCTAACTAATCCCAATACGTGTGGACTATTCGAACGGGATATAATCGAAATAGCAAAACTAGTACATGATGTCGGAGCGTTTTTTTATTGTGATGGAGCCAACTTCAATGCAGTTGTCGGAAAACTGAAACCTGCGGAACTCGGCATAGACATAATGCACCTTAACCTGCACAAGACCTTCTCAACCCCTCATGGAGGCGGAGGACCAGGGGCTGGACCAGTTGTTATGACTGATCAATTAGCTCCTTACGCTCCACTGCCTTACATTATTCAAACTGGAAAGAAAATACGTCTCAAAGAGCATAAGGAGTCTGAAACGGAAGACACTTTTGGCAGGATGCGGGCTTGGCACGGACAGATGGGAATGTTCGTACGAGCCTTAGCTTATCTATTGAGCCACGGCTCCGACGGTCTACGCCAAGTAGCCGAAGATGCAGTCCTGAACGCAAACTATATTCGAGCTGGGATAGCAGATAAATACACTTTCCCTTTCGATGGGCTCTGTATGCATGAGGTACTCTGCGACGATAGATTTCTCCAAGGAACTGGCATAACCACGCTGGACCTTGCGAAAGCACTTATCGACAAGGGGTTTCACCCAATGACAATTTACTTTCCTTTAATCGTATCCGGAGCAATGCTAATCGAACCAACAGAAACAGAGAGCCGACAAACACTTGATGAGTTTGTCGAATCACTTCGTCTGATAGCTGACACAGCTAGAGATTCAGATAACGATCATATGTCTGATGCACCCATCTGTGCTCCGCGTGGCAGACTGGATGAAACTCTGGCCGCTCGACAACCTACTTTACGTTGGAGAGACATACAAAAAGAAGACAACGATCCAAGTTAAAAATGAATGCCAATCCAGCCTTTAGCTCTTAAACTTATTTTAATTCTGTTAGCTAGTCTAAATTTCTACCTAAAACCCGGTTCAGCTGTAAACAATAGCTTATACCGGTCGCCCTCAGAAAATCAGGTGTCTCTTGACGATACTCCACTTCTACCTGGGCTTTAGATGGACCGGCAACTCTGCAATCGTATTATCAATCAACTTTTGAGCTTGGGGCAAACCAAGATTATCTTTAATTAACGTTTCCGCTGCCCGTACTGCCATTTCAGCGGACATTGAACGAAGCTCTTTTACAAGTTGAGTTTCTGCCCTGTTAATATTCTGTAGTGCCTGCTTTTCCCTTTGTACAAGTTGTTCCTCAAGACGCTCTTTAGCCTCCTTTACCATAAGTTCGCTATCTCGACGAGCGCGACTTACCATCTGTTCCGTTTCTTGAACAACATCTCGTTGTTGTTGCTCATACTTGGAGAGCAACCCTTGTGCTTCCTCACGCAACCGCGTGGCATCGTCTAATTCATCCTTGATTCGGGACGCCCGTGCATCCAAAGCCACGGCAATTTTCAAATATGCTTTTTTTGACACCAGTCCAACAAAGATAATGAATGCCACCAGGACCCAAGTCTCTGGATTTTCAAAAAATTGACCCATACTTTCCCTCAAGACCCATGCAATGATTCTACAGCGGTTCTAGCATCAGTCTCCGTTATTTTAAGCCCAGTTAGCCTTTCCGTAACTGCGCGAGCTGACTGGATTGCTGCCTCTAATTGCTCGTCCACGGCTCGCTTCATGGTCTCCTGTATTCTGGCATCGCTTTCCGCAACTAACGTTTCCATTCGCCTGTTGAGCTCTAGAATACGTTGCTGACTTTCTTGTTGTATATTTTCGCGCGCCTCAGCTACGATTAGCTCAGCCTCAGCTTTTGCTGAAATAATTGCTTCGTCATATTCAGCTAAAGCCAATTTAGCCTCATCTCTGAGCTTTTCAGCCATCTCTATATCTTGATCCAAACGACGCTGACGAGACTCCATGATATCTGTGATACGTGGCAGTGCTAGCTTCGCCATCAAAACATAAAGTACTAAGAAGGTGAGAACGAGCCACACTATTTGTGGCACATAATCTGCAAACTCCATTTGGGGCATGTTATGTCTCTCTCAGATCTGGCACCAACGAACTAAACATTGACATTATTCTTAGCCAAACAAAATCAGAAATGCCATTACGAGAGCGTATAATGCTACTGCTTCAGTAAGCGCAAAGCCCAACAAAACATTGCCGAACATCCGAGGAGCAGCCGCTGGGTTCCGGATACCACCCGCAACATAATGCCCAAATATAGTACCAATTCCAACGCCAGCCCCGGCTACACCAATCGTAGCTAAACCAGCACCTATCAATTTTGCCGCTTCAACATCCATGAGTTTCTTATCCCTTAATTTATGATTAACAATTTAAATGAACCCAACCGAAATTAGTGATGTAAATGTATTGCATCGTTAATGTAGAGACACGTCAGTACAGCGAATACGTACGCCTGCAAAAACGCTATCAACGTTTCTAGAGCATATAATAATACAATAAAGACTAGTGGTGCCACTCCAACTAACCCCAAAGCAACCACAAAGCCCGCAAACACCTTCAGCATCGTATGTCCAGCCATCATATTCGCAGCTAGTCGGACTGAAAGACTGATCGGACGTGACAGGTAGGAAACGAATTCAATAGGCACCAGCAATGGAGCGAGATATATTGGTACCCCTGGGGGGAAAAAGAGACTAAAAAACTTGAGTCCATGACGAACAAACCCAAGTATAGTAACTCCTACAAAAATCACACCCGCAAATACAAATGTCACGATTATATGACTTGTAACTGTGAAGCTATACGGTATGAGTCCAAGGACATTACAGAAAAGCAAAAACATAAAAAGGCTGAAAATAAATGGAAAGTACGGCCGCCCTTCCGTGCCAATATTATCACGCACACTTTTGGCGACAAGCTCATACGCCAATTCAACCACTGATTGCCAGCGCCCTGGAACCATAGCGTGACGTCTGGTACCAATCATTAAGAATGTGGTAATGCAAATAACCGCTATTACCATCATGGCGGCAGAATTAGTAAAAGAAACGTCTATGCCACCAATATCTAGGTCCACAAGCCTTTTTATTGCAAACTGTTCTAACGGGCTATGATCCGACGCCACTCATTTTTCCTTTAAAAACATTTAAAATTATCTTTTCCCAAGAGCCGATTCAAACCGACGAGCGGCTCGATAGGCGTTCAACGTTCCAGCTATAATTCCTATCAAAAGGAATACTATCAATAGCCAAGGCCGTGTTCCCAACCACCCATCGATTAACCATCCAAGAACTCCACCAACTAACATAGCCGCCAGCATCTCTGTTGTTAGACGCATCGCCCACGCTAGCCCCCAAGCAGACGGGCCATTTTTTTTTTGCGCCTCTTGTGCCCTTTTGTGTCGACTAATCTGACTATCAAGACGCTCCATTGAGGGGTCAAGTTCACTTTTGTTCATTGCGCACTCCAGCACTTCGACTCGTGCAATCCCGCATAAAAACGGCAGCACAATAGGTGCTGGTCGAAATACTGTCAAGCTGCCCATAAAATCTCATAAATATCTGAAATAACTGGATAATTCGATTCTATTTTTATTCCGCTGCCCTTAGTTGACTCATACCATTGAGATCAACCGAAACCAACTGCGAGACTCCGTGCTCGCTCATAGTTACCCCAAACAAACGATCCATGCGTGCCATCGTCAAACGATGATGGGTAACCACTAAAAACCGTGTCCTCCGGTGCCCAGCAATCTCATGGACTAAGGAACAAAATCGTTCCACATTAGAATCGTCTAAGGGAGCATCTACCTCGTCTAAAACACAAATAGGCGCCGGTTTTGTAAGAAATACCGCAAATAGCAAAGAAAGAGCAGCTAGAGCCTTTTCCCCTCCAGAAAGAAGCGAGAGTGATTGAAGTCTTTTTCCAGGGGGACTAGCCATTATTTCCAAACCTGCTTCCAGCGGATCATCATTGCCAACTAGTGCCAACTTCGCTCTTCCGCCACCAAACAATCGAACAAATAGTACCTCGAAGTGTCTATTTACTTCCTCAAATGCCTCGCGAAGACGCTGACGACCTTCCCGATTTAGAGTTGCGATTCCGTTCCGCAATCGTGAAATGGCCGAAATTAGATCGGTCCGTTCTGTCTCCAGTGTCTCAATTTGGACTGATAATTCTGATGACTCCTCCTCAGCCCTCAAATTCACTGATCCCATATTCTCGCGCTCACGATGCAAACGATCCATTTGCCTTTCGACCGCTCCCAATTCGGGCAACTGGTCGGACGATGTTAATTCCGCTAGCTCCAGCGCACCCTCCGGTTCACAACCTAACCTTTCCTGTATCTGTTGAACTTCTACAGCTTGCAATGCTACAGCTTGGTCTCTCTTGCCTTCTATTCTAGCTTTTGCCTCGCGACTTTCTGCCAAGGCATTGTTTGCTTGGCGCAACTCATCCTCACTTTTATTCAGATAAAACTCTGCTTCAACTAACTTATCAGCAGCCATCTTGCGCCTTTTCTCCGCCTCAGTCGTCGATCCAATTAGGGCCAAACGACGTGACTTTAACTGCTCCGGCTGAACTCTGATTGCTTCATATCGCTCGTTCAAATCTCTGTGCCGAGATATCAACGAATCCACCTGAAGCCCGGCCCCTGCGTCACGCTCCTTCCACAAGGAAAGTTCCTTTTGGATAGACACCAAGCGATCAGAACGCGCCTCCTGTTCCTGGTTAACCTTCTCTTGGCTACGTAACTCTCCTTCTAAATGCTGGCGTAGTTGAACCAGGGAACTACGAGCTTCGCCTAGCAATTCAGTCTCTCTAGTTGATGATGGCAACTCAGCAATTTCTTTTTCAACAAGTTGAAGATCATCCTCCGCACTTCTTTGATCAATTTGGATTCTAGAGGCAAAAGTCTTTAGAATTTCTAATCTTGCTCTATGATTCGCCAATGACTCTACTGTGCTAGCAATTTCTTCTCTCCGTTCCGCAAGGGCATCGTCTGCCGACAACGATTTCGTTCGGAGCTCCAATTCACTCCTTCTTAATTCTTCCGCTTTTATACGAGTATCATCGAAAGATTTCTTAGCGAATAGGTGGTCTTGAACTGAAGACTGATGAATAGCATTGGCTTTGTCCACCAAGTTTGCCAGTTGATTTATTCGGTCACGCCTGCGCATTTCTGAGGTTTTATTGGGCAAAGCCGATGCGCGAACAAAATACCCATCCCAACGCCACAAATCTCCAGCGGCGGTAACTAACCGCTGGCCGTAGTTAAGCTGACTCGCTTTAGTCTGGCCCTCTTCAAAACTGTCAACGACACCAATCTGACTCAACCGAACAGACAGAACCTCGGGGCCCACAACACATTCTGATAATGGACGGACTCCTTTGATCATTTCTGGAACTGGATGTTGTAACTTTAATTGCCGCCAAGAAATGGGCGAATTCCCGTCAAGTGTGGCACATAGGTCGTCCCCCAAAGCAGCAGCCAAAGCAGCAACATAACCGTCCTTTATTTTCAATTTCTCAAACAGTGTGGGTTGTCCTTGCCCATCGATTGTTAAGTTGGCAGACTTGTTAGCGATTTCCGATAAAGCTTTTAGTTCGGCAGCAAGCTGAGTTTTTTCCGCAACAGCGTCCATTAGTGTTTGGCGCGTTTCAAATTCTTTTGACCGGACAACTTCAAGTTCCTGCTCCGTGTATGTTCTAGACCTTACTGTTTCTTCCAGGACTTTACGAAGTAAGTCAGCTTGGTTTCTCAATCCCTCAACTTGGGTGGGATCAGCGAGATTTTCCAACTTCTTACAGAGTTCCTGAAGAGAGCTTTCCTCTTGCTTCGTTTCCGTCGATTGCGATCTTAATCTGTTTAAACGTTCTTCTATCTCAGAATATTTTTGTTCTAACCCAGCACGGCTAATATTAGCCGCCGCAACGTGTTCTGTTAATGCTGCTACACGAGCCTCCTGATCATCCACTTTCCGCCTTGCACCCGCCACCCGCATATCAAACTCATTTTTCACATTTAATTCATCTGAGGTTTGAGAAAGTAGTATGTCCGTTTCTGCTGTAAGATCTGTAATTCGGGTCGTAGCATCACCTTGTAATTTTTTTTCTCGCTCGATGTCTGAAACCACAACGCTTATCTGATCAGTAAGGCTTTGGCCTAGATCTTCCAACCGTTTCGCCTCATCATCCAATCTCTCCACCTCAACCACCAACCTTTGGACTTGTACTGCAGCTTTTGACTCACCCTCACGTAACTCTGGCAGTGCACCTGCAGCTTCGGCTTGACTTGTCGCCATTTTTGCGGACTTTCGAGAGCGCTCTAAGACAATCCGAGCGATTTCAGACAATTCCCGAGACGTCTCCTTCACTTCTACATCACTCGCTAACCATCGGCTATAGAGCAACATTGCTTCAGCTTTTCGAATTCGGCCACTAAGACTCCTATAACGAGACGCCTGACGAGCTTGACGTTTTAAATTCTGGAGCTGTTCTTGCAACGCCACTACGACATCATTTAAACGCTCAACATTTCCTTCTGCAGCGCGCAAACGAAGTTCCGCTTCGTGTCTGCGTGAGCGCAATCCTGTTATCCCCGCAGCTTCTTCCAGCAGATGGCGGCGTTTCTCAGGTTTTGCGTTTATTACAGCTCCTACCTGCCCTTGACTAACTATTGCTGTAGAACGGGCTCCAGTAGAAGCATCAGCAAATAAGAGCTGTAGATCCTTCGCACGCACCTCCCCCGAATTGATCCGATATGCCGAGCCTAATCCTCGTTGTATATGACGAGATACCGTTAAGGGCTTTCCATCGTTGTATGCCGCCGGCGCATCCCGATCTGGGTTCTCAAGGTGCAACTCCACCGCGGCGTTATTTCGTGCTGGACGAGATGATGTACCCGAAAAAATAACATCGTCCATTTCATTCCCACGAATTTGCTTAGCAGAATTTTCTCCCATTACCCAGCGCAGCGCCTCAACCAGGTTTGATTTACCGCACCCGTTAGGGCCAACAATGCCTGTCAGACCCGGCTCAATGAGGAGTTCAGTGGGATCTACAAACGATTTAAAACCGTTGAGCTTGAGACGTGAGAAATGCACTCTATATTTTCGCCCTTTTCAGTCGCATGTCATCCTCAGAACGATCATGCTGCTATAATCTCATATATACAATATATCGTGTTTCAACACCATATGGCCACTAAATATCGTTCCACAGCCACTAAAATTTGCGTTGTGGTCATGATTAATGACTGGATCTATGTCATTTGGCCGCTTCGGCAATCAAAGCGGAGAGCTTTTCCTCAGTGGGTACCCCGGTAATAAGTGCATTACCGATAGAAAAACTAGGGGTCGATTCGATATCGTATTTGTTTTGGGAATCCAGGCGTGACTGTATTATTTCATCTGCTAATGCTTCATCTTTTACGCAACTGTCAAAGCGTGCCTTGCCCATTCCAGCTAATTGCACCAGAGCCGCTAGACCACGCTCAACAGGCTCTGAGAATGCCCAATTCTCTTGTCTCTCAAACAATAGTGATAGATACGCAAAATATTGATGGGGTTCCGCACAATGAGCTATCATGGAACCTAATAAGGCCGCCCTATTTAGTGGGAAATCCTTAAAAATAAACTTGACCTTACCAGTATCAATAAAATGCTTCTTAAGCCACGGGAAGCGCTCCTTGTGAAACGCAGCGCAATGCGGACAACTCAATGAGGCAAATTCAATGATCGTGACGGGCGCCTCTGGATCGCCAAGGACAGGCTCTTCCAGCGCACTAGATCCAACGGCCCACGATAAAAGGACGAGGGTAACAGTTAAGGATAATATTGTTTTATATACCATTTAATCCGCCTCAGAAGAGTAATACTGGTAAAACATACGCTGGGCCTCACTCCTACTCAAGAGTTATAAGTATTCAAAGAGGTCCTTGACGGATGTGTATTTTTACAACAGCTTTATAACCAAAGTGTGTCGCAATACGTTCTATAATCTGAGGTTCAAGGTGCTGAATTTCCAATGCGATCGGGCCATCTACACGTAAAGTCAAGACACCTCTTAGTGATATTTTTTCTGGGCAACTACGAGACGCCCATTCGGGACCGACGATATCCGCCCAGTTCGTTAGGATAGACGCTTGGTGAAACCCCCGCTCTCGAAAAATATTCCGGGTAAGCAGTGGAACCATCTGAGACAGACGTGCTGGCTTATACGGCATTGTAGAGATTTTCAATAACCATAATTACGTGCTAAGGCAAATGATTGCTATAAACAACAAATTTTCAATTCATTAAGGCCGGTTCGAGAATGTTAAAACTGGACCAAAACCCAAGACTTAGGAGTGCTACTCTATCATTATTGAACTGGTATGATCGTAACAAAAGGGACTTTCCTTGGCGGTCACACTTTGGTGACAAACCAGATGTTTACAACATTTGGCTTAGTGAGATCATGTTGCAACAAACGAGGACTGTCACGGTTTGCTCTTACTATGAAGATTTTCTGAATCAGTGGCCTACTATTCAGGAACTGGCTACCGCAACACAGCACGATGTCTTAAAGGCGTGGGCCGGACTTGGGTATTACACTCGTGCAAGAAATCTGCACGCTTGCGCTAAAATAGTTGCTCAAAAAT
Source organism: uncultured Rhodospirillaceae bacterium (assembly GCA_964515905.1). Classification (GTDB taxonomy): domain Bacteria; phylum Pseudomonadota; class Alphaproteobacteria; order UBA7887; family UBA7887. The sequence goes on along the minus strand of CAZEWK010000045.1, from coordinate 26,297 downwards.
ATGGAGGAATATTCCCGAAAACTGAGGAAGAGTTGATAGCCCTCCCAGGTATCGGTCTATACACAGCGAACGCAATTATGGCGATCGGATACAACCAACCAAGCGCAGTAGTTGATGGAAATGTTCGACGAGTGATTTCCCGCCTGTATCGCATAGATGTTCCATTACCTGCGAATAGTCCTAAAATTAGGGCACTTGCTGCCTCCCTTACTTCCTTGCGCCGACCAGGTGATTATGCACAAGCCATAATGGATTTGGGTGCCACAATTTGCAAACCGCGCAAACCAAACTGCCAAAAATGCCCGTGGAAAAATATCTGCAAGGCCTGGAGTGACGGCAATCCTGAAAACTATCCAAAAAGAAAATTAAAAGGTAAAAACCGGCGAAGGTATGGGATAATTTATTGGATTGAACGTTCAGACGGTGCAATTGTACTAAGGAAGAGGCCTGAAAAAGGTATGCTCGCAGGAATGATAGAAATACCGAATACAGAATGGCAAGATAGAAAGCTCTCTGAGCGCTCGGTACGCACCCAATCACCACTCCCTATATCCTGGGAACCCATCGTTGGCCAAATTACCCATAGCTTTTCCCATTTTGACCTAGAATTAGAGATAATATCTGCCAAGTCAGAAATTAAACCTGAAGGCACCTTCTGGTGTTCAAGAAAAAATTTAAGATCTGAGGCCTTCCCGCGTCTTATGGTGAAGGTCGTAGAGCATGTCGAAAAAATACGGAAATTATAATGGACTACCTTGGTTCAGGTATTAATCGCCGGTACAATTTCTGCCCTAACTTTTTGGCGCAGCAAATCGATCGGAATTAATTGGCCCCGATCGTCGTAAAACCAAAAGGCCCAGCCATTGCAACTGGGGGCACCTTGAAGAGCAGCCCCCACGCCATGTATTGAACCTGTGACATCTCCTGCAACCAGAGATCCGTCGGCGCGCACTTTTGCACTCAGTCGGCGGCTATGGTCATAAAGCATGGCACCAGGGCACAACAAACCGCGTTCAATCAAATTTCCGAAAGGCACCCTAGGCAAAGCTCTTTTCGATGGGGTAGTCTGTAGTTCTTGTCTTTTGTTCGGCACTACCTTAGATAACCGCTCAGCAGCTAAACCAGCATACTTTGGATCTCTTTCAATTCCAAGATATTGCCGCCCAAGTTCTTTTGCAACTACCCCAGTAGTACCAGTACCAAAAAACGGATCTAAGACTGCATCCCCATAATTACTTGTGGCTAATAAAATTCGATATAGAAGAGACTTTGGTTTTTGTGTTGGATGCGCTTTTTGGTCCCCTTCCCTTAGGCGTTCTTCACCGGTACAAATTGGCAGTGACCAATCAGAACGCATTTGTAGATCTTCATTTAGCATTTTCATGGCCTGATAATTAAACGTATATTTTTTCTGATTTTGCCCTTTTGCACACCATATCAATGTTTCGTGAGCGTTAGTAAACCTCCGACCACGGAAATTAGGCATTGGGTTGGTTTTTCGCCAAATTATATCGTTTAAAATCCAGTATCCAAGATCCTGAAGAATGCTTCCTATTCGAAAAATATTATGATAACTACCTATTACCCATAAACTTCCAGTATCTGTTAATAAGCGATCCGCAGCAGTCAGCCATTGGCGCGTAAATGCGTCATATTTTGCAAAGCTCTCGAACTGATCCCACTCCTCGTTAACTGCATCTACCAAAGTGTCATCTGGACGTCGCAAGTCCTGCTTTAACTGTAGATTGTATGGTGGATCAGCGAATATTAGGTTTATTGACCCTTCCCGAAGGCCTTCCATGCGGTCTATGCAATTGCCGACTAGAATTTTCCCATACGGTTTGTCGTCAAACTGATGGCATTCTTTTGGCATGAGTTCCCCTTGCGACTCAACCGCTTGCTAACCCCACCTTCTATGGAGTCTCCAAATTTATAGGCAATTGGTTGAATCCTAACCCTTTTAGATCCATTGATGCAAGAGTAGATGCAGCCTTCCGAAGATGATCCCAAATCATGGATGATTCTTAATATATTTAATTAATCCAGAAGGCGTGCTACTGGACCAAAACTCTTTCGATGATGAGGTGTAATACCTAGGGACCCCAGCGCTTTTATATGTTCCTTAGTTGGGTAACCAACGTTCCTTTCCCAACCATAGCCAGTATAATCCGAAGCAAGTTTGAACATAAAATTATCCCGAGTTACTTTTGCTACTATTGAAGCCGCTGCTATAGACAGTGACCGCTTGTCTCCATTAATTATCGCACGCGAAGAACAAGGAAGTTTAGGTACATGGTTTCCATCTACCAAAGCAGTAACTGGAACTAACTTAAGTTGCGATACGGCACGCTCCATAGCAAAATCAGTCGCGTTCAAAATATTGACTTCGTCAATTTCAGCAACGCTTCCAAAACCAACTCCAACAACCCCAGTTGAAATAATCAGTTGGAAAAGACTTTCCCTTTTTGAACGACTAAGCATTTTGGAATCATTGATTCCAGATGGAACATGGCTAGGGTCTAAAACCACCGCTGCTGCTACCACTGGACCCGCAATAGGTCCTCTCCCCGCTTCATCAATGCCACAAACCGGTTGATCAACCCGAGATTCAAAAGAAAAATCAGGTGCTATCTTTGCTGACTGCATTTGTACCGAGCCATCATCCAAATAATTCACCTTGAGATTGCGGTGGATAAAAACGAGTACAATCTAATACTTTCGGATCAACGTTTATCGAATATTCTTTTGCTGCACGCGAAAAACGATCTAAAATCATTTTGGCATCAGGGCCATCCCCCTTTTGGCGCTGTCCAAACGCGGAATTGTATAGTCGTGCACCGTGGAAAGCCCGAACCAAGTTGAGAACTCTACGGGCCGCTAGAGGACGATGGCAAAGTAACCATTCAGTAAAAAGTGCTTTTACTTCGTTAGGTAAACGTAAAAGAATATAACCACATTCACTCACCGCATTTGCAGCAGCCACCCCAATGATGGCCTCTATTTCCGAATCCGTTAACCCCGGAATGATTGGTGCGATCATCACACCCGTTGGCACCCCTTTCTGGCTAAGCTCTCGAACAGCAGCGAGACATCGCCTTGGTGTAGAAGCCCGAAGCTCAAGTCTATTCGATAATTCCTTATCTAATGTTGTGACAGAAAGGAATACTTTAACCAAATTTCGTTTTGCCATATCGGAAATCAAATCTAAGTCCCGAATAACACCTACCGCTTTTAGTTACTATAGCCACTGGATGATTAAAATTAGACAATTCCTCTAATACCCCGCGAGTAATTTTTAACCGGCGCTCATTTGGGTGGTACGGGTCTGTGTTACTACCCAAAACCACTACACCACACTGGTACCTAGGCCGATTAAGTTCCTGCCGCAGCAATTTAACGGCGTTCAGTTTTGTGAATATATGAGTCTCAAAGTCCTGACCAGAGGATAACCCCCAATAATTATGAGTGGAACGAACAAAACAATAAATGCAGCCATGTTCACAACCCTTATAGGGGTTTATCGACCGATCGAAGCTTAAGTCTGGCGATTTGTTGCGAGAAATAATTTTCGTAGCATACTCAGTTCCAGATTTTGTATATAATCCGCCCTTCTCCCCTCCCTCATAAAACCCTTCTGGTTCTTCGGCAACCATATACACCCTTTCAAACCTGCCAGCTTTATTGCTTATGGCGCCTCTTCCGTTTCTGTAGTTCCGCAAATCTGATGTTCCCATCTGAAAAGGATATCAGGCCCCCCCCATTTTAGAACAAAACGAGAACAATGTATTGTTATTGTACGATGATTCCTGTATTCGTATTAATCAATATCGGAGCTAAAATACCCACATTGTGCAGATCTGGAGGGGAGCGCCAATAAATCAAAGCCTAAGCATAATCGTAGTCGCCCTTAACGAGGAAAAAAAACTAGGCCTTTGTCTGGAATCGCTCAACAAAAGTCCAAGTGAGCTTATCGTTATAGATGGTGGGTCATGTGATCAAACGGCACTGATAGCCTCTCGATTTAACGTTCATCTTCTTTCAACACCTGCAAACCGTGGCTTACAGCTAGCTACTGGAGGCGCTGCGTCAAAAAGCAAATGGCTAATGTTTATTCATGGAGACACTGTACTTGGTCCCAATTGGCAAACTCATGTTTCTAGGTTTATGAATGAGGAGGAAAACAAAAAGGTTGCCGGCGTTTTTCGTTATCGGAATGATATTCACGGTTATGCAGGCAGGTTCTTGGAGCAATATGTTGCTTTACGTACATTCTTGGGTCTCCCATATGGAGATCAAGGATTGTTAATCAGTCGTCACCACTATGAACTGCTGGGAGGATTTAAAAAGGTTCCGATTATGGAGGATGTTGATATCATTCGAAGGATTGGTCGTAAAAATATAAAAGTTCTCCCCGCCCATGCAATGACCTCTGGCGACCGATATCAGGGCGGTCGTTTCCTATTTCGAGGGATAAAGAACATACTCTGCCTTGGCCTTTATTTTCTTGGGGTTTCACCACATAGAATCGTTAAGTTTTATAAATAATCTAAATTAATGCTGACAAATCACCTTGTTGTATTAACAAAAGCACCCCTTTATGGCGCTTCAAAAACTCGTTTAGGATCACAACTTGGCTATGCAAAGGCGTGCCAAATTTCTAGAGCCCTATCCGGAACACTTATTAAACGAGTTAGCAAGGATAGACGGTGGAGTTGTACTCTTGCAGTAACCCCCGATACCTTTTCAAGGGTTGGCCGATTTTGGCCGCATACAGTAGCTAGATTGGCACAAGGTCGAGGCAATCTAGGTGATCGAATGTCGAGGTTAGTGAAAGAGTATGGTCGTGGTCCGATAGTGATAATTGGAACCGATATACCAACTATCCAAACGTCCCATATAGTGAGCGCTTTTAAAGCTCTTGGGACTTCCCATTTCGTGTTCGGGCCTTCCTATGACGGAGGTTTTTGGTTAATTGGCTCAAGGCGCCGTCCAACGAATGACTCCCCCTTTGCCAACGTAACTTGGTCAAGCCCGGGGACTTTAGCCCAAACTATCAACAATATTAGCACTAAATATAAAATTGCCTTCCTGGAAACACTTGAAGATATCGACGATATTGGATCCTGGTACAGATGGCAAAGAACGGGAAACTCTGCCAAACACAGGCAACTTCTAGTGACCTTCCCTTAGTCTCGGCATAAGCTCAACAAAGTTGCAGGGTCGATAACGGTTATCTAATTGGTGAACTAAAATTTCGTCCCAGGCATCCCTGCACGCACTCGGAGAGCCGGGTAATGCAAATAGATAAGTGCCATTCTTAAGACCCGCCGTAGCTCTGGACTGAATTGTAGAAGTACCAATCTTCTGGAAAGATATCACCCTAAACAGTTCTCCAAAACCTGGAATCGACTTATCATAGAGGGATTCAAAAGCTTCTGGCGTTACGTCGCGTCCGGTTACTCCGGTACCTCCGCTTGCTATTACGACGTCAATACTGCTATCCGCCGACCATACCATTATTTGTTTCACGATATCGTCAAATTCGTCTGGTATAATTTTTCTATCTACCAGAAGGTGTCCACAAGCCTGCAAGCGGTTGACTAGCAGGTCACCCGACTTGTCATCCGCTTCCGTGCGCGAATCTGATACTGTTAACACAGCAACATTTACAGGCAAAAAAGCCCTTTGATCGTCAATCCCTGGCAAGTTGCCTGACTCCGCTCGCTTCCTGAGACGCCAAGAACTTAGGCCAATGCCCAGATGCTATTGAATTCAACCAGACGCTGCTTTGACCTAATCGATCTCTATAAATCCCAAGGTTGGTCAAAACTCGTCGAAGAAACCATCGGGTTTCGCGAGAAGGAACACTCTCGACAAATAACAGTGGATCATTTTGGTAATCTACTTCCTTAATCCATTTTTTCAGCGTACTTGGCCCAGAATTATAGGCAGCCAGCGCTATTAGAATGTTACCGTCGAACATTTCTTTACTTAATAAATAATTTAGGTAACGCTGTCCCAACTCAAGGTTCAGAGTTGGATCATATAATTGATCCGCCTTGCCACTCCTGTGATATCGTGTATCACCATCAATAAACGTGGCTGTTCGCGGCATCAATTGCATGAGGCCTCTGGCCCCTTTTCTACTGCGAGCCTGTTCATTGAAGACTGATTCTTGTCGCACAACGGACAATACTAATGCTTGGTCCAACAGATAACCACGTTCAAGCTTCCAGTTCGGGGTTGGGTATAGTGCCACCTCGTAAGGCCTACTAATAGTATTTTCTAACAGGCTACCTATTCTAATTTGTAACGCAGGAAGATCTAACGCCACTGCCAAGCGCAAAAGGGCGTCTGAATCATAAATATCGGTGTCCGGAAAATATTTTCGTAGTTCTTCCTCTGAAAGTTGCTTTTGACCAACTTCGGCAAGAGCAATCGCACGAAGGACGTGATCTGATTTTAACAGTTCCTTAATATGTCCTGACCGCAATGAGAGGGGTGCCCAGTAAAACGCAGCATGCTCCCCAAGCGCTTGCAACGCTAACAAACCATATAAAGTTCGTGGCCGTTCAGCTGCTTTCTTTAACATAATCCGTGTCAGGCCCATACGTCCATCGGCTTCGTGAACACGTGCTGCCCAATATGCGGCACCCGCCTTTAAAAAATCGTCCCCCGTCTCGGATGCCGCCAAAGACTCGAAAAATGTTCTTGCAGCACCTAGCAAACCCAGGCGCCAGGCTGCAAGACCAGAGATCCAATCTGCTTCTGGCACAAATGCCCGCGACCGAACAGCAGAAGCCCCAGCGAATTCCAAGGCCAACTTATCTTTCCCAAAAGCGTAATATCCTCGGGCAACATCAGTTCGTAGTCGATCAAACTGGATTTCAGAGAGCCAATCCTTTTCCTCAAATTTGCGTAGCTTTTGCCACGCCTGTGTGGGTCTGCCACGGCCTACCAACGACCTAATTTCTCTTGTTAGTTTGCTAACCAGTTTCGGCCGCGACCCAACTTCTTTCGGTGCACGAATTCTGTCGTCGCTGCGTTCCTCTCCATAGCCTGATAGATAACCTGGTTTAGGTTTTTTTGGAGCAGCGGCGCCATCTGGTCGACGTTTCATTGCCAAACGATAAATTCGATAAGCGTCGGGGTGATCCGCGTAATCATTGAGCCAATCCGCTAATTCGTTAAATTTAGAGCGATAGTGGGTGGGATGCATATATTTTTGAAAGCGAACATAGCCAAGCAAAATTGGATTGCTGATTTCATCAATGAGTACATCGGCTCCAGACCAATTACCCTCAACCTGCAATTGGTGAATCCTTCGATAACGCTCGATATCTTTTTCCGAAAGGATTCGTGGAAGGTGCACCGATGTTACAAGGTCAGACGGCTCATAAGATAAAGCAGCTACCCGCACATGCTCCTCTGAGGAGAAATTACCTTGATCCTCACTTAAAGCGCTAGAAATCAATCTAGTATTAGGACCGGCCACCCCAACCCCAGGTCCCGGCGACAGCTCAGACGAAACTATCCCTATCACTTCGGACCCGATGGGACTTTCTGAAATTACAGCGCCTCGAGCTGCACATGTTCCAATTACCAGGAACACAAAACCCGCGAAACACGTCCTAAAGTTCAACAAATCGGCCACGTACAAGTTCTCCAGCGCTTCAGCCACCTGTTGAGATCGGTATACGGCAGGCTGAATGACACGGCAATCAAACATTAACGGCTACCAGCCATGCATTTTTGTGATTTCTGGTTATTTGTTTTATTTCAACTGGTTGCAGTAAATTTTCGCGCTTAAACCGAAATAGAACACTATATAACCGCTGGCACTTAATTTTCTGCCAGATCGCTTGTTAGCCGCTCCCGAATCGCAATTAAATCCTGCCAAGCCTCTCGTTTTCGTTGATTTTGGCGTAAAAGAAAAGCTGGATGAAATATCGCTGTAGTATCTATTCTTATGCCGTCTTCTTCGGGTTGGTAGCTATACCACTTTCCTCTAAGTCGGCTGATTCCCTCAGATTTACCCAAAACTGTTTGTGCCGCTATCGCGCCCACCAGAACGAGAACACGAGGTCTAATTAGGGCAATATGACGTTTCACAAAAGGAAGGCATAAATTAATTTCTTCCTCGTTGGGATTGCGATTTCCTGGCGGACGCCAAAATACAATATTGGTAATGTAAGCAGACTTCCTATCTAAATCTATTGCTGCCAGCATCCGATCAAGTAAATGCCCAGCTGCACCCACAAATGGCACTCCTTTTCGATCCTCCTCTGCGCCAGGCGCCTCCCCTATTAACATTAATTTCGCCTCGGGATTACCGTCCGAAAAGACAGTTTTCGTCGCCGTCCGTTTAAGTGGACATCCATCAAATTCTTCAACCGATTTACGAAGCTCCAGAAGCGACTGGCTTATTTTCCCAGAATATCCATTGGAAACATAAAAATCTTCGGACCTTCGTGTAATAGAAGCAAGTTGGGAGTCTCTTGTATTTGTTGCTATAACGTTTGAAGAGCTAGACAAAAGGTCTTGCCTCTCTTCCAAGTAGCGATTTATGGGTGCTTCTTCTACCACTTCGTCTGCACCCGATTCGACCAACCACTCTAAAGTAGCAATAGCTGACGAAACTGTCATATGAGATGTATACGACTCATACGGTAACTCAGAAACCTCAGAACCCACTCTTTAGATGGAACTAAACGGGATGGGTTTTCCTTGCTTATCCGTAACTAACTTGCCGTTCTCCTCTTGCGTAGCCATGTATCGGCCGTGACCGACATGGGAACCAACATATAGCACAGGTTTAACTTTCTTTCCATCGAACAACTTATCTTGATCCTGACGATTACGACGGCTTGGATTGTTCTTACTGGTCATAAATGCAATGCTCCTACCTAAAATACTAGCAGTAACTGGAGATAACGTTTTATAGTGGAAACTGCCTTTGGTAAACCAAGATTACATAGTAATAATGGCAAACTCTTTTACTTGGGGAGTTGTGGTCTAACTTTTTATATCCGTCAACCTTTTGAAGTCTGAAATTGAAGCATCCTTTGAAAAATTTATCCTATATCCTTCCTGCCTGCATATCTTTTCCTTTGCTCCAAATATTCGTTTTGGCGCTCTTACCTTTAATAATCTTCGCCTGTAGCACCACCGAACAGGCAGCCAAATATAATACGGATTCCGATGAATGGGGTCAGAGCAATTCCACCAATCGTTCATCCATATTAGATCCTGAAGGCATGCCGAATACCTCTTTAGGGGGATATCTTGCTGGACGATATGCTCGCAACACTTATGATTCAGCTGCTGCTTCCGTCTTCTTTAATCGAGCCCTCGCTGCTGACCCAAATAATTCAGAACTTCTCCGGCGGACGCTGTCTGCGATGGTTGGAGAAAGACAACTAGACATTGGTCTTCCACTAGCGGATCAATTAATTAGGTCAGAAATATATGATCCTATTGCAGTGATCAGCACTGCGACAGAATTCGTAAGAATAGAAGCCTTTGACAAAGCCCGTAAGCAACTTTCACGTTTGCCTCATACTGGGTCCTATCCATATCTTAAATCCTTGTTAACCGCTTGGACTTTTGCAGGAAATAAAGATGGAGCAAAAGCGCTCGAAGAATTAAAAGTTTTACAAACAGCTTCGAATTTTTCTGCAACCCACGACTATCATGGAGCATTAATAGCTGAACTCCTAGGTATGAGGGAACTTGCAAGGAAAGGATTTACATCAGCTATTACATCTGTTCGCGGATCCCGGTTGCGATCTGTGCTGGCGGCAGGTTCTTTTTTCGAGAGAAACGGACAAATAGAAGATGCAAAATCCATATACAAAGCGTTCCCTGCCAATGCAGGACCAGAAACGTCGGCGTTGGAAATTGCACTGGAACGAATCGCTGATGGCGAAAAGGCTCCATTGTTTGTATCCAATGCCCAGGAAGGTTTTGCAGAAGGACTTTATGAAATAGCTGCGGCATTCTTTAGGGACCGGGCATATGAACCTGCGTTGATATATACTCAACTCGCCTTGCATGTAAGTCCCAATTTAGATGTCGCTCAAATACTGCTGGCTGATTTGTATGTGGCAACTAGACGACCCGTGGAAGCAGTCAATACATTTAGAGATGTCTCTACGTCGTCTCCGTTTCTTTGGTCCGCTCGGATTCGCTTGGCCACCGCCTTAAATGAGATCGGAAAACTAGATGAGGCTCGCAGCGAGCTTAGAACGTTAGCTATTGAGCGCTCAGAACGATCGGACCCACTGATGGTGTTAGCTGATTTGTTGCGCGCAGAAGAACTATATGAAGATGCTGTGTCAGTATACGACGAGGCAATCGAGAGAATAGTCAAAATAGAAACTCATCATTGGACATTCTTTTATGCGCGAGGGATGTCACTTGAACGTAGTGGCGATTGGTCGCGGGCTGAATCAGATTTTCTAAGGGCATTGGAACTGCAACCAGACCAGCCTCTGGTACTTAACTATCTTGGCTATTCCTGGGTAGATATGGGAATGCGTTTGCCTGAAGCAAAATTAATGATTGAAAAGGCCGTAGCACAAAGACCAAACGATGGTTACATAGTCGATAGCCTTGGATGGGTATTGTATAGACTAAAGGAATTTGATGCAGCTCTTGTTCACCTTGAACGAGCTGTGGAACTGAGACCAAACGATCCTGTGATTACTGATCATTACGGGGATGCTTTGTGGCAAAAGGGCCGACATGCAGAAGCCCGTTTTCAATGGCGAAGAGCATTGTCACTTGATCCAGATCCAGATTTGTTGGAATCCGTTGAAGAAAAATTGCGTAAAGGGGTTCCCGGAGATTTTCAAGCGTCTGGCCAAACCTGATATTTTGAAAGTAAATACTAACGACACTATTACGGCCATAGCACCAGCCAAAGTTAACCTGTATCTCCATATAACTGGCAAGAAGAAAACTGGCTATCATGAACTAGACAGTTTAATTGTATTTACTGAACTCCATGACATTATTTCAGTAACAACCCATCACAATATAGAAATTAGTGTAAGGGGGCCACTTGCAGGACAACTCAGTGAAAGTCCTGAAACAAATTTAGTTTATAAGGCAGCACAAATCCTAACAGAACTGACTGACATCCCAAAGGGTGCGAAAATTACGGTCTCTAAGAATATTCCGGTTGCGGCAGGACTAGGCGGAGGCTCTGCAGACGCCGCTGCCGCAATACAGGCCTTATGCAAACTTTGGAACGTTGGTCTCGAGGATAGAGTATTAGCCGCAATTGCTCTATCCCTCGGATCCGACGTACCGGCGTGTCTACTCAGCGAAACAGCTCAAATCAGCGGCTTTGGCGAAATACTAAAACCCGTACCAGAGTTTCCAAAGAATCTTCATTTAGTTCTAGTCAATCCTGGCATTAAACTTTTGACAAAATCTGTCTATGAGGGTTTCCGTGGACCATTCAAAGGGACAAAATCTATCTCTTTATTTCCAACCAATCCTACTAACCTGCCAGCTTTCCTGCAGCAGTGCTCCAATGACCTGAGTGAATCAGCCAAGGAGTTATGTCCTGATATTATCGAAGTTTTAGATGCATTAGAATCTTGTACAGGGTGCTATTTAGCTCGTATTTCAGGTAGCGGACCGTCTTGTTTTGGAATATTCCCAAACGCTAAGGTAGCAAACCTAGCAGCGTTACAAATTGCGAGACGTAAAACCGATTGGTGGGTCAAAGCCACCACTGCTGCCAGCCATATATAGATCGAACATATCAAGGATTTTGGTTTCTAATCTGTTGCTTATTAATAACTAGGACGCGTTAAAATATAAATTGCAACACAGACCATAAGTAGGGACGCTAAGCTGGGCCAAACCCAATGTTCGGTAGAATACAGGATGAATACTAAACTCACACTCATCGCAAATATAGCTAACACTTTTGCTTTTCTAGGAATCGTGCCATGTTGCGTCCACTCCCTCACAGGAGAACCCAATAAGCGGTGGTTGTACAGCCACTTATGAAAGCGATCCGAACTTTGAGAAAAGGACCAAAGAGCGATAATAAGAAAAATTGTTGTCGGCAACCCAGGTACAATTATACCAATGGCTCCTATTACGACATTTAACCAGCCAAAGGCGATTAAAATGATTTTGATAACTGGTCGGGCAGTAAACGACTTTTTCTCCGTCTCAGTTTCCAATTGTATCACCCTTTATTCGCTTATTTGCGCACGGTAATAAAGACTCAATGCATCCACCTATCGGACCAGGGGCATCTTTGTTGGCAACTATATTGCCGAAGAATTACATGCTTCCACCGCTGTATAACAGTTAGTAAATAATACGTCTGTACCGGATTTATTATCTTGGAAACACATAAATGATGCCAGAAATAGTTATCACTGAATTGATGATTAGTAATAAATCTATAGAAAGACAGGTGCTTTATTTGACATTAATTGAATAATTAATACGGAATTTTGGAATGCCAAACAACATAGCACAACATGAAAAACCTAAAACTGATATCGAAATCGTTCGCGCCTCTTCATGTGACCCCATTATTAAGGTGGCAGAGGAGAAACTTAAATTAGCAGGAGAAAATCTAATCCCTCATGGTCACGATAAAGCCAAACTCTCTCCTAAAATATTGGATGACTTAGAAAAAAGGGCGGACGGAAAACTAATTTTAGTTACGGCAATTACCCCAACACCGGCGGGAGAAGGCAAAACTACCACGACAATTGGCCTAGCCGACGGCCTTTCACGTCTGGGAAAACAAGCGACAATCTGCCTGCGTGAACCGAGTCTTGGACCATGTTTTGGCATGAAGGGAGGAGCTGCAGGCGGCGGCTATTCTCAAGTTGTTCCTATGGAAGACATTAATCTACATTTTACTGGTGATTTCCACGCTATTGGAGCAGCAAATAACTTACTGGCAGCGATGATCGACAATCACATTTATTGGGGAAATTCACTCGGCATCGATGCCCGACGTGTTTTCTGGAGAAGGGCAATGGATATGAATGATCGCTCTCTTCGGCAGATAGTAACTGGAATTGGAAGCATCGGAAATGGATTCCTGCGCGAGGATAATTTCGACATAACAGTGGCTAGCGAAATAATGGCAATTTTATGTTTAGCCAACAACACAACTGACTTAAAAGAACGACTGAGTAGAATTATCGTTGCAGAAACTACTACTCGAAAGCCTATCACTGCCGCCGATTTAAAAGCACACGGAGCAATGGCAGCTTTATTGAAAGACGCCTTTTTACCAAATTTGGTTCAATCTTTGGAGGGGACCCCTGCATTTGTACATGGAGGGCCTTTTGCTAACATCGCTCATGGTTGCAATTCAGTCGTCTCAACTAGTACTGCTTTAAAACTATCAGAATACGTCGTCACTGAAGCTGGGTTTGGAGCGGATCTGGGGGCCGAGAAATTTTTTAACATTAAATGTCGTAGTATGGGTGCAACTCCGCAGTGCGTGATTCTAGTAGCCACTGTTCGTGCTCTAAAAATGCACGGCGGTGTGCACAAAGATAATCTTAAAGACGAGGACGTTTCCTCTCTCAAAAGAGGGTGCGCCAACCTAGCGCGACATATTAAAAATATAAAGAGCTTCGGCATTCCTGTGATGGTAGCCATCAATAAATTTTCCTTGGATACACAGGCAGAACTAGACTCACTAATTTCATTCTGTAACGAAATGGATGTGGAGGCACAAGAATGCGACCATTGGGCTATCGGAGGAGAAGGAGCCAAGGAACTTGCTAAAATGGTGGTCTCAGCAACAGATAAGCGGCCTTCCGACTTTAAACTATCTTATCCGGATGGAATGCCTCTTTGGGATAAAGTAGATACTATCGCCAAACAAATATATGGGGCCAGCGACATCATTGCCGATAAACGAGTACGCAGTCGTTTTTCCGAACTTGACGAGTCGGGATACGGTCATCTGCCCGTTTGCATTGCGAAAACCCAGTACAGTTTTTCGACGGACCCAAACCTAAAGGGCGCACCGACGGATCATGTTGTACCAATCCGGGAAGTTCGTCTTGCCGCGGGGGCTGGTTTTGTAATCGTGATATGTGGAGATATCATGACCATGCCCGGCCTACCACCTTGCCCTGCAGCTGAGCAAATTGGCATCAATGACAATGGAGATATTGAAGGTCTATTTTGAGTTCTTTCCAATGTATAAGCCATTGTCATACGTTGTGATACTTTTTAAACCACTCAACAAATTTCGGAATACCCTCGTCGATTGACGTAAGGGGTGCAAAGCCAAGATCACTGCGGGACCTATCGATCTCTGCGTACGTTTCTACAACATCGCCTGGCTGCAATGGAAGCATCTCTCGTGTTGCTTCACGCCCTAGTTCGTGTTCTAAGAGTCTTACAAACCTAAGTAAGGGTTCCGGTTTGTTATTCCCCAGATTGTACAACTGGTGTGGCGCTTTGCCTGCCGCCGCCAAGGGTATACGTCCGAGCGCGGAAATTACACCTGCTATAATATCATCTATATAGGTAAAATCACGTCTCATATCACCATTGTTAAACAACTTAATAGGTTTTCCCTCCATTATAGCCTTGGTAAAGATGTAGGCAGCCATATCTGGTCTACCCCAAGGCCCGTAGACAGTAAAGAACCGCAAACCTGTTGCGGGTATGCCGTATAGATGACTATAGGAATATGTCATTAATTCGTCACAACGTTTTGTTGCTGCATACAGTGAAACCGGTTGGTCCACCCTATCATTTACAGACAGCGGCAGACTTTTATTTCCACCATAAACAGAACTTGAGCTAGCATACACTAGATGCCTAAGCCCATCATGGCGACGACATTGCTCTAAAATAACAACCTGACCAACTAAATTTGAGTGGACATAACTCATAGGGTTTTCGATAGAATAACGGACACCTGCCTGAGCTGCCAGATGCACAACCTTTTCTATCGGACCGTTTGTATCAAAGATTTCTGAAATAGAAGCTTCATCTGAAATATCGGCCCGATAAAACCTAAAGCCCTGTTTGCTATCAAGAAGAGCAAGGCGCGAATGCTTGAGACCGACGTCGTAATAAGTATTGAGGTTGTCCACCCCTATCACTTGCTCCTCCAATTCGAGCAGTTTTAAGCAAAGGTGGGTCCCTATAAATCCAGCTGCACCAGTAACAAGAATCGCCATTACGCTCTCGACAAAACTATTGGTTTATATAAGTATCTGAAGCCACCATAAGCGCTTCTCTCTTGAAAACTATTGTTTCGTGCGCTTAATGTACAACACTTTGTATTATGAAATGTTAACATATTACGAGGATAAGAAGCAGTATCGGTGCGTCACCGTATTGCAGGTAGGTTATAGGTAAATTGTAAAACTGAACAATAAGATTTTCTAAGAACCGTCGCTATGTCGCCGCAATAGGGAGTTATACTGTTGATGAATTTTGCCGGAGCCACTTTAGACGACAAGTACACCCTTGAATCGGGAAGGGTTTACCTTACCGGTACGCAGGCTTTGGTCCGCCTTCCGATGCTGCAAAAACAGCGGGACAGAGCACAAGAACTAAATACCGGATGCTTTATTTCTGGCTATAGGGGCTCTCCCTTGGGAGCTTATGATATGGCCTTGTGGCAAGCACGTAGATTTCTAGAAAATAACAATATCCAGTTTCAACCGGGAGTTAACGAGGACCTAGCAGCGACAGCGGTATGGGGAACCCAGCAACTCAATTTGTTAGAAAAGTCAGAATATGACGGGGTATTTGGAATTTGGTATGGCAAAGGACCTGGGGTAGACCGGTGCGGCGATGTATTTAAGCATGCCAATGCCGCAGGTACTTCCCCTCACGGCGGTGTAATTGCACTAATGGGCGACGACCATACGGCGAAGTCATCTACCCTAGCACACCAAAGCGAGTATGCGATGAAGGACGCAATGATTCCTATATTGAGTCCCTCCGGTGTCCAGGAATTCCTTGACCTTGGTCTACACGGTTTTGCCATGTCGCGTTTTTCTGGCTGCTGGACGGGATTCAAATGCGTTACCATGACTGTCGATTCATCAAGCTCCGTATACGTAGATCCGAATCGGGTAAAAATAAAAGTACCCAATGAATTCAAAATGCCTGATGGAGGACTGAATATCAGGTGGCCTGATGTGCAACTAGAGCAAGAAGTAAGACTTCACCAATACAAACTGGCAGCTGCACAGGCCTATGTTAGAGAAAACAGGCTAGATCAAATGGTGGTAAATCCTGGCTCCGCCAAAATTGGGATTGTAGCTTCTGGTAAGTCCTATTTAGACGTCCGGCAAGCCTTTCAGGATTTAGAACTTGACGAAAGTGACCTATCTCGCCTGGGCGTGAGACTTTATAAACCTGCCCTAGTGTGGCCCCTAGAGCCAAAAGGTCTTCAGGAATTTGCATCTGGGCTCGATGAGGTTGTGATAATCGAAGAAAAACGGGGCCTAATTGAAGAACAAGTGAAGGAGCTACTCTACAATTCTTCTCAACGACCCCGACTAATAGTTGGAAAAAAAGATGAAAATGGAGAAACTTTGTTTCCATCCACCTATCAGCTTACCGCTGAAGGTATCGCACATGTTCTAGCGGAACGTATAAGTCGTATTGGGGACGCCCAACGCCTTAACGACCGAGTAAAAGCTTTGAAAAAGAAACATGGGCCCTCTCCAATTGCTGCAAATGTTCTGAGAACGCCGTATTTTTGTTCTGGGTGTCCCCATAACAGTTCAACACGAGTACCCGAAGGAAGTCGCGCCCTCAGCGGTATAGGATGCCACTACCTTGCACAATTCATGGACCGGGATACCGCCACATATACCCATATGGGTGCAGAGGGAGTGACCTGGGTTGGGCAGGCCCCATTTAACGGGAATCAACATGTTTTTGTTAATATTGGCGACGGCACCTATTTCCATTCAGGATATCTAGCAGTGCGAGCAGCAGTCGCGTCTGGTGCAAATATGACCTATAAAGTTTTATTTAATGATGCAGTAGCTATGACAGGTGGGCAGTCAATTGATGGGCAAATGACAGTCCCTGATATTACATTCCAGGTTTATGGCGAAGGAATTCGACGCATCGCGGTGGTCAGCGATGAGCCAGAGAAATACTCTGTAGGCACAACGTTTGCGCCTGGCACAACAATTCACCACCGGGACGATTTGGACCAACTACAGAAGGACCTTAGAGAATGGAAAGGCGTTTCGATACTTGTTTATGACCAAACTTGTGCCAGTGAAAAACGTCGGAGACGCAAAAGAGGGACGATGGTTGATCCCGCAAAACGAGTATTTATCAATGATGCAGTATGCGAAGGTTGTGGAGACTGCTCAACCACTTCAAATTGCGTTTCTGTTGAGCCACTCGAAACGGAATTTGGTCGCAAAAGAAGTATTAATCAATCAACGTGCAATAAGGACATATCCTGCATCAAAGGGTTTTGTCCGAGTTTTGTGACCATTTCAGGTGGGAGCGTTAGACGTCCTAAGCAGAACGATGCTCCAAACAGAATGCATCCACTGATCTTGGACCTGCCAACCCCGAAAATTCCCCTACTTAATCGACCGACAGAGCTTTTAGTAACAGGAATTGGTGGAACCGGTGTAGTAACGATCGGTGCATTGATTGGTATGGCAGCCCATCTAGAGGGTAAAGGATGCTCTGTCCTAGATATGGTCGGTGTGGCTCAAAAAGGTGGTGCGGTCCTTAGTCACATAAAGGTGGCTAATCGACCCGAAGACCTTCATTCAGTCGAAGTTGGGGCTGGCAGCGCCGACCTTTTGTTAGGATGTGATCTTGTGGTGTCAGCTGGCGGGGAAGCGATCTCCAAAATTCGCCACGGTGAGACACAGGTTATTGTAAATAACCACAATACTCCTGTCGCTAGTTTTATACATAACCCGAATTTAGACTTCGAAACTTCTATTAACCAACGCATACTTGAAAAAGCGGCTGGAGAGAAAAATAGCTTTTTTATTGAAGCCACTAAGATTGCTACCACTTTATTTGGTGACTCTATTGCTAGTAACATCTTTATGCTTGGTGCAGCCTACCAAAGTGGGTTTATTCCAGTTTCGGGTGAGGCGTTGGAAAGAGCTATAGAACTAAATGGTGTTGCGATTGAAACAAATAAAAACGCTTTTGCTTGGGGCAGATTGGCCGTTCATGACGTAACATCAGTCCTAGCTCAAACAGACCGGCATGCCCCCAAGAACCCTTCGACACAGCTGTCACAAACCTTAGATGAGAAAATTGAACGTCGTGTAAATTACTTAACTAAATACCAAAATAAAAAGTATGCTGCACAGTATTTCTCGTTAGTTGAGAAAGTTAAAAGCGCCGAAACAGTGAAAACACCCGGCGCTTCGGGACTTGCTGAAGCTGTTGCCACATATGCGTTTAAATTAATGGCTTATAAGGATGAATATGAAGTAGCCAGACTACATTCTGACGGGACCTTTATGGAAAAAGTCCGTAAAACTTTTGCGGGTGACTACAAAATAAGATTTCATTTGGCCCCACCGCTTTTTACTCCAACGGATTCTAATACGGGTCTTCCCAGAAAGTTAAGTTTCGGACCATGGATCATGTTTGTGTTTAGGATTCTGTCGAAAATGAAACACTTGCGCGGAACACCCATGGATATTTTTGGATACACGGCGGAACGAAAATATGAACGTCAATTATCGGTGGATTATGCCCAAACTATTGAGGAATTGATTCTAGCGCTGGACCACGATAACCATTCACTTGCAGTCCAAATAGCAGAAATACCGGAGATGATCCGAGGATTCGGGCACATTAAATCCCAGCACTTAAAAGAGGCAAACTCAAAACAGGCCGAGCTTTTCTCAATGTTCCGGAACCCAAGCCAACGACCAGCGGCCGCAGAATAGGTTTTTGCAAGTATTTGCATTGCAATAATATGATAATTTATAAGTAGTTGTTATAATGGGAACAAATATTTTCTTTTTTGTTGCAGTGCACTAAATTTGTATGTATTGTGCGTCGCAGCATATGGGGCTGATCACAGTTCCTCATGCAGACGTTTCCTCCCTCTTTAACTAGGCCACTCTATGGGGGTGGCCCTTTTTTCTGACTTTGAGTTATCTAGGCGAGTACACGTCATCTCGTAGAACGATTCATAAACCAGGAACTTAACATAATGAAACTCAAGAACTTATTGTGCCTATTTGGACTTTTTGTATTCGCTTTTTACAGCAACGTAGCAAATGCGATTACGCCTGTAGCGCCTTACATCCAGTACACTAATGATACAGTTGACACTACGTGCCTTTATAATGATGGGATAATTCTTAGTTTGGGCGCAATGGGGCCACAGTCCCCCTATTTTCCCCGCCTAGCTACCGTGCTTGGCTTCCGTTTGCCTGCCGCCTGCGCCCTCGCCAAAACCGTAACTCTGGACTTGACCAGCATTTACGCCCCAAAATTGGTAAATATCACAAAGTGGACAGAGATGGCACGTGAAGAAAAATAGTACAAGGCCCAGATGAATTAAATAATCTCTATAGTAACCGCAGCTAATTAAAGAAGCGGGATTACAAACAATACTTATTTTGGTCACTACCTTAGTTGGGTAGAAAAGTTCTCTGGGTTAGCAAAAAATGGCGCCAAGTACATGTCATTCACACCTAACCCAGAGAACCAATAACATCTGTGGTCCAACTTTTATTTTTGCGAGTTCGAAAACCGCTCTAGAATACCTGAAAAAGAATTATTTTCTATAATAATGCCTATTCAGCAGCGACATCTACTAAGAATCTCTCTGAAACTTTCTTTATTAGTGTTGTCATATCTTTCTTAACTTTTGAAAACATTCGGTTTCGGCAGAACGTTTGCTCGTTCATGTAGAGCGCGCGGTTTATTTCAATCTGTAACACTTCGTAGCCACACTCTGGCTTCCCGTAAAAATTGGTGACAAATCCCCCTGCGTACGGCGTGTTGCGCTCAACGGTGTACCCGCTCGCACAAAATATCCTTTCTACTTCCTCAATCAACCCATGGGAACATGATTTGCCATATTGATTTCCCAAGACTATGTCCGGTCCTATCGCCAGGCTACCTGGCCTTTTTGTGGAGGGCATAGAGTGACAGTCCAAAAGTATCACAGATCCGAATGCATTCCGTGTGCTGGCCAATATATCTCGCAACATTCTATGGTAAACGAAGTAAAAACGCAGGAGACGTTCACGTGCAACAAAAACCGGGAGCTTGCTCGAATATATCTCAGCGCCGCTTGCAGCAAGTCGAGGAATAACACCGATCCCCGCCCGAACTCTCGAAGACTCCACGTCTGCATAAAATGGAAGAGTGCCTTTTAACAACTTAGGATCGAGCTCATTGGGACTTCTGTTAACGTCTACCAAACAACGGGGAAATAAGGCACTTAGAAGTGGCACACCAATATCAGGTCCATCGGCAAAGAGTTCATCAACGAAACAATCTTCTGATCGACGTAATTCTGAGATAGGAAGCCTAGCCATTTTTAGAAAATCAGATGGATAAAAGTAACCGCTGTGAGGGGATGCCAAAACTATGGGCGAAAACCGCTTCTGGGGTGACCGCAAAACCGATTCTCCCGACTTCCTATGTAGAATTGTCAATTATTTGGTCCAATCCTGACATACATCAACAATAAACTAAGTATGTTTAATTTACACAGTTTAGTTATCTTAGTTTGATAATATGCCAAATTAACCCCTCAAATACGAGACATCACGGGTGTATATCCAAGGGACATATTTTGAAACAGAAGGTTTGTTACTTGCAATTAAAGAACACAATCCGCAAGCTCCATTTAAGGCTATAAACATTTTGGGAGGATTAAAATGCCTAGAACACAAGAACATGAGTTCATTGATATTGCTCAAAATTCTGAACCTAAACAACCGAAAGGAGTTGACCGCAGATCGTTTTTGGCCGCAGCAGCCGGTATCGCAGGTGTTACCTCAATGGCAGCTAATGCATTTGCTCGAAATTTTAGCCCTGACGCCGACCCCGTACGTTACCCGGAACCCGATGTAATACCACTTGATTCTCGGTTTAAATACAAACTTGGGAATACGCCAATCATGCGCCTGTACAAAGGTACTTTGTGGGCAGAAGGTCCTGCCTGGAACGGGGTAGGTCGGTATCTTATATGGAGTGACATACCCGAGAACATGCAACTTCGCTGGATTGAAGAAGACGGTCATGTTTCGAAAATGTTTCGGTATCCTTCTGGTAATTCCAATGGAAATACTTTCGACTATCAAGGTCGCCAAATTAGTTGTGAACATGGAAATCGGCGTGTAGTTCGTTATGAATACGATGGATCAATTACCGTACTTACGGATAACTTCGAAGGTGGCGAATACAATGCGCCCAATGACGCAGTTGTTCACCCCAATGATGGGTCAATTTGGTTTACAGACCCTGGATATGGTTCTCTGATGAATTATGAGGGTCATCGCTTAAATACTGGTTCTCCGCAACCACTTCGAAAAGAAGCAGTTTATAGAATTGATGGCAACACTGGCAAAGTCACCATGGTTACTGACGAGATATTTAAACCGAACGGCTTGTGTTTCTCAAACGACTACAAAATCATGTACGTAGCTGACACTGGTGCTTCACATTACGATACCAAACCAAATATTAAAGCATGGGACGTAAATCGCGACAAACTTACCAATGGTCGCGAATTTACAAGCATGGAACTTGATGGAAAGTATGGTTTTGCGGATGGAATTCGTGCTGATGAAGACGGAAATATATGGGCATCGGCCGGTTGGGTAGGGGATGGATATGACGGTGTACACATATTTGCTCCAAATGGTGATCGTATCGGACAAATTCGTTTACCTGAAATTTGCTCAAACGTCTGTTTTGGGGGGACCAAGAGGAATCGTTTATTTATGACCGGAAGCCAGTCACTATACGCCGTTTACGTTGAAACTAAGGGCGCTCATATAACGTGATGCAGTGTTAAATAATAGGTGGGCCCGTATTAGTCGTTTACAAAAACAATTACTTGTACGGGCTTCACCAAACATGACATCTAGAACGACTACTGATCCATACTTTCTTTAGACCACTCACCTAATTGTTAGCTTTGGCGTTTGCAATGAATGTTTGCTTTCCATTGATTTTGAAACTATTGATCGCACTCTGTCCTTCACTTGAAACCATCCATGTTATAAAGGTGGACGCCAAGCCAACCTTAATATGTTTATGGCGATGCGGGTTAACCATAATGATACTATATGGATTACGCATCCGCGGGTCTCCCTCGAAAAGGATAGATAACGGCCCTTTATTCTGAAATGATTCCCATGTTGCTCTGTCCGTTAATGTGTAACCTTTCATTTCTTGCGTTATATTCAACGTGGCTCCCATTCCGGCTCCTACTTCCCTGTACCAACTGTATTTTGTAGGACCGGTCTCACCTCCAGTCGCCTGTTTCCAAAATTCGAGGCTCTTTTTATGTGTCCCACTATTATCACCGCGAGATACAAATATTGACTTACCGGAAAGAAGTTTTTGGTATGCAGTAGTCACTTTTTTTGCGGTCTTTACATCTGCTGGATCATTCATTGGGCCCACTATGACAAAATCGTTGTACATTACTTCGTAACGCTTAACTCCAAACCCATCGCTAATGAAATCTAATTCGGATTTCTCATGATGAACAAACAACACGTCCGCGTCTCCTCGCTTTGCAATTTCAATAGCCTGACCTGTCCCTACACCTACAACACGAACCGTTATGCCGGTTTCACGAGTGAACAAGGGTAATACCTTCTTAAAGAGGCCAGAATTAAGGGTAGAAGTTGTCGACGCAATAACGATAAATCGCTCCAAAGCCAAAGCCTGATGATTAATACAAAGCGAAAGCACATAAAAAATTGCTGCCCATGGCAGGAAATATTTTAAAGAGGCTACATGCATCTCATATTCCCTTAGCTTTGTTCAGTTTGTCTGGCGGCTTCAATTCCTGCCGATTCCACCACAAAAGTTCACCACGCATAAAAGATTGTGCCAAGTCATTTTTTGGCTTATCAAAGAATTGATTGGCATCAGCTCTTTCGAGAAGACGTCCCCGATATAAAAATATTATTTCATCGGCGAGCCGCTTGGCCTGTCCAAGATCATGAGTGGACATAATGATTTTTGTACCAGCCTTTTTGATTTCAAGAATAATTTTTTCTAACGAATGAGTGGCGGCAGGGTCTAAAGCCGCAGTAGGCTCATCCAAAAACAAGACTTCGGGAGCGAGACACCAGGCTCGGGCGACTGCTAATCGCTGCTGTTCCCCAACCGACAAACGCCGCGCTGGCACCCTGGCAAGCCGAGACAAACCGGTCTGCTGCAGCACTGATTCGACGGTTTTAGCTCGCTCCAACTTTTTTATCCTTCGTCTTTTTAGACCATAATCAAGATTAGCAAACACACTGCGTCTAAGCATTATCGGACGCTGGAAAACCATGGCTTGGTAAGCTCTTGCAGAGGCATTATTTTTTCCACCCCATTCAATAGTGCCCTGTGACGGAGTAATTAAGCCATGGCATAGTCGGAGAAGTAAACTTTTCCCTGCTCCATTAGGTCCTAACACAATGGTCAAGGAAGAAGATGAGAATTCAACATTTAGGTCCTTGATTAGACGCATCCCGTCGACCCGCAAAGACACATCTTTTAATTTGAGTGGTAAAATGGACACAGCTTCGCTCTTTTCCCGCTTGGAACAGTTTAAGTTTGTAGAACTATCCATACCGCTTCTTTGCCGTTTCATTAATCAGGAATGCCGCCGCATTTACACTTAATGCTAGCCCGAGAAGAATTATGCCCAGACCAAGAGCCAACGCTAAGTCTCCCTTACTAGTCTCCAGGGCAATTGCCGTCGTCATCACCCTAGTGACATGATCGATGTTGCCACCGACAATCATTACCGCGCCCACCTCAGCACTTGCCCGCCCGAAACCAGCTAAAATTATAGTAACTAAACTGAATCGACTATCCCAAAGCAGAGTATTTACGGATTGCCACGGCCCAACGCCAAGTGACTTGAGTTGTTCTGAGTACTCAAGCCATAAGTCCTCCGTAGCCTGTCGTGTTAGTGCTGCGATAATGGGTGTAATTAAACATACTTGTGCAACAACCATAGCAGTAGGCGAATAAAGTAACCCCAAAGTTCCAAGGGGTCCGGATCGCGACAATATTAAATATACAACTAGTCCTATTACTACAGGCGGAAGGCCCATCATTGCATTAAGAAGCACAACAAGAAGTGACCGACCCGGAAATTTAAACACAGCGAGTAGTGCGCCTATTGGAAATCCGATAAGACTTGCGACTCCAACCGCCAAAAAACTTACGCGAAATGAAAGTGTAACAATTTCCACTAGGTTGCTCTCGAAATGAACAACCAATTTTAAGGCGGATGCAAAAGCATCACCAATTTCCATATTCCCTTCCCGATTAATCAATCAAACTGAGCGTTAACGAGGCTAATCGCCGGAATCTATACAGATTAACCAAAGTAATCAGCGACTTCATGATGATTGTATATCTTACCAAATTCAAGTTGGGATCAGGTCAAAAGCAATACTCAGTCGTTCTTCATTGGAATGAAAGGGGATCGTTCGGTGAAATAGGGAAGAGGGAAACAAAATTATGTCCCCATTTTTAGGATAATATCGCTTTCTGGGATAATTTTTGTTCAACAACGGATAGTCGTATCCCCACAGACCCAATTCAATGCAGCCCTCTTCCTGATTAGTATATTTTGGCACTTGCAGATAAAAAACACCGCTAATCCAGCCGGCATGGTGTATGTGCTCGGTTTGATGACCTTCTTTAAGAAGACGAACCAACCAGGCCTTGAGCGATAATTTATTTGGGAACCATTTGATTAAACCGCAATCCTCAGCTGAAAACTCGATTCGATATTTCTCTATTCTGTCTTTAACAAGTTGATTCAGTTCGGCCAGTCGCCCTCTCGGATTGTCAAACAAATGAATACTAGTAATAGTTTGGAAACCTTGCTTAGTTGTTTTCCCAAAGGGCTCCCAAACAGTGTGTTTGTTGCTGAGTTCATCGATAAGGTCATGCCGAAACGTCTCGCTATCCTTAACAACATCTAGGCTCTCGTATAAGCGGATAAAATTCATTGGTTCTTTGCAAAACAGATGAGGGTCCTCTCGTTTAAGCTGTTGGGATGCGAAGGCGCTTATTGCAGCAGCGCGAATGTTGGTTTTGTATTTTTCCGCTGATAAGTGTTGTATCTCATAAAATTTATCGTATTCTCCAAGCGCAAATAAGCACTCCAGGGCGCGGGCACTGCATACTGGTGCATCTATGGATTCAAATATCTTTAGGGCTTCATCAAACTTTCCCATCTCATACAGAATCGTTCCAAGATTACTAAGTGCCCCTATATGAGTAGACATGATAGCAAGCGCCTTATGGCTACTGGCAATAGCATCATCCAGTTTACCAAGCACACGGAGTACAACGCCAAGGTTGTTGTGTGCTTCCACGTAATCAGGCCTAATATCAAGAGCCTTTTCGTAACTGGTTTGTGAATCCTCCAGTCTACCAAGGTCAAAAAGCAAAACACCAAGATTATTGTACGCCTCAGCGTAATCGGACTTGATTCCTATCGCCATCCGGTAACAGGTGATGGCCTCCTCCGGTCGACCCAGATACTTTAGAGCATTACCGAGGTTGTAGTGTGCCTCAGCGTAATCGGGATTAAAGTCAAGTGCCCTGCGGCAACTAGCTTCGGCATCATCTAACTTGCCAAGCTCCCTAAATGAAACGCTCAGATTATTATGCGCCTCAGCAAAATTAGGCTTGAGGTCGAGCGCCTTTTGGTAGCTAGCAACAGCCTCATCACATTTGCCAAGTGAGTGCAACACAATACCAAGGTTGTTGTGCGCCTCGGCGTACTCGGGATTGAGGCCGAGGGCCTTGGTGATTAGATCGACTGCTTTACCATTCTTACCAACTTGGTGCGCAAGTACACCCAGCATATGTACAGCTACAGGCTGATTGGAGTCACTTTGTAATATCTTTTGATAGATATCTTCCGCCAGGGACAGACGGCCCTCATTGTGGTGTTGCACAGCGAGGTCTATTGCTTGCTGAATGTTTAGCTTTAGATGCTGTTCAGCCATGTTTCATCTCAGAGGACAACGACTATAGGATTTAGGGCCCAATGTTGGGATCATGCCGTGCTTTCCGGGTGGTAGACTTCGGTC